>NZ_CP029843.1:3852500-4018049 GCF_003233695.1 Marilutibacter maris | reverse complement strand
AGCGTCGATGGGTGTGTTCCGTTGTTGCGAAAAGCACCGGCACGCGAAGCCTGCGGCGTCGCGCGCACGGGGCGGTGGGGGTCGGCCAGACTATCACGTGGCGGGTGGCCGGCGGACGCGGGAAGCGCGTCCCGGACGGCAATCGCCGACGGGCGCGGGACGTAGGGCGCGGTGGCGAAGGCATGGCCGCAAACCGGTTCCGGAGCGGGTGTTCCCAGGCGGGTGCTTGTCGACGGATGCGTCCGGCGGAGCTGTGGCGAGCGCCGGCGCCGGGCGCTACCGGCGTCGCTTAGGCGCGGCCCCCGCGGTGGCGCCCGGGTGGCGCGTCCGGGTCTTACCTTGACCTGGCCCGGGACCCCGGCTAGACTTCGCGGTTCTCTATTTCCCGCATTCGCAGAGCCGACCCATGGCCACCAAGCGCACTTTCCAGCCCAGCAACCTCAAGCGCAAGCGCGACCACGGTTTCCGTGCGCGCATGGCGACCGCCGACGGCCGCAAGATTCTCGCCCGCCGCCGCGCCAAGGGCCGCAAGCGCCTCTGCGCCTGAGTCGGGACGTGGTTGCCGGGCCGGGATCCGCTGCTCGGATCAGCGCCCGTCCGGTACGCCGCGGCTTGCAATGACGTCCTACCGCTTCCCGCGCACCGCGCGGGTTCGCGCGCGTAAAGACTTCGATCGCACCTTCAAGCACGGCCGGCGCGTGGCGCTGCCCGTGCTTGCCCTGCATTATCGCCTCGACGATGCCGTCGGGCCGGCGCTGCCGGACGATCCGGGCGAGCCGCGCCTGGGCCTGGCGGTCTCGCGCAAGGTCGACCCGCGTGCGGTCGGACGCAACCGCATCAAGCGCGCGTTGCGCGAAACCTTCCGATCGCACCGCGAACGGCTGCCCGCCGGCGACTACGTCCTGGTCGCCCGCGTTGGCGCCGCGCGCCTGCCCGCCGAGGCCCTGCGCCAGGCCTTCGAACAGCTGCTGCAGCGCGCCGGTGCGTTGCCCCGCCCGCAGGCGGCCGGCACAATGCGCGCCAAGCCGTCCGGCGAAGCACCCTCATCTCCTCCCGGCAGCACTTCCGGTCATCCTGGCCGGTGAGCATGCCCGGGTGAGCTTGCCTGCGCCGATCCGGACCCAATACCTGTGGGGTTGGCCGCATGACGCTTCCCGCTCCATCGCCGGGCCCGATTGCCGGCGGCCGCTGCCAGCGCCGCCTTCCGGTTGCCCGTCTCCCATTGCCAAGTTTCCTGTGAGTCCGATCGCATGAACCAAACCCGCGTCTTCCTGATCCTCGCCTGGCTGATGACGGCGACCTTGTTGTGGATGGAGTGGAACAAGGAGCAGACGCCCGCGACACCCGCGGCGGCGACGGCGGTGCCGGCCGCCGATCCGGCGGTGCCCGGCAACACCGGTCCGGCATCGGCCGACGGCATTCCCAGCGCGACCAGCCAGGCGCCGGCCAACCCGGCCGTGGCGGCCAGCGCGACCGGTACCGACCCGGCGGTCAGCGTCACCACCGACCTGTTCCGGATCCAGCTCAGCGGCGGCGAACTGCGCCAGGTCGACCTGATCGGCTACGGCCAGACCGCCGAGGACGACAGCCCGCCGGTGCGGCTGTTCACCCAGGACCCGGTCCAGTACTTCGTCGCCCGCAGCGGCTGGAGCAGCGCCCAGGGCGCGCCCGGTCACGACGGCGGCTTCCGGCTCGAGGGCGCGGTCCGCGACTTCACCCTCGGCGAGGGCCAGGACCAGGTCGTCGTGCCCTATCTGTGGACCGGCGCCAACGGCGTGACCATCCGCCGCAGCTATGTGTTCAAGCGCGGCGACTACGCGATCGGCGTGCGCGACGAGGTGATCAACAACGGCAGCCAGCCGTGGCAGGGCTACATCTACCGCGAGCTCGACCGGGTGCCGGCGGTGGTCCACAAGACCGGACCGATGAGCGCGGAGAGCTACAGCTTCCAGGGCGCGGTCTGGTACGACGAGGCCGACGGCTACAACCGTCGCAAGTACGACGACTTCGTCGACGACGGTCCGCTCAATCGCACCGTCACCGGCGGCTGGGTGGCGATGCTGCAGCACCACTTCTTCGCCGCCTGGATCCCGCAGCAGGACCAGGCCTCGCTGTTCGTGCTCGAACAAGGCAACGGCCGTTACGGGATCGAATCGCGCGGGCCTTCGTTCAACGTCGCCGCCGGCGGCACCGCCGCCACCGACGCGCGCCTGTGGGTCGGCCCCAAGCTGGTCGAGGGCATCAAGGCGCAGGACGTGAAGGGCCTGGACCGCGCGGTCGACTACAGCCGCTTCGACGTCTTCGCCGCCCTGGCCAACGCGCTGTTCTGGCTGCTGGAGAAGATCCACAATCTGCTCGGCAACTGGGGCTGGTCGATCATCGGCCTGGTGGTGATCATCAAGGCGGTCATGTACCCGCTGTCGAAGGCGCAGTACAAGTCGATGGCGAAGATGCGCAAGTTCCAGCCGCGCATCGCCGCGCTGAAGGAGCGCTACGGCGACGACCGCCAGAAGTTCCAGCAGGCGATGATGGAGCTGTACAAGAAGGAGAAGATCAACCCGGTCGGCGGCTGTCTGCCGATGCTGGTGCAGATGCCGGTGTTCCTGGCGCTGTACTGGGTGCTGCTGGAGTCGGTCGAGCTGCGCCACGCGCCGTGGATGCTGTGGATCCAGGACCTGACCGCGCGCGATCCGTTCTTCGTCCTGCCGGTGATCAACATGGCGGTGATGTGGGCGACCCAGAAGCTGACCCCGATGAGCGGCATGGACCCGATGCAGCAGAAGATGATGCAGTTCATGCCGCTGGTGTTCGGCGTGATGTTCGCCTTCTTCCCGGCCGGCCTGGTCCTGTACTGGGTCACCAACGGCACCCTGGGCCTGCTGCAGCAGTGGTGGATGACCAAGAAGTACGCCGAGGCGCCGGTCAAGCCCTGACCCGGCCGTTTCCGGCGCTGGATGACGCGACGGCGGACCCGAGAGGGTCCGCCGTCCGCTTTTGTGCAAGGCCGCCGCGTGCGGCGGCGACGGGGAATCGGGCGATCAGACCGTCGTGGCCTCGTCCTCGGCCTCGTCTTCGCTGGTGCCAGTCGGCTTGCCCGCCGTGACCTTGGCCAGCTCGGCCTTGACCGCCGCGGCCTGCGCCTCCTTGCCGAGCTGGCAGCTGCGGCGCATGTCCGGACACATGTGCTGCATGTAGTCGACGTCGAGATTGACCCGCTCGACCAGGAAATCGACGAAGGCGCGCACCTTCGGCGACTGCACGTGACCGCGCGGGAACACCGCGTTGAAGTCGTATTCCGGACCGGTCCAGCCGGCCAGCACGCGCTTGAGATAGCCCTGCTCGACGTGGGTGCGGACCATCACGTCGGCGGCCATCATCATTGCCTCGCCGCACAACAGCGCACCGCGCAGCGCGGCCGGGTCGTTGGCGACCATGATCGGATCGACGGTGAAGTCCTGCAGCCCGTTGCCGTCGTCCAGCGCCCAGGCGTACTGACCGCCGCTGCGCCGCGACTTCGGGAAGGCGAGGGTGCGATGGTGCTGCAGGTCGCCGGGGTGCAGCGGTTCGCCGTGACGCTCGATGTAGTGCGGGCTGGCATAGACCTGGCTGCGCAGCACCGCCAGCCGGCGCGCGACCAGGTTGGAGTCGGGCAGGGTGCCGATGCGCAGGGCGACATCGATCTCCCGGCCGACCAGGTCGAGGGTGTCGTTGCTGAGCAGCATCTCGATCCGGACTTCCGGATGGCGGGCGTGGAACTCGCCCAGCAAGGGCGCGATCCGGTCGATGCCCATCGAGTAGGGCACGGTCACCCGCAGCCAGCCGCGCGGGCCGGCCTGCAGCTGGCCGACCGCGCTCTCGGCCTCGTCCAGCTCGCGGGCGATCCGCTGGCAGTGCTCGAAGTAGACGTTGCCGGCCTCGGTCAGGCCGAGCTTGCGGGTGGTCCGGTGCAGCAGCTGCGCGCCGAGGCGGGTTTCCAGCTCCTGCACCTTGCGGCTGACGGTGGTCTTGGGCAGGCGCAGGGTGCGGGCGGCGGCGATGAAGCTGCCGGCTTCCACCACCTTGACGAAGATCAGGGTGTCGTTGAGGTCGCGGGCCATGAGGGGGTTCCAGGTGGAGAGGGGAGGGATTGGACCGGTTACGGAACAATTATTCCCTCATTTGCCGGCTAATCAAGTGCCGGTCATCGGCGTAGTCTGGCCACCATTCCCTCCGAGCCCCGCCGCCATGTTGGCCCCCCGTACCCTCCGCCGCGTGTACCTGCCGCTGATGCTGATTGCCATGTCCGTACTGGCCTGGCCGGCATTCATCGTGCTTGGGGAAGGGCTGTCGGACGGTCCCGGCGAGGCCTGGATGGTGCTGTGGACCCTGGCCTTCGTGCTGCTGCTGCCGATCGCGCTGCTGCTGCTGCCGGCCCTGGCGGCCCTGGTCGACTTGGCCCGCCAGCGGGATAATGTCCCACTGACGGGAGTGAAAATCCCATGAACGGGATGGTGCTCCCGTCACCGCCCTCGTCGCTGCCGGTGGTCGTGCTCGGCGCCAGCGGCGGCATCGGCCGCGGCGTGGTCCGCGCCGCGCTGGACCGCGGTCGCCCGGTGATCGCGGTTGCCCGCGACGCCGACGCGCTCGAAAGCCTGCGGCCGCTGGCGCCGAAGTCGCTGCTGACGCTGCTGCCGGGCTCGGTCGCCGACGACGCCGGCGGCGAGCAGCTGGCCGAACGCCTGCGTCGGCTCGACCGCCCGCTGGCCGGGGTGATCGCCTGCGTCTGCGGGCACTCCCAGGCCGGGCGCCTGCTCGGCCAGCCGGCCGAACAACTTCGTCGACGGCTGGACGAGGATCTGCTGCCGCACCTGGCCGCGGCCCGCTACCTGCTGCCATTGCTGGCCGAGCGCGGCCGCAACAGCACCTATGTGCTGATCGGCGGCCCCGGCGGCGAGCATCCCTGGGCCGGCTACGGCCATCGTTCGATCGCCGCCGCGGCCCTGCGCATGCTGACCCGGGTGCTGCACGACGAGGCCCGGGCCCAGGGCGTGCGTGTGCAGCTGCTGACCGTCGACAGCCCGGTCAACACCGCCGCGCGGCGCAAGCAGAGCTGCTGCCCGCAGTGGCCCAGCGCGCTGGCGGTCGGCCAACAGGCGCTGGCCCTGGTCGATCGCGAGGGCCAGCCGCGGATTCCCTCGGCGATCGTCCGCTACGACGGCGACCGCAAGTCGCCGTCGGACCCGGCTGTCGAAACCGCGGCGGCCGGATCGTCGCTTCCCCAGGAGCGCGACGCCACCGGCACCGCATCCGTGCCGGAGCTGCTGCCAGAAGGCTGTCAGCAGTCCGCGCGCACGCTGTTGATGAACCTGCTGGCGCCCCGGCCGTTGTCGCGTGGCGTCGACGGTCAGGGCGCCGGCGCTCCGACACCTTCCGCATCCTCCTCCCCGCTTCAAGACAAGGAACGCCCTTCATGAATCCCCACGTCACCCCGATTTCCACGCCGTCCCGGCGCATGGCGCGTTCCGGTGCCGGCCTGCGGAGCGGTCTGCCGTCGCTGGCCCTGGTGCTGGCCCTGAGCGCGGCGATCTCCCTGGTCGTCGCCGGCTGCGGCAGCCAGGCCTCCACCCCCGATGCGATGCCGCCGGCCGAGGTCAGCGTCGCCCAGGTCCTGAACCAGGACGTGCGGCCCTGGGACGAATTCACCGGCCGGGTCAGCGCCATCGAGAGCGTCGAACTGCGCCCGCGGGTCAGCGGCTACGTCGAGCGCGTCGCCTTCGACGAAGGCCAGGAGGTCGCCAAGG
This sequence comes from Marilutibacter maris, assembly GCF_003233695.1. NCBI lineage: Bacteria > Pseudomonadati > Pseudomonadota > Gammaproteobacteria > Lysobacterales > Lysobacteraceae > Marilutibacter > Marilutibacter maris. The sequence continues at coordinate 4,012,269 of NZ_CP029843.1, read as the reverse complement.
GCGATCTGCTGTTCGTGATCGACCAGCGCCGCTACCGCGCCGAACTCGAACGCGCCCAGGCCGAACTGGCGCGCGCGCGCAGCGAGGCCCAGCTGGCGCGCACCCAGGACAGGCGCGCGCAGTCGCTGGTCGAGGCCAAGGCGATCTCGCGCGAGGAGTTCGAGTCCCGCCGCGCCGGCCGCTCGCAGGCCGAGGCCGCGGTGCGCGCCGCCGAGGCCGCGGTCGCCAACGCGCGCCTGGACCTGCAGTTCACCGAGGTCCGCGCACCGATCGCCGGCCGCGCCGGCCGCGCCCTGGTCACCGCCGGCAACCTCGCCCAGGCCGACGCCACCGTGCTGACCACCCTGGTCTCGCTGGATCCGGTCCACGTCTACTTCGAGGCCGACGAGCAGACCTGGCAGCGCTACAGCGCCCAGGCCGGCGGCAAGCGCGCGGTCGAGGACAACGCCGTGCGCGTCGGCCTGGCCGGCGAGGACGGCCACCCGCACGAAGGCCGGGTCGATTTCGTCGACAACCGCATCGACACCGGCACCGGCACCATCCGCGCCCGCGCGGTGCTGCCCAACCCCGACCGTCTGCTGACCCCCGGCCTGTTCGCGCGGGTGCAGCTGCAGGGTCGCGACAGCCACAGCGCGATGCTGATCGACGAGAAGGCGGTGCTGACCGACCAGGACCGCAAGTACGTCTACGTGCTGGGCGAGGGCAACACCGCCGTGCGCAAGGACGTGCAGCTGGGCCGCGATGTCGGCGACCTGCGCGAGGTCACCAGCGGACTGGAGGCCGGCGACAAGGTGGTCGTGCACGGGGTGCAGAAGATCTTCTTCCCGGGCATGCCGGTCGCGCCGACCACGGTCGAGATGGGCCAGGAGCCGCAAGACCAGACCGCAACGCCAGAGACGGCCGCCGGAAAGTCGTCCGCGGACGGTGCGCAGGTGGCCAGCGCGCAGGGCACGACCGAACAGGCTGGGCCCGCCGGGGGCATGCAGTAACGCCGTACTCGTCCGGCGCCTGATTCCCCCAGCGGTATAGCGGCGCCGGCCCTTTCGCGCATTCCCTCCCCCGGTGTGCGGAAGGGCCGGCAGACCCGCGTCCACCACACCCCCCGCCCAGGGGATCCACAGGGCAGGGGACAAACGAATCCACGAAGTTCCGCGTCGTCGACGCGGACCCGAACCGTTGCGGCCCAGCACCGCGAGGAACCCTCATGGACTTTTCCAAATTCTTCATCGACAGGCCGATCTTCGCGGCGGTGCTGTCGATCGTGATCTTCGCCGTCGGCCTGATCTCGATACCCAACCTGCCGATCAGCGAGTACCCCGAAGTGGTGCCGCCGTCGGTGGTCGTGCGCACCGTGTACCCGGGCGCCAATCCCAAGGTGATCGCCGAGACCGTGGCGACGCCGCTGGAGGAAGCCATCAACGGCGTCGAGGACATGATGTACATCAAGTCCGTCGCCGGCTCCGACGGCGTGCTGCAGATCACCGCCACCTTCCGTCCCGGCACCGACGCCGACGACGCGACCGTGCGCGTGCAGAACCGGGTCAGCCAGGCGCTGGCGCGACTGCCCGAGGACGTGCGCCGGCAGGGCGTGACCACCCAGAAGCAGTCGCCGACCTTCCTGATGGTCGTGCACCTGACCTCCGAGGACGGCCGCTACGACACCCTGTACCTGCGCAACTACGCGCGGCTGCACGTCAAGGACGCGCTGGCGCGGATCTCCGGCGTCGGCGACGCCCAGGTGTTCGGCGGCGGCGACTACGCGATGCGCGCATGGCTGGACCCGGACCGGATCGCCGCGCGCGGCCTGACCGCCGGCGACGTGCTGGCGGCGATGCGCGAACAGAACGTGCAGGTCTCCGCCGGCCAGATCGGCGCCGAGCCGATGCCCAGCAGCGATTTCCTGACCCTGATCAACGCCCAGGGCCGCCTGACCACCGAACAGGAGTTCGGCGACATCGTGCTCAAGAGCGGCAGCGACGGCGAGGTGGTGCGTCTGCGCGACGTCGCCCGACTGGAGCTGGGCGCCGGCGACTACACCCTGCGCTCGCAGCTGGACGGCAAGGAGGCGGTCGGCATCGGCATCTTCCAGGCGCCGGGCGCGAACGCGCTGCAGATCCAGGAGACCGTGATCGCGACGATGGAAGAGCTGTCGCAGCGCTTCCCCGAGGGTGTGGGCTACGAAGCGGTGTACGACACCACGATCTTCGTCCGCGATTCGATCAAGTCGGTGGTCAAGACCCTGCTGGAAGCGGTCCTGCTGGTGGTGCTGGTGGTGACCCTGTTCCTGCAGACCTGGCGCGCGTCGATCATTCCGCTGATCGCGGTGCCGGTGTCGGTGGTCGGCACCTTCGCCGCGCTGTACCTGCTGGGCTTCTCGATCAACACCCTGACCCTGTTCGGCCTGGTGCTGGCGATCGGCATCGTCGTCGACGATGCGATCGTGGTGGTGGAGAACGTCGAGCGCAACATCGAGGAAGGACTGACCCCGCTGGCGGCCGCGCACCAGGCGATGCGCGAGGTGTCCGGTCCGATCGTCGCGATCGGCCTGGTGCTGTGCGCGGTGTTCATCCCGATGGCGTTCCTGTCCGGCGTCACTGGCCAGTTCTACCGCCAGTTCGCGGTGACCATCGCGATCTCCACGGTGATCTCGACGATCAATTCGCTGACCCTGTCGCCGGCGCTGGCGGCGATGCTGCTCAAGCCGCACGACGCGCCCAAGGACCGGCTCACCCGTCTGATCGACCGTCTGTTCGGCTGGGTGTTCCGTCCGTTCAACCGCTTCTTCGGCTCCAGCTCGGAGAAGTACCAGAGCGCGGTGTCGCGTTCGCTGGGCAAGCGCGGCGCGGTGTTCGTGGTCTACCTGGGCCTGCTGCTGGCGACCGGGATGATGCTCAAGGTGGTGCCGCCGGGCTTCATTCCGGTGCAGGACAAGCTGTACCTGATGGCCGGCGTGAAGCTGCCCGAGGGCGCTTCGCTCGACCGCACCGACGCGATGCTGAAGAAGGTCGGCGAGATCGCGATGGAGACCGAGGGCGTCGCCCACACCATCGCGTTCCCGGGCCTGAACGCACTGCAGTTCACCAACACGCCCAACACCGGCGTGGTGTTCCTGCCGCTGAAGCCGTTCAGCGAGCGCAGCCGCAGCGCCGAGGAGATCAATGCCGAGATCAACCAGAAGATCGGGGCGTTGCAGGAAGGCTTCGCGTTCTCGTTCATGCCGCCGCCGATCCTCGGCCTGGGCAACGGTTCGGGCTACCAGATGTTCATCGAGGACCGTGCCGGCCTGGGTTACGGCGCGCTGCAGAACGCGGTCAACGGTTTCCAGGGCGCGATCTCGCAGAGTCCCGGCATGGGCTTCCCGATCACCAGCTACCAGGCCAACGTGCCGCAGCTGGACGCCTCGGTCGACCGGGTCAAGGCCAAGGCCCAGGGCGTGCCGCTGACCGGCGTGTTCGAGACCCTGCAGACCTACCTGGGCTCGGCCTACGTCAACGACTTCAACCAGTTCGGCCGCACCTGGCAGGTGATCGCCCAGGCCGACGCCCCGTTCCGCGACGGCGTCGACGACATCGCCAACCTGCGCACCCGCAACGACCACGGCGAGATGGTGCCGATCGGTTCGGTGGTCGACATCCGCGAGACCTTCGGCCCCGATCCGGTGCTGCGCTACAACGGCTATCCCGCCGCCGACCTGGCCGGCGAGTCCGACCCGCGGGTGCTGTCCTCGGCGCAGGCCATGGACACCCTGGACGCACTGGCCGGGCAGGTGCTGCCCAACGGCATGGAGATCGAGTGGACCGACCTGAGCTACCAGCAGGCGACCCAGGGCAATGCCGCGCTGGTGGTGTTCCCGCTGGCGGTGCTGCTGGTGTTCCTGGTGCTGGCGGCGCTGTACGAGAGCTGGACCCTGCCGCTGGCGGTGATCCTGATCGTGCCGATGTGCATGCTGTCGGCGTTGCTGGGCGTATGGTTCGCCGGCGGCGACAACAACATCTTCGTGCAGGTCGGCCTGGTGGTGCTGATCGGACTGGCGTGCAAGAACGCGATCCTGATCGTCGAGTTCGCCCGCGAGCTGGAAATGCAGGGCCGCGGCATCGTCGAGGCGGCGCTGGAAGCCTGCCGCCTGCGTCTGCGCCCGATCATCATGACCTCGATCACCTTCACCGCGGCGGTGGTGCCGCTGGTGCTGGGCAGCGGCGCCGGCTTCGAGGTGCGCCAGGCGCTGGGCGTGGCGGTGTTCGCCGGCATGCTCGGTGTGACCCTGTTCGGCCTGTTCCTGACCCCGGTGTTCTACGTCGCCCTGCGCAAGCTGGTCAGCCGGCGCGAGCGCGGACGCACGCCGGCCGACGATCGCGGCGACGCCGCGCTGGAGACGACCCATGTCTGATCTGCGAATCCGCAACCCGCTCCGCCGCGCGGCGGTCCCGCTGGCCGCGAGCGCGTTGACGCTCGCCCTGGCCGCCTGCGCGGTCGGTCCCGACCACGTGAGACCGGAGCTGCCGCATCCGCCGCAGTTCGGCCAGCGGGCCGCGGCCGCCGCCGGCGACATCAAGCCGACGCCGGACGCCAACGCCGCGTTCTGGGAGTCGCTCGGCGATCCGCAGTTGAACGGCCTGGTCGACGAGGCGCTGGTCGCCAACCACGACCTTCGCATCGCCCTGGCCCGCTACGACCGCGCCAATGCCCTGCTGCGCGGCGCGAAGTTCGACCACTTCCCGACCGTGACCGCCAACGCCCAGGGCGGCGAGTCGCGCAGCAGCGCCGACCAGATGCCCGGCGTCGCCCGCGGCGATCGCGACATCGAGTCCTACCAGGCCGGGATCAGCGCCAGCTGGGAGCTGGACCTGTTCGGTCGGGTGCGTCGCGAGGTCGAGTCGCAGCGCGCCGACACCGCCGCCTCGGCCGCCGACCTGGAAGCGTTGCAGGTGGCGATCGTCGGCGAGGTCGTCAGCGGCTATGTCGAACTGCGCGGACTGCAGGCACGCTTGCAGGTCGCGCGCGAGAATGCCGACAACCAGCGCGAGACCCTGCGCCTGGTCGACGCCCGCCTGGACGCCGGCCGCGGCACCGAGTTCGACACCGCCCGCGCCCGCGCCCAGCTGGAGAGCACCCTGGCACGGGTGCCGGCACTGGAGGCGGCCGAGGCCGTCACCATGCATCGGCTGGCGGTGCTGACCGGACGCACGCCCGACGCCCTGCTCGGCGAGCTGTCGTCGGTACGGCCGCTGCCGGCGCTGCCGGCGCGCTTCGACCCCGGCACGCCCGGCGAACTGCTGCGCCGCCGGCCCGACATCCGCGCCGCCGAGGAACGCCTGCATGCGGCGACCGCGCGCATCGGCGTCGCCACCGCCGACCTGTTTCCGCGCTTCACCCTCGGCGGCCTGATCGGCAGCCAGGCGATCGACAGCGATGCCCTGTTCGAGCGTGCCAGCGAGACCCGCCTGATCGCACTGGGCGTTGACTGGTCGTTCCTCGACATCGGCCGGGTGCGGGCGCGCATCGCCGCCGCCGATGCCGATGCCGAGGGCGAACTGGCGCGTTACCAGCAGACCGTGCTGCGGGCGCTGGAGGACACCGAGAACGCGCTGGTGCGCTACGCCCGCGCCCGCGACGAGGATGCCCACCTGACCCGCGCCGCGGCCGACAGTGCGCGCGCCGCCGAGCTGGCGCGGATCCGCTTCGAGGCCGGCGCCGCCGATCTGTTCGAGGTGCTCGACGCCGAGCGCAACCGCCTGCAGGCGCAGGACGCGCTGGCCGATGTGCGCACCCGCAGCGTCAACGGCGCGGTCGGCGTGTACCGCTCGCTGGCCGGCGGCTGGCCGTCGCGACAACCTCTGCGCGAGAGCCTGGCCGGACGCTGAGCCGGTTCCTCTCGCCTCCCGATCCGTCCGTCGGCGGCTTGCGGCGCGCTCCCTCTCGCGCCGCCGCCGGCGGACGGAACCATCGACATCGCGGTATCCGCCAATGGCGCTAGACTCGTGGCATTCACGAGGAGGCGACCGATGCGGACCCTGCTGGCCCTGCTGCTGGCGCTCGTCGGCGCGGCGCTGCCCGCGCTGGCGTCGGCGCAGGCGCTGGAAGTCGAGCTGCTCTACACCGAGCAGGAGCTGAGCAGTCCGCCGACGGTGGCACCGGTGCAGATGCGCGCGGTGGCCGAGCCCGGCGAGTATCTGAAGGTGCCGCTGCCGCGCCGCAGTTCCGGCTATTGGCTGCGCCTGACCACCCACGCGGCGGTGCCGCGCGATGGCCGCCAGGTACTGGTGCTGCGCGGCGCTCAGAGCCTGGGACCGGTCGTGTTCCATCCGCCGGCCTCGGCGCCGCGGGTGATCGCACAGGGCATCGACGGGCCCAGCACCCTGCTGCGGCGCGGCTGGCAGTTGCCGCTGCCCAACGGCTGGCCGCCGGCCACGGTCGCCTACCTGCACGTGTCCGGCGATACCGGACAGGCGCTGCGGCTGGGGCTGATCGACGGCGATCGCCTGGTCCTGCGCGAACGCGCCGGCGCGCGCCTGGCCAGCGCCACCTTCACCGCCCTGGTGCTGGTCGCGATCTTCATGTTCGGGCTGTGGATCGCGCTGCGCGACCTGCTCTATCTCAGCTATGCGGCCTACCTGGCCTGCGTGGCGATCTACTCGATGCTGCTGACCGGCGATGCCGCCGAGATGCTGACGCTGTCGTGGATGGCGCCGGACAACCTGCTGGCGCGAATGGCGTTCGGCACCCTTGCGGTGATCCTGCAGCTGATCTTCACCGCGCGCTTCCTCGAACTGGCCCGGCTGATGCCGCGCGCGGCGCGGCTGGTGTCGGCGATGGTGTGGGCGCTGTTCGGCCTGTTGGCGGTGCTGCTGGTCGGCCAGGATCGCGTGGTGCGCTGGTATCCGGTGATGATCCACATGCTGCTGCTGGGCTTCATGCCGATCAGCGTCGCGGTCGCGATCCAGGCCTGGCGCAAGGGCGCCTCCTATGCCGGCCATTTCATCGCCGGCTGGACCCCGCTGTTGGCGATGGCGACGTTGATGGCCGGCCACCAGCTCGGCCTGATCGACGTGCCCTGGATCGAACGGGTGCTGCCGCTGGGCGCGGTGTTGCAGTCGGGCGTGCTGGCGCTGGCATTGAGCCAGCACGCCGCCAACCGGCACCGGATCGCGCTGCTGGCGCGGCAGTCGGCCGAACGCGACACCCTGACCGGTGCGCTCAACCGCGCCGCGATCGAGCAGATGCTCGCCGCCTGGAGCCAGATGGGCCACCTCGGCGCGAGCCGCTACGCGGTGCTGATGGTCGACCTGGACGACTTCGCCGAGATCAACGCGCGCCACGGCTACGTGGTCGGCGACACCGTGATGCAGCACGCCTATACCCGCATCCGCGGGCTGGTACGGCCCGACGACACCGTTGCGCGGATGGAGTCGGACCTGTTCGCGGTGGTCAGCGAATGCCGCCTGGAGGACGCCGAACTGCTCGCCCATCGTGTCGTCGACGGGTTCCAGCAGCGGCCGTTCAACGTCGATGGCCACGACATCACGGTGACGGTCAGCATCGGCCTGGCGATGTCGCGTCGCGGCGAGGAGGCCGATGCGCTGCTGCGGCGCGCCACCGAGGCGCTGGCCGGGGTGCGGATCGCCGGACACAGCAGCATCGGCGTGGCCGCGGATGCGCGCGCCGGCGAAGGCCGTCGCCAGCGTGTCGGCGCGACCGGTCGCGACGAAGCCGGATGAGCGTGCGCCACCGTATCCACACGCGCATCCACGATGGCGGATCGCAACCGCGCCTGAATGCCGATGCGCGAACGTGCGCGCTGTCGTTGCGGCAGGGTGCGCCGGCGGCGTAGCTTCTGCCGCAGCACGCCGCCGAATGCGTGCGCCGACAACACACTGCGACGCATTGGCGGAGCCGCGCGCGGCTCCGTTCTTGTGTCCGCCCGCGACCGGCGCGGCCGCGGGCGTCCGTCGCGGAAGTGTTTGCCGACCCTGTCGGGCCTGTACCGTGGGCCCCGTGCCTGGAGTAGGATGCCGGTCCTTCCCACGCATCCGACGAGCCATGGCCGATTCCGACAAGCCAACCCGTGAGGACGCCGAAGCCGCCGTCCGTACCCTGCTGCGCTGGGCCGGCGACGACCCGGCCCGCGAAGGCCTGCTCGACACGCCCAAGCGCGTGGTCAAGGCCTACCGCGACTGGTTCAGCGGCTACGCCGAGGATCCGGCCGACTACCTCAAGCGCACCTTCGAGGAAGTCGAGGGCTACGACGAGATGATCGTGCTGCGCGACATCGAGTTCGAGAGCCATTGCGAACACCACATGGCGCCGATCATCGGCAAGGCCCACGTCGGCTACCTGCCCAACGGCAAGGTCGTCGGCATCAGCAAGCTCGCCCGCGTGGTCGAGACCTACGCGCGCCGGCTGCAGGTGCAGGAGAAGATGACCGCGCAGATCGCCCAGGTGATCCAGGACGTGCTGCAGCCGCGCGGCGTCGGCGTGGTGGTGATCGGCGCGCACGAATGCATGACCACCCGCGGCGTGCACAAGCGCGGGGTCAGCATGGTGACCTCGACCATGCTCGGCAGTTTCCGCGAGGACGCCCGCACCCGCGCCGAGTTCCTGCGCTTCATCGAGACCAGCACCGGCCGCTGACCGCCGTCGTTGGGGTTTCGTAGGAGCGGCAGGCCTCGTAGGAGCGGCGTAAGCCGCGATTCCCTGACGATCCCATGAAATCCGATCGCGGCTCACGCCGCTCCTACGGCATGGTCGCGTGTGACCGTGTGGCCCAGCCCCCCTGAGTGAGGGGGAACGATATCCGGCTGCGCGCGGATATCTCCCAAAGTGTGCTTCGCAAACCATGGGCCCCGCCGTTGCGCCTCCACACCCCCATTCGCGCTGCGCGCGAATCGCCCCCTGACTCAGGGGGCTGGGTCAACTGTCCCTGTCCTGTAGGAGCGGCGTAAGCCGCGATCGGGCCTTCAAGGGAAATCTTCATCGTGGTTTACACCGCTCCTACAGGTCCTATTGGGCCGCGGCCACCACGCGCTCGGCGAGCATCCGCATCTGTGCGGGGGTGACCTGCAGGTGCGGGGCGATTCGCAACACTCCGTGACGTTGGGTAAACACGGCGCCCGCGTCGGCAAGTGCGCGCGCCACCGCGTCCAGCCGCTGCGCGGCCGGTCGCAGTCCGAACAGGTGCGGCGCATGGCCGGGCGTGCCCCAGTCCTCGAGGCCGTGTTCGCGCAACACCGCGTCGAACGCGGCGGTGCGCGCGCCCAGTGCCTGCGACAGTGCGGCGATGCTCCAGTCCTGCAACTGCGACAGCGCGGCGGCGGCCATCGCCAGCTTCTGCGCATGGGCGACGCCACCGGCATCGAAGCGGCGCGCGCCGGCGCGGTACGGCGGCGGCTGCGACGGCGATGCCATCGCCGCGGCATGTTCGCGGGCGAACCAGTTCTGTTCCAGCGGCTGTCCGTGAGCGCGCCAGTGCGGCGCGGCCCACAGATAGGCCAGACCGTGGCTGCCCAGCAGCCACTTGTGTCCGACCGCGGCCACGAACTGCGGTCGCCAGCGGGCGATGTCGGCCGGCAATGCGCCCAGGCTCTGGCTCAGGTCCAGCACCAGCGCCGCGTCGCGCGCCTGTGCCCGTGCCGAGATCCGGTCCAGATCGAGCAGGGCGCCGTCGTGCCAGTGCGCGTGCGGCAGTGCCAGGATCCGGATCGCCGGATCGGTGTCGAGCGCGGCGAGCACCGCCGCGGTCCAGTCCTGGCCGGGCGCGCGCCGCACCGCGACCAGGCCGGCGCCGGTCTGCGCGCAACGTTGCTGCCACGGCAGCAGGTTGGACGGGAACTGTCCTTCCAGCACCAGCACCGTGTCGTCGGCATCCAGTGCGAGATTGTTCGCGGCCAGCGACATCGCGTAGCCGACCGACGGCACCAGCGCGACGCCGTCGCCATCGCCGCGGAAGCCGTCGCCTTCGAAGATCATCGCCGCCAGCGTGCGCACCCGTTCGATCGACGCGTACCAGTCGTCCATGTCGATCCGCCACGGCGCGACGCCGTCGGCGAGCGCGGCTTCGGCGGCGCTGTGCACGCTGCACAGGCGCGGACCGTGCGCGGCGCTGTCCAGATACAGCGTGCCTGGCGGCGTCGCGAACAGGTCGGTGAGAGCGTCGTGGTCGGAAAGCGGCATCGGTACGGGGTTCTACGGCATTTACGCGGGATCGCGTCGCGACATCCTGCCACCGTTGCGGCAGCAGCGTGACGGGCTATGCACGGCCCGTCATCGCGGGTGGAGTAAGCTCGGGGCCGATGACAGCGTCCATCGCCCCGTCCGCGCAAGCGGTACCGCTACATCCGCAGGCCGCCGCTGTGGCGGACACCACCGCAACCGACGAGCCCGCAACCGACGCCCTGCCGGCTTGCCAGGCGCGGACCGGCGACGCACTGGCCGCACGCTACCGCCACGTGCGTGCGCGCAGCCTCGCGCTGGCCGCGCCGCTGTCGCCCGAGGACGCGATGGTGCAGAGCATGGCCGACGCCAGTCCCGCCAAGTGGCACCTGGCCCACACGACCTGGTTCTTCGAACTGTTCGTGCTCGGCCGCGATCCCGACTACCGGCCCTACCGCCCCGACTGGCATTACCTGTTCAACAGCTACTACCAGAGCGCCGGGCCGATGCACGCGCGACCGGCGCGCGGCCTGTTGTCGCGGCCGTCGCTGGCCGAGGTGCTGGCCTACCGCGAGGCGGTCGATGACGCGATCGATGAGGCGTTCGCGCGCGATGCGCTCGACCCGGTCGCGCGCCAGGTGCTGCTGCTGGGCACCCACCACGAGCAACAGCACCAGGAGTTGTTGCTGACCGACATCAAGCACGCGCTGTGGTGCAACCCGCTGCGACCGGCCTATCGCGACGATCTGGCGACCGCGGCGGCATCGTCGTCGTCGCCATCGGCATGGATCGGATTCGACGAGGCGGTGGTCGAGATCGGAGCGCCGGCGTGGCCGCGGGCGACGGAGTTCGCCTACGACAACGAGTCGCCGCCGCACCGGGTGCTGGTGCCGGCGCACGCGCTGGCTTCGCGGCCGGTGAACAACGCCGAGTACCGCGCCTTCATCGACGCCGGCGGCTACCGCGAGCCGGCGCTGTGGATGAGCGAGGGTTGGGCGCGGGTCCAGGCCGAGGGCTGGACCGCGCCGCTGTACTGGGACGAGGACGGCGAACGCGCGTTCACCCTCGGCGGCATGCGCGTCATCGATCCGCACGCGCCGGTCTGCCACCTGAGCTATTTCGAGGCCGACGCCTTCGCGCGCTGGGCCGGTGCGCGGCTGCCGACCGAGGCCGAATGGGAGCAGGCCGCGCGTCCGCTCGCGGTCATCGGCCACTTCGCCGACGACGACCGCCTGCAGCCGTGCGCGCCGGCGGCGACCGGTCGCGGACTGGCGCAGATGTTCGGCGATGTCTGGGAGTGGACCGCCAGCGCCTATGGCGCCTATCCGGGCTTCCGTACCCTTCCCGGCTCGCTGGCCGAATACAACGGCAAGTTCATGTGCGGGCAGTGGGTCCTGCGCGGCGGCAGTTGCGCCAGCCCGCGCGACCACCTGCGCGCCAGCTACCGCAATTTCTTCTATCCGCCGGACCGTTGGCAGTTCTCCGGTCTGCGCCTGGCCAGGGACGAGCAATGACGAATGCCGCGACGATGCCACCGTTGACCGATCTTCATCCCACCCCCGACGACATCCTCGGCGACACCCTCGAGGGTCTGTCGTCGACGCCGAAGCGGCTGTCGTCGAAGTACTTCTACGATGCCCGCGGCTCGCATCTGTTCGAGCAGATCACCCGCCAGCCCGAGTACTACCTGACCCGGGTCGAACTGGCCCTGCTGGAGGCCTCGATGCCGGCGATCGCCGCGGCGGTCAACGACTGCCCGCACGTGGTCGAGTACGGCAGCGGCAGTGGCCGCAAGACCCGTCTGCTGCTGGCCGGCCTGACCGATCCGGTCGCCTACACCCCGATCGAGATATCGCGCAGCGCGCTGCTGGCCAGTGTCGAGCGCCTGGCCGAGGCGTTTCCCGGGATCGAGATGCTGCCGGTCTGCGCCGACTTCACCCAGCCGGTGCCGGTGCCGCGACCCGAGCGCGAGGCCGGCCACACCCTGGTGTTCTTCCCCGGTTCGACCCTGGGCAACTTCACCGCCGATGCCGCCGAGTCGCTGCTGTGTTCGATGCGCAAGACCATGGGTGCGCGCGGCCAGGCCCTGGTCGGCATCGACCTGGTCAAGGACGCGGCCACCATCGAGGCCGCCTACAACGACGCCGCCGGGGTCACCGCCGCGTTCACCCTGAATCTGCTGACCCGGCTCAACCGCGACGTCGGCACCAACTTCCAGCCCGACGGCTTCCGCCACCAGGCCCGCTACGTGTCCGAACGCGAGCGCATCGAGACCTGCCTGGTCAGCACCCGCGACCAGGAGGTGCAGGTGGACGGGCGCCGCTTCCACTTCCAGGACGGCGAGGCGATGCAGGTCGAGTACAGCCACAAGTACACCGATGCCAGTTTCCAGGCACTGATTGCCCGCGCGGGCCTGAAGGTGGTCGAGCGCTGGAACGCCCCCGGCGACGCCTTCGGCCTGCGTCTGCTGCAACCGGCCTGAGGCGCGCGCCGCCAACTCCGAGGACACCGCGATGACCGAGGCACCGAAATCGCCGGCACGCTACGACGACCTGCGCGCACTGTTCCTCAACTGCACGCTCAAGCCCAGCGGCGTGGCCTCGCACACCGAACGCCTGATCGACGTCGCCGCGGCGGTGATGCGGAGCAACGGGGTCGAGGTGGAGTCGGTCCGTCCGGTCGACCTGGACCTGGCCCCGGGCGTGCAGCCGGACATGACCGCGCACGGTTTCGCCCGCGACGACTGGCCGGCATTGAGCCGGAAAGTGATGGCCGCCGACATCCTGGTGCTGTGCACGCCGATCTGGCTGGGCGAGGAGAGCTCGGTGTGCCGGCGGGTGATCGAGCGGCTGTACTCGGAGTCCGGCAATCTCAACGACCGCGGCCAGTACGCCTATTACGGCCGCGTCGGCGGCTGCCTGGTGACCGGCAACGAGGATGGCATCAAGCACTGCGCGATGACCGTGTTGTACGCGCTGCAGCACCTGGGCTACACGATTCCGCCGCAGGCCGACGCCGGCTGGATCGGCGAGGCCGGCCCGGGGCCGTCCTATGGCGACGAGGGCGCCGGTTACGACAACGACTTCACCCAGCGCAACACCACCTTCATGGCCTGGAACCTGATGCACCTGGCGCGATTGCTGCGCGACGCCGGCGGCATCCCCGCGCACGGCAACCAGCGCGACCGCTGGGATGCCGGTTGCCGCTTCGATCATCCCAACCCCGAGTACCGCTGAGCCTGCACCGCTGAGCCGCGCGGCCCGTGACTCAGGCGGCGGCGATGTCCGCTTCGGGCACCGGCAGCCGCCGTCCGCCGCCGTTGCGCAGCAGCCGGGCGATCCCGCCGGCGGCCTCGCGGCCCTCGAACGCGGCGGTGACCACCAGATCGGCGCCGCGCACCGCGTCGCCGCCGGCGAACACGCGCGGATGCGCGGTCTGGTAGGGATGCGCGCCGCGTTCGCCTGAGGTGCGGATACGGCCGTCGTCCTCCAGTTCGATGCCGTGCGCGGCCAACCAGTCCGGCGCGTCGGGGCGGAAGCCGAAGGCGATGATCACCACGTCGGCGGCGAGGGTGGATTCGCTGCCCTCGACCGGCTCGGCGCGCTGGCGGCCGTTGGCGTCGGGCGCGCCCATGCGGGTCTCGACCACGCGCACGCCGTTGACCCGGCCGTCGCGGCCGACCAGTTCCAGCGGCTGGCGGTTGAACAGGAAGCGCACGCCTTCCTCGCGGGCGTTGCCGACCTCGCGCGCGGAGCCGGGCATGTTGGCCTCGTCGCGGCGGTAGGCGCAGGTGACCTCGGCCGCGCCGAGCCGGATCGCGCTGCGCACGCAATCCATGCCGGTGTCGCCGCCGCCGAGCACGACCACCCGCCGGCCCTTCAGGTCGGGCAGCTCGATGCGGTCTTCCCAGCCGGCGATCGGCCGTCCCTGCGGCTGCACGCCGCCGACCACCCGACCGTTCTGGACCAGGAACGGCAGCGCCGGCAGCACCCCGGCCAGGTCCTGGCCGGGCAGGCCGCCATCGGTGTAGCGGTAGCTGCCCAGGCCGAGGAACACCGCGTCGTACTCGTCCAGCAGTGCGTCGAGGCTGAGGTCGCGGCCGACCTCGACGCCGAGGCGGAAGCGCACGCCCATGCCCTCGAGGATCTCGCGGCGGGTCTGCACCACCGACTTGTCGAGCTTGAAGCTGGGGATGCCGAACTGCAGCAGGCCGCCGATCTGCTCGTAGCGGTCGTGGACCACCGCCTCGATGCCGGCGCGGGCGAGACGGTCGGCGCAGGACAGCCCGGCCGGGCCGGCGCCGATCACCGCCACCCGCTGCCCGGTCGCGACCACCCGCGACAGGTCCGGGCGCCAGCCGTCGGCGACCGCGCGATCGACGATGTACTTCTCGACCGCGCCGATGGTGACCGCGCCGAAGCCGTCGTCGAGCGTGCAGCTGCCCTCGCACAGGCGGTCCTGCGGGCAGACCCGGCCGCAGATCTCCGGCAGCGGATTGGTCTCGTGGCACAGCGTCGCCGCCTCGTGCACGCGGTCCTCGCGGGCGAGTTCGAGCCAGTTGGGGATGTAGTTGTGCAGCGGGCACTTCCACGAGCAGTACGGATTGCCGCAGTCCAGGCAGCGTCCGGCCTGGTGGCGCGCGGCCTCGTCGTTGAAGCGTCCGTACAGCTCGCCCCAGTCGCCGTCGCGGCGCAGCGCCAGCGGAATCCGCCGCGGCATCTCGCGCGGCAGCTCGAGGAACTCGAACACGTTCTTCTTCGGTGCAGGCTTCGCCATCACGCCGCCCTCTTCAGATTTTCGGCCAGCGACGCCAGGCTTGCCGCCTTCGGCTTCACCAGCCAGAACTTGCCGATGTAGTCGCGCATCTCGTCGAGGATGCGTCGCGCCCGCTCGCTGCCGGTGTGGCGCGCGTGCGCCTCCAGCAGGTCGCGCAGGTGCGAGCGGTGGTGCTCGAAGCCGTCGCCGGCGATGCGCACGATGTCGATCAGCTCGTGGTTGTAGCGGTCGACGAAATCGCGGTCCATGTCGAGCACGTAGGCCATGCCGCCGGTGAAGCCGGCGCCGAAGTTCAGCCCGGTGCGGCCGAGCACCGCGACCGCGCCGCCGGTCATGTACTCGCAGCAGTGATCGCCGGCGCCCTCGATCACCGCGGTCGCGCCGGAGTTGCGCACCCCGAAGCGCTCGCCGGCGCGGCCGCTGGCGTACAACTCGCCGCCGGTGGCGCCGTACAGGCAGGTGTTGCCGATGATCGCGGTCTCGTGGGCGATCCAGCGCGCGTCCTCGGGCGGGCGCACCACGATGCGGCCGCCGGTCATGCCCTTGCCGACGTAGTCGTTGGCCTCGCCGACCAGCTCGTGGTGCAGGCCGCCGGCATTGAAGGCGCCGAAGCTCTGCCCGGCGCTGCCGTCGAAGCGCAGCGCGATCGGCGCGTCGGCCATGCCATGGTCGCCATGCCGGCGCGCGACCGCACCGGACAGGCGCGCGCCGATGCTGCGGTCGGTGTTGCGGATGTCGAAGCGGTAGGCGCCGCCGCGCTTGCCGGCGATCGCCCCGGCCAGTGCGGCGTCGAGTTCGGCGGCCAGTCCGGTCGGCGCCGGCGCCGGTTGCGGCACGCCGCAGTGGCCGCCGTCGGCGAGGCCCTCGGCGGCCAGCAGCGGGGCCAGGTCGACCCGGCGTCCGTGCGCGCCCTCGCGGTCGATCTGTTCGAGCAGATCGACCCGGCCGACGATCTCGCCCAGGCTGCGCGCGCCCAGCTGCGCCAGATAGCCGCGGACCTCCTCCGACAGTAGCCGGAAGAAGTTCTCGACCTTCTCCGGCAGGCCGGTGAAGTGCGCGCTGCGCAGGCGCTCGTCCTGGGTGGCGACGCCGGTCGCGCAGTTGTTGAGGTGGCAGATGCGCAGGTACTTGCAGCCCAGCGCGATCATCGGCGCGGTGCCGAAGCCGAAGCTCTCCGCGCCCAGCAGGGCCGCCTTGACCACGTCCAGTCCGGTCTTGAGGCCGCCGTCGGTCTGCAGGATCACCCGGTCGCGCAGCTTGTTGGCGACCAGCGCCTGGCGCGCCTCCGACAGACCGATCTCCCACGGCGTGCCGGCGTAGCGGATCGACGACAGCGGACTGGCGCCGGTGCCGCCGTCGTGGCCGGAGATGGTGATCAGGTCGGCGCCGGCCTTGGCGACGCCGGCGGCGATCGTGCCGACCCCGGCATGGCTGACCAGCTTGACCGAGACCAGCGCGTCGGGATTGACCTGCTTGAGGTCGAAGATCAGCTGGGCCAGGTCCTCGATCGAATAGATGTCGTGGTGCGGCGGCGGCGAGATCAGGCCGATGCCGGGGGTCGCATGGCGCAGCCGCGCGATCAGTTCGTTGACCTTGTGGCCGGGCAGCTGGCCGCCCTCGCCGGGCTTGGCGCCCTGGGCGACCTTGATCTGCAGCACCTCGGCATTGACCAGGTACTGCGGGGTCACCCCGAAGCGGCCGGAGGCGATCTGCTTGATCTTCGAGGCCTTGTCGGTGCCGTAGCGGACCGGGTCCTCGCCGCCCTCGCCGGAGTTGCTGCGCCCGCCGAGCCGGTTCATCGCGATCGCCAGCGCCTCGTGCGCCTCCGGCGACAGCGCGCCGAGGCTGATCGCGGCGGTGTCGAAGCGGCGCACCAGCGAGGCGACCGGTTCGACCTGGTCCAGCGGCAGCGGCTCGGCGCCCTGCGGGCGCAGCGCCAGCAGGTCGCGCAGGGCCGCGCTCGGACGCCGGTTGACGGTATCGGCGTAGCGCTGCCAGTCGGCGCGGTCGCCGCTGTTGACCGCGCGCTGCAGGTCCATCACCACGTCGGGGTTGTACTGGTGGTACTCGCCGCCGGGCCTGAACTTGAGCAGGCCGCCGATCTGCGGCAGCGCGCTGTCGTCCCAGGCGTGCGCGGCCAGCTGCGCGGCATCGGCCTGCAGGCTGGCGAAGCCGGCGCCGCCGATCCGCGCCGGCGCGCCGTCGAAGCACAGCGCCACGACCTCGCGGTCGAGGCCGATGATCTCGAACAACTGCGCGCCGCGGTAGCTGCCGATGGTGCTGATGCCCATCTTGGAGATGATCTTCAGCAGGCCCTTCTTGATCCCGCGGCGGTAGCTGCGGCCGACCTGGGCGATCTCGCCGTCGGGGGTCTTGAGGATCCCGCGTTCGGCCAGGTCGTGCAGGGTCTGGTAGGCGAGGTAGGGGTAGACCGCGGTCGCGCCGAAGCCGATCAGGCAGGCGAAGTGGTGCGGGTCGCGCGCGGTGCCGGTCTCGACGATCAGGTTGACCTCGCAGCGCAGCCCGCTGCGGACCAGGTGCTGGTGGACCGCGCCGGTGGCCAGCAGCGCGTGCGCCATCAATCGTCCCTGCTCGGGGTAGCGGTCGCTGAGGATCAGCATCGTGCGGCCGGCGCGGGCGGCGGCCTCGGACTCGGCGCAGATCCGCCGCAGCGCCGCCTCCAGCCCCTCGTCGGGGTCGTAGTCCAGGCGCACATGGCGGTGCGCGGTGTCGTAGGGCGCCATCGACACCAGCTGGCGGATCTTGCGCTGCGACATCACCGGCGAGTTCAGCAGCACGTGGGCGACGTTGTCCGGGCCGTCGACGAAGATGTTGCCCTCGCGCCCGAGCTGGGTCGCCAGCGACATCACGCAGTCCTCGCGCAACGGGTCGATCGGCGGATTGGTGACCTGGGCGAAGGCCTGGCGGAAGCCGTCGTACAGCGGCCGCACCTGCTGGCTGATCGCCGCCACCGGCACGTCGTCGCCCATCGAGCCGGTCGCCTCCTGCTCGGTCTCGGCCAGCGGCCGCAGCACCTGCTCGCGCTCCTCGCGGCTGAGCTGGAACAGCTTCTGGAAACGGGCCAGGGTCGCGGCGTCGAACGGCTCGGCGGCGGTGCTGGGATCGATCAACTCGTTCTGCAGGTAGGTCATGCCCTGCTTGAGCCAGCGCTTGTACGGCGCGCGGCCGCGGTTGATGCGGTCGATCGCCTCGGTGTCCAGCAGCTCGCCGGCATGCAGGTCGGCGGCGATCATCTCGCCGGGGCCGAGCTTGCCCTTGGCCTCGACATCGGCCGCGGCCAGGTCCCAGACCCCGGCCTCGGAGGCGATCATGAAGTGGCGGTCGCGGCTCAGCGCCCAGCGCGCCGGGCGCAGGCCGTTGCGGTCCAGGCTGCAGGCGGCGTAGCGCGCGTCGCAGGTGACGATGCCGGCGGGGCCGTCCCAGGGCTCGGTGTTGAGCGCGTAGTACTCGTAGAACGCGGCCAGGTCGGCGTCCTTGTACTCCAGCGACTGGGTCGCCGGCGGCACCAGGATGCGCATCGCCTTGAGCAGGTCCATGCCGCCGGCTTCCAGCAGCTCGAGCATCTCGTCCAGGCTCTGCGAATCCGAGCCGCGCATGTTGATCACCGGATCGAACTCGCGCGGGTCCAGGGTCGGCGTGCGCCACACGTGGGCGCGTGCCTGCGCCCAGGCGCGATTGCCGGCGATGGTGTTGATCTCGCCGTTGTGGGCGAGCATCCGGAACGGCTGCGCCAGCGGCCAGCGCGGGGTGGTGTTGGTGGAGAAGCGCTGGTGGAACACGACCGCGCTGCTGGCCAGCTCTGGACGTTGCAGGTCCGGATAGAAGGTCGCCAGATGCTCGGGCATGACCATGCCCTTGTAGCCGATCGTGCTGGCGGACAGGGTCACCGGATAGACATCGTCGAAGGCCGCGCCGAGCGCGCGCAGGCGCTGCTCGCAGCGGCGCCGCGCCAGGTACAGCGCGTGCAGGAACGCCGACGGGTCCGGACGCTCGCCGTCGATGTCGACCGCGGGCACCACGAACAACTGCTCGATCCGCGGCAGCGACCGCTTCGCCAGTTCGCCGCAGACCGAGGTGTCGACCGGCACCGTGCGCCAGCCGGCGACCGCCAGCTTCACCTCGCGCAGTGCGGTGGCGAAGGCCTCGCGCGCGGTCGCGGCGGCGGCGTCGTCATGCGGCAGGAACACCAGACCGGCGGCGTAGCGCTGGCCCAGCGCGATCCCGGCCTCGCCGGCCAGCGCGCGCAGGAAGGCGTCGGGCTGGCGCAGCAGCAGGCCGCAGCCGTCGCCGGACAGACCGTCGGCGGCGATGCCGCCGCGGTGGGTCATCCGCGACAACGCCTCCAGCGCGCGCTGCACCAGCGCGTTGCTGGGGCGGTCGTCGAGCTGGGCGATCAGGCCGAAGCCGCAGGCGTCGCGCTCGTCGCTGGGGTCGTAGAGCCCGGGCGAGGTTCGTTCCGCCGGAGTTGCTGCCGGCAAGGACGGAGTGTGCGCACCGCGGTTCGGGCGCGGGTCGACGGGGACGGCGGGGTGTTGCGCAGACGCCATGCAGGACTCCGTTGTGACAGTGCCGGAGGGCCCGGAAGGCGGGGACGGAACAGCGCGGTTCGCTTGCGCGATCCGGCCTGCCGGGAACCCAGGGTCTCCCGACTTAAGCACAATTTGTGCGCTGCGGCAAATGGTCTGCTTTTCAAGTAAATGGTTGAAAATGAAACTATTTTTACGGCCGTGACTGTCGGCCTCACCGAAATGTCGTAGCAGCGGCGTGTGGCCCAGCCCCCTGACTTAGAGGGCTGGGGGCGAATGCCCTCCTGCTCTTCGTAGGAGCGGCGTAAGCCGCGACGAAGCCTTCCCATGAGAGTCCGATCGCGGCTCACGCCGCTCCTACGAACCCCGGACCGGGTGTCGCGTGATCGTTCCGTCCATGCCTACCGGATCCGCCGCTGCCTCGATGAGCCCGCGCGGACGACCCGGTAGGAGCGGCGTAAGCCGCGACGAAGCCTTCCCATGAGAGCCCGATCGCGGCTTACGCCGCTCCTGCGAAACCCTTCGGCATGGGAGTTGCGTGGATGGAGGCGTCGTGGCGCCCCCTTCCATGCCCGATTGCCCCCGCGCGGCGGGGACCAATGGCCCTCCGGGCCTGCGCGGCGAACCGGTAGACTTGCCGCTCCCCCCGCCGTCCGCCGGCCCCCATGACCGAGTCCGCACCCGCCGCCACTGGCGCGAAACGCCGCGCCGCGCTGGCCTTCATCTTCTTCGTCGTGCTGATCGACGTGCTGGCGTTCGGGCTGATCATCCCGGTGCTGCCGCACCTGATCGAGCAGTTCTCCGGCGGCGACACCGCGCATGCGGCCTACTGGGTCGGTGCGTTCGGCACCATCTTCGCGGCGATCCAGTTCGTGACCTCGCCGATCCAGGGCGCGCTGTCGGACCGCTTCGGCCGCCGCCCGGTGATCCTGTTGTCGTGCCTGGGCCTGGGTCTGGACTTCGTGTTCATGGCGCTGGCGCCGACCCTGGCCTGGCTGCTGGTCGGGCGGATCATCTCCGGCATCACCTCGGCCAGCTTCACCACCGCCAATGCCTATGTCGCCGACGTGGTGCCGCCGGAGCAGCGCGCCAAGAGCTACGGCATGATCGGCGCCGCGTTCGGCATCGGCTTCACGGTGGCGCCGGCGATCGGCGGCTGGCTCGGCGAGATCGATCTGCGCCTGCCGTTCTGGTTCGCCGCCGGGCTGGCCCTGCTGAACTTCGCCTATGGGCTGTTCGTGCTGCCCGAATCGCTGCCCAAGGAGAAGCGCAGCCCGCGCTTCGACTGGTCGCACGCCAACCCGGTCGGTTCGATCGGCCTGCTGCGGCAGTACCCGATGGTGTTCGGCCTGGCCGCGGTGGTGTTCCTGGCCAACCTCGCCCATTACGTCTACCCCAGCGTCTTCGTGCTGTTCGCCGGCTACCGCTTCGACTGGGGTCCGCAGCAGGTGGGCTGGGTGCTGTTCCTGGTCGGGGTGTGCAGCATCATCGTCAACGCGGTCCTGGTGGGGCGCATCGTGCAGCGCCTGGGCGAGCGCCGCACCCTGTTGCTGGGCCTGAGCTGCGGGGTGATCGGTTTCACCGTCTACGGCCTGACCGGCAACGGTTGGCTGTGGCTGCTCGGCATCCCGGTCAGCGCCTTGTGGGCGCTGGCGGCGCCGGCGACCCAGGCCCTGATCACCCGCGAGGTCGGCCCGCAGGTGCAGGGCCGCATCCAGGGCGCGCTGATGAGTCTGGTGTCGATGGCCGGGATCGTCGGGCCGGCCCTGTTCGCCGGCAGCTTCGGCTATTTCATCGACGATGCCGCGCCGGTCCACCTGCCCGGCGCGCCGTGGCTGATCGCCGGCGTGCTGCTGGCCTGCGCGGTGCTGATCGCCTGGTGGAAGGCGCCGCGCGCGGCGACCGCGCCGGTGCACGAGGCGGAACCGCAACAGGTCGCGGACACGGCACCGGAGCAGGCGCCGCCGCGCAGCGACACGGTCGCGGAGACGCCATGACGGGACCGGGCATCGCGCCCGGCCCCGCCGCGTCGGGCATGCCTCAGTTCTTGACCGTCACGTTGTCGATGTAGACGTTGACGTCGTAGCTGGTCTGCGCGCGATACAGCCAGATCGCATCCAGGGTCACGCTGCCGGCGGTGATCGCGCCGTTGCCGCCGACCCAGGCGTTCCAGTGGCCGCTGTTGGTCAGGTCCCATTCGACCCAGGTCCAGGTGTTGGCGGCCAGCGAACGCGAGGTCGAACGCTCGGTGCCGTCGCTGTCGTCGATGCCGACCGCCACGCTCATGCCGCTGCCGGCCGAGTACACCCAGAAGCCGACCCGGCCGTTGCTGCGGCTGAGCGAGGTGTTGTTCGACGGGCTGCCGCTGCCGGACAGCAGGCGCACCGCCCAGCTCGACGAGCTGGAGGTGTTGTCCTTCAGCAATACCCGCAACGAGCAGCTGCCGTTGTGGCGGATGCTGCAGTTGCGCTCGGCCAGCGAGGCGCTGGAGATGCCGGTGGTGCTGCCCGAATAGGCCGGGCTGGTGTTGAAGTGGCCGACGCTGCTCTCGAAGCTGTCGAGCACCTTGGTGGTGCCGCCGCTGCCGGGGTTGAGCAGGTTGTAGTAGCTGCCCCAGTTCCAGTTGATGCCCGGGTCGGTGTGGGTCTGGCCGCTGTAGTGCTGGTGGCCCTTGATCTTGACGCTGGTCGGCAGCACGTTGATGCCGCTGCTGGCCGGCCCGCTGTAGGCGCTGGCGCAGCTGATCGCCGAGTACTTGGAGCAGAACGAGCGCACCAGCGCCGCCGAGCTGTTGTACATCGCGCTGGTGTACCAGGAGCTGTTGTTGACGTAGCCCTCGTGCTCGATGCCGAGGGTGTAGCTGTTGTGGCTGCGCACGTGCCAGGCGGTGTGGTGATTGCGCACCATCTGGGTGACCTGGCCGTCGGAACTGCGGATCACGTAGTGGGCGCTGACGTTGGCGGAGGAGTTCTTGAACCAGGAGATCGTGCCGGAATAGCTGCCCTGCGCGGTGTGGATGGTGACCGCGCTGACCGAGGCGCTGCGCGAGGCGGTGTAGTTGGACGAGTGCGCCGGGTTCCAGATCGCCGGACCGTAGTCGGTGCTCATGATGCCGACGTCGGCATTGGCCTGGACCTTGTCGCCGCCGGCCGGCGCGGTCCGCATCAGGGTCTCGCTGACCGGATCGATCGCGTACTGGTCGGTGATCACCCGGTCGGCCTCGACGTCCAGGCGCACGAACGGCGCCTTCTGCTGGATCAGCTGGGCCGGGGTGAACGCGTGCTCCCAGCGCACCGCGCGCTCGGGCACGACGATGCCGCGATCGTTGACGCCGCGGTCCTGGGCGAGCAGCACGTCGTAGGCGAAGCTGGTGTGGGCGAAGTCCATCACCGCGCTGCGGGCGACCGGGGCATCGCCGGAGGAAAAGCCCGCATAGGCGGCCAGCGCGGCGGCGATGTCGTCGTTGGCCGGGCGCGCGAGGGGGCTGCTGGCGCGGATCTCGCGGTCGAGCAGGGCGGCGGCGGCGAGGATGTTGGTGCGCGGGTCGGCGATCACCCGCGCGGCCGGGACGCCGAGCAGGCGCGCGCCCTCGCCGACCTGGTCGGCGAAACCCTCACCGTGGTACAGGCCCATCACGCCGTAGGCGCGCGGCATGTGCTGATGGCTGCCGCCCTCGCTGGCCGGCTCCGGGCTCAGGTGCATCCAGCGGCTCTGCACGTAGGCGATCGCCTCCAGGGTGCCGGCCGGGATCGCCGGGTAGCGTGCGTAGGCCTGGCGGAAATGGCCGGCGAATGCCGCCCGTTGCGGGCGCAGGCGCGCTTCTTCCTGTTGCAGGCGCTGGTTCAGGGCCGCGTCTTCCGCGGCGGCGGGCGCTGCCTGGGGCGGCGCCGCCAGCGCGGTGCTTGCGAGCAGGCTGGCGAGGGTGGCGGACAGCAATCCTGCCGCCGGGGTCTTGATCGTCTTCATCGTCCGTGGTCCTTGACTGGTCGGTTGGGTCGTCTTGCCGGTGCTGCCTGGCCCCTTCTACCTTTCGCAAGTTTCAATAACCGACGAATGGATCAAGAAATAAAATATTCCATTGCGGTGACGATCGGTAACGCCGACGAACGGCGGTAGGCCAATCGGCTAAACATGTGATGAACATCACGCAATGTCGTGACCATCCACCCAGATACCCGCCTGCGACGACGGCCGCATACTGGCCGCCGGATCCGCAGGACATGCCGATGAGGTCGGTCGCGATGAAAGCAGTCAATGCAACGGGCCTGGTGGCCCTGTCCCTGTCCCTGGCGCTTGCGGGTTGCGCCAGCAGGCCGAGTTACTACGACACCAATGCCGCGGTCGACGCACGGCCGGAGTGCACCGGCATGGGCAACGAGAAGACCGGCGAGCCGGTGCCGGCCTGGTGCGAGCGCGAACAGGGCGCGACCTGGTCGACCGACGACGACGACAAGATGGAAGTGGATTTCAGCGGCAAGAACGACGACGACCGCTGAGCGCCGCCGCGCTCAGCCGCAGCGCAGGCCGGTGATGACGTTGTCGACGTCGACGTCGATGTTGAGCCGGCTCTCGACGAACTCCATCGTCACCATCATCCCGGGCCGGATCACCCGCACCGATTCGGCGCCGCTGGCGACGCGCGCGCGCTCGACATTGGCCTCGGTGGCCGGCTGACCGACCATCTCGGTGCGCGCCTTGTCGGCGTCACAGGTCATCGCGGTGGCCGGCAGCGGATCGGACATCGGCGGCGCACGCCGCGGCGCCTGGGCCTGCTGCGCCGGCGCGTCCGCTGCCGCGTCCGCCTGGGTGTCGGCGTCGTAGCGGCCATCGGCGTCGCCGGTGGAGGGCGTGGTCGCCGAACACGCGGCCATCGCGATCGTCATCAGCATCGCCGCCATCGTGGTCACCGGCACCTTGCATCGGGTCTTCATCCGCAGCGGATGCCGTTGATCGCGCCGCGTTCGTTGACGTCGACGTTGACCCGGTCCTGGCGGTAATCCATCGTCGCCGGGGTGCCCGGGTGCAGCACCCGCACGTCGCGGCTGCCGGTGTCGCGGGTGATCCGCTCGATCACTTCCGGATCCGGCGCCAGGCCGATCGCCCAGCGCGCGCCCTCGGCATTGCATTGCGCCATCGGCGGCGGAGGAGGCGGCATCGGCGCGCAGGCGGACACGGCGGTCAGCACCGACGCGGCGACGGCAAAGGGGAGCAGGCGCATGGCGGCGTTCCTCTCAGGAAAGATGGCCGCAGCCTACACCCCGGCCGTGCGCGCGGCATGAAGGCCGGGCAACGCGATCGCGACGTCGTCCGCGCTGGCCGCCAGCGACAACAACAGCCGCGCCAGGGTGATCACGTCCTGGCGGTTGTGCGCGCAGACCCGTCGCAGTCGCGACGCGCTGCCGCCGCGCAGGTAGGACAGCCACGCCGCCGGTGCCTGCGCACCGGGCAGGTCGTCCTCGCGGACGATGCCCAGCAGCTCGCGTTCGACCGTCGCCAACCGGCAGTCGGCCCAGCGGCCCTTGTGGAAGCGGCGGGTCGGGAACAGCAGGTCCAGGTGATCCAGCGCGGCGATCGGATCGCGCATCCGCGCCAGCCGGTAGCGCGCCTTCAGCAGTGGGGCGTCGTAGCAGCGGCCGTTGTAGCTGCACAGCAGGGTGTCCGCGCGCAGCCAGGTGGCGAAGGTATCCAGCATCGCCCGCTCGGCGGCCATCGTCGTCATCAGCAATTGGCGCACCCGCAGCCCCGGACCGTGCAGCGGGTCGTGGTGCCAGTCGGCGGCGCCGATCTGGAACGCGCGGGTACCGGTGCCGCCGGCCAGGCCGGTGGTCTCGGTATCGAAGAACAGCAATCGCGACGGTGCCACCGATTCATCGCGGCGGGCGAAGGCCAGCGGCAGCGGTTGGCCCGGCGGCGCGAACGGCAGGTGCTCGACGATCAAGCGCAGGCCCGGCGCGATCTCCTCGCCGGGCAGGGCGCGGTCGGCGGCGTCGCTGGCGACCGTCACCCGGCTGCGGGTACGCACGCCGAGCAGGCGCCGCAGCGCCGCCGCATCGTCGCCGGCGGACGCGCGCGCGATCGCCACGGCCGTCGTAACCGCCGCCGGTTGTCCGGCCTGGCGTTGCAATACCCGCAGACGCTCGATCGCCGCGCTCATCGCAGACGCTTCCGAGAGGATTCCATAGGAGCGGCGTGAGCCGCGATCGGGTTCGACGCGAAAGTCCCATCGCGGCCTACGCCGCTCCTACAGGCGGCAGATGCGCGCGGTGTTCGTGCGAGCGGGTGGATGTATGCCTCGGCACGGCGCAAGCGGAGATGATGGGACAGGCGAATGCCGTTCTGCTCTTCGTAGGAGCGGCGTAAGCCGCGATGAAGCCTTCCCATGAAAGCCCGATCGCGGCTTGCGCCGCTCCTACGAAAGACGGGGCAGAGGCGGGTCGCGGTCGTCCCGTTCGCCACGGACGGCCATGCCGAAGCGTCGCCGTGAGCGGTTGCAGGACATCCCGCAGGCGCGGCGTCGCTAGCGCGCATCGTCGGTGTCCTGCAGCAGGCCGAGCACGCGCCGGGCCAGGGCCTTGGGGGTGGTCGTGGCGGTGTCGGTGTCGCCGACGGACTCGTCGGCGGCGAGGATCGGGCCGACGCAGGCCGGGCAGCCGGCGTGGCAGTCGCAGCGTTCGACCAGCTCGCACGCGCGCTGGACCAGCTCCGCCTGCCGTTGCCACAGCGGTTCGCTGAGACCGACACCACCGGGAAAGTTGTCGTACAGGTAGACGGTCGGGGTGAAGCGGGCCTCGTCGTCGAGGTTGCGCTCGGCGCCGTCGGCGCCGCGCAGACGGCCGCGGCCATCGGCGTCGGCGGTCGCGAACCAGCTGCCGTCGCCGTTGCCGACCGATTTCTGCAGATCGCGCGCATCGGCCATCACCGCGACGCTGGCGACCAGGTGCAGGGCGTGGGCGGCGCCGAGGAACCCGTCCAGCGCCTCCTGTCGCGAGCCGAACCAGGCCAGCAGCGCGGCCTGCGGCAGCTGCCACCACGCCGCGGTGGTGTGCAGCTCCTGGTCGGGCAGATTGACCGGGCCGTAGCCGATGTTCTCGTGGGTGTAGTAGCGGATCTTCTTGTAGCCCGACACCCGCCGCACCACGTGGACCTCGCCGTGGCCGGACTCGCCGGCGCCGGCGCGCCCGCCCTGGAAGCGCTCGAGCAGCTTCAGCCGGGTGTAGTCGATGGCGTCGGTGTAGTAGTCGACGTGGGTGCGGGTGACGTAGGCCTTGCGGCCGTCCCAGTCCAGCCGCTCGACCTGGTAGGGCGTGCTCTGGATCATGTGGATCGCGCCCTCGTACAGGGTCAGCGCGGCGGCCGAGTAGTCGACCTCGGCGATGATGGTCTGGCGGCCGTCGCTGCGGTCGACGACGACGAAGTTGCCGTCGGCGACCGCGCGCAGCGACACCGCGTTGGCCGGGTAGCTGTCGGCGATCCATTCCCAGCGCTCGCCCTCGCGGTGCACGACCTCGCTCTCGGCCAGCACCTCCAGGTAGGGCGTGGGCTCGATCGGGCCGTAGCGCTCGCCGGCCTCGAACGGCAGCTCGAACGCCGCGCAGCGGATGTGGTCGAACAGGATCAGCGGCTGGTCCGGGGCGGTGCGCGCGTGCTCGGGCGGGGCCTCGGCGAAGAACTCCGGATGCCGCACCACGTACTGGTCCAGCGGCTGCGAGCTGGCCACCATCACCCCCAGCGCCGGCTGGCTGCGGCGGCCGGCGCGGCCGAAGCGCTGCCAGGTCGCGGCGACGCTGCCGGGATAACCGTTGAGCACGACCACGTCGAGCGCGCCGATGTCCACGCCCAGCTCCAGCGCCGAGGTGCTGACGATGCCGTCGACGCCGCCGGCGCGCATCTCGCGCTCGGCCGCGCGCCGCTCGCCGGGCAGATAGCCGCCACGGTAGGCGCGGATCCGCGGCGGCTTGCGCGGGTCGTGGTCGAACACGTCCTTGAGGTACTTGGTCAGCACCTCGACCATGGTCCGCGACTGCGCGAAGACCAGGGTCTTGAGCCCGGCCTTGATCGCGATCCGTGCGATCCGGTTGCTCTGCGAGCGCGCCGAGGCGCGCAGGCCGAGGTCGGGATTGACCACCGGCGGGTTCCACAACAGCACGTGGCGGTCGCCGCTGGGGGCGCCGGACTGCTCGATCGCGGTCACCGGCGCCTCGATCAGCGCCTGCGCGTGCTCGCGCGGGTTGCCGATCGTCGCCGAGCACAGGATGAAGCGCGGCGACGCGCCGTAGAACGCGCAGATCCGCTTGAGCCGCCGCAGCACATTGGTCACGTGGCTGCCGAACACGCCGCGGTAGCTGTGGATCTCGTCGATCACCACGTACCGCAGGTTCTCGAAGAACTGCGCCCACTTGGTGTGATGCGGCAGGATCGCCTGATGCAGCATGTCCGGGTTGGAGACCACGATGTCGCCGTGCAGGCGGATCGCCTGGCGCGCATCGCCGGGGGTGTCGCCGTCGAAGGTGAAGGCCTTCAGGCCCAGATCGCCGGCGCGGCTGAGTTCCAGCAGTTCGGCGACCTGGTCCTGCGCCAGCGCCTTGGTCGGAAACAGGAACAACGCCTTCGACCCCGGCGCCTTCGAGCCCGCCGCCTTCGAGCCGGCGGCGGCGGCGCGGCCCTGCATTGCCGCGGCCACCACCGGCAGGGTGTAGCACAGCGACTTGCCCGAGGCGGTCGGGGTGACCACGGCGACGTGCTCGCCGCGCCGGCTCGCCGCCCAGGCCTCGGCCTGGTGCGAATACAGCCGCTCGATGCCGCGCGCGCGCAATGCCGCCGCCAGTGCCGGCGGCAGGTCGGCCGGCAGCTCGGCGTAGCGGCCCTCGCGGCCGGGCAGGGTGAAGTGGCCGGTGATGCGGTCGCGGTAACGCCGCGCCAACCGCGAGGTCAGGGTGCCGCCGTCGCCGCGGACCGGGACCGGCGGGGTCGCGGTCCCGAACGCCAGTGTCTCGCCATCGTCGTACCGCGCCAGTGCCCGTGCCATCGCCGTCTCGCCCGTCCAGAGGCGGCCAGTGGGCCAGAGCCCCGTCTCAGCCGGTGAGACGGGCGCCGGTTCACGCTGCGCCCGCGGCGGCGTTGGAGTCGGTGACAGGGCCGGCCGTCTGCCGGTCCGTCATCGACGACGACCAGGAGGTGATGGATGGACCGGATCGAGACATGGCGCGGGCGGGGCATGGCGATGGCGGCGATGGCGCTGCTGGCATCGATGCTGGCGGGTTGGAGTGCGCCGGCGCGCGCCGACTGTCCCGACGGCGACCCCTGCGAGACCGTGCACGTATACCGTCTGCAGTCGCGGCTGCCGATCGACGAGGACGCCCAGGGGCGCCCGTTCCAGTCGCTGCAGGAGGCCAATGCGACCGATGCGGTGGCCTTCCGCTCGATCCTCGCGGTGGCGGCCCAGGCCAACGCCTACGCGATCCGCTACCAGGTCACCCGCATCGCCAGCGCCCCCAACGACTACTGCGAATGCAATCTCGAGTACGACAATCGCGGTTGCCCGTCGTCGCTGCCGCGCGAAGAACTGCAGCAGTGCGCGCGGGTCTGCCGCTACAACGATGGCGCCTGCCAGGTCACCGGTTTCAACCGCAAGCACGACGGCGGCCTCTGGTACGCGTTCCCGGCCGCGACCCAGTGCGGCGGGCCGCGCAACACCTGGCGCAAGCGCACCTTCGGCAGGACCAATCCGGCCTGGTGCGACTGGCGCGAGGACGCGAGGACGGTCAAGGACGCCGCCTGCATGGCGCGCGCGCTGGGCGAGCGCCCCGAGGCCACCCTGGGCGAGCTGTTCGACGACGAGGATCTGTGCCTGCCGTAGCGGTCGCGCGGGCGCCGGCTCGCCGTGGCCGGCGCCAGCCTTCATGCTGTGGGCATGGACCACGACCCCAAACCGTTCTCGCCGGCCTGCGAGCGCAATCGCGAACCGATCCTCGATGTGCTGCGACGCCGCTTCGTCGATGCGCGCCAGGTGCTGGAAATCGGCAGCGGCAGCGGCCAGCACGCGGTGCACTTCGCCGCGGCGATGCCGTGGCTGCGCTGGCAGTGCAGCGACGTCGCTGCGCATCTGCCCGGCATCCGCGCCTGGCTGGACGAGGCCGCGCTGGCCAACACGCCGCCGCCGCTGGAGCTGGCCGCGACTGTCGAGCCGGTGCCCGGGCTGGCGCCGCCGCTGCCGCACGACGCGCCCGCCTTCGACGCGGTGTTCAGCGCCAATACCCTGCACATCATGGGCTGGCCGCAGGTGCAGGCGCTGTTCGCCGGCCTGTCGACGGTGCTGGCCGAGACCGCGACCGTCGTCGTCTACGGTCCCTTCAACTACGACGGCGACTACACCAGCGCCAGCAACCGCGAGTTCGACGCCTGGCTGAAGGCGCGCGACCCGGCCTCGGGCATCCGCGACTTCGAGGCGGTGAATACGCTGGCCCGCGGTATCGGCCTGACGCTGATCGAGGACGTGGCGATGCCGGCCAACAACCGCTGCCTGGTCTGGCGACGCTGAGGGTTGGGTGCCCCTTTTGGGGATTCCCGGGCGCTGCCCGGGGATCGCGGCTCACGCCGCTCCTGCGAAAGGCGGGGTAAAGGCGAGTCGGAGGCTGTCCCGTCTGCGGCAGGCGGTCATGCCGACGCGTTGCCGTGAGCGACTGCCGGACATCCCGTAGGAGCGGCGTAAGCCGCGATCGGGCTTTCATGGAACGGTCTGGCCCAGCCCCCCTGAGTGAGGGGGGCGATTCGCGCGCAGCGCGAATGGGGGTGTGGCAGCGCACCGGCGGGGCCCAAGGTTTGCGCAGCAAACTTTGGGGATTCCCGGGCGCAGCCCGGGGATCGCGGCTCACGCCGCTCCTACGAAAGGCGGGGTAAAGGCTAGTCACAGGTTGTCCCGTCTGCTGCAGGCGGTCATGCCGACGCGTTGCCGTGAGCGACTGCCCAGACATCCTGTAGGAGCGGCGTAAGCCGCGATCGGGCTTTCATGGGAAGGCTTCATCGCGGCTTACGCCGCTCCTACGAAGAGCAGATGGACATTCGCCTGTCCCATGAGCCCATCCCCCTGAGTGAGGGGGGCGATTCGCGCGCAGCGCGAATGGGGGTGTGGCAGCGCACCGGCGGGGCCCAAGGTTTGCGCAGCAAACTTTGGGGATTCCGGGGCGCCGCCCGGGGATCGCGGCTCACGCCGCTCCTGCGAAAGGCGGGGTAAAGGCGAGTCGGAGGCTGCCCTGTTTGCTGCAGGCGATCATGCCGACGCGTGGCCGTGAGCGATTGCCCAGACATCCTGTAGGAGCGGCGTAAGCCGCGATCAGGCTTTCATGGGAAGGCTTCATCGCGGCTCACGCCGCTCCTGCGAAAGGCGGACCAGTCCTCGTCTGGGACACACCCTGTCCGGCGGGTGCCAGCGCTGGCCGACATCGCGATCCAGTGCCGGCACCCGCGCCGCTCCTACGAGAAACAAAAAAGGCCCCGCTCGCGCGGGGCCTTCCGGGACTGCCTGCTGCTTCGGTGACGGCCGGGCGCCTACGCGACCTGGACCACCCGCAGCGGGTTGTTCCATTCCGCCAGCAATTCGGCCTCGCGGGCCTTGGCCTTGTGCAGGTGCGCTTCCTTGACGTGGCCGTAGCCGCGCACGTGCTCGGGGATCGAGGCGATCTCGGCGGCCAGGGCGACGTTGCCGGCGTCCAGCTTCGGCAGCAGCGATTCGATCGTGGCGAAGTACTCCTCGATCATCCGCCGCTCCATCCGCCGCTCCTCGGTGTAGCCGAACACGTCGAAGGTGCCGCCGCGCAGCTTGCGCAGCTTCGCCAGCCACTTGAACGCGGTGAGCACCCACGGGCCGTACTCGGACTTGACCAGCTCACCCTTGTCGTTCTTCTTCGCCAGCAGCGGCGGCGCCAGGTGGAATTTGAGTTTGTAGTCGCCGTCGAACTGCTGCTCCAGCCGGCGCAGGAACTCGCCGCTGGTGTACAGGCGGGCGACCTCGTACTCGTCCTTGTAGGCCATCAGCTTGAACGCGTAGCGGGCGACCGCCTCGGTCAGGTCGGTGCTGCCCGGCGCCTTGCCCTGCTCGGCGTCACGCACGCGGGTGACGAAGCTGCTGTAGCGCGCGGCGTAGGCGGCGTCCTGGTACTCGGTCAGGAAGCTGATCCGGCGCGCGATCAGTTCGTCCAGCGAGCGCGACAGGCGCTCGTCGTCCAGCGGCAGGAAGGCGACGCTGTCGGCATCGGACTTGGCATTGCCCAGCGCGTTGGGCAGATGGCGCAGCTCGTCCTCGTCGCGGGTCGCGCGAGGCGCCGAGGTCGAACCCCACTCGGTGCTCTCCCATGCGCCCGGCTCCAGCATCGGCAGTACGTTCGGATGCGCGGCGGCGGCCGGCGCGCTGGGCACGATGCCGGCCGCGGCCAGCACCGCCGGCAGGTCGATCGCGGCCAGCCGGCCCCAGGCGAACGCGGTCTTGTTCATCTCGATCGCGGCGCCGTTGAGCTCGACCGCGCGCATCAGCGCGTCGAACGACACCGGCACCAGGCCCTGCTGCCAGGCATAGCCGAGCAGGAACAGGTTGCTGCCGATCGCGTTGCCCAGCAGTGCGGTCGCGACCTGGGTCGCGTCGACCACGTGCGGCTGGCCGCCTTCGCCCATCGCGGTGCTGATCGCCTGGATGATGTCGTTGGCCGGGAACTCCATGTCCGGGCGGGTGGTGAAGGTGCCCGGCATCGCCTCGTAGCTGTTGAGCACGACCTGGCTGCGACCCTCGCGGATCTTCGACAGCGCCCAGTAGTCGTTGACCACCACCATGTCGCAGCCCAGCACCAGGTCGGCCTCGCCGGCGGCGATGCGCACCGCGTGCAGGTCCGCCGGCGTCCGCGCGATGCGGATGTGGGTGGTGACCGCGCCGCCCTTCTGCGCCAGGCCGGTCTGGTCGAGCACGGTCGCGCCCTTGCCCTCCAGGTGCCCGGCCATGCCCAGCAGCGCGCCGATGGTGACCACGCCGGTGCCGCCGACGCCGGTGATCAGGATGTTCCAGGGCTGCTCCAGCGCCGGCAGCTGCGGCATCGGCAGGTCGCCCAGGCGCTCCTTGGCGTTGGACGCGGCCCCGCTCTTGCCGGACACGCCCTTTTTCAGATCGCCGCCCTCGACGGTGACGAAGCTCGGACAGAAGCCGTTGACGCAGCTGAAGTCCTTGTTGCAGTTGCTCTGGTCGATCTCGCGCTTGCGCCCGAACTCGGTCTCCTTCGGCAGCACCGACACGCAGAACGACTTCTTGCCGCAGTCGCCGCAGCCCTCGCAGACCAGCGAGTTGATCATCACCCGCTTGGCCGGGTCGACCATCTTGCCGCGCTTGCGGCGGCGGCGCTTCTCGGTCGCGCAGACCTGGTCGTAGATCAGCACCGACACGCCCTTGACCTCGCGCAGGCGCTTCTGCACCGCGTCCAGCTCGCGGCGGTCGAAGAACTCCACATCGGACGGGAACAGCTCGCGCTTCGACCACTTGGACACGTCGTCGGACACCACCACGATCGTGTACACGCCCTCGCTGCGGACCTGGTGGGCGATCTGCGGCACGCTCAGGGTGCCGTCGACCGGCTGGCCGCCGGTCATCGCGACCGCGTCGTTGTAGAGGATCTTGTAGGTGATGTTGACCCCGGCGGCGATCGACTGGCGGATCGCCAGCGAGCCGGAGTGGAAGTAGGTGCCGTCGCCGAGGTTCTGGAACACGTGCGGGGTGTCGGTGAACGCGGCCTGGCCGGCCCAGGTCACGCCTTCGCCGCCCATGTGGGTGAAGGTGTCGGTGCTGCGGTCCATCCAGGTGACCATGTAGTGGCAGCCGATGCCGCCCAGCGCCCGCGAGCCCTCCGGCACCACCGTCGAGGTGTTGTGCGGGCAGCCCGAGCAGTAGTGCGGCACGCGCGGGAACTGCGCGCGCGGCAGCGCCAGCGCCGACTCCTTCTGCTCCATCCAGCGCAGCACCTCGCGCATCTGCTCGCTGTCGTGGAACTTCTGGATGCGGCGCGCGATCACGCCGGCGATCCGCGCCGGGGTCAGTTCCGAGGTCGACGGCAGGATCCACTCGCCGGACTCGTCGTACTTGCCGACGATCGACGGCCGTTGCCCGTCGAAGTTGTAGAACAGCTCCTTCATCTGGCTCTCGATGAAGGAATGCTTCTCCTCCACCACCACGATGTCCTGCAGCCCGCGCGCGAACGCGCGGATGCCGATCGGCTCCAGCGGCCAGGTCATGCCGACCTTGTAGACGCGGATGCCCAGATCGGCGCAGGCGCGCTCGTCCAGGCCCAGGTATTCCAGCGCCTGCAGCACGTCCAGGTAGCTCTTGCCGGTGGTGACGATGCCCAGCCGCGGATTCGGCGAGTCGATCACCATCCGGTCGATGCGGTTGGCGCGCGCGAACGCCTGCGCCGCCTTCACCGCGTACTGGTGCAGGCGCATTTCCTGTTCCATCGGCGGGTCCGGCCAGCGGATGTTGAGCCCGCCCGGCGGCAGCTCGAAGTCCTCCGGCATCGCGATCTGCAACGCCAGCGGATTGACGTCGACCGAGGCCGAGGACTCCACCGTCTCGGCGATCGTCTTGAAGCCGACCCAGCGCCCGGTGTAGCGGCTCATCGCCCAGCCGATCAGGCCCATGTCGAGGATGTCCTGCACCCCGGCCGGGTTCAGCACCGGCATCATCGCGCTGACGAACTCGTGCTCGGAACCGTGCGGCAGGGTCGAGCTGCGGCAGGCGTGGTCGTCGGCGGCCAGCGCCAGCACGCCGCCGCGCGGCGAGGTGCCGGCGGCGTTGGCGTGCTTGAACACGTCGCCGCAGCGGTCCACGCCCGGGCCCTTGCCGTACCACATGCCGAACACGCCATCGTGCTTCGCGCCCGGGAACAGATTGGTCTGCTGGGTGCCCCAGACCATGGTCGCGCCCAGGTCCTCGTTCAGGCCCGGAGTGAACTTCACCCCGGCCTTCTCCAGGTGCTTGCGCGCGCGCCACAGCTCCAGATCGAAACCGCCCAGCGGCGAGCCGCGATAGCCGGACACGAAGCCGGCGGTATCCAGCCCCGCGGCCTGGTCGCGCAGCCGCTGCATCAGCGGCAGCCGCACCAGCGCCTGCACGCCCGACAGATAGATGCGACCGGCCTCGCGGGTGTACTTGTGGTCCAGCGAGTAGTCCGGGTCCATCACGCTGTTGGTCAGCGAAGTGTTGGCCGAGGACGGGTCGGAAAGTTCGGACGTACTGGTCATACGTGGCTCCGGGCGGGGGATCGCCTGTGGCTGCGGGAGAACGCCCGGCGCCATGCCCCAGGTCCGCGGCAACGCCGGCGGGCACGGGTCAGGGTCCGAGCAAAGACTCGAAATTATAGCAATGCGGCCTTGGTCGACCGTGAGGGGTGACGGCCGGGAGCGGGGTTAGCGGTTGGGGCCGAGGCGTACGGTGGGGTATGGGGAAGTAGAAATGGGATAGTTCTAGGGGCGGTTCAATGAAAGTAGGGTGCAGCTCGCTGTGCGATTCGTAGTAAATTCAGAACATTGCCGCCTCGGACCTGAGGAGATATCGGAACGTTGAAGCATACTCAAACGTTAGACCCTTCTGTCGTAGGCGGAGGGCGGCCCGATCGCTATTTGACGCGCTGTCGTCCGAAGCAAAACTATATATTGAGGTTTGATGCAATGGCGGAAAATGATCTGTTGGAACGTGAAATTCGTACTACGGCCGTAGATTTCTCATTCGGCGAGCTTCTCAATCTCCATAATGATAAGGAAATTATCATTCGCCCTGAATATCAGCGGCTTTTTCGATGGAGTCTTGAGCAGCGCTCAAGGCTGATTGAGTCGATCGTCCTCGGGCTGCCTATCCCTCCAATTTTTCTTGTCGAAGGGCCGTCCGGGGTTCTGGAGCTGATTGACGGGTTACAAAGAACAAGCTCCGTGCTGCAGTTTCTGGACCATGATGCCATCGGGGAGTCGGAGCTCAAGCTAATAGGCTGCGATATTCTTGATGAACTGAACGGCAAGACTTTCGCTAGTCTTCCTTTGGCTGTGCGCTTGAAGATTAAAAGGTCGCCTATACGTGCAACAATTATAAACAAGTCGGGGGATGCTTTCGTAAAGTATGAGATGTTTAAACGGTTGAATACTGGTGGGTCATTGCTGTCGGCCCAAGAAATACGAAATTGTAGCTCGCGTATGGTTGAGGGTGGTGACATTTTCTACGATGCGATTCAGGAGATGGCGAAGTATCCTGCCTTTGCCAAGGCAACTAGCCGGCTTCCCGAAACTTTCAAAGAGCGCCGCGCTGATGAAGAGCTCGTGCTTCGTTTCTTCGCGGTGACATTGTTTCGCGATCAATATCACGGAAACATCGAAGAGTGGCTCGACTCCATCATGGAGTCGATTCTCTTCGGAAGAGTCGAGTTTGACCTTGAGCAGCAGAAAGAAAACTTCGAGAGGGCGTTCGATTTAGTCGCTGAAAAGTTGGGAGACGCGGCATTCACGCGATTCACGGACGAGGGTGAGCCGACCGGACGATTGGCGCCTGCGTACTATGAGGCGACAGCACATGCTTTTTCGAGTTGCTTTGATTTTATAGCCACACTCGACAATGACGAGGTTCGAAAAAGGCTGGTCACGGCTTATGGTGATCAGCGGTTCTTGGACTCAACCGGACCTGGCGCGAATACAATTCCAAAGCTAGAGGAAAGAATTAAAGTTGTTGCTGAGCATTTTCAGTAAGTATGAGTGTTCTGGATTCTATAACAAGAGATCTTGACTGGCGCGAGACGGAAATCGCGTCTATGAGGCTCCTGTTGTTGTCGAAGTCAGTAACTTCTTCTCAGAGTGCTGTCCTGCTGCGTGCTGCATGGGCTTTGCTCTACGCCCACTACGAGGGTTTCTGTAAGAATGCCCTTAATATATTCTTTGATGCTGCGCAGGGCTCAGGTATTAAGTGCGCCGATCTTCCAAATCCCATGAAGGTTCTCGCGCTAAATGATGCATTTGTGAAGCTTAGGAATTTGCCGATCTCAGTTTTTCTTGGGGAGATTGAGTCATTCTCAACTTCCTATCTCGATCAAATCCCTGAGTTTCCGGAGGTCGATACGAGGTCAAATCTTTGGCCAAGTGTTCTGATTGAGCTCATGAAGTCTGCGGACTTATCCCCTGCAAAGGTGGAGGAGCACCAAGCAAAGCTGTCTACACTGGTGGCTCGAAGGAACGGGATAGCGCATGGTGAGAACAACATTATTCCCGAGTTTAAGTACTACAAATCATACGAAGATGTGGTTTACGAAGTTATTTATGATCTGGCATTTCAGATTGAAGAAAAGCTGCAGGGCGTTCCTTTCGGAGCGGGCATCGAATGAGGGATGAAGAACAGGGGTCAGCAAAAGGAGCCGGGTTCATTCCAGAACCGGGGTCGGAGTCGACTTTCACGCATGAAGGCGGTCGACTCCGGTACCACGTCCTACCAGGACAACAGCGCAAGCCGCCCCTGCTATTGAGCTCCATGGCCCATATGCCCATGTTCAAGATCAAGCTCGTCATGCTCGTGGCTTCCCTGACCGTGCATTCCACATGCCTGGCCCAGGACGCGCTCCAGAACGGAAAAAGGGTCAGGTTGGACTGCCCCGGCTTTCACAGACAGGTGGTCAGGATACAAGCCTGACCGATAGATAGTTCCTCTCCGCCTGCACGGGTGATTGGTAGCCCAGTGCCGAGTGCATGCGGATGCGGTTGTAGAAGAGTTCGACATACTCGAACACTGCCATGCGTGCGGCTTCGCGGCTTTCAAAGGGTCTGTCGTCACCAATCTCGTGCTTGAGGGTGGCGAAGAAACTCTCGGCCATGGCGTTGTCGTAGGGCAACCCCGGCCTGCTCATGCTCAGACGGATTTTCGCTGCCTCCGCTTTGGCCCGGTAACGGGCGCCGGTGTACTGGCTACCGCGGTCATGGTGAAGGATCAGACCCGGCTTGGGGCGACGCTGCTGCAAGGCCATATCGAGGGCGCGCTCGGTGAGATCGAGCCGCTGGTGGTTGTCCATCGCCCAGCCAACAACGCGTCGGCTGCAGGCGTCGATCAGGGCCGCGAAGTGGAGCGGCCCTTCGCGCGTGGGCAACTGCGTGATGTCGCCGACCCACAGCCGGTCCGGCGTCGGTGCGGCAAACGGCCACGAGCATAGCCGTGGTGCCGCTGGCGTGCGCTGATAGGCGGCGCGAGCACGCAAGAAGCGGCGTCGGCGGCGCGTCCACAGGCCGAACTCTCGACGAAGGCGATCCATTCGATGGCGTCCGCAGTCGATGCCACGCCGACGCAACTCACGCCACAGACGACGGCTTCCATAGCTCTCTCGAAGTTCCCGGTGCGTGGCTGCGATAACTGCCGCCAGCTTCACGTCTTCCGTTGCCCTGGTGCTTGGTGGACGCCGCTTCCAGGCGTGATAGCCGCTGAGCGACACCTTCAGCGCCCGGCACAGGTCTGTCAGAGGAAACGTCATCCGTTGTCCGTCGATCCAGGCGTACCGCGCTTGGATGCGCTCGCGAAGTACGCCGTCGCTTTTTTTAAGATCGTGTTTTCCTGCTCTAGCCGAGCGACCTGCCGGCGCAGTTGGGCTAGCTCCTGCTGCTGTGGCGAACGCCGGCCAGAGCCACGGAACGCCTGATCCCCATCAGTGGCAATCGCATCGCGCCATTTGTAGAGCCGGTTACGCGGTACGCCCAACTCCAGCGCCAGCTGGGTAGCCGGCTTGTCGCCGCGCTCCAGCAACCGCACCGCCTCGCGCTTGAACTCTGCGGTGAACTTCTGCCTTACCATCAAACACCTCCGGGGTTGTCCCCATTTTCAGGTGTCTGTGAAAGGCGGGCCAGTCCAGGTTCATTTGTTTCCATGAATGAGCGTCCGCTGTTCGAAATTGCAGAGCATTCGGTGGCCATCGATGGCCTGGACCCGCAGGATTGGCTTCCCGCCGGCGCCGCGCCTCGGCCGCCACATCGTCATTCCGCGCAGCTGCGTCTCGTGATCCATGCCCTGTCCGAAGGCTTCCTGCTGGTGAGCCAGTCCAGTGGCCATCCGCACCTCGATGGCGATACCTGGCATCCGACACTGGAGGAGGCGTTCGCGCAGGCCGCTCAGCAGTTCGGAACGTCGGCAGGCCAGTGGCAGCGTATTAGGGATTGACCAACTTCATTACCTGGGCCGTTCCGTGGCGAAGCGCAAGGCATGGTGACGAACGCTCATGAGAAGATTGCTGGATTGCGAACGTCCCCTAGCCGGCTACCTGTTCGAGCTGGCGGGGCTACCGGTAGACCTGGACGCACTGCGCGTGGAGCCAATGGAAGACGGCGGCATGGGCGGCCTGGCCATACAGTCACCAGGGGGGCGTTATGGTTCATCCGCTGCCGAGTGTCACTTCCACGATTCGGATGGGGAGCTGGTCTCGGTCGTGCTCAATCTCGACGAGGTCGGCGCTCCATTTGAAATCGATGTCTTCAAGGTGGATTTCAGCCCGCTGCTGACGTGGCCCGCCCGCGCGGACCTGCGTGCCGGCCCACCCTGCGGCATGCCTGAGTCATGAAGATGCAGGGTGAGTCAGACAGGAGCACGATGGATAGAGCGCAATTCAGGCAGACGATCATATGCACCGCGGCCGTGGGTGCCGTGCTGGGCCTTGTGCCCGCACTGGGCTCCATCGCGATTCGCTCGGAGCGTGTTGCGGGTCCGGAGGGGTTCCTGGACTGGCTCCTCTATGCGATGAACCTGGCAGGGGTCCTGGTTGGCTCGGTGATCTTCTGCGTTCTTGTCTTTGGCATGCTTCCAATGCTGTTGCAGGCCGGTTTCGTCAAGCTGGCACGGTTATGGACTGGACGCGCGTGATCGTTCGACAAGATTGATGTTGTTGCGTCATGTAGCCGCGACTTCTGACCGCTACCAGGGGAGAGATGGCAACTCGTGAAGACATGAAGGACTGGGTTGGATAAAAGGGGTCAGGTTCATTTTGCTGGAGCCTCCCGCTAAGACGTAGGAGATAGGCGTGGGAACTGAAATCGACTTGCCATGCTCCTGATCCCCGCACGCCACATCCAAAGGTTGATGCCCATGAGGACCATCGCAGCTGCCGCCGTATCCATCCTTGTCGCCGCGGGGTGTTCGGGTCAGGCGCCCCAGCCGGTCAGTGTCGACCGCGTGTCCGAGTCGACGGCAACGTTCTTCGTGGTGACCTGCCCCCACTGAGCCATACCAGTCGAATCTGGGTAAAGTCCGTCAACCCGA
The DNA here is from genome assembly GCF_003233695.1 of Marilutibacter maris. NCBI lineage: Bacteria > Pseudomonadati > Pseudomonadota > Gammaproteobacteria > Lysobacterales > Lysobacteraceae > Marilutibacter > Marilutibacter maris. The sequence goes on along the minus strand of NZ_CP029843.1, from coordinate 3,972,513 downwards.
GAGGACGGACATGCGCAAGAGTCGATTCACCACCGAGCAGATCATTGGGTTCCTGAAGCAGGTCGAGGCCGGCATGGCGGTCGCCGAGCTGGCCCGCCAGCACGGCTTCAGCCCGGCCAGCTTCTACCAGTGGCGGGCCAAGTACGGCGGGATGGAAGCCGAAGACGCCAAGCGACTGAAGGAGCTGGAGGCTGAGAACAACCGGCTGAAGCGGTTGCTGGCCGAGGCCCACCTGGACATCGAGGCGCTGAAGGTCGGCTTCGGGGTAAAACGCTAGCCCCGCAACGCAAGCGCGAGGTGGTCCGGCGCATGCTTGAACACACGAAATTGAGCGAGCGCCGGGCCTGCCGCCTTGCGGGGCTATCCCGCGATGCCTTCCGCAACGAGCCGGTCCCAACACCTGCTACACAGACGCTGTCGGCCCGGATCATCGAACTGGCTCAGCTGCGCCGGCGCTTCGGCTATCGCCGCCTGCACGACTTGCTGCGCCCGGAGTTCCCGAACGTGAACCACAAGAAGGTCTATCGCCTGTACCGCGAGGCGAACTTGGCCGTGTGTCGTCGCCGGAAGGCCAAGCGGCCGGTTGTAGAACGCCAGCCCTTGTTGCAGGCGAACCAGCCTAACGCGGTCTGGAGCATGGATTTCGTGAGCGACGCCCTGGCCAATGGCCGCCGGTTGAAGTGCCTGACCGTCGCCGACGACTTCAGCCACGAGTGCGTCGACATCGTGGTCGACCATGGCATCAGCGGCGCCTACGTCGTGCGCATGTTGGATCAGGCGGCCTGCTTCCGCGGCCATCCCCGTGCCGTGCGCACTGACAACGGCCCGGAGTTCACCAGCCGCGCCTTCATCGCCTGGACGCAGCAGCACGGCATCGAACACCTGCTGATCGAACCCGGCCGGCCGATGCAGAACGGCTACATCGAGAGCTTCAACGGAAAGTTCCGCGACGAATGCCTGAACGAGCATTGGTTCACGTCACTCGCCCAAGCCCGTGACGTCATCGCCGACTGGAGACGTGATTACAACGAGGTTCGACCGCACAGCAGCTGCGGCCGCATCCCGCCATCGCAGTTCGCTGCCAACCACCGAGCACAACAAGCCAACAACGCAGTAACCTTCAATCCCGGACTTTGTCAGGAATGACTGGTACGGCTATCGGGGGCAGGTCAGTGGGGGTGGATGCCTCCAGGCTGCCCGAGCCCGCGCGATCCGCGGTGCTGGCGGCGGAGAAGGACATCGACCTGGTGCTTGGCGGTCATCCCCCCGCCTGCAAGGACGCCCCTGACAGTGGCGAGTCGGATGGCGGTACGACGCACTATGAGTGCGAGTACTACGACCTCACCGTCATGCAGAGCATGTATCGGGTCGGCGATGTGAACGGATACATCTATGGGCCCATCATCACCTTCCCGGGCGACTACCCGATCTCCCATGTCCGCTTCTACAGCGGTGAGGAGCTCAGCGCCCTGTTCAAGCAGGCGCACGCGCGCTGACGGGGGAAAGGGTCGGATTCATTGGCAGGCTCGAAGTGCGAGTTGCATTGTCATCACGCCTTGTCCCTCGGAGACTGTGCTTGCTCTTGATCTACGATGGCTGGCATGACGATCGACAACGCGCCCGGTCTGGATATCCACCTCGACGATCTGTCGCTTGACCGTCTCATCATGCATGTCGCTCGGGCATCCCGTTTTTCCGACGCATGGGCCGGCTTCGCCACCACGGAGCCGCATGAGCTGTTTTGCGACCGCTTCTCCAGGCGTGTGGCGGACACGTACCTGGCCCGGGTCTTGTCCTACGACGATGCCGACAGGGCCATGAACGGGTTGTACGCCTACTGCCATCACCTCGACACGGACAGGGGGATGCCGGACTACGCCTGGGCGGTGTTCACCGCGTTTGAGGCGGGGGAGTATGTGCATGAAGGCGACGGTCCGGACACCCACGCCGACGAGAAGTACGTGCGCCCATTGTTGCTGAAGTTGCAAGCCTGACGGCTCAAGGAGTGGGAGTCGCAGTCGACTTCCCCTCCCGAACATGCTCAACTCCTCCGGATGCGTGGCGGATGCCGCGCCGTGCGCAGGCGCACCCCGACCCGGATCAGACACGTACATGGAGGTAGTCTTGAAAGCAGGCGATGTCATCGTTTCCCGACGCGACAACGGCGAGTGGGCGATTGCATGGAAGTGAAAATCGCACTTGTAGTCGCGGAAGTGACGCTGTATTACGCGATCCTGGCTTGGTTGGGGACAAAACTTGCTGCCGTTGTGGCCAGACGTGAGATCCATCGCCGGACGGGCATGGGAGATCCCGCGACCTGGCGTGGTGCCGTGGCTATCACTTTGATGGTCTCGGGTCTCCTGATCGCGATGCAACTGGGGCTGCTGATTGTCGAGCTGCAGATTCCTGAACCCATACCGGTCCTGATTCATCTGTATTGGTGCGTGGCGATGGTTGCGTCGTTCGTTCCGTCCATGAAGACGAAAGCCCGTATGCTCGAAGAGGCGGGGATCGATCCCATGGGCTCCGTATAGGAAGTGGGTCGAACAAAAGAACAGCGGCCAGGGTCTATTCTCGCGCAGGAAGACAGCCGACTCGACAGCAAGGCGCAAAGTCGACTTCCCCACCCGAACATGCTCAACTCCTCCGGATGCGTGGCGGATGCCGCGCCGTGCGCAGGCGCACCCCGACCCGGATCAGACACGTACATGGAGGTAGTCTTGAAAGCAGGCGATGTCATCGTTTCCCGACGCGACAACGGCGAGTGGGCGACGACCCGGATCCTGGCCGTGGATGCGTGGCCGGACGGGAGCAGGACCTTCCATTGCCTTTGCTACGCGCCCACGGCCACCCGGCCGTCCGCGGAGGGGCTCGATGCCCTGACCGTGCTGGCCCGGCATGTCCCGATCGATTCGCTCGGCTTCAAGCGCGACGGCGAGGTGCTGTGCTCGCGCCCGGTCGCCGATGAGGAGCTCGACGGATTCCACGAGTACCTCAAGCACACCGACTTTCCGCGCTATATCGAGGCCACCGGGCAGGACCTGGAGCTGGTCGTGTCGCAGGCGAACGCCCACTACATGACCGCGAACGCCCTGAGCGACGGCGACCGCGGCGCCGAGGCGATCGAGGAGTACACGCGGGCGGTGGAGTTGTTCCCGATGTTCCACGAGGCGATCGACAACCGCGGCTTCACCCACATGGACCTGGGCGAGTACGACAAGGCCCGGGCGGACTTCGAAGCCTCGCTGCGGGTCAATCCCAACGGTCACACCGCGTTCTTCTCCCGCGGCGAGTGCCTGCTGAAGCTCGGCGAGTTCGACGAGGCCGAGAAGGCCTTCCAGGAAGGCGCGGACCGCTTCAGCGAGCACCGCGACACCTACCTGCGCTACGTCGAGGCGACCCGGATCCACCGGGATATGGCCTAGGTCCGAGAAGATGCCCGGGTAAGCGCCTTGACGCAGGGGTGGCTGGAGGTGGATCCGGCAATTTCGGTTCGACCTGTCCAAGGACCTGCTGCCAATGCCAAGACTCTGCGCATATCTGCTTTCGCTCCTGCTGGCCGCGCCGGCGTTCGGTCAGACCGTCGTCCCACCGGAGGTCGTGAGCGTTGTGTCCGGCGGCCACTGGGAGGCCAACGGATGCACCGGGACCTATCGGGTCGTTGTGGTCAACGACGGCTTTGAGCATGTGGTGTCCCATGCCCTCGTGCAGTGGGTGGCCGCGCCTTCATCGCCTGACGAATCGCCTTCGGTGGTCGCCTCCGTGGAACCACCGCTCCCGTTCGGGCAGGGTGTGGCCAGCCTCATCGCAACCCTGAAGCCTATGGGCAGCGGCCAGGTTGGGATCAGGCTGTCCGGTTCCGCTCCGGCGGCACCCAATCAAGAGGTCGGTACACTGCTGATCGCCAGGGAACCTGGAGTCGTTGCCGTCCAGGGCGACTGACGGGTGGACTGGACCGAGGCCGGTCGTTGCGAGCCCGGGAGAGGGCGTACGGATGGTTTGTTGGCTGCATTCTCGTCGCGGGCGGCGCAAGGTACCCTGACCGGGCATCCCTCCGATGCCGATGCGTTGTCGGCTCCAGCCGAGGTTCCAGCTCATATGTTCAAGTTGATAGCGGTCCTGGTCCATGCGGGCGGCATCGCCGCGATGATGGTTGCTGGCGCCCTGGTGCCGGCCGTTCTGGCGCTCTATCCGCCGACACATCTCGGCTCGTTCGGGCCGATCATCCCGGCCATCTCGCAGACGCATGCCAATTGGTTGCCGCTTGTGCAGCCCGTTGCATGGGCGATTGCCGTCGTATCCGCTGCGATCGGAATTCTTGTCTGGCGCTCCCGCAAGACTGTCGAGGTCAAGGTCAATGCCGCTCTCACGATAGGCGCCCTCAACTTCTCACTGGCACTGTTCTTCACCACCAGCCTGCTGGTGGCATATTTCTATCTTCCGAAGATCGCGAACGCAGCCTGACGGTTCGACCGGACCGACACCGCGCCGCATCGCGGGCTGAGGTCCGTCCGGGTCTGCAACCGGATGGACGTCGCGGGTCGGCGCGATCGGTCCTTGCGGATCGACGTCCCGCGAGGCGGAGCGCACAGGCCGGCCTACTTCTCCGTGGCGACCGGGCGCGGACCGGTCGGGATCATGATGTGCGCGTACGGGGTGTTCTTGTACATCACGTACGGGCCGCCCGCGTTGGGGTCGTTGGTCATGTCCTTGAGCGAGGACTCGGGGTCCGGGACGATCACCATGATGTGCGGGCCCTCGGTCACCCAGGGTTCGCCCGGGTCCTGGGTGGTGTCGAACGGGTCGTCGTTGTTGGTCGCGATGTCGCCGCCGAACATGTAGGAGATGCCCACACTGACCGGGTCCGGCGCCTGCCTGTGCGCGAACGCCTGCATGAAGGCCATCCAGGTCGCGTCGTTGCACATCGGCACGTCCATGCCCGGGCCCATGCTCGGCATGCAGGTCCAGCCATTGGAGCCTTCCCGCAGCACCTTGCCGTCGTGGTCCATGATCTTCGCCTGCGCGGCGATCTGCATCGGTCCCGCGCTCATCGCCCGCGCGATCAGCGCCGCGTCGGTCGCGTCCTTGTCGTCGGCCAACACGGCGGGCGAAGCCACCAGCGCCGCGCCCGAAAGCACGATTGTCCAAAGCGATACTCTGTTCATGATACCTCTCCGAAAAAGGGGGCATCACGATCAACGCAGTCGCCGCGGAATTCAGGCCCTGCTTCCGCGAGGCATGGGCAGGCAGTGAGAATGAGGGGGCATGTCATGACGGAATGCGAGGCCCGGTGGATGCGGCTGATACGCTCGGGACGGTCATTGCGGTTGGCGACTTCCATCGTCGACAGGCTTTTGCGCATCGCCAGAGGTGTTAACGCATGGTAAGAATCCTGTTCCCGCTGGTCAGCGCGCTGTGCTGGGCCAATGCCCTGATCGTTGCCGGCGATGGCGTCCGGGCCGGGCCCGGCAAGGTGCTGGCGATCAGTCTGGTGGTCGCCTCGATCTACGCGCTGCTGGGGTCGATCGGCTTCTTCGTCGGGCGTCATATGACGCGGTTGTCGGCGGCGATATCGGGCGACAGCCCGGCGGCCGCTGCCCTGCGCGGCCTGCGCGTGTGGCTGACGATCGGCGCGGCGGGCCTGGGGCTGGTGATGGTCCTGTCGCTGACCGCGCTGGCCCAGCGTCTGGGAGAGGGATCGCATGTCTTCGGGTAAAGCAAACAGAGGCAGGCGCAAGGCCGGCAGGGACGGCGCGGATCGTCGGGGGCTGCCGCGGACCGCGATCGGTGTGATCGTCCTGCTGGTCCTGGCCGCCGCGGCGCTGGTCGGGGTGGTCCCGCGCGCCGTCGCGATCGCCTACTTCGTCGCCAGCGGCATGTCACTGCTCCTGTACGGTTGGGACAAGGCCGCCGCCGGCCGGGGAGCGCGGCGTACGCCGGAGAAGACCCTGCATCTGTTCGACCTGCTGGGCGGATGGCCCGGCGCCCTGATCGCCCAGCAGCAGTTCCGCCACAAGACCGCGAAGACTTCGTTTCAGGCGATGTTCTGGGTCACCGTCGTGGTCAATGTCGCGGTGGCGGGGTGGTTGCTGTCGGCGGGCGGCGTGCCGGCCCCGAAGGATGCGACCGGGAGCGCTTGCCCGGCCGGGCCCGGGTGCCTGTTTCAGGCGACGAACAGCAGCACGGCGTGGAATGCGAACAGGCACCCGATCATGTTGCGGCGCTCGGCCTGATTGGCGCCGCCCTCGTAGGCGCCGTTGAAGAGCGGGCCCCAGTGCATGTCCTGGTCGTGCTTGAAGTGATGCCAGTGCCAGTAGATCAGCAGGCTCGCCGCCAGGAATGCCGCCGCGTGCTTCCAGTCGTGCCCGGACAGCAGAAGCGCCAGCTTGGCCGTCGTCGCCAGGACGAAATAGATGTCGAGGATCTTGATCGGCGGCATTGGCTAGCAGGGGCGGGGTGGAAACCGGGAGCAGGGTAGACCCTCCCGAGGGGCCGGGAAAGTCGCAGGCCCATGGTCTTCCGGCTACTGGCTCTGCTGCAGCATCATGAACGGCGGACCGTTGTCCCAGAGCCGGGTCGGGGTGGTGTAGGCGATCCGCATCGAGGCCTGACAGCGGCCGTCGCCGTAGCAGTCGCGGCGCTGCGGCAGCGCGAACTGGAACGACAGCGGCGTGGACTGGTAGCGATCCCACCACGCGCTCCTGGCATTGGCGCGATCGATGCGCGGTATCTGCGAGACATAGCGGACCGGGATGTCCTTGGCCTGGCGATAGGCGACCGGGAGCACCAGTTGCTCGCCCGCCTCGATGCGCTCGATCGGCAGGGTGACCTTCTCGAACAGGCCGGCCGAGTCGCTGACGTGCAGGCCGACCTGCTCGGCGGCGGCGCTGCCGGCATTGCGGACGGTGACCTCGAAATACGGTTCGCTGACGTGGCGCGTGCACCAGCGGGTGGCGGCGGCGCGCTGGCGGGCGATGTCCTGGGCCGCTTCCAGCAGCGCTTCCTTGGTCCTGTCGCGGATCTGCCGGCGCGCCTCGTCGGCCGCCATCTCGGCCAGCGGGCCGGAGGCCGGAGTCGGGATTTGTGCGGCCATCTGTACGGCCAGGTAGTCGGCGCCGCCCTCCATCAGCGCGTCGACGTTGGGGATCGAAGGCGGCAGGCCGGCCGCCGCCAGCGCCGAATCCAGGGCCAGCGACACCACGCTCTCGGGCACGAAGGGCAGCAGCGAGGCCATCACCGAGACGACCATCTTCTTGAGGTCGGAATAGGCTTCCGATGCCCAGTTGACCAGATCGACGACGGCGCCCGGCGCCTCGCCGATCACGTCGAGCGCATCCTTGCCCTCGTCGCGCGGGATCGGTTCGCAACCGGCCGGCCAGTTCTCGGTGGTCACCGACGGCACATAGCGGAACGCGGCGACCCGCAGGTCGAACGGGACGCTGGAGACGACCTCGAAACTCGACATGTCGGTCGCCGGGACCGGGGCCGCGGCCCAGATCACCGGCAGGCCGGGTGAGGGCCGTCCCGACACCGCCCCGCTGGCGTTCACCGGTATCGCACGCACGTAGAAACGCGGCGGATTGAGCAGGCGCAGCGAGGCGAGGGCGCCGCTGACCGCGCCGCGCGAGAGGGCGGGGGTGCCGGCCGACGGCGCATCCGGCGGGGTGCCGGGAACGGCGACCCGGCGTTCCAGCCCGGAGCGACCTGCGACCGCCGCCGCCGGGCTCATCCGTGCCGCGCCGGCCTTGGGGGCGTTGGCGAGTCCGGCCTTGCGCGCGACCTCGGCGAAATCGACCTCGAACACCCGCTGATCGCTGTCGCCGCTGAGCAGCAGCCCGACCGGGTGGTCGACATCGCCATGGAACGGTGCGCGGGCGACCTGCCAGCGCACCCGGGCGATCTTTGCGTCGCGGCCGAGATTGCTTTCGAAGGCGACGCCATGCGCGCGACCGGCCGGGTCGACGTAGACGCTGTCGATCTGGCGACGGATCTCGCCGGATTGATGGAAGGCCAGCGTCGCCTCGGGTACCTGCGCGCGCAGCGCTTCGATCGCGGCCGGAGACAGCCGCAGCGTGGGCGGGCCGGTCGGTCGCGGCGGTGGCGCGGCGATGCCGGCGGAGCACGTCAGTACCAGGGCCAGGGCCGCCCAGGTGCGAGGCCCTGTACGACGGGAGATCGAGCTCACGGTTCCGTGGCGAAATCCATGGCGAAACATCGGCGGCTCCTTCCGGATCCCTTGCGGACGCCTCGTGGCCCCGGGCGCGTGGCGATGGCCGGGGCCGGGCTCGCCAAGGGTAGCGCGCGCTGTCGGCCACCGGCACTGCGGGGCCGTATGCGCCGACGAGCGGTGTTCCGCGACATCGGTGTGCATGGGATGTCTGCGAGGTGCGTGTTCCTTGGCGCTCGCAATCGCCGTCCGGGCGGCGTCGGTTCGTGCTGTCGGCGTGCACCCCCGCGATCGAAACGATCGCCCAGGGCCATCTGCAGTTGCTTGCGATCCATCTGGTCTGGCACCTTCAGCGCCTCGGTGCGCTGTCGGCGGAGGTGGCCAACCGCCGCCTGCGCGAGTGGGGCGCGGCCGGTCCGGACCGGAATGTCTTTCAACAAGGAGAAGTCTGATGGGAATGGCAGGATGCTTTGCCGCGGTCGACACGAAGACGCTTGCCGAGCTGGAGGCCGATCCGGGCCGGATCGAGGGGTATCTCTATCCGGACAATGGCGACGGCGATCCGGACAATTCCATCGACGTCGACAAGGCCTGGCACGGTATCCACTACCTGCTCCACGGCAGCGCCGATCCCGGCGACGGGCCATTGGGCCAGGCGATCCTGGGTGGCGAGCCGATCGGCGATGACATGGGCTACGGTCCGGCACGGCTGCTGCGGGCGGAGCGGGTGAGGACGATCGCCGATGCGCTGATAGACGTGTCGGAGCTGCGCGCGCGCTATGCGCCGCAGGCCATGGAGGCGGCCGGTGTCTACCCGGACAGCATCTGGGTCAGGGACGGCGACGAGGCGCTGGACTATCTGCTCGAACACTACCGCGAGCTGCTGCAGTTCTATCGCGATGCTGCCGGACGCGGCGACGGGGTGCTGCTGTGGATCTGTTGATGTCCGCAACGAAGCGACCCATCCGGGCGTCGGGCATGGCCTTCGCCGTGTTGTGCAGCGTGTCGCTAGCGGCCTTCGACAGCGACGCGCAGGCGCTGTCGGAGAGCGGATGCAAGGATTACGTCGGCCCCGAACTGCTTGAGCTGGACACCTCGGCGATCGAAGCGGCCGAACGCCAGTGGCCTGCGGCGCCCAAAGCGGTGACCCTGCTCGAGGTCGTGGTGACGCCGGATTCTGCGCCCGGGTTCCAGGCGGTCAGGGTCGCGCGTTCCAGCGGCTCCAGGAGCCTGGACAGGGACGCACTGCGGATTGCAGGCAGTTCGACCTATGTGCAGGCGACCTGTGGCGGCAAACCGGTCGATGGGCGTTTCACTCTGTCGGTCGCGCTGCCGTACCGGGGTTGCGAGGACGTGGTGAACGGGGTGGTCGTGAAAGGCACCGGCTGCCGGCCCGAGGCAAGCGCGGATTGAGCACGCCCGCGATAGGTAGGAGCGGCGTGAGCCGCGACCGGGCGTTCAATGAAAGCCTCATCGCGGCTTACGCCGCTCCTACGAAGAGCGTTTGCCTTCGCCATGAACCCATCCCCCTGAGTCAGGGGGCGATTCGTGCCGCAGGCGCGAATGGGGGAGTGGAAGCGCAACGGCGGGGCCCATGGTTTGCGCAGCAAACTTTGGGGATTTCCGGGCGCCGCCCGGGGATCGCGGCTTACGCTGCTCCTACGGGAGCCGTGTCCGGGTTGTTGTTCGGCTAGGATCGGATCCGATACCCCGTTGATGACATGGAACGTATGGCTCTCGATGACCTGTTCGATCTGGGCGACCTGCTGCTGCAATGGCGGCTCTATCTGGGGTTGGCGATCACCTTCGGGGTGTGCTGGGGCATCTATACGCTGATTCCTGAAGAACCTGTGTGCTGGATCCTGATCGTGCCGGTCGGCCTGGTCGGCCTGTGGTTGAGTTTGAAATGGGAGCACCGGGCCAGTCTGGGCCGGTAGCCGCGATGTCGGCGAAGGTCGCAGAGGCGTGGGGTCTGTAGGGGACCGTAGGAGCGGCGTAAGCCGCGACCGGCCTTCCCATGAAAGCTCCATCGCGGCTTACGCCGCTCCTACGAAGAGCATTTGCCTTCGCCATGAACCCATCCCCCTGAGTCAGCGGGTGATTCGCATCGCAGGCGCGAATGGGGGTGTGGAAGCGCAACGGCGGGGCCCATGCTTTGCGCAGCGAACTTTGGGGATTCCCGGGCGCGGCCCGGGGATCGGGGCTCTCGCCGCTCCTACGAAGAGGTGCGTCCGGTGGCGTTCAGGCCTGGCCGCCGATCCAGGTGCCCTGCACGGTGATGTCGTCGTCCAGCATCGCCAGGTCGGCGCGACAGCCGACCGCGATGCGGCCGTGGTCGGCATCGAGGCCGAGGAAATCGGCCGGGTATTGCGAGGCCATCCGGCAGGCCTCGTCCAGCGGCAGGCCGAGGCGTCTGACCGTGTTGCGTACGGCGCTGGCCATGTCCAGCGCGGAGCCGGCGAGGGTGCCGTCGGCGGTGCTGCACAGGCCGTCGCGGCAGGTCATGGTCTCGCCGTAGAGCTCGAAGGTGTCGCGTTCGCCGCCGACCGGGGGCATCGCGTCGGTGACCAGGATCATCTTGCCGCGCGGACGGGCGGCGATCGCGATCCGCAGGCTGGCGTCGTGGACGTGGTGGCCGTCGACGATCAGCCCGCACCAGGCGTTGGGGTCGTCGAGCGCGGCGCCGACGCCGCCGGGCTCGCGGCTGTTCATCGGCGTCATCGCGTTGAACAGGTGGGTCACGCCGCGGATGCCGGCGTCCAGGCCGGCGCGCATCGTCGCGTAGTCGGCGGCGGTGTGGCCGGCGCTGAGGATCACCCCGCGCGCGCTCAGTGCGCGCAGGGTGGCCGCGTCGAAGCGTTCCGGGGCCACGGTCAGCACGGTACGGCCGTTGTCGAGCGAGGCGATCCGGTCGAGTTCGGCCGGGTCGGGAGTATGGAACTTTTCCGGGTCGTGCACGCCCTTGCGCGCCTCGGCCAGGTACGGGCCTTCCAGGTGGATGCCGAGTATCCCCGGGACGCCGGCCTGGATCGCCCCGCGCACCGCGGCGATCGCCTCGACCATCACCGCCACGTCGTCGCTGATCAGGGTCGGCAACATGCCGGTGGTGCCGAAACGCCGGTGCGCTTCGGCGATCCGGCGCACGCCGTCGACGGTCGGTGTGTCGTTCAACAGCACGTCGCCGCCGCCGTTGACCTGGGTGTCGATGAAGCCCGGCACCAGGTGCCGGCCCCGCAGGTCGACCGCCTCGCTGCCACGAGGGGCGCCGCCCGGCAGGATCGCGGCGATCCGGCCGTCTTCGACGATCACGCACAGGCCGTCGGCGAATCCGCGTTCGGTGAGGATCGGACCGTTGTGGAAGGCGAGGGTGGACATGGCGGTGTCGTCGTGGTGAGTGTCGTACGCAGAAGCGACCTGTAGGAGCGGCGTAAGCCGCGATATGGCTTTCATGGGAAGGCCCGGTCGCGGCTTACGCCGCTCCCACGTGTCCAATGGCTTCAGACCGTCTCGGTGACCTTGTTCAGATGCGGCGGCAGGTCGGGATTGTGGCCGCGCGCGACCGCCAGGGCGTTCACCGCGCGGTAGAACGACTGCACGGTCAGCAGCGGGGTCACCGCCGGATGCGGCGAGGCGGCCAGCGGCAGGTGCCCGTCGCCGGCGGCCTGGCCGGGCGCGGCCAGCCACACCGGCGCGCCACGACCGCGGAACTCTTCGGCGACCGCGGCGGTGCCGGCGCCGGTGTCGTCGTCCTGGGCGAAGGCCAGCACCGGGAAGCCGGGGCCGACGATCGCCATCGGACCGTGCTTGACCTCGGCCGAGGAGAACGCCTCCGCGTGCAGGCCGCTGGTTTCCTTGAACTTGAGCGCGGCTTCCTGGGCCGCGCCCAGGCCCAGCCCGCGACCGAGTACGAACAGGTTGCGCGCGTCCCGGAGGCCGTCGACCAGCGCCGACCAGTCCTGCGCCCAGGCCTGGCGCAGCGCCGCGGGCAGGCCGCGTTCGGCCTCGCGCAGGGCCGTATCGCCGCTCCAGCGCGCGGTCAGCTGCAACAGTGCGGCCAGCGAGCACAGATAGCTCTTGGTCGCGGCGACGCTGCGTTCGGGGCCGGCGTGCAGCGGCACCACGGTGTCGGCCAGCGTCGCCAGCGGCGAGTCGGCGACGTTGACCAGGGCGACCACGTGGGCACCGGCGGCCTTGGCGATCTCGGCGTTGCGCAGCAGGTCCGGACTCTTGCCCGACTGCGAGATCGCCACGAACAGCGCGCCCTCCATCTTCGGCCGGATCGCGTAGACCGAGCCGATCGACGGCGAGGCCGAGGCGGTGACCAGGCCCAGGGTGGTCTCGAACAGGTACTTGCCGTAGGTCGCGGCGTGGTCGGAACTGCCGCGCGCGCAGGTGACGATGAAGCGCGGCGGATCGGCGCGCAGGCGTTCGGCCAGGGCATCGAGGGTGTCGGCGTTGGCGGCGAACTGGCGCGCGACCGCGTCGGCGGTCTCGGCGGCCTCGGCGAACATCAGGGTGTCCTCGGCGCGCAGCGGCCGGGCGGACAGGGCGGTCGGATCGGCGGCGGCGTTCAAGGCATCACTCCGTATGCAGTTCGGCGACGAAGTCGTAGGCATCGCCGCGGTAGAAGGACCGGGTGAACTCGGCGACGCGGCCGTCGTCGAGGAAGGTGCGGCGTTCGATGAACAGTCCCGGGCTGCCCTCGGGCAGGCGCATCAGCCGCGCCTGCTCGGCGTCGAAGGCGATCGCGCGCAACCGTTGCAGCGCGCGCACCGGGCGCAGGCCGAGCTTGTCGAAGGCGGCGTACAGCGAATTCTCGACCAGGGCCGGGTCGGACAGCACCTCGGCCGGCACCACCGTGCGCTCCAGCGCCAGCGCGGTACGGTTTTCGCCGGAGCCGCCGGCGGTGCGCAGCCGGTAGTAGCGGATCACCTGGGCCCCGGGGGAGAGGTTCAACGCCATCGCCTCCTCGGGGGTGACCTCGCCGGTGCCGCGCTCCAGGAACTCCGAACGCGGGTCCAGCCCGCGCGCGCGCAGGTCGTCGGTGAAGCTGGTCAGCGCCGAGAACGACTTGACGATGCGCTCGGCGACGAAGGTGCCGGCGCCCTGGCGCTGGGTCACCAGGCCGTCGGCGACCAGGCCGGCGATCGCCTTGCGCACGGTCACCCGCGACAGCGCCAGCAGGCGCGCCAGTTCGCGCTCGCCCGGCAGGGCCTGGCCAGCGGTCAGCGAGCCGTTCTCGATCGCGTGCTGGAGGGTCCGGCGCAGGTGCTGGTAGGCCGGCGCGCGACGCGCGGCGACCTGGCGCTGGTATTCGTTGAGCAGATAGTCCTGCATACCTGAAAGATACCAGTAACAAACCAGTTGGGGCAACAAAGCCCCTGCTCTGGCTTGTGAAGGGCGTTTCCAGGCCGGATTTGCTGGATTGGTATCGCAGTGGTATTGTCGATCGCACGACAGATTCCATGACCATCACCAGACCAGTCGGTCCGCCCGCGCGGCGGCACCCCACGAGCCCGAACATGACCCTGCACGCCTCGCCCCCCGTTCCGGTTGTCCCGATGGCCCCGTTCGACCTGGTGATCTTCGGCGGCACCGGCGACCTGGCCATGCGCAAGCTGCTGCCGGCGCTGCTGCACCGCTTCGTCGACGGCCAGATCGGCACCGGCACGCGCATCTACGGCGTCGCCCGCGACGCCCGCAGCGATGAGGCGTACCGCGGGCGGGTGCGCGAGGCGGTCGCCGGCATCGCCGCCGCCGATCCGCGCGTGGCCGAAGCGGTCGACGCCTTCCTGGCCCTGTTGCACTACCGCCAGCTCGACCTCGCCAGCGAGGACGGCTGGCCGGCGTTCGCCGAGGAGATCGGCCACGGCCCGGACCGGGTGCGGGTGTTCTACCTCGCGGTCGGCCCGTCGTTGTTCGCCAACGTCGCCGACCGCCTGGCTTCGGTCGGACTGGCCGGCGGCGGCACCCGGGTGGTGGTGGAAAAGCCGATCGGCAAGGACGGCGCCAGCGCGCAGGTGATCAACGAGGCGCTGGGCCGGGTGTTCGAGGAGTCGCAGGTATTCCGCATCGACCACTACCTGGGCAAGGAGACGGTGCAGAACCTGACCGCGCTGCGCTTCGGCAACGCGCTGTTCGAACCGCTGTGGAAGGCCGAGCACATCGACCACGTGCAGATCACCGTCGCCGAGACCGTCGGCGTCGAGGGCCGCGCCGCCTACTACGACAAGTCCGGCGCGCTGCGCGACATGGTCCAGAACCACCTGTTGCAGCTGTTGTGCCTGGTGGCGATGGAGCCGCCGGCCTCGCTCGCCGCCGACGCGATCCGCGACGAGAAGCTGAAGGTGCTGCGCGCGCTGCGCCCGATCGGCAACGGCAACGCCTCCCAGATGACCGTGCGCGGCCAGTACCGCGCCGGCGCGGTCGACGGCCAGGCGGTGCCGGGCTACCTGGACGAGCTGGGCGGGCCCTCGCACACCGAGACCTTCGTCGCGATCAAGGCCGAGGTGCAGAACTGGCGCTGGGCCGGGGTGCCGTTCTACCTGCGCACCGGCAAGCGCCTGGCCGAGCGCATGAGCGAGATCGTGGTGACCTTCCGCCGCGTCCCGCACTCGATCTTCGGCGACCCCGCCGACGGCAGTGCCAGTCCGCTGGCGCCGAACAAACTGGTGATCCGGCTGCAGCCCGACGAGGGCGTGAAGCTGTGGCTGATGAACAAGGTGCCGGGGCCGGGCGGCATGCGCATGCGCGAGGTGGCGATGGACCTGAGCTTCGCCGAGACCTTCGGCGGCCGCCAGCCCGACGCCTACGAGCGCCTGCTGATGGACGTGGTGCGCGGCAACCCGATGCTGTTCATGCGCCGCGACGAGGTCGACGCCGCCTGGCAGTGGATCGACCCGATCCGCGCCGCCTGGGAGGCCGGCCACGATGCGCCCAAGCCGTACACCGCCGGCGGCTGGGGCCCCAGCGCCGCGGTGGCGCTGATCGAACGCGACGGGAGGACCTGGCATGAGGATGCGCAGTAACGCCATGGGCGCCGAAACCGGAGCCGGACTGAGGGTGATCGAACCGATGCCATTGCCGATGCATGCACATGAATTCGCCGACGGCGCCGAACTGGCCGCGGCCCTGGCCCGGGCGGTCGCCGCCGACCTGCGCGGTGCGATCGCGCGCCGCGGCAGCGCCCGCATCGCCTTGTCCGGCGGCTCGACCCCGCGCGCGTTCCTGACCGAGCTGTCGAAACAGACCGTGGACTGGCCGCACGTGACCGTGCTGCCGGTCGACGACCGCTGGGTGCACCCGCGCCACGAGCGCTCCAACGAGCGCCTGCTGCGCGAGACCCTGTTGCAGGGCGCGGCGGCGAGTGCGCGTTTCCTGCCCCTGTACCGGCCGGCGCCGAGCCCCGAAGCGGCGCTGCTGCCGGTACTGGGGCGCATCGCCCACGAGGCGCTGCCGCTGGACGTGGTGGTGCTGGGGATGGGCGAGGACGGCCACGTGGCTTCGCTGTTCCCGGACCTGGGCGCGGACCGTCCCGGCCTGCGCGAGATCGGGCTGGACCCGCGCGGCCGCGCGCCGGCGCTGGCGGTGCGCACCGCCAACGCGCCGGAGCCGCGGATGACCCTGACCCTGAGCGCGATCTTCACCGCGCCTTCGCTGTATCTGCACATCGAGGGTGCGAAGAAGCGGGCGGTGCTCGACGCCGCCGCGATGGACCCGCGCTCGCCGCTGCCGGTGCGCGCGGTGCTGGCCGGCGCGCCGAATCCGCCGGAGCTGTACTGGTGTCCGTAGCGCCGTCCGGTCGCAACAATCCCGTAGGAGCGGCGTAAGCCGCGATGAGGCTTTGCCGGCCAACCCGATCGCGGCTTATGCCGCTTCCAGGCAAGCAAGTCCTACGAAGACCAGGGGCGCCAGGCAAGCAAGAGCGCGCGACTCAAGCAACACCCAAGAGACCATGATGAGCCCACTGAATCCGATCGTCGCCGAAGTCACCGAACGCATCCGCGAGCGCAGCCGCGATTCGCGCGCCGCCTACCTGGCGCGCATCGACGGCGCCGCCGGACGCGGCCCGCATCGCGCCCGACTGTCCTGCGGCAACCTCGCCCACGGCTTCGCCGCCTGCGGTCCGAACGACAAGGACGCGCTGCGCGGCGGCGCCTCGCCGAACATCGGCATCGTCAGCGCCTACAACGACATGCTGTCGGCGCACCAGCCGTTCGAGCGCTTCCCGTTCCTGATCAAGAACGCCGCCCGCGGCGTCGGCGCCACCGCCCAGGTCGCCGGCGGAGTGCCGGCGATGTGCGACGGCGTCACCCAGGGCCGCGACGGCATGGAGCTGAGCCTGTTCTCGCGCGACGTGATCGCGCTGTCGACGGCGGTCGCGCTGTCGCACGACATGTTCGATGCCGGGCTGTACCTGGGCGTGTGCGACAAGATCGTGCCGGGCCTGATGATCGGCGCGCTGAGCTTCGGCCATCTGCCGGCGATCTTCGTGCCGGCCGGGCCGATGCCCTCGGGCATCCCCAACGACGAGAAGTCGCGGGTGCGCCAGCGCTACGCCGAGGGCAAGGCGACCCGCGAGGAACTGCTCGAGGCCGAGGCGGCCAGCTACCACGCGCCGGGTACCTGCACTTTCTACGGCACCGCCAACTCCAACCAGATGCTGATGGAGATCATGGGCCTGCACCTGCCGGGCGCCAGCTTCGTCAATCCCAACACCCCGCTGCGCGATGCGCTGACCGCCGAGGCGGCGCGCCGTGCCGCCGCGATCACCGCGCTGGGCGAGGACTACCGGCCGATCGGGCGGATCGTCGACGAGCGCGCGATCGTCAACGGCGTGATCGGCCTGCACGCGACCGGCGGCTCGACCAACCACCTGCTGCACATCGTCGCGATCGCCGCCGCCGCCGGCATCGAGCTGCGGCTGGAGGACTTCGACGCGCTGTCGGCGGTGGTGCCGCTGCTGGCGCGGGTCTACCCCAACGGCAGCGCCGACGTGAACCACTTCCACGCCGCCGGCGGCCTCGCCTTCATGATCGGCGAGCTGCTCGATGCCGGCCTGCTGCACGGCGACGTCGAGACCGTCGCCGGTCCCGGCCTGCAGCGCTACCGGGTCGAGGCCCGCCTCGACGAGGCCGGCGATCTCGTCCATGCGCCGGCCGCACAGATCAGTGGCGATCTCGCGGTGCTGCGCCCGGTCGCCGATCCGTTCCGCCGCGACGGTGGCCTGAGGGTGCTGCGCGGCAACCTCGGCACCGGTGCGATCAAGGTCTCGGCGGTGCCCGACGACCGCCAGGTCATCGAAGCGCCATGCCGGATCTTCAGCGAGCAGGAGGAGGTCAAGCAGGCCTTCGAGCGCGGCGAGCTCGACCGCGACGTGGTGGTGGTGGTGCGCTTCCAGGGCCCGCAGGCCAACGGCATGCCCGAGCTGCACCAGCTGACCCCGACCCTGAGCGTGCTGCAGAAGCGCGGCCACCGTGTCGCTCTGGTCACCGACGGCCGCATGTCCGGCGCGTCGGGGCAGGTACCGGCGGCGATCCACGTCAGTCCCGAAGCCGCCTGCGGCGGTCCGCTGGCGCGGCTGCGCGACGGCGACGTGGTCCGCGTCGATGCCGTCGCCGGCACCTTGCAGGCGCTGGTCGACGCGGCGGACTTCGAGGGCCGCGACCCCGCCGATGCCGATCTGGCCGCCCACCACAGCGGCATGGGCCGCGAGCTGTTCGAGCTGTTCCGCCGCGTCGCCGGCCCGGCCACCCGCGGCGCCAGCGCCTTCGATGCCGGCGCGGCGCCCACCCGCGAGAGCGAAATCCCGTCATGACCCTGATAGAGACCGTGTCGATTGAAAGCCTGTTGCACCTGGCCCCGGTGATCCCGGTGGTCGTCATCGAGGACCCGGCCCACGCGGTGCCGCTGGCGCGCGCCCTGGTCGCCGGCGGCCTGCCGGTGATCGAGGTCACCCTGCGCACCGGTGCCGCGCTGGAGGCGGTGAGGGCGATCGCCGAGGAAGTCCCCGACGCGATCGTCGGCACCGGCACCGTACGCCGTCCGGCCGACCTGGACGCCTCGGCCGAGGCCGGCGCGCGCTTCGCGGTCTCGCCCGGCGCCAGCCCCGACCTGATCGCCGCCGCGCGCGGTCACGCGGTCGGCTGGCTGCCCGGCGCGGCGACCGCGTCGGAGGCAATGACCCTGGCCGAGCACGGCTTCGGTTTCCAGAAGTTCTTTCCGGCCGAGGCCGCCGGCGGTACCGCCCTGTTGCGCAGCCTGCACGGCCCGCTGCCGGAGATCCGCTTCTGCGCGACCGGCGGCATCGGCCTGGGCAACGCCGGCGACTACCTGGCGACCCCGAACGTCGCCTGCGTCGGCGGCTCCTGGGTCACCCCGGCCAAGCGGATGGCCGCCGGCGACTGGGCCGGCATCGAGCGGCTCGCCCGCGAAGCGGCCGCCCTGCGCGCCGGTTGAGGCCCATGAACGCTCTTGTAGGAGCGGCGTAAGCCGCGATGCGATCCCCGGGCTGCGCCCGGGAATCCCCAGAGTTTGCTTCGCAAACCATGGGCCCCGCCGTTGCGCTTCCACACCCCCATTCACGCCTGTGGCGCGAATCGCCCCCTGACTCAGGGGGCTGGGTGACGCGCCTGTATCCCCTGTAGGAGCGGCGTAAGCCGCGATCCCGGGCCATCCCATGGAGGCGCTTCGCGGCGTACGCCGCTCCTGCGGTGGGCGCCCGGATATCGCACCGCTACACCTCCTGCACGCGCGGACTGCATTATCGGCAGACAGACAGCCGATACGGGGAGCGCCCATGCACACGATCCTGATGGTCCTGGCCGGGCTGGCGGTACTGGGCCTGTTTCTGTTGACCGGACGCCTGTGGGCGTTGCGGGCGCCCGGTGCGACCCGGCGCGCGGCGCTGTGGTTCATTCCGGTCTGGCTGGTCGCGGCCCTGGTCAACATGGGCGTCGGCGTGATCGAGGCCGGCTACAGCGTCTCCGACGAGCTGCCGTACCTGCTGATGGTGTTCGGCATTCCGGCGGTTGCCGCAATGCTGGCCTGGTGGCGGATGCGACCGCGCCGCGATCGGGGCGACGACCAGGCCTGAGCGCCCAGGTGGTGCCGCGGGCGCGTCGCTCAGTCGCGCGGGCGTGGTGGCGCGGTCGAGCCGCGCACCACCAGCACCGGGCTGAAGCCCTCGTTGGCCGGGGCGTCGGCCTGCGGATGGGCGTCGCGGCGCAGCTCGGCGATCAGCCGGTAGGCGGCGTGGCGGGCGATCGCCTCGGTGGCCTGGCTGGCGGTGGTCAGCGGCGGCCACGACTGCTTGGAGAACGGGCTGTCCTCGAAGCCGGCGATCGACAGGTCGTAGGGGACGTTGAGTCCGCTCGAACGTGCCGCCGCCAGCACCCCGGCGGCGATCTCGTCGTTGCTGCCGAA
The DNA here is from genome assembly GCF_003233695.1 of Marilutibacter maris. Lineage (NCBI taxonomy): Bacteria > Pseudomonadati > Pseudomonadota > Gammaproteobacteria > Lysobacterales > Lysobacteraceae > Marilutibacter > Marilutibacter maris. The sequence continues at coordinate 3,952,922 of NZ_CP029843.1, read as the reverse complement.
GATCGCGGTCGGCGGCTCCGGCAGCGCCAGCAGGCGGCGGGCGCCGCGGAAACCGTCGTCGAAGGAATAGTCGCCCGGCAGCACCAGGTTCTCGTCCTCGACGATGCCGTAGTCGGCCAGTGCCTTGGCATAGCCCTTGTAGCGCTCCCAACTGGAACGGTGGGACGTGCCGCCCCAGAGGAAGCCGATGCGCTGATGGCCGAGCTGGATCAGGTGTTCGGTGATGTCGTAGGCGGCGTCGTGGTCGTCGACCCAGACGCAGGGCGCGCCGTCGTGCGGGTCGGCGGCCGCGGACACGATCCGCACCAGGCGGATGCCCTGTTCGACCAGCTCGTTGACCAGCGGCATCTGCTCGGACATCGGCGGTGCCAGCACCAGGCCGGCCAGGCGCGCGCCCTGGACCAGGTCGATCAGGTCGGCGGCCAGCACCGGCGAGGAGGCGTCGCAGGGATGGATCTGCAGGCCGTAGCCGGTCTCGCGGCAGGCCGACAGCACCCCGTTCTGCACCGCGATGATGTAGTACGGGTTCGGGTTGTCGTAGACCACGCCCAGCGCGTAGGGCTGGGCGCTGCGCAGGCTGCGCGCGGACGGGTCGGGCCGGTAGCCGAGTTCGGCGATCGCCTGGTTGACCCGTTCGCGGGTGCGGGCGCGAACGCCCGGCTCGTCGTTGATCACCCGCGAGACGGTCTTCAGCGAGACCTCGGCACGCTCGGCGACGTCTTTGATCGTGGGTCGGCGCACCGCCACCTCGGTCATGTCATCGGCCTGCTAGCGTAACCCCGCGGCGGCGGCGCGCAAGCATCGAGCACCCGGCTCAATCCCGTCCCTGGCTGGCGGGGGCCTGGCCGGCACGATAGCCGCGGGTGGCGAAGAACAGGATGTACAGGTAGCACGGCACCATCAGCAGCAGGAACACCCACTGGAAGTCGTGGCTCTGCTTGAAGTGGGCGAACAACTGCGGGATCACCGCGCCGCCGGCGATGCCCATGATCATGATCGCCGAGCCGTACTCGGTCAGCCGGCCCAGGCCACGGATCGCCAGCGGGAAGATCGCCGGCCACATCATCGCGTTGGCGAAGCCCAGCAGGGCGACGAAGCCGACCGACACGTAGCCGCGGGTCAGGAAGGCGCCGATCGTGAACGCCACGCCCAGCACCGCCGACACCGACAGGTAGCGCTCCTGCGAGATGAAGCGCGGGATCGTGACCAGGCCGACCAGGTAGCCGGCGAGCATGCCGCCGAGGGTCAGCGAGGTGAAGAACTTGGTGTGGTCCAGCGGCAGGCCCAGCGACTCGCCGTAGACGCCGATCGCGTCGCCGGCCATCACCTCCACGCCGACGTAGGCGAACAGGCAGGCCGCGCCCAGCCACAGGTGCGGGTACTGGAACAGGCTGCGGCCGCCGCCGCGGGACTCGGCATTGGCCTCCTCGGCGCGGATTTCCGGCAGCGGCGAGAACAGGATGCCGACCGCGATCACCGCCATCAGTCCGGCCATCGCCATGTACGGGTCGTGGATGCGCGAGGCGAACTCGTTGAGCAGCGCCTCCTTGCCGGCCGGGTCGGCGGCCGCGACCTGGGCGGCGAGGTCGCCCATTCCATGCAGCACCAATGCGCCCAGCACCAGCGGCGCGAGGATGCCGGCGAGCTTGTTGCAGATGCCCATCACCGCGATCCGCTGGGCCGCGCTCTCGATCGGGCCGAGGATGGAGATGTACGGGTTCACCGCAGTCTGCAGGATCGCCAGGCCGGTGCCGATCACGAAGATGCCGGTCACCGCGCCGGGGTAGTAGCGCTGGGTGGTGAACTGGCCGAACACCACCGCGCCGATCGCCATCGCGAACAGGCCCAGCGCCATGCCCTTCTTCATGCCGGTCCTCTTCAGGATCAGCGACGAGGGCAGGGCGAGGAAGAAGTAGGAGATGTAGAACGCGAACGGAATCAGGAACGCGGCCGATTCGCTGACGTCGAAGGCGAGCTTGGCGAAGCCGATCAGCGGTCCGTTGAGCCAGGTCACGAAGCCGAACATGAAGAACAGCAGGCCGACGATCGCGATCGAGCCCAGCTGGCTGCGCGCGGGGGCGTTGCCGGCGACGGCGGGTGTTGCGGGCGTGGTGGACGACATGGAACGGACTCCCCTCCGATTCGACCGGCATGGCGCCGGCAGTAAGCCATGGTTGCGCGCGACCCGGGTGGGTGGCGGCAGGCGTTGACCGCACGGTGTCACAACTTTGTCCGGCAGGCCAGTGAATAGATAAAACCTTGATACAGCGCCATTTCGCGCGCTGTTTTGGCTGTTGCGATGCAGCAAATCCGCCGGTTTGTGACGCTATTTCGGGCGGATCGAGGGTTTTTTGTCGCGCCTCTTGACATCGTTGTCAATAGCGTTGCAGTCTCGGCCGACCCAATCGGTGGGGACCGACGGAGGCAGGATGGAAGGGGAGTGTCTGGACAGGTCGTGGCTGCTGCGTGCGATGCGCGCGTCGACCTGCGGTGTGTGTATCCATGCGCAGGGGGCAACGGCATGACCGTCGCCCAGCGCCAGGTGTCCGGCGCCCGGGCCCGCTTCATCGCGGCCGATGTCGGCGGTACCCATACCCGCGTCGGCCTGGTCCGCGCCGGCGGTCCGGGCGAGTCGCCGATCGCGGTGCTGGCGCATCGCAAGTACGTCTGCGCCGACTACCCGGACCTGGCCGCGATCCTGGCCGACTTCATCGCCCGGATGCCCGGCGGCGGCGATCTGCACAGCGTCGCGATCGCCTGCGCCGGGGTGATGCTCGACGACGTGGTGGTCAACGCCAACCTCAGCTGGCGGGTGTCCGGCGCCGACCTGCGCGAGGCCCTGGGCCTGCAGCACGTGCATTTCATCAACGACTTCCAGGCCGCCGCTCATGCCGCGCAGTGCATGGACCCGGCCGAGTCGACCCTGCTGACCCCGGACGTGGCCGTCGGCGAGGCCGGCCCGGTGCTGGTGGTGGGGCCGGGTACCGGCCTGGGCGCGGCGGTGCGGGTGCCGCACCGTGGCGGCACCGTGGTGCTGCCGACCGAGGCCGGCCACGCCGCGTTCGCGCCGGGCTCGGCGCGCGAGATCGAGATCCTGCGCTGGCTGCAGCGCCGCAACGGACACCTGCCGACCGAGAACCTGGTGTCCGGCCCCGGCCTGGCCAACCTGTACCGGGCGCTGTGCGCGCTCGACGGCCGCGAAGCGGCGAGCGCCGACCCGGCCGCGATCAGCGCCGCCGCCCGCGCCGGCGACGCGACCGCGCGCGAGGCGGTGCTGACCTTCTGCGGCCTGCTCGGCAGCGTGATCGGCGACCTCGCCCTGGTCAGCAGCGCCAAGGCGGTGTTCATCGCCGGCGGCATCGTGCCGCAGCTGAAGGATTTCCTCGCCGACAGCCGGTTCCTGGCGCGGCTGCGCGACAAGGGCGCGATGCGGCCGGTGCTGGAGCGGCTGCCGGTGCGCCTGATCGAGAACGACCGGCTCGGCGTGATCGGCGCCGCCAACTGGTACCTGGAGCACGCAGATGTCGACTGAACCGATCGCCTGAACCGTACCGCCGCCGCCTACCGCGTCGGCGGGCCTGATGAATCAGGCGGAACGAGCCCTGCGCAGAAAGGGCCGGACCGCCGGATACGACCCGAGGGAGAGAGAAATGGCCATTGCACTTCGCAACACCCAACTACGTAGAACCCTGTTGTCGGCGAGCATCCTCGCCGCGCTGAGCTTCAGCGGCGCCGCGTTCGCCCAGGACGCCGTCCCCGCCGACGACGACGCGACCGATCTGGACGCGATCGTGGTGGTCGGCATCCGTGGCAGCCTGGAGAAATCGCTCGACACCAAGCGCGAGGCCGCGACCCATGTCGAGGCGGTCAGCGCCGAGGACATCGGCAAGCTGCCGGCCAAGAACGTCGCCGACGCGCTGCAGCAGCTGCCGGGCGTGAACATCAGCTCGTCCAGCGCCAGCGAAGGCGGCTTCGACGAGGCCGACCGGGTCAGCCTGCGCGGCACCAACCCGAGCCTGACCCAGACCCTGGTCAACGGCCACAACGTCGGTACCGGCGACTGGTTCGTGCTCAGCCAGGTCGCCAACGTCGGCCGCAGCGTCAGCTACTCGCTGTTCCCGGCCGAGATCGTCGACCAGGTGGTCGTGCACAAGTCCTCCGAGGCCAAGCTGGTCGAGGGCGGCAGCGCCGGCTCGGTCGACATCATCACCCGCAAGCCGCTGCAGTACGCCGATCCGTTGACCATCAGCGGCTCGGTTGGCGCGGTGCATTCCGATCTCGCCGGCGAGAGCGACCCGCAGGTCAGCGCGCTGCTGAACTGGAAGAACGACGCCGACAACCTCGGCGTGCTGGTGCAGGCCTTCTACCAGAAGCGCCACCTGCGCCGCGACGGCCAGGAAGTGGTCGGCGGCTACGGCCAGATCGGCCGCGATCCGGCGACCACGCCGGTGCTGGCCACCAATCCCGACCTTGCAGGCGTGCTGTACCCGAACCTGCTGGGCGCGGTGCTGTTCGAGCAGGAGCGCGAGCGCAAGGGTGGCGTGATCGACGTGCAGTTCCGCCCCAACGACAACCTCGAGCTGGGGCTGAGCGGCTTCTACTCCAAGCTGGAGGCCGACAACTACAACCGCAACTACATGATGTGGACCAGCCAGTTCGCCAACTCACGCGCACCGGAGCCGGGCTACGTGATCAAGAACGGCGTGCTGACGCACGCGGTCTATCCGGCGGTGAACGACCCGAACAACGTCGTGCCCTACGGCGTCTACGACATGATCTCGCGTCCGGACGCCAGCTCGGAGTCCAAGTACCTGACCCTGAACGCCGACTGGAAGGCGACCGACAACCTGGAATTCAGCTTCCAGGCCGGCACCACCAAGGGCAACGGCCGCAGCGAGACCCAGGACGTGCTGGAGACCGGCATCGCCCCGAACGGCGGCGCCAGCTGGTCGATGCACGGCATCGACAACGCGATCGACTGGAACCTGGGCGGCAACAACACCGCGTCGACCCACCGTCCGGACTTCGGCTGGATCTTCGGCGGCCAGGGCATCGACGTGCTCGACAAGGAGGACTGGTTCGCGGTCGACGGTTCGCTATTCCGCACCGACGGCATCCTCGCCTCGCTGGACTTCGGTCTGCGCTACGCCGAGCACGAGCGCAGCAACGACTACGAGATCGCCCAGGGCCCGAACTGGGCCACCGACTGGACCAACATCGCCAACTACCCGACCACCGGCGGACGTTATCCGGGCGACTTCGGCAACGGGCTGGGCGGCCACTTCCCCGGCGGCATCTGGTACTACACGCCTGAGCAGCTGGCCCAGATCAACGCCGACTTCGCCAACCGCAATTATCCCGAGCGCTTCTACTTCTCCGATGTCTACGGAGTCGAGGAGAAGAACGCCGCGGCCTACATCCAGGCCAACTTCGACGGCGACGGCTGGAGCGGCAACGTCGGTCTGCGCTATGTCAGGACCGACAGCGACATCAGCTACACCCAGGCGCTGCCGATCGGTTCCGGGGTCCCGGGCGCGATCACCGGTTCGGCGTTCGGCGACTACCTGCCGGTCAGCGAGAGCAACGACTACAGCAAGCTGCTGCCCAGCGCCAACGTCAAGTTCGACCTGCGCGACGACCTGATCCTGCGCTTCGCCGCGTCGCGGACGATGACCCGCCCGGACTACTCGGCGCTGGCCGGTTCGCTGTCGCTGGACGATCTGACCCACACCGGCAGCGGCGGCAACCCCAAGCTCGACCCGCTGTTGTCGACCAACCTGGACGGTTCGATCGAGTGGTACTTCGCGCCGCGCGCGCTGCTGGCCTTCAGCGTGTTCCACATGGACCTGAAGGACTACATCACCTTCGGCAACCAGACCATCCAGTACAAGGACCAGCAGGCCAGCCAGGACGCCGGCATGGACGTCTATTCCGACTACCTGGTCTCGGTCCCGGTCAACACCGACGGCACCCTGAAGGGCTATGAGATCACCTACCAGCAGCCGATCGGCGAATGGTTCGGCGTCTCCGCCAACTACACCTTCGCCGACGGCGAGACCGACGATGGCAAGCCGCTCAACGGCGCTTCGCGCAATACCTACAACCTGTCGGCGTATTTCGAGAACGACAGGTTCAGCGCGCGCGTGGCGTACACCTTCCGCGAGGCCTTCTATGCCGGCGTGAGCCGCACCGACGCGTTCTACCAGGACGACTTCGGCACCCTCTCGGCCTCGTTCGGCTGGAAGATCAACGACGCGATGTCGCTGAGCCTGGACGGCTTGAACCTCAACGACCCGACCTACTCCTACTACACCGAAAGCGCGGTCGGCGTGCTGCCCTACGCGATGTACTCCAACGGCCGCCAGTACTACCTGAACTTCCGCTTCAACTATTGATGCACGGTGTGTGACGGCGCGCGAAGGATCGCGCGCAGCAGTTGGTGTTTGACCCCTGGCGGGCCCGTATGCGGCGGGCCCGCCTCTTTCTTTCCGGCGGCCGGCGCGACGGCTGCATCGATAGCTGCATCGACGGCCAATTGACCCGAAGATGTCGGCACGGCAGATGAACGAAGGACGCGAGCGGATGACCCGAACCCGATCGAACGCGCGGCAGCGGTGGCTGGCGCATACCCGGTTGCCGATCATCGCACTTGCCGGCGCGGCGGCGATCGCGCTGGCCGCCTGCGGCGACCGCGACGCGTCCCGGCCCGGAACATCGGCGGCGGTCGCGGCCCCCATCGCCGACGGCGCGCTGGTCCCGAAGCCGGCGCGGCTGCAACCGGCGCAGGGCGTGTTCCAGCTTTCCGCCGCGACCCCGCTACTGGCGGCCGATGGCGACGCCGAGACGGTGGCACGGCAGTTCGCGGATTTCCTCCAGGCCAGCGGCGGACCGGCGCTGGACAGCGCGGTCGGTGGGCCGGCGGACGGTGCGATCCACTTCCGCATCGATCCGGACTTCGACGCCGCCTCGGCGGAGGCCTACACCCTCGATGTGGGGCCCGACGGGGTGCGGGTGGTCGCCGGCGACCCCGCCGGCCTGTTCTATGGCGCGGTCACCCTGTGGCAGCTGGCGACGGCCCGGGTCGGGGACGCCGGAACCGGTACGGACATCGCGATCGCGGCGATGCGCATCGAGGACGCGCCGCGCTTCGGCTGGCGCGGCTTCATGCTCGACTCGGCGCGGCACTTCCAGAGCGTGGAGGAGATCAAAAAGCTGCTCGACGCGATGGCCCTGCACAAGCTCAACGTCTTCCACTGGCACCTGACCGACGATCAGGGCTGGCGGATCGAGATCAAGCGCTACCCGAAGCTGACCGAGGTCGGCGCCTGCCGCGTCCCGGCCGGCGACGGCGGCATCGATCCGGCCACCGGCGCCGAGCTTCGCTATTGCGGCTTCTACACCCAGGCACAGATCCGCGAGGTGGTCGCCTACGCCGCCGAGCGCCACATCACGGTGATGCCGGAGCTGGACATCCCCGGCCACGCCACCGCGGCGATCGCCGCCTATCCCGAGCTGGGCACGACCGCCCGCCCGCTGCGGCCGGTCGGCGAGTGGGGGGTGTTCGAGAACCTGTTCAATACCGAGGAGGCCACCATGGTCTTCCTCGAGAACGTGCTGACCGAGATGGTCGAGCTGTTCCCCGGCCCCTACGTGCACATCGGCGGCGACGAGGCGGTCAAGGACCAGTGGCAGGCCTCGGCGCGGGTGCAGGCGCACATGCGCGAGCTCGGCGTCGCCGACGAGATGGCGATGCAGGGGCTGATGGTCGAGCGGCTGGAGAAGTTCCTCGCCGGCCACGACAAGCGCCTGATCGGCTGGGACGAGATCCTCGAGGCGGAGCTGCCGCAAACCGCGACGGTGATGTCCTGGCGCGGCATCGACGGCGGCATCGAGGCCGCCCGCAAGGGGCACGATGTGGTGATGTCGCCGTCCTCGGACCTGTACCTGGACTACCTGCAGACCGATTCGCCGGACGAGCCGCCGGGCCGGCCGGCGACGATCACCGTCGACGAGGTGTACGCGTTCGAGCCGGTGCCCGAGGCGCTGGAGGCCGGACAGCGCGGCCACATCCTCGGCCTGCAGGCAAACATGTGGACCGAGCACACCCGCTTCGACGCGCGCCTGGAGCACAACCTGTTCCCGCGCCTGGCCGCGGTCGCCGAGACCGGCTGGACCCCGGCCGCGGACAAGGACTGGGACGACTTCCGCCGCCGCCTGCCGGTGCAGCTGCAGCGCTATCGCCGCCTCGGCATCGCCTATGCGCGGACGCCGTTCCAGGTGCTGGCCACCGCCGAGGACGCGCGTGCCGCCGGCACCGTGACCATCGAGCTGGCCAACCCGCTGGACTACGAGATCCGCTACAGCACCGACGGCAGCGTGCCGGACGCGGATTCGCCGCGGTACCGCGAGCCGCTGCGGCAGCCGTTGCCGGCGAGCGTGGTCGCGGCCGCGTTCGCCGACGGCCGCGCGCTGGCCGAGCCGCAGACCTTCGCCTTCGACGCCGCCTCGCTGCTGAGCCGGACCGATGAGCAGTTGGTGACCTGTCCCGACCTGGGCAGCCTGCTGCTGCGGCTGGAGGACGACGGTCCGGTCGAGGGCGAGCGCGCGATCTTCAACGTCACCATCTTCTACCCGTGCTGGCAGTGGAACCGCGCCGACCTCGACGGCATCGCTGCGTTGAAGGTACGGCTGGGGCGGATTCCGTACTACTTCCAGCTCGCCCACGACGAACCCAGGCGCCGCTTCGAACCCGCGCGCAGCGCCCACGGCGAGCTGTTGGTGCACGGCGGCGGCTGCGACGGCGCGTTGCTGGCGAGCGTGCCGATGCCGGCCGAACCGGACACCGACGGTTTCCTCGAGCTGGAGGCGCCGCTGGCGGCGAACGGCCGCCAGGATCTGTGCATCCGGGTCAGCGGCGATACCCGGCCGACGATGTGGGTGCTCGACCGGGTCGAGCTGGTGGCGCAGGAACCGCCGGGCGACAGGCGATGAGCCGGCGGCGATGTGAACGACGGGAGCAGGGAAACCGGTCGTGGGCGAAACGCGCCGCGCATCACGGCAGGCCTGTGACATGCGTTACCATCGCGGCCTGCTTCAGGGGGATACGCGGATGACGCCTCGAAACTTGCTGCTCGCGGCCCTGCTGGCCGTGCCCGGTGCCGCCATCGCGCAGGCCATGCCGCCGCCGGCGGAGTTCTACTTCGATACCGACAGCCACGCGACCCGGCCGATCCTGGTGCTCGAAGAGACCGGCGAGCCGGCGATGCAGAAGCTGCTGGCGATCATCGAGCGCGATCCGCGCGCCCGCGCCGAGGCCGCCCAGCTTGCCCACATGGCGATGCAGGCCGGCCGCGCCGAGATCGGCCGCAATCTGTACCAGCGCGCACTGGACGGTCTGAGCCAGAACAACGTGCTGTGGCGGCCGGTGATGTGGAACTACGGCTGGGACCTGTACCGCGCCGGCGACGCCCAGGGCGCGCTGACCCAGTGGCATGCGCTGCTGACCTCGCGCGGCCTTACCGCGACCTGGATGCCGCAGACCCTGGCGCTGGCGCTGTGGTCGGTCGACCGCAAGGACGAGGCGGTCAAGTGGTACGCCGCCGCGGTGCGCAGCGAGCCCGACCAGTGGCGCACCAGCTCGCGCTACGCCCAGCTGCTGCCGGACTGGCGCGAGTCCGAGCGCGCGACCCTGGATGAAGTGCGCGCCGCCTGGGCCGAGAATCCGCCCAGCTGGCCGTAGTCCGCGGGTCCGGACCCATCCGACAGGACCGCCGGCCGGCGGTCCTGTCGTTTCCGCGACGGGAAATGCCGCCACCGCGCGTCACCGGGCCGGGCGGCCCGGTATCGCGTCGGGGGCATCGCGTTAGGATGGGGATTCCGTCCCTGCCGCCCGCTGCCGCCATGCGACGTCCGACCGCCTTGCCCCGCCTCGCCCTGACCGCGCTCGTGCTGGCGCTGCCGTTGACCGCGACATTCGCGGCGGTCGCCGCCGACCGCATCACCGGCGCGACCTTCGCCACCCGCAGCGAGGTCTATGCTCCGCACGCGATGGCCGCCACCTCGCACCCGCTGGCGACCCAGATCGCGCTGGACACGATGAAGGACGGCGGCAGCGCGGTCGATGCCGCGATCGCCGCCAATGCCGCGCTCGGGCTGATGGAGCCGACCGGCAACGGTGTCGGCGGCGACCTGTTCGCGATCGTCTGGGACCCGAAGACCTCGAAGCTGTACGGCTACAACGGCTCCGGCCGCTCGCCGAAATCGCTGACCCTGGCCGAGTTCCAGCGCCGCGGGCTGAGCGCGGTGCCGCCGCACGGTCCGTTGCCGGTCAGCGTGCCCGGCGCGGTCGACGGCTGGTTCGCCCTGCACGAGCGCTTCGGCCGTCGCCCGATCGCCGACGACCTGGCGCCGGCGATCCGCTACGCCCGCGAAGGGCACCCGGTGCACGAGACCATCGCCTACTACTGGGACCGCAGCGTGCCGGTACTGTCGAAGTGGCCGGGCTTCGCCGAGCAGTTCACCGTCGACGACGGCGCCGGCGGCCGGCGTGCGCCGCGCACCGGCGAGATGTGGCGCAACCCCAATCTGGCCGACACCTTGCAGAAGATCGCCGACGGCGGCCGCGACGCGTTCTACAAGGGCGAGATCGCGCGCAGCATCGATGCCTATTTCAAGGCCAATGGCGGCTATCTGTCCTACGACGACCTGGCCGCGCACCACGGCGAGTGGGTCGAGCCGGTCGGCACCAACTACCGCGGCTACGACGTCTGGGAGCTGCCGCCGAACGGGCAGGGCATCGCCGCGCTGCAGATCCTCAACATCCTCGAAGGCTACGATCTGAAGGGCTACGGCTTCGGCAGCCCCGAGCACGTGCACCTGTTCACCGAGGCCAAGAAGCTGGCCTTCGCCGACCGCGCCGCCTCCTATGCCGATCCGGACTACTACCGGACCCCGGTCGAGCGGCTGGTCTCCAAGGGCTACGCCGCCGAGCGCCGCAAGCTGATCTCGATGGAGCGGGCGATGAAGGCCGCCGAGCCGGGGGTGATCCCGCAGCTCGACGAGGGCGACACCATCTACATGACCGTCGCCGATCCGGACGGGATGATGGTCTCGCTGATCCAGTCCAACTACCGCGGCATGGGCAGCGGCATGGCGCCGCCGGGGCTGGGCTTCATCCTGCAGGACCGCGGCGAGCAGTTCGTGCTGAAGGAAGGCCACCCCAACAGCTACGCACCGGGCAAGCGCCCGTTCCACACCATCATCCCGGCCTTCGTCACCCGCGACGGCAAGCCCTGGCTGTCGTTCGGGGTGATGGGCGGCGGCATGCAGCCGCAGGGCCATGCGCAGATCCTGATCAACCTGATCGACTTCGGCATGAATCTGCAGGAGGCCGGCGACGCGCCGCGCATCCAGCACGACGGTTCGACCGAGCCGGCCGGGCAGAACGTGGCGATGAGCGATGGCGGCGAACTCGACCTGGAGACCGGCTACCCGTATGCGACCGTGCGCGAGCTGATGCGCCGCGGCCACAGCGTGCGCTTCGCGCACGGGCCCTACGGCGGCTACCAGGCGATCATGGTCAATCCCGAGGGCGGCTATATCGGCGCCAGCGAGTCGCGCAAGGACGGCCAGGCGGCTGGCTACTGAATCCAGCGGTCCCGGCGCCGATGTTCCCAGCATGATCAACGAAGCCCTCGACATCGCCCACTGGCGCGACGCGCTGCGCCGCGACGGCCGGGTCCAGATCGCCGATTTCCTGCAGCCGGACGCGGCGGCACGGCTGCGCCAGTGCCTGCAGCAGGAGGTGCCGTGGACACTCGCGCTGAAGGACGCCGGCGCGGCCCGCACCCTCGACGCCGCCGCCTACGCGGCGATGGACGACGACGCGCGCCGGCGCCTGTATGCCGCGACCGCGGCGTCGGCGCTCGGACAGCCGGGCAATGCCGCGTTCCGCTTCGCCTACGACAGCTACATGATGGTCAGCGCCTATCGCGAAGGACGCGACCCCGACCTGCTGCTGCACCGGGTGCTGGAGCTGTTCAACTCGCCGCCCTACATCGCCTTCGCGCGCGCGCTCAGCGGCGATGCGCGGGTGCGCCGGGTCGACGCCCAGGCCACCCGCTACCGGCCCGGCCAGTTCCTGCGCTACCACACCGACATCGACAGCCACGAAGGCCGGATGTACGCCTACGTGCTGAACCTGACCGCGCACTGGCAGGCGGACTGGGGCGGCCTGCTGCAGTTCGTCGGCGAGGACGGCGGCGTCGAGGCCAGCTTCCTGCCGCGCTACAACAGCCTGTCGCTGTTCGCGGTGCCGGCCGGCCATGCGGTCAGCCTGGTCGCACCGTATGCCGGCGAGGACCGGCTGGCGATCACCGGCTGGTGGCTGTCGTGAGCGTTCCCGCCTCGCCGGCGCTCGCGGCCCTGCTGGGGCAGGCCTGGTCCGCGCTCCAGCAAGGCCGGTGGCCGCAGGCGCTCGATCCCGCGCGCCGGGCGACGGAGCTGGAGCCCGGAAGCTTCGACGGTTGGCGCATGCGCGGTATCGCCGCCCTGCAGTCGGGCCGGCTCGACGAGGCCAGGGCGGCCCTGCAGCACGCCCATGCGTTGCGCCCGGACGACGTCGGCACGGTGATGGACCTGGGCAGCGTCCTGCTCGACAGCGAGGAGGTCGATACCGCCCTGCCGCTGCTGCGCCGCGCCACCGAATTGCTTGCCGACGACCCCAGGTCGTGGTTCCGCCTCGGCGCGGCCGCGTATCGCGCCGGCCGCTTCGACGAGGCGGTGCGCGGGTTCGAGGGCGCGACCCGGCGGCGTCCCGACTGGCTGGCGGCCTGGAACAATCTGGCCGCGACCCGTGGCCGCCTGGGCGAATACGAAGCGGCCGTCGCCGCTGCGCGCAACGCGCTGGCGATCGATCCGCAGGCCGCCGAGGGCCACTACGCGCTGGCGGCGCTGCTGAGCAACTTCTTCGACCGTCCGTCGTTGCAGCAGGGGCTGCAGGCCGCCGAACAGGCGCTGCGGCTCGCGCCGGCCTCGGCCGACGCCCACCGCATCGCCGCGATCCTGCTGCGCAAGCTCGACGAACCGGTCCGCGCCGAACGGCATGCGCGCGAGGCGGTACGGCTGGCGCCGGCCGACGCCGCCAATGTCGACATCCTCGGCGAGCAGCTGCTGACCAATGCCCGGCCGGCGGACGCGGTCGCCACCTACGAGGCCGCGTTCGACCGCGGCGTCGACGGCACCGCGCTGCGGCGCCAGCACGGCATCGCCCTGCTGCAGGACGGCCGCCCCGGCCCGGCCCGCGAGGCGCTGGAACGGGCGCTGCGGCAGGCGCCCGACGACCAGCGCGCGATCGCCCATCTCGGCGTCGCGACCCGGATCGAACGCGGTGCGCAGGCCGCCGCCGAGCTGCTCGGGCTGCACCGGCACGTGCGCCGGATCGCGCTGCCGACCCCGCCGGGGTTCGCCGATGCCGACGCCTTCCACCGTGCGATGGCCGGCGACATCCGCCAGCACAGCCGGCAGCGCTGGGAACCGGTCGGCCTCGCCGCGCGCAACGCCTACCTCAGCGGCGACCTGCTGGCCGATCGCAGTGCCGCGATCGTCGGTTTCGAGCAGCGCCTGCGCGAGGCGATCGACGCCTTCATCGCCGCCTGCCGGCACGACCCCGACGACCTGTTCCTGCGCAACGTCCCACGCGACTACGTGCTGCACGTGTGGGCCACCCAGGCCGCCGAGACCGGTTATATCGACACCCACATCCACGAGGAGTCGTGGCTGTCGGGCGCCTACTACGTGAGCCTGCCCGACGCGATCGGTCCCGACGATCCCGGGCACGCCGGCTGGATCGAGTTCGGCCGCCCCTACGGCCATCTGCCGGCCCCCGACCCGGCCTCGTTGCACCTGGAATGCCCGCGCGTCGGCGACCTGCTGCTGTTCCCGTCCTACCTGTTTCACCGCACCCTGCCGTACCGCGGCGGCGGTGAACGGATCAGCATCTCGTTCGATCTGGCGGCGGTATGACCGGTCGCCAGGAGCTTTGACTTGGCCATTCGGCGGGTATAAACCGGAGTCCCCGGCGATTGTGGAGGCTCCATGCGGCGGCGGCTGATCCGAGGCCCCCTGGTTTGGGAAATTTGCCTGGAAGCGGGCCTGGCGATCGTCCTGGCAGCACCGTTGCCGCCGGCCGCTGCCAGCGAGGCCGCGAGCAGCCCGGAGGCGGCCATCGTGCCGCAGGTGCGGACGCTGAGCTTCATCGAACTGGAACGCGCCGAAGGCCTGGCCGCGGCGCACCTGAACGAGTTGTGGCGGGTACGGGCGCTGCGCGCGCTGAAGCTCGACGATGCCGGACGTGCGCTGGACGAGTTCCGCATGGCCGCGCGCTATGCGGACAAGTTCTCGCAGCATTCGCTGAGCCTGATGTACTGGCACGGGGTCGGCACCGCGAGCGACCGTGCGCTGGCCTATGCCTGGAGCGATGTGGCCGCCGAGCGCGGCTACCGCGACCTGCTGCTGGTGCGTGAGAAGATGTGGTCGCAGTTGAATGCCGAAGAACGGCGGCGCGCGCTGGAGATCGGCCCGGCCCTGTATGCCGACTACGGCGACGCGGTCGCGCAGCCACGGATGGAATGGGCGCTGCGGCAGGCGCGCGCGAACGTCACCGGCAGCCGGCTCGGGGCGACACTGGACCGGGTCAAGTTCGCGCGCAGCCGCGGCGAAGTCGCCCCGCGCGACTTCTTTGCCGGGGAGCGCTGGCAGCCGGAGCGCTATTGGCGCGCCGAGGACCGCCAGTGGGAGGGCCAGGTCATCGTGCTGCCGGCGGAGAAGGTCGAGGACCCCGGGAGCGCCGACGGGCGCTGAGGCGAGGTCGTGCCGGACCGGCTCAGTCCGCCGGCACCGTCCGCCCGGCGGCCCAGGCGCGCAGCGCGTCGACCTGCTCGGCCATCAGCACCGACAACGGCCGGGTCTGCTTGAGTTCGGCGCGCAACGCGAAGTCGTTCAACGGCACCTTGGCGGCATGGGCGGCGTACATCGCCGACACGATCGCCTGTTCGATCTCGGCGCCGGAAAAACCGTCGCTGGCGGCGACCAGGCCGGCCAGGTCGAAGTCCTCCGCGCGCAGCGTGCGCCGGGCCAGGTGCAGCGCGAACAGCTGTTCGCGGGTGGCGGCGTCGGGCAGGTCGACGAAGAACACCTCGTCGAAGCGGCCCTTGCGCAGCAACTCCGGCGGCAGCGCGTCGATCTGGTTGGCGGTCGCGACCAGGAACACCCGCGGGCGGCGCTCGGCCATCCAGGTCAGCAGGTGGCCGAGCACCCGCCGCGACACCCCGCCGTCGTTGTCGTCGCCGGACAGGCCCTTCTCGATCTCGTCGATCCACAGCACGCAGGGCGCCAGCTGCTCGGCCGCGGCCAGCGCCTCGCGCAGGTTGCGCTCGGTCTCGCCGTGGTACTTGTTGTAGAGGGTGCCGAAATCCAGCCGCACCAGCGGTACTCCGAAGCCGGCCGCGACCGCCTTGGCGATCATCGACTTGCCGCAGCCCTGCACGCCGAGCAGCAGCAGGCCCTTGGGGATGTCCAGCCCGGGCGGGGCGACGCCGCTGACGAACACCTCGCGGCGCTGCCCGATCCAGCGCTTGACCCGGCGCGCGCCGGCGACGTCGTCCAGGCGCGCGGTGTCGTATTCGAAATGCAGGTGGCCGCTCTGGTTCAGCAGCTCGAACTTCAGCCGCGCCAGCTCCGGCAGGTCGTCGGCGTCGAGCGCGCCGTCGCGGAAGATCAGGTGGCGGGCGATCCGGCGCGCATCGACCGGGTCGAGCCCGTTGAGGTTGCGCACGATCTGCTTGACCGCCTCGCCGTCGGCCTCGACCCGCTTGCCGCCGTGCTCGCGGGCATAGTCCTCGGCCTGCTGGCGGACCAGCTTGAGCAGGGCGTTGGCGTCGGGCAGTCGCGGCCGGTAACGCACCGCGCGCGAGTCCAGTTCCGGCGGCAGCTCGACCTTGTGGCCGACCATCACCAGCACGTGCGGCTGGCTGTCGCGACGGTCGATCAGTTCGCGCAGCTGGCGCTGGGTCATCGCCGCGCCGAGGAAGGGGTGGACGTCGAACAGCAGGTAGACGCCGCGCTGGCCGGCCTCGCGGATCGTCGCCAGGGTGCTGGACACGTCCGGCGGCGATTCGGCCGGGTCCTCGCGGTCGATGTCGATCCGGCGCAGGCCCTCGGTGATCGACCAGCGGAACATCGCCCGCCAGACCTGCATCAGCGCCTGCCGGAACAGCTCGACCACCCGGGCCTCGTCGCGGGTCTCGATGACGATCAGCGGGGTGTTGGCGCGGATCAGCGCGATCAGGTCCTGCAATTCACTCATGCTGCGTACGGGACTCCCGTGTCCAGAGCGCATGATACCGACTGCCGTAGCGGCTGCGCCCGGGTGTCGGAGGGTGGCGGACCTTCGTCTACTTGAGGGCGGTCCGCGCCGGGCCGAGGATGGGCCACTCCCCGCTCACGACGCGACCGATGGCTTTCGATGCCTTCGCCCTGGTGCTGGCGATGCTGGCCCTGGGCTACCTGTTCCAGCGCCTGCGGGTGCTGCCGGACGACGCCCCGCAGGTGCTGAACCTGGTGGTGCTGTACGTGTGCCTGCCGGCGGCGGTGCTGCGCTATGCGCCGCGGCTGGACCTGGAACCGGCGCTGCTGGGCGTGGTCGCGGTGCCGTGGCTGCTGCTGGTGGCGACCGTGCTGCTGGTCGGCCTGTGCGCGCGCTGGCTCCACTTGCGCCGCGACGAGCACGCGGTGCTGCTGCTGACCGTGGCGCTGGGCAACACCAGCTATCTGGGCTATCCGCTGGTGCGCGCCCTGGTCGGCGAGGACGCGTTG
The DNA here is from genome assembly GCF_003233695.1 of Marilutibacter maris. Taxonomy (NCBI): domain Bacteria; kingdom Pseudomonadati; phylum Pseudomonadota; class Gammaproteobacteria; order Lysobacterales; family Lysobacteraceae; genus Marilutibacter; species Marilutibacter maris. The sequence continues at coordinate 3,936,050 of NZ_CP029843.1, read as the reverse complement.
CCCTATGCGGTGGTCTACGACCAGTTCGGCGCCTTCATGATCCTGTCGACCTTCGGGTTGTGGGTGCTGGCGCGCTACGGCGGCGAACACCCCCCGGAGGCGCGCACGATCCTGCTGCGGATCCTGCGCTTTCCGCCGTTGTGGGCGTTGCTGGCCGGTTTCACGGTGATGCCGGCGGAACCGCCGCACTGGATCGCCGGCGGCCTGCAGCGGCTGTCGGATGCGCTGCTGCCGTTGGCGATGCTGACCATCGGCCTGTCGGTGCGGCTGGCCCTGCCGCGCGACGAGCTCAGGCCACTGGCCGCCGGGCTGCTGCTGAAGCTGGCGTTGATGCCGGCGCTGGCAGTGGCGCTGGTGCCGCTGCTGGGACTGCACGGGACGATGGCGCGGGCGACCGTGCTGGAATCGGCGATGCCGTCGATGGTCACCGCCGGCGCGCTGGCGATCGCCCACGGTCTGGCGCCGCGGCTGGCGGCGGCGATGGTCGGCTACGGCGTGCTGCTGTCGATGGCGACCCTGCCGCTGTGGGCATGGTTGGCGCGTGCCATGCTCGACTGATTGCAAGGGAGCGGGCCTGCCAGGCTGGCGGTGCGAATGGCTGGAGTGGCGCCTGGCCCGTGCGGGAATATCGGAGCCGCCCCCGGCTGGCTGCCGACCCGCCCGCGTCAGCGCGCCCTGGTGACCGCCGGCCGGTTGCCGCCGGGCGACTGAATGGATTACCGCCCGCGCGCCGGCTCGATGGCCCGGTCACCGCCGCCGGTGTAGGCTGCGGGTTCCGTCCGGAGGGAGCTCGCATGAAGACCGTGCTGGTAGCCAGTTCCAAGGGAGGCGTCGGCAAGACCACCATCGCCACCCACCTTGCCGCCCACGCGGCCCTCGATGGCTTGAACACCGCCCTGCTCGACGCCGATCCGCAGCGCTCCTCGACGCGCTGGGCCGAGCGCCGCGCCGGCACCGAAAGTGCGGTGCTGCCGCTGGACGGCACCCGCCGCAAGGCCTGGCGCAAGCACCTGCCCGACGACACCCAGCGGCTGGTGATCGATGCCCCGGCCGGGGCGATGGGCGGGGACCTGGAACACCTGCTGGAGTTCACCGAGCACGTGGTGGTGCCGGTGCAGGCCTCGACCCTCGATATCGAGGCGACCGTGCCGTTCCTGGATTCGCTGGCCCGCCACCCGCGGGTGCGCAAGGGCGAGCTGCGGGTCGGCCTGGTCGGCAACAAGCTGCGGCCGTGGACCAATGCCTCGCAGCAACTGGTGGAGCTGCTCAAGCAATGGCCGTACCCGCTGGTGGCGCAGTTGCGCGACAGCCAGGCCTACGTGCTGCTGACCGGCCTGGGCCGGAGCCTGTTCGACTACCACTCCGCCAAGGTCCGCGAACACCAGCAGGACTGGCAGCCGCTGCTGAGGTGGCTGCGCCGCTAGACCCGGACCGCAAAGGGAAGGTATCGGTTACGCTTGCCCAAGCCCCTCCGCTCTCATCTATCTGCCCGATGCGCGAACTGATCCTGTTGCGTCATGCCCACGCCGAGCCGGCGTCGATCGGCCAGGCCGATCTCGATCGCCCGCTGTCGGCGGAAGGACTGGCCGAGGCGGAAGCCGCCGGCCGCTGGATCGCCGAACAACGGCTGATCCCCGACTGCGTGTTGTGCTCACCGGCACGGCGCACCCGCGAGACGCTGGAAGCGGTGCTGTCGGTGGTCGGCTACGTCGACCAGCGCATCGAGCCGGCGATCTACGAAGCGACCCCGGGCAACCTGATCGCGGTCGCCGAGGCCCATGCCGATGTCGGGCGACTGATGCTGGTCGGCCACAACCCGGGCTTCGAACGGCTGTCGGCGCTGCTGCACAGCGGCCAGTCCAGCGAGTACCGGGGGATGCCGCCGGGCGGCATCGCGGTGCTGTCGCTGCCCGGCGACGCCGTGCTGGAACCCGGCGCCGCCCAGCTCAACGCGTTCTGGTGGCCGTGACCGCTGCTTCGGTGGCGTTCGATCGACCGCGGCCCGGACGGTATTTCCTGGCGGACTCGGCGCCGGCGGCGTGGTTGTCGGCGGTCGCGCCGCGGCCGGGTCGCCGTTGCTTCAGGCTGTTGTCCGGGCTGCTGCCCGGGCTGCTGCTGCTGGGCTCGCCGCTGCCGGCTTCGGCACAGCAGAAGATCGGTGCGTTCGATCCCGAGCACACCCGCTTCGGGGTCGAACTGCGGACCCGTTGGGGACAGCGCGTGGTCGGCCGGTTTCCGCGCTACCAGGGCGAGCTGGTCGCGGTCGACGAGGACCGCCGCCAGGTCCGGGTCCGGCTGGCCACCGCCGCGGTCCGGATCGGCGATTCCGAGCGCTACACCGCGATGGCGCGCGGCAAGGCGTTCTTCGATGCCGAGCATTACCCCGAGGTCGAGTTCGTGTCCGATCCGGTCAGCGAGGAGGACGTTCGCCGCGGCGGCACCTTGCGTGGGCGGCTGACGATCCGCGGGGTGACCCGCTACGAGACCTTCCAGCTGCAGCCGGCGACCTGCGCGCGACCGGGACGCGACTGCGATGTCATCGCCAGCGGCCGCATCGACCGTTACGACTACGGTCTGGATGCATGGAAGCTCGCGCTCGACAACCACGTCCGCTTCATCATGCAGGTGCGCCTGGACAAGGACAGCGAGTCGTGAGCGCCGGCGGATTCCGCACGGTCCGGCTGCTCGCCGTGGCCTGGGTGGCGCTGTGGCTGGGCGCCTGCGCCAGTCTGTCCGGCGCGCAGCGCGACCGTGCCCAGGCGATCGCCGTGCAGGGGCGCTCCATCGAGATCGAGTGCCAGCAGGCGGACGCCTGCGCGGAGCCGTCGCCGTTGCGGGAGCTGGCCGCCGAGGCCTTCGCCGAGTCCACCCCCGAGGCGCCGCGTCACTACGCGCTGATCCTCGACCGCGGCCCGGACGCGCTGATGGCGCGGTTGAACCTGATCCGCAGCGCGACCACCGCGATCGACCTGCAGACCTTCATCTTCGACGAGGACGACGCCGGCCATCTGGTGCTGGACGAACTGCTGGCGGCGGCGCGTCGCGGGGTCCGGGTGCGGGTGCTGATGGACCAGCTGTCGGCCTTGCGGCATGTCGAAACCCTGGCCGCGCTGGCCGGCGCCCATGCCAATTTCGACGTGCGCCTGTACAACCCGGTGATGGGACAGGCGCTGATCAGCTATCCCGAGTACGCGCTGGCGGCGTTGTGCTGCTGGAACAAGCTCAACCAGCGCATGCACACCAAGTTGCTGCTGGTCGACGGCGCGGTCGGCATCTCCGGCGGCCGCAACTACCAGGACGACTACTACGACTGGGACGAGAGCTACAACTTCCGCGACCGCGACGTGATGGTCGCCGGCCCGGTCGCGCACGTGATGGCGACCGACTTCGAGCTGTTCTGGAACGACAAGCGCAGCGTGCCGGTGGCGCGCCTGGACGATGTCGGCCGCTACCTGCTCGATGCCGGGGTGCCGCCATTGCAGTTGGCCGACTACCGTCATCCCGAGCGTGCCCAGGCGATGCGCCGCGACGCCTCCGATCCGCAACGGATCGACGAGGCGCTGGTGGCGCAGGCGATCGCGGTGGGCGAGGTCCGCTACATCTCCGACAGCCCGGACAAGCACGCCGGGATCGTGAGCGGGCAGGGCGCCAGCGGCAGCCTGCGCGAACTGATCGAGTCGGCCGACGACGAGGTGCTGATGCAGACCCCGTACCTGGTGCTGTCCTCGTCGGCGCAGGACATGTTCCGGCAGATGCAGGAGCGCGAGCATCCGCCCCGGGTGGTGGTCTCGACCAACAGCCTGGCGGCCACCGACGCCTTCATCGTCTACGCGCTCTCGCACAAGTACAAACGCCGCTACCTGCGCGAGTTCGGCTTCAATATCTACGAGTACAAGCCGTTCCCGGCCGATGCGCCGATCGACCTGGCCGCGACCAGGGCCGAGCCCGAAGTGCCGGATGAGGACGCGCTGCCGGCGAATGCGGTGAGCTTTCCGAACGGCGTCAGCCGCAGCGAGCTGCACCGCGAGCTGCGCGACCAGTACGACCGCCGCAGCGCGATCGGCCGCGCCCAGTACCGCCGCGCGCTGTCGCGCGAATACTCGGCGCTGCGCTTCTCCTCGCGCGGCGCCTACTCGCCGGTGCCGCTCAAGGGCGCCGGCGTGCGCATCGGCATGCACGCCAAGTCGCTGGTGATCGACGGTCGGATCGGCGTGGTCGGCACCCACAACTTCGACCCGCGCGGCGACCACTACAACACCGAGGCGGCGGTGGTGATCGAGGACCCGGCATTCGCACAGGCACTGGCGGACAGCATCCGCCGCGACATCCTGCCGGCCAACTCCTGGACCATCGCCCGCCGCGACAAGCCGCCGGTGTTCTCCGGGCTGGACTACTCGCTGGGCAAGGCGTTCGAATACCTGCCGCTGTTCGATATCTGGCCGCTGCGCTATGCGACCAGCTACGAGTTCGTGCCCGGTCCCGACTGCCCAGAGCCGCTGCCGCCGGATGCCCCGGGGTTCCGCGCCTGTTACCGGCCGGTCGGCGATTTTCCCGAGGTCGACTTCGGCCTGAAGGGCTTCACCACCCGGATCTTCACCGCGTTCGGCGCCGGCCTGGCCCCGATCCTGTAGGCCGGGCGCCGGCTTCCACGGACGGCTCCCGCAGCCGGAGCCGCGCGGCGCCAATCGCGGCTTACGCCCCGCTCCACGGGTGGATGCAGAGGCCTCCGCTGCTTTTCGTAGGAGCGGCGTAAGCCGCGATGGGCTTTGGTGGGATGACTCGGTCGCAGCGCCGCGCCCGCGGGCGGGATGCAGGCGGTCAGTGGCCGGCCTGCCGGTCGCGCAGGTCCAGGATCATGAAGCGATGCCCGGGGCTGCACTGGCTCGCGTCCCAGTTGCACATGATGGCCCAGCGCATGGGGCCGGCATGTTCGTCGGTCTTCTCGAAGACGAACACCCGCACGCCCTGCTGGCGGGTGTTGCCCAGACTCAGGACCCGGGCGCTGTCCCAGGGGTCGGGCTCCGCCGCCAGGCCTTCGGAGAGCGCCTTGGCCGCATTCAGGGTCAGCGGATGTTCGAGCGGCGCGTCGTTGATCCTGGCGGCGACGAAGTAGGCTGCCGGCGCCTGCCCGTCGTCCTGGCCGAAGTTCGCCGGCAGGCCGAAGTCCTTCATCGTGTCGACGAACTTCCAGGCCCAGCCGGGGCGGGCCGCGAGCATGTGGCCGGTTTCGGGCGAGCATGCCAGTACGCCCCACTCCGACACGGGGGCCGGCAAGGTCGTCACCGCGCCTTCCGGCGCCCCACCGCAATCGCCGAGCACATCGCTGGCGCTGGCCGCGCCCAGCGGCAGGCCACACAGCAGCAGTGATGCTGCGAATCGTCCGATCATCGTTTTCCCCCGGTTCTATGCCTGGTCGCGGCGGCGTCCCCGGCCGCGGCCGGCCGATCATAGCGCGGGCGCCGGCGGCGTCTGGGCCATCAGTCATGGCAACGGTTTGCCGGCGGCCCTCATCCCATAAGGCAGACCTCGCGCTGCGGGTGCCGACACCCTCCCGGAAGCTGAACGAAACGGAAGCGAAGCGGCAACCATGACTTCCGGCATATGGTCATCGAGTCTAGGTGTTATACATTACCAGCACACCGATTCACTACATCGGCAGACACCCACCCCGACCGCACCACCGCCCCCCAAGGAAACCGCCATGAACGTCCAGACCAACGCCCAGACCCAGAACCGCCGTCACGACGACAACCGCAACCGCGACAACGTCACCTCGATCCGCGCCTACCGCGAGCGCGACTTCGGTATCGGCTACGGCCGCAGCAGCGGCTACGCCGCCGAGCGTCGCTACACCGCCCGCACCTACAACACCTCGCTGTATCGCTGTGCGTAAGCAGTCGCCGGCATTGCCGGCGCCCCGGACAACGACAACAAGACAACACGATCTTTCCCCTGGCCGACAGGTGTGTCCCGCCCTCCCCATCTCTCCGGGACACGCCTGTCGGTAATTTCTTGTCCGCCTGCCGGCGCGACATCTGCACGATCCGGCCCGATGCGGGTTGCCTCCCGCGACCATGGCTCGGCTATCGTGGCGGCATGAGCACCGAACCCCACGCCGCTTCCAGCCCCGCCTCCGGCGACCGCGCCAACGCCGCGCCGTCCCCGTTCCGGCCCGACGTCAGCCTCGACCAGTTGAACGCGCTCTCGCGCGGCACCGCGATGGAGCCGCTGGGCATCGTGTTCACCGAGATCGGCCACGACCACCTGCGCGGCACGATGCCGGTCGACGGCCGCACCCGCCAACCCTACGGTCTGCTGCACGGCGGCGCCTCGGTGCTGCTGGCCGAGACCCTCGGCTCCAGTGCCGGTGGCCTGTGCGTGCCCGAAGGCAAGGGCGTGGTCGGGATCGAGATCAACGCCAACCACGTGCGTGGTGTGCGCGAGGGCCTGGTGACCGGTACCGCCCGCCCGCTGCACATCGGCAGCAGCACCCAGGTCTGGGACATCCGCATCGAGGACGAGGCCGGCCGCCTGGTCTGCGTCTCGCGGCTGACTCTGGCGGTGGTCGGCCGTCGCTGAGCGGCGATTCCGATCGATGCGGGCTCCGTGCCTGCCCCGCGCTTGGGTATGATTCCCCGGATGAATGCGTCGCCTCCCCACGGCGTCGCTGGCGCGCGATCGGCGCGGCCGGCGCGTGCCCTGCGTTACCTCTATCGGGTCCCACTGCTGGTGCTGCACCTGCTGGTGTCGCTGCCGGTCGTGCTGCTGCTGACCACCCGCCTCACCGCCGGCCTGCGCTGGGGCGATGAACGCTTCAATCATCGAGTGATCCGGGCCTGGTCGGGCGGGCTGATGTGGATCTTCGGATTCCGCCTGCGCCGGGTCGGCACGCCGCTGCCGGGCGCGGCGATGTACGTGGCCAACCACGTCAGCTGGATCGACATTCCGGCGCTGCACAGCCAGCGCATGATGGGCTTCGTCGCCAAGCGCGAGATCTCGCGCTGGCCGGTGGTCGGCTGGCTGGCCACGCGCGGCGAGACGATCTTCCATTCCCGCGGCAGCGCCGAGTCGCTGGGCGGGGTGCTGCACGAGATGCTGTCGCGGCTTCGCGGCGGCCACTCGGTCGGCGTGTTTCCCGAAGGCGGCACCCGCAACGGTCGCGAGATCGGACCGTTCCACGCCCGTATCTTCCTCGCCGCGGTCGAGGCCGGGGTGCCGGTACAGCCGGTCGCGCTGCGCTACGGCAAGGACGGCGAGGCGCAGCCGGTGGTCGCGTTCGCGCCGAAGGAGAGCTTCCTCGCCAACTTCCTGCGCCTGTTGGGCGAGCCTGCGCGGCCGGGCGAGGTCCACTTCCTGATTCCGATCGCGCCGGGCGCCGAGGAAGGGCGGCGCCGGATCGCCGATCTGGCCCGGCAACGCATCATCGACGCGATGAATGGCTGAGCCGATGCCGGCACCGACCGCCCGGACCGGAGCGCGCGCTGGAGCGAATGCTCCAGGCCCAGCGGCTAACGTCGGGTCATGATGCCGCCTACGGTGCCCACCGCCGCAGTGCCCGCGCTGCGGCTGACCGCCGCCGACTACCGGCCGCCGCGCTGGCTGCGCAGCCCGCACGTGCAGTCGGTGCTGGGCAGCAGCCCGCTGCGCCGGCGTCACGGCGAGCGCAGCCTGGCCGCCTGCGGCGCGGTCACCACCGAACACCTGATCGATGCCGGCGACGGGGTGCGCCTGCAGGGGCTGCACAGCCTGCCCGCGCAGGCAACGGCGCCGTCCAGGGGGATGGTGCTGCTGCTCCACGGCTGGGAGGGCAGCGTCGATTCCAGCTACATGCGCATGACCGCCACCCACCTGCTGCAGGCGGGATTCGAGGTGTTCCGGCTCAACTTCCGCGATCACGGCGGCACCCATCACCTCAACGAGGGCCTGTTCCACTCCAACCGCATCGACGAGGTCGTGCATGCGGCCTGCGAGGTCGCCGGGCGCTTTCCGAACCGGCCGCTGGCGGTGGCCGGCTATTCGCTGGGCGGCAATTTCGCCCTGCGGCTGGCGTTGCGCGCGCCGGCGGCGGGTCTGAACCTGACGCACGTGGCGGCGGTCTGCCCGGTGCTGGACCCGGCGCGGACGATGGATGCGATGGAGCAGGGCTTGCCGCTGTACCTGTGGTACTTCGAGCGCAAATGGCGCGGCTCGTTGGCGCGCAAGCGCGAGTTGTTCCCGCAGCTGCACGCCTTCGACGACCAGGTGCTGAACCTGCGGATGCGGCCGCTGACCCGCTGGATGGTCGAGCGCCATACCGACTTCGGCACCCTGGACAATTACTTCGACGGCTACTCGATCGCCGATGCGCGGCTGCTGGCGCTGCAGACGCCGGCCAGCATCCTGATGGCGGAGGACGATCCGGTGATTCCGATCGAGGGCTTCCGCGCGTTGCAGCTGCCCGCCTCCGCGCGGTTGGAGGTGTCGCCGTGGGGCGGGCACTGCGGTTTCCTGGAGAGCCATCGCCTGGACGGCTTCGCCGAGCGTTGGATCGCGGCGAGGATGCTCGACGCGATCGGTTGATCGATGCCGCTGCGCGGCGTGCCGCCGAAGGCGGAAGCCTTTGATCTCGATCGAGAAGACCTCCGGTCAGGAAGGGGGCTTCCTGGCCTGCTTCGGATGAGCGGCCGGATCGGCCAGATCAAGATCAACGGCTTCCGCCACCCAGGGCGGCGGGTAACTTTTCTTTGCTGGCCCAAAGAAAAGTCACCAAAAGAAAGGGCCTCCCCCGACAGGGCTCAATCGTAATCGGTGAGCGTGCTGGGATTTTTCGACACGACATCCTGTCGTGACCGAAAAACGGCGCGCGTCCTTGCGCGCCGCCCTCCGGGTCTGCGGGCGATGCGGGCTGCTCGCTTTCAGGAAGATCAAACGCAGGGCTGTTGACCTTGACCTTCAGCGACTTGAAGCCCGCCGCGCACCGCAGAGGGCGGCGGCCGTAGAGGCGCCCATGTTTGAGCGCAGCGAGTTTGGGCGCCGTGCCGCCGGCCTCGAGGCGCACAGGGGACCGGGGCGGCGCAGCCGTCCCGGCGGGCGTCAGGAGCGGGCGGTTTTGGTTCCTTTTGCCAAGACAAAAGGAACCCGCCGAAGGCGGAAGCCTTTGATCTCGATCGAGAAGACCTCCGGTCAGGAAGGCGGCTTCCTGGCCTGCTCCGGATGAGCGGCTAGATCAAGATCAACGGCTTCCGCCCCGAGGCGGCGGGTAACTTTTCTTTGCTGGCCCAAAGAAAAGTCACCAAAAGAAAGGGCCGCCCCGACGGAGCACAATCGTGAGCGGTGGGCGTTCCGGGATTTTTCGACACGACATCCTGTCGTGACCGAAAAACGGCGCGCGTCCTTGCGCGCCGCCCTCCGGGTCTGCGCCGGGTACGGGCTGTCCGAGTGCCAGCAAGGTCAAGAGCGACCGATGCTGTTGACCCTGACCTTGACCTTGACCTTCAGCGACTTAGAGCCCGCCGTGCACCGCAGGGGGTGGCGGCCGTAGAGGCGCCCATGTCTGAGCGCAGCGAGTTTGGGCGCCGTGCCGCCGGCCTTGAGGCGCACAGGGGACCGGGGCGGCGCAGCCGTCCCGGCGGGCGTCAGGAGCGAGCGGTTTGGGTTCCTTTTGCCAAGACAAAAGGAACCCGCCGAAGGCGGAAGCCTTTGATCTCGATCGAGAAGACCTCCGGTCAGGAAGGGGGCTTCCTGGCCTGCTCCGGATGGGTGGCCGGATCGCCAAGATCAAGATCAACAGCTTCCGCCACCCAGGCGGCGGGTAACTTTTCTTTGCTGGCCCAAAGAAAAGTCACCAAAAGAAAGGGCCGTCCCGACAAGGCTCAATCGTGAGTGGTGAGCGTCCCAGGATTTTTCGACTCGCCATCCTGGCTCGACCGAAAAACGGCGCGCGTCCTTGCGCGCCGCCCTCCGGGTCTGCGCCGGGTACGGGCTGTCCGAGTGCCAGCAAGGTCAAGAGCGACCGATGCTGTCGGCTGTTGACCTTGACCTTCAGCGACTTAAAGCCCGCCGAGCACCGCAGGGGACGGCGGCCGTAGAGGCGCCCATGTCTGAGCGCAGCGAGTTTGGGCGCCGTGCCGCCGGCCTCGAGGCGCGCAGGGGACCGGGGCGGCGCAGCCGACCCGGCGGGCGTCAGGAGCGAGCGGTTTTGGTTCCTTTTGCCAAGACAAAAGGAACCCGCCGAAGGCGGAAGCCTTTGATCTCGATCGAGAAGACCTCCGGTCAGAAAGGGGGCTTCCTGGCCTGCTCCGGATGAGCGGCTGGATCGCCAAGATCAAGATCAACGGCTTCCGCCACCCAGGGCGGCGGGTAACTTTTCTTTGCTGGCCCAAAGAAAAGTCACCAAAAGAAAGGGCCTCCCCCGACAGGGCTCAATCGTAATCGGTGAGCGTGCTGGGATTTTTCGACACGACATCCTGTCGTGACCGAAAAACGGCGCGCGTCCTTGCGCGCCGCCCTCCGGGTCTGCGGGCGATGCGGGCTGCTCGCTTTCAGGAAGATCAAACGCAGGGCTGTTGACCTTGACCTTCAGCGACTTGAAGCCCGCCGCGCACCGCAGAGGGCGGCGGCCGTAGAGGCGCCCATGTTTGAGCGCAGCGAGTTTGGGCGCCGTGCCGCCGGCCTCGAGGCGCACAGGGGACCGGGGCGGCGCAGCCGTCCCGGCGGGCGTCAGGAGCGGGCGGTTTTGGTTCCTTTTGCCAAGACAAAAGGAACCCGCCGAAGGCGGAAGCCTTTGCTCTGGGTTTCCAGAGTAGGAACGATCGAATCGATATCAGGCTCGCAAGCCAAGCCGCCACGTCCGCCAAGGACCGAGCACCCACCCAATCCACAGTGTGTGGCACGGTTCACCCGCCACACCACGCGCCGGGCGCATACTGTCGCCGAAGGCCAATCAGGGAGAACCGCGATGATCCGTGCGATCGTCCTTGCCGCAACCACCGTGCTGCTGTCCGCATGCGCGACCTCGCACATGCTGGTCGGCCAGCCGCGTCCGCCGATCGACGTTGCCCAGGTGCGCGTCTACCATGCGCCGCCGCCGGGCGGCTTCGAGCAGATCGCGGTGATCGAGACCGCCAGCGGGCCGGTCACCTACGGCGAGCAGAACAAGCTCAATGCGGTGCTCAACAACCTGCGCAAGGAGGCCGCCAAGCTCGGCGCCAACGGCGTGCTGCTGCAGGGCACCGCCGACGGCTACGGCGGCACCAGCGTCGGTGTCGGCACCGGCGTCGGCCGTTATGGCGGGCATTCCTACAGCAGCGGCGGCATCGGGGTCAGCATCTCGCCGCGGACCAAGCACGCGACCGGGATCGCGATCCACGTGCCGAATCCGCCGCCGCCCCGCCCGGCACCGGCACCAACGCCCTGAGCGCATACCGGTTACCGCGTCAGCGGGACAGCCCGCGCGCCGCCGCCGCGATCTCCCCGGCGATGCCGTCGGGGTCGTGGATCCGCGGCGGGTGGGCGCGGGTACGGCGGTATTCGGCGACCACATCGCCGTGGCGCCAGACCTGGGCGACCACGTGCGAGGTGATCCGATACAGGTCGTGCAGCGGCCGGAAGTGGCTGCGCCGGAACGCCGGTCCGCCGGAGCCGGCGTCGTCGGCTCCGATCCCGTAGCGCGATTCCACCGGCACCGAGACCACGCCGACGCCGAGCCGGCGCGCGGCCGAGATCAGGATCTGTGCCTCGAACACGAAGTCCTCGCCGGGCACGTCGTCCAACGCGCATACCGGCGCCGGGTAGTAGCGTTGTCCGCTCTGGCTGTCGGCGATGCGGAAGCCGCAGCCCCAGGCGATGCCCCAGTCGCCGAACTCGTTGGCCAGTCGCCGGTAGCCGGGCTGGCGTGCGCGCTTGCGCAGGCGCGCGCCGATCACGATGTCGCCGGGATGATGGCGGGCGGCGTCGAGCAGGCGCGGTATGTCGGACGCGCAATGCTGACCGTCGCCGTCCATGCTCAGCACGCCCTCGAAGCCGCGCCGCAGCGCTTCGGCGAAGCCATCGCGCAGGCTCGCGCCCTTGCCCATGCGGGTGCTGTGGCGCAGCAGGGTGACCGGCAGATCGGCGATGCACGCGGCGGTGCCGTCGTCGGAGCCGTCGTCGACCACGATCACGTTGGGGCACTCGGCCAGCGCCGCCACGACCACGTCGCGGATGCGCAGGGCCTCGTTGAGCGCCGGGATCACCACGGCGATGCGCTTGGGATCAGGCATCCACCGACTCCATCGCCGCCGCGCCCGGCAGCAACGCGATCGACAACACCCGCCCGGCACCGGCGTCGAGCCTGACCGGGGCCGCCTGGCCGCTTGCCGTGGTGCCGCGGGCCAGCGCGTCGAACAGCGGCAGCATCGGCGCCATCGCATTGCCGGCGGCATGCAGGGCCAGTGGCCCGTCCGCCGGCGAGGGGTCGCCATCGGCCAGGGTGGCCTGCAGCACCGGACCGGTTTCCGGTCCGCCCTCGGACAGCACCAGCGCGCCGCCGAGCAGGCCGACGCTGGGCGCCTGCTCACCGAGCGGGCCCGACGCGCCGGCGTCGTAGGCGACCAGCAAAACGGCCTCCTCGCCGCCGGCCAGCAGCACCAGCGCTTCCAGCAGGCCCTGGGCGAAACTCGCGTCCATCGCGCTGATCGCGGTGGCCGCTTGCATCGCGCCGGTGCCGATCGTCCAGTAGCCGGCGGCGGCGTTGTGGACCGAGTTGTGGAAGCGGGTCGGCGACAGTGAACGCGGCTGGCTGGCCAGGGTGCTGCACATGTAGTCGGTGATGGCGAGGTCGCCATGGGTGGAGACGAACACCGACGGCAGCGTCGCCGGATCGCGCCCGGCCGCGGTGCAGGCGGCCAGGCCCGCCTCCAGCGCCACCGCGACCGTCTGCGGTGCGCGTCGGCGCTCGTTGGCGGCCAGCAGCTGCGGCGAGGGGCGCGTGGCGGTCGCGGGCAGGGCACCGCCGCGGGCGAATGCGCGCGCCAGTTCCCAGGACGGCAGACGGTCGGCCCAGAAGCCGATGCCTTCGATGCGTGCGGCCAGGGTCTTCATCGGCGTGCGAATACCAGCGAGGCGTTGTTGCCGCCGAAGCCGAAGGAGTTGTTCATCGCGTAGCGGATCGGTCGCTGGCTGGCATCGAAGCGGATCTGCGGGCCGCAGGCCGGGTCCGGCATGGTGCTGTTGAGCGTGCCCGGCAGCAACCCGCGTTCCAGTGCGATCAGGGCGAACACCGATTCGACGATGCCGGCCGCGCCCAGGGTATGCCCGGTCCAGCCCTTGGTCGAACTGGCGTGCAGGGTGGCGGGGAACAGCGCCGCCACGGTCGCGGCCTCGACGCTGTCGTTGGCGGGCGTGGCGGTGCCGTGCAGATTCAGATAGTCGAGTTCGCTGGCGTCGATACCGGCGCGGGCCAGCGCGTCGCCCATCGCTAGGCGCGCACCCAGGCCCTCGGGGTGCGGGGCCGACATGTGGTGGGCGTCGCTGGATTCGCCGTAGCCGCACAGGCGCAGTGCGGTGTCGTCGTCGTCGCGTTCCAGCAGCGCGAAGCCGCCGGCCTCACCCAGCGACAGACCGTCGCGGCGGGCGTCGAACGGGCGGCACGGTTCGACGGAGACGAGCTGGAGCGCGTTGAAACCGAACAGCACGCTGCCGCACAGGGTGTCGACGCCGCCGACCAGGGCGGCATCGACCACGCCGGTCTGGATCAGGCGTGCGGCCTGGGCGAACACCTTGGCGCTGGAGGAGCAGGCGGTGGCGACGGTCAGGCATGGCCCGCGTGCGCCGGTCGCCTCCTGCAGGAACCCGCCCAGCGAATGCGGTGTGTGGATCTGCGGGCGGGCGAGGTCGTCGGGAAAGTGCAACGCGCCGTCGGCATCGGGCTGCAGCCGCGCGTAGGCCTCCTCGCTGGCGCCGATGCTCGCGGTCGAGGTGCCGACCACCAGCGCGACGCGCTCGGCGCCATGCCGCCGGATCGCCGCCGCGACCGCGGCGTCGACGCCGTCCTGTTGCAGCGCCAGCCACGCCAGGCGGTTGTTGCGGCATTCCCAGTGCGCAAGCGCCGCCGGCAGCGGCGCCGATTCCAGGCCCTCGACCCGTCCGATCCAGCAGTCCAGCGGCGGCTCGCCGGGGGCGGTGGTCGGAAAGTCGTTGCGGCGCAGTCCGCCGCGGCCGGCGGCCAGCGCCTCGGCCTGGGCGTCGCGTCCGCGCCCTAGCGCGGTGGTGGCGGTATGGCAGCGGATCGCCAGGGGCGCGATGGGGTGGGGCGGACGGTGCAAGGGCAGATACGGCAAACAGGTCAGCCGCGAGTATAGCCAGCATCCCCCGCGGCAAGGCCTGAACGACACGCCTCGTGTCAGCCGCGGCGCGCGCCTATATCCTGAGCGCCCTCCGCTCGCCGCCGCCCAGCCGGGTGCCGGGTCGACGGCGCCTCCTCCCGCGATCCCTCTGCCGATGCCGACTGCGCCACCCCCGGTCAGGAACCCGCCCGCGCCGCCGCGGGACAGCCGTGGCGCCCATCGCCGCAGGCTGCTGGCCGATCCGGACGTGCTGCATGGCCTGGCGGTCGCGGCGGTCGCGATGTTGGCCTCGGGCGGCCTGGTCTACCTCGTCTACCTGGCCCATGTGTGGCGGACGGCGCGGCGGGCACCGGTTTCGGCGCCGGATGGGCGGGTGGTGCTGGTGTTCGGCAAGCACGCGCCCGGCGGACGGCCCGATGCGGACTTCCAGGTCCGCCTGGACCGGGCGATGGCGCTGTGGCGCGAAGGTGCGCGCGAGTTCGTCCTGCTCGGCGGCGGCGCATCCGGCCAGCCCAGCGAAGCGGCACTGGCGCGGGCGGGGCTGCGGGCGCGGGGCATGCCGGCCGATGCGGTCCTGCGCCTGGAGGACCGGTCCCGCGATACCCTGCAGAACCTGCGCAACGCGCGCGCGCTGCTGGATGCGGAGGGCGGCGGCGAGGCCGCCCATCGGGTGGTCCTGCTGAGCAGTCGCTACCACCTGGCGCGGTGCCTGTGGTTCGCGCGCCGGATGGGGTTCGACGCGCGGCCCTGCGCCGCGGAAGCGCATCTGCCTGCCGCGCCGGGCACGGCCTGGCGGCTGGCCGGCGAGGCCGCCTATGTCGCCCTGGTCGACCTGGGCACCCGCTGGGCCCGGCTCATCGGCAGCCGCCGCCTGCTGGCGCGCACGCAGTGAGCGGCGCGCCGGCCGCCATCATTTCTCCGCCTGCGCCGGGATGAAGGTCTCCTCGACGGCCTGGGCCAGCAGGTCCGGCGGCAGCAGGCCCTGATCGAGCAGGAAGTTGTTGAAGGCGAGGCGGTCGAAACGCTCGCCGAGCTCGAGCTCGGTCGCCATCCGCAGTTCCAGGATCCGGGTGTAACCGTAGAAATAGCTGCCGGCCTGGCCGGGGGCGTTGAAGGTGTAGCGGTCCAGCTCCTGCTTGGTCATCGCCTCCGACAGGCCGACCTTGTCGCGCAGCACCCGGCCGGCGCGTTCGCGATCGATCAGGCCCAGGTTCAGCATCGGGTCGAGGATCGCGCGCGCGGCCCGCAACAGGCGGAACTGCAGGGCGATCAGCTGGCCGTCGACCGGCTCGTACGGCACCATCTCGGCCTCGGCGTACAGCGCCCAGCCCTCGACGTTGACCGAGTTGAAGGCGAACATCGTGCGCGCCAGCGACACGCCGCGCTCGACCATCGCGGTGAACTGCAGCTCGTGGCCGGGACGGCCCTCGTGCGCGGACAGCGTCCAGCGCACCGCGTCGAAATTGAAGTCGTCGTAGGACAGGCCCTTGCCGTCGGCGGTCGGCACCGTCACCGGCAACACGAACTGGCCCTGCTGTCCGGTGTTGCCGACCAGCGGCGCGGGCTTGAAGTGCGGCGCCGGCTGGGCCGCGGACTCGGCCTCGGTGCCCAGGCGCATCACCATCGGCCGGTTCGGCACGTCGACGATGGCTTCCTCGCGGATGATCGGGTCGATCGCATCGATCACCGTGCGGTAGCGCGCCTCCAACTGGTCGTTCGGAATCACGTCGCGCTTGAGCGCGGCGATCACCGCCACGTAATCGTTCGGATCGGCGACCTCCAGGCCGCGGACCTCGGCCACCCGCGGCGCCAGTGCCTGCATCGCCGCGCGGGTCTCCATGAACTCCAGCTGCGCGCGCTGGATCAGCACCTTCGGGTCGATGTCGATGCCGACCTGCTTGAGATTGAGCGCGTACAGTTCCGGCGGCAGCACGGTGTCGGTGCGCGCTTCCGGCAGCACGGTGGTGCGGACCCAGTCGGCATAGGCGTCGAGCTGGCGCTCCATCTCGTCCAGCGCCGGGCCGGCGCCGGCGATCTCGTACTTGGCGAACAGCTTGCGGATGCCATCGACATAGGTCCGGCTGTTGCCCAATGCCTGCTCGACCTCCAGCCTGGTCGGCCGCAGCAGGGCCTTGTCGCCGGCGCGCTCGCTGTAGCGCGCGATCGCCTGCTCGGTGATCGGGGTGCTGCCTTCGTTCATCCCGACATAGGCCTTCAACCGCCCCAGCGCGTGCTGGCGGCGCTGCGGCTGCACTTGGTCGGACAGCAGGCTCTGCAGGCCGCTGAACTGCAACTGGGCGACATCGCTCCAGGGCAGGGTCATGGCCTCGTAGACGCGCGAGGATTCGGCGGCCTCGTCGGCGGCCTTGATCAGCAGTTCGAGGTCCTGGCGGACCCGCGGGTCGCGTTCGACCTGCAGCTTGGCCTGCAGTCGCGAACGCGCCTCGGCCATCGCCTTGCGGAAGCGTTCGCCGACCTCGGGGCCGAGGTCGGACACCTTCTCGTCGTAGCCGGGAATGCCCATGTACGAGAAGCCTTCCGGCGAGAAGTCGGCCTGCGCCTCGACCAGGATCTGCGCCAGTTCGTTGCTGCGCGCCACCCAGGCCGGGGCGGACGCCTGCGTGGCGCTGGCGGTGGGGGCGTCCTGGGCCAGCGCCAATGCCGGCGTGGATGCGGCGAGAGCGAGGGCGACGGCGAGTGCGAGCGGCTTGGTCATGTTGGGGTCTCGTTCGGGCTTCGGGTTCGCAGCATCGCCCCGGAGGCGCTCCGGGCCATCGGCCGGAGGTCACGCTGCACTCAGGTGCCCGGCTTCAGGCAACGGGCGAAGAAGTTCTCGGTGATCCGCAACCGGTGCAGCAGGTCGGCGCCCTTCAGGCCGTGCTTGGCGCCGGGGTAGGTCATCAGCTCGAACGGCTGGCCGCGCTTCTGCAGCGCGCTCATCAGCGCGGTGGAGTTGCTGAACAGCACGTTGTCGTCGGCCATGCCGTGGATCAGCAGCAGCGGCGAGGCGTTCTCTCCGACCAGGCCGTCGATGTGCTCGATCACCCGCGCCTGGCGGTAGCCGTCGGGATTGGCGCCGGGCAGGTTCATGTAGCGCTCGGTGTAGTGGGTGTCGTACAGCGCCCAGTCGGTGACCGGCGCGCCGGCGACGCCGCAGGCATAGGCGTCGGACGCCTTGGCCAGCAGCATCAGGGTCATGTAGCCGCCGTTGGACCAGCCATAGACGCCGATGCGATCGCCATCGACCCAGGGCTGGGCCTTCAGCCAGTCCACGCCGGCGAGCTGGTCGTCGACCTCGACCGTGCCCTGGCGGCCGTACAGGGCGCCGCCGAAGTCGGCGCCGCGGCGCGGGGTGCCGCGGTTGTCGATCGAAAACACCACGTAGCCATGCTGGGCCAGGTACTGGTTGAAGTCCGGCGCCCAGGTCTGTTTGACCGTCTGCGCGGCGGGGCCGCCGTAGACGTAGACCACGACCGGGTAGCGCTTGCCGGGGTCGAAGCCGGCCGGCTTGAGCACGCTGTAGTGCAGGGGGGTGGCGCCGTCGGCGGCGCGCAGGGTGCCGTACTCGATCGGCCGGTGCGCGGCGCGGTACGGGGCATAGGGATGCTCGGCATCGGCCAGGTCGTTCTCGACCAGGTCGGCGATGCGGCTGCCGTCGTTGCGGTGCAGGCTCAGCTGCGGCGGCGTGGCCGGGTTCGACCAGTTGTCGACATAGACGCTGGCATTGCCGGCGAAGGTCGCCGAATGCCAGCCGTCGATGTCGGACAGGCGCTCGATCGCGCCGCCGGCCAGCGGCACCCGGTAGACCGCGCTCTGGGTCGGCGAATCCTTGCCCGCGGCGAAGTAGACCAGGCCGGCGTCCTCGTCGACCGCCAGCACGCTGTCGACCGGCCAGTCGCCGGAGGTCAGCGCGGTGGCCGTGCCGTCGGCGTCGATCAGGTACAGGTGCTCGTAGCCGCTGCGTTCGCTCGACCACAGCAGGCGGCCGTCGTCGAGGAAGCGCAGGTTGTCGTGCAGCGGCACCCAGGTCTTCGAGGTCTCGGTGACCAGCACCCGTTCGCGGCCGCTGTTGAGGTCGGCCTCGACCAGCTCCAGGATCTTCTGGTCGCGCGACTGGCGCTGGAAGCTCAGGTGGCGGGCGTCGCGCCAGTCGACCCGGGCGAGGTAGATGTCCTGCTCCGGGCCGAGGTCGATCCAGCGCGCGGCGGTGCCGGCCCTGGGTGCGATCACGCCGAGCTGGATCCGCACGTTGTCGTCGCCGGCGGCCGGATAGCGCTGTTCGACCACTTCGGTGCGGTCCGGGTAGACCTCGTAGCGCTTCTGCACCGGCACCGGCGACTCGTCGATGCGGGCGAAGGCGATCGCCGAATCGTCGGGCGCCCACCAGTAGCCGGTATGGCGCGCCATTTCCTCGTCGGCGACGAATTCGGCGACGCCGTTGCCGATCGCGCCGTCATTGAGCGTGCTGCTGCCGTCGCGGGTCAGCTGCGCGGCCTTGCCGGTGGCCAGCTCGATCACCCACAGGTTGCGCTCGCGGATGAAGCTGACGAAGCCGCCCGCGGGCGAGATCTTCGGATCGGTGGCGAAGCCCTCGCCATGGGTCAGCTGGCGTACCGCGGCCTTGCCCGACTTGCCCAGGTCGTAGAGGTAGAGCTCGCCGCCGAGCGGGAACAGCAACTGACGGCCGTCAGGCGACCACTGGTAGTCGACGATGCCGCTCAGCGCGGCGATGCGCTGGCGCTCGCGGCGCGCCTTTTCCTCGTCGCTGAGCACTTCCTGTCCCGGCGGCAGCACGTCGTCGGCGTCGACCAGGCGCGTGGTCTTGCCGCTGGCGACGTCGTAGGCCCACAGGTCGAGCCGGTTGCGGTCGTCGGGCTTGCCGCGCAGGAAGGTCACCTTAGAGCCGTCCGGCGCGATCTTGGGCTTGGTCAGACTCGGTCCCGACAACGGCGCGTCGCCGGCCAGGGCCTCCAGGCTGAGCCGCTGTCCGGCAGCGGGCGTCAATGCGGAGGCGATGGGCGGAGCGGTGGTCAGGGTCATGGCGAGCAGGCAGCCTGCGAGCGTCTTGTTCATGCGGTCTCGTGTCGGGCTTGGTTATACGGAGGCGGCGATGGCCGTCGCGTGACGGCGGGTGTGATCTTGGCCTTCGTAGGAGCGGCGTGAGCCGCGATCGGGCCTTCCCATGAAAACCCCATCGCGGCTCACGCCGCTCCTACGAGGAACACCCGCTCAGTCGACCTTCGCCGGCGTGCCGAACAGGTTGCGGCGCATCTCTTCGGTCATCTCGCGTTGCACCCGGTGGCGGTCGGCGACCTCGTAGGCGCGCACGGTGCCCGGACGCTCGGCGATCGCCGAGCGCCAGCGGCGCAGGTTCGGGTAGTCGGACAGGTCCATCGGCGCCTTGTCGTAGGGGTCGATCCACGGGTAGCAGGCCATGTCGGCGATGGTGTACTGGGGCCCGGCGATGAAGTCGCGGCCGTCCAGGCGCTTGTCGAGCACGCCGAGCAGGCGCTGGACCTCGCGGGTGTAGCGGTCGATCGCGTAGGGGATCGGCTCCGGGGCGTAGACGTTGAAGTGGCCGTACTGCCCGGTCATCGGCCCCAGCCCGGCCATCTGCCACATCAGCCACTGGTTGACCTCGACTTTCTGGCGCACGTCGGCGCCGAAGAACTTGCCGGTCTTGTTGGCCAGGTAGACCAGGATCGCGCCGGACTCGAACACGGTGATCGGCAGACCGCCGTCGGCCGGGGCGTTGTCGATGATCGCCGGCATCTTGTTGTTCGGCGAGAACGCCAGGAACTCGGGCTTGAACTGGTCGCCGGCGCCGATGTCGACCGGATGCACGGTGTAGTCCAGGCCGGCCTCCTCCAGGAACAGGGTGATCTTGTGGCCGTTGGGCGTGGGCCAGTAGTACAGGTCGATCATGGTGGCTTCCTTTACCGCGGGCGGGGGGAGTGGAGGGCCAGTGTACGGCGCCGACGGCTCGACCGCGCCCTGCCGCCAGGGCCGGCCCGGCCATCGCGCCCGACCGCGCACTTGAGGCTGTCACCGCCGCTGGCTACCCTTCGCCGACTCCATTTGGACCATGACCCGCATGTCCGATTCGCAACCCGCACGCCAGGGCGTGCCGCGCCTGGGCCCGTTGCCGCACCTGATCTTCTCCTCGCGCTGGCTGCAGCTGCCGCTGTACCTGGGCCTGATCGTCGCCCAGGGCGTCTACGTGTTCCTGTTCCTGAAGGAGCTGTGGCACCTGATCCACGACGCCAACGCGCTGACCGAGCAGGGCATCATGCTGATCGTGCTGGGCCTGATCGACGTGGTGATGATCTCCAACCTGCTGGTGATGGTGATCGTCGGCGGCTACGAGACCTTCGTTTCGCGGCTTAACCTGCAGGGCCATCCGGATCAGCCGGAGTGGCTGAGCCACGTCAACGCCAGCGTGCTGAAGGTCAAGCTGGCGATGGCGATCATCGGCATCTCCTCGATCCACCTGCTCAAGACCTTCATCGAGGCCGGTTCGCTGGGCCTGCCGCCGTGCACTCCGGAGCTGGCCGCGGGCGTGCTGTGCTCCAAGGCGACCTCGACCGGGGTGATGTGGCAGACCATCATCCACTGCGTGTTCATCCTGTCGGCGATCGGCATCGCCTACACCGACCGGCTGATGGGCGCGGCGATCAAGCCGCACAAGCCGGCCGCGCCGCACTGACCGCGGCGGCCGTCGCCAGTCCGTTCCGCGGGGCCCGCGCCGTCAGGTGCGGGCCCTGTCGCATCAGCGTGCCGGCACGCCGCCGCTTCGCGCGCCCATGATCCGCGCACGCAGCGCGGCGCCGTCCTCGTCGAAATGCAGGCCGTCGCCGTCGCGGCGAAGGCCCAGCCGGGCATAGCTCGCGGCCAGGTCCGGAAACGTGCGCGCGGCGGCGTAGCGGCGGAACCGCGCCGCGAACACCTGCGCGCCGGCGACGCGATCGAGCGCGGCGATGAAGCCTTCGGCATCGCCGAAGCGTGCGTCGGCCAGGCAGCAGTCGGCATAGTCGGCGAGTACCGCGTCCAGCGATGTCCCGCGTGCGCGCAGGGCCAGGTCGGCCTCCAGCCAGAACGCGGCGCCGGCCCAGTACACCCGCATGGTCTCGCCGCGCCGGGCCCGCGCCAGCGGACCGGCGCCGGTGGCGCGGCGGCCGCGCTCGAAACCGGCGTCGAGCGCGCGCCAGGCCGCCTCGGCCTCCATCATCCCGGCGCGGGCGCGCGCCACGTTCTGGTAGTAGCTGGCCAGGCCTTCGGCCAGCCAGCGTCCCTCGCGGCCGAGATAGGGATGGTAGAGGTGGGCCAGCTCGTGGGCGGCGGTCCAGTCCGCGCGCAGCGCGTCGATGTCGGCATCGCGACGCACGAACAACAGCACCGCGACCCGGCCGTCGCGGCGCGAGGTCTGCCCCCACGGCACCGGGCTGCGGCCACTGCCACGGTCGGTCTCGGTGATGCGGATGCGCGAGTGGGCCAACGGCCAGCGCCCGAAGGTCGCCTCGACCGCGTCGGCGACCCCGGCGATCCAGCCGTACAGTGCATCGGCGCGCGCCGGGTCCGTGTCGACGATCTCAACGCGCACCCGCGCCTCGCCGAAGCGCAGGGTCCGTGCCGACGGTTCCGGCGTCGCCGCGGAAGCGCTGGCGACGGCCAGCAGCAGGGCGGATGCGGCCATCAGGACAAGCGCGGTGGCGGCCCGCGGGCGGGTCGGGGCCGGCGCCGCAGGGGCGATCCGGGCGGAAACGGTCCGGGCGGGGGCCGCGGGAGTGCGCATGCGCGCAGCGTACAATGGCGCGATGGATGTTTCCCACCTGCTCGACGGGCTGAACCCGGCCCAGCGCGAGGCCGTCAGCGCGCCTCCCGGTCACTATCTCGTCCTCGCCGGCGCCGGCTCCGGCAAGACCCGCGTGCTGACCCATCGCATCGCCTGGCTCAATGAAGTGTTCGGGGTGCCGACCCACGGCATCCTCGCGGTGACCTTCACCAACAAGGCCGCCGGCGAGATGCGTGCGCGCGTCGACGACCAGCTCGAGCGCGGCGCGCGCGGCATGTGGATCGGCACCTTCCACGGCCTCGCCCACCGCCTGCTGCGCCTGCACTGGCAGGAAGCGAAGCTGCCGGAAGGCTTCCAGGTGCTGGATTCGGACGACCAGCAGCGCCTGGTCAAGCGCGTCGTGCAGGCGCTGGAGATCGACGATTCGCGTTTCCCGCCGCGGCAGATCGCGTGGTGGATCAACGCCCAGAAGGACGAGGGCCGGCGCCCGCAGCACCTGCAGGGCGGGCAGGACGAGTGGACCGACGTGATGCGCCGGGTCTACGCCGCCTACCAGGAACGCTGCGACCGCGCCGGCCTGGTCGACTTCGCCGAGCTGCTGCTGCGCGCGCACGAGCTGCTGCGCGACAACCCGGCGCTGCTGGCGCACTACCGCCACCGTTTCCGCCAGATCCTGGTCGACGAGTTCCAGGACACCAATGCGATCCAGTACGCGTTCGTGCGGGTGCTGGCCGGCGACGAGGGCCAGGTGTTCGTGGTCGGCGACGACGACCAGTCGATCTACGGCTGGCGCGGGGCCAAGGTCGAGAACATGCAGCGCTTCCTCAAGGACTTCGGCGGCAGCGACGGCAGCGGCGCGCAGACCATCCGCCTGGAGCAGAACTACCGCTCCAGCGCCAACATCCTCGACGCCGCCAACGCGGTGATCGCGCACAACCCCGACCGCCTCGGCAAGAAGCTGTGGACCGACACCGGCCAGGGCGAGCCGATCGACCTGTACGCGGCCTACAACGAGATCGACGAGGCGCGCTTCGTGGTCGAGCGGATCAAGCAGTGGGTGCGCGACGGCGGCAGCCATGGCGAGATCGCCGTGCTCTACCGCAGCAACGCGCAGTCGCGGGTGTTCGAGGAGTCGCTGCTGGCCGAGCAGGTGCCGTACCGGGTGTACGGGGGGCTGCGCTTCTTCGAGCGCGCCGAGATCAGGGACACCCTGGCCTACCTGCGCCTGGTCGCCAATCGCTCCGACGATGCCGCGTTCGAGCGTTCAGTCAACACGCCGGCACGCGGCATCGGCGAGCGCACCCTCGACGAGGTCCGCCGCCGCGCCCGCGCCGATCGCATCCCGCTGTGGGACGCGGCCCAGCGGATCAGCGTCGAGACCGGCCTGGCGGCGCGCGCGCGCAACGCGCTGGCGGGCTTCGTCCAGCTGGTCGATGGCCTCGATCGCGAGCTGGCCGAGATGCCGCTGCCGGAGAAGATCGACCACGTGCTGGCGCGCTCGGGTCTGCGTGAGCACTACGCCAACGAGTCGCGCGGGCAACTGGATTCGCGCACCGAGAACCTCGACGAGCTGGTCTCGGTAGCCTCGCGCTTCAGCCGCAACGACGACGAGGATGTCGAAGCGATGCCCGAGCTGGTCGCCTTCCTCAGCTATGCCTCGCTGGAGGCCGGCGAGGGCCAGGCCCAGGCCGGCGAGGACGGGGTGCAGCTGATGACCCTGCACAGCGCCAAGGGCCTGGAGTTTCCGCTGGTGTTCCTCGGCGGACTGGAGGAGGGCCTGTTCCCCAGCGGCAAGTCGACCGAGGAGCACGGCCGGCTGGAGGAGGAGCGCCGGCTGGCCTACGTGGGCATCACCCGTGCGCGCCAGAAGCTGGTGCTCAGCTATGCCGAGAGCCGCCGCATCCACGGCATGGACATGTACGGGATGCCGTCGCGGTTCCTGCGCGAGATCCCGCCGGCGCTGCTGCACGAGGTGCGGCCGAAGGTGCAGGTGTCGCGGCCGATGGCCGCGGGCGGTGCGCGTCGCAACTCCGGCCATGCCGCGATCGAGTCGCCGTCGATCCCGCTGGGCTCGGCGGTCAGCCACCCCAAGTTCGGCTTCGGCACGGTCACCGACTACGAGGGCAGCGGCGCCCACGCCCGGGTCCAGGTCAACTTCGAGGGCGCCGGCAGCAAGTGGCTGGTGCTGGCCTACGCGAACCTGCAGCCGGCGTGATCGCGTGATCGGTGAGTGAAAACCCCCGGCCGCGAGCGGGATTTTTCAGACTTTTTCGCGATTGGACCCTGTTTTCAGGCTTTTTTTGCCCCTGACCGCTTGGCGAAGCCGCGGGCATGCCCTACATTCCGAGTGCCGGCTCTGCAGGCACACATCAGAAATCCAACGACGACCCATCAGGGGACACGCATGGCCACCAAGAAAACCGCAAAGAAAGCTGCAAAGAAAGCTGCACCGAAGAAGGCCGCCGCCAAGCCGGCCGCGCCGAAGCCGATCAAGGAGGTCCTGAGCAAGTCGGCCCTGGTCGCGCACATCGCCGAGGCCACCGGCGTTGCCGCCAAGGACGTCCGCGCCGTGTTCGCGTCGCTGGAGAATGCCGTGCACGGTTCGATCAGCAAGAAGGGCGCCGGCGCGTTCACCCTGCCGGGCCTGCTGAAGATCACCTCGGTCAAGGTGCCGGCCAAGCCCCGGCGCAAGGGCATCAACCCGTTCACCAAGGAAGAGCAGTGGTTCGCCGCCAAGCCGGCTTCGGTCAAGGTGAAGGTGCGTCCGCTGAAGAAGCTCAAGGACGCCGCGCTGTAAGGTGTCCCGCGATGCCGCCGGCGATGCCGGCGGCCGCATGAAAAATGCCGGCGCATCGCGTCGGCATTTTTTGTGGGCACGCGCCTCATCGGCACGCTCCCCGACGGCGCATCGCGGCGGGTTTCAGGCGATGCGCTTCAATCCCACTCGAACAGCTTCCACAGCACCGGCGAGACCGGTGCGCCGTCGTCCGGCCGGCCGTCGCCGTCGCGGTCCTGCAGGTAGTAGACCGGGCCGCGCGCCGGGGTCACCTTGACCACCTGCAGGCGGCCGTTGACGCGGTATTCCTCGATGACGTCGCCGTTGGGTTGTTCGCTGCGGATCACCTGCGGGTCGACCAGGCCGGCGGTCGGGTCGGCGGCGGCGGGGCCGAGGCTGGCGCAGGCGGTCATCGACAGGGCGAGAAGCAGGGGCAGGGCGGGGCGCATGGCGGGCTCCAGGTGCATTGCTGGGTTTCGGGCGGGACGGTCGCGCACGGTTCGCGGCTGCGTCCAGCATACGCCGCCCGCCGCGCAGGCGAAGTGACGCACTCGCCCGTCGCCGCCACGGCCGCAGCGTAGAATCGACGCCATGAACGATACCGCCCGCCGCCTGGTCCTGATCGACGGATCGAGCTACCTCTACCGAGCCTTCCACGCCCTGCCGCCGCTGAGCAACGACGACGGCGAGCCGACCGGCGCCCTGTTCGGCGTGGTCAACATGCTGCGCGCGACGCTGAAGGAGAAACCCGACTACGTCGCCTTCGTCGTCGACGCGCCCGGCAAGACCTTCCGCGACGAGCTGTACCCCGAGTACAAGGCCAACCGGCCGCCGATGCCGGACGAGCTGCGCGCCCAGGTGCAGCCGATGTGCGAGATCGTCGAGGCGCTGGGCATGCCGATCCTGCGGGTGCCGGGGGTGGAGGCCGACGACGTGATCGGCACCCTCGCGGTGCAGGCCGCCGGCGACGGCATCGACGTGACCATCTCCACCAGCGACAAGGACTTCGCCCAGCTGGTGCGTCCGAACGGCGACGGCGACGGCGGCGGCATCGCCCTGGTCAACACCATGAGCGGCAGCCGGATGGACTCCGAGCAGGCGGTGATCGACAAGTTCGGGGTCCGCCCCGGCCAGATCGTCGACTACCTCGCGCTGATGGGCGATACGGTCGACAACGTGCCCGGCGTGCACAAGTGCGGCCCCAAGACCGCGGCCAAATGGCTGGCCGAGTACGACAGCCTCGATGGCGTGATCGCGCATGCCGGCGCGATCAAGGGCAAGATCGGCGACAACCTGCGCGAGGCGCTCGACCGCCTGCCGCTGAACCGCACCCTGGTCACGATCAGGACCGACGTCGAGCTGGAGCAGGGTCCGGCCGCGCTGGCGTTGCGCGAGGCCCACAACGACGCCCTGCGCGCGCTGTACACCCGCTACGGTTTCAAGCAGGCGCTGAAGGAGATCGGCGGGACCGGTCCGGAGCAGGACGGTGCGCAGCAGGCGCGCGCCGAGCAGGCCGGCATGCGCAATACCGCGGCCGGCTACGCCAGGACGACCGCCGCCGACGACGCCGAGCTCGATCCCGCCCTCGCCGCCGCCGGCAGCTACGACTGCGTGACCACGCAGGCGCAGCTGGACGACTGGATCGGGCGGCTGCGGGCCGCGGAGGAATTCGCGTTCGACTGCGAGACCGACTCGCTCGACCCGATGCGCGCCAACCTGGTCGGCCTGAGTTTCTCCACCGAGCCCGGCGCGGCCTGCTACATCCCGCTGGCGCACGACTACCCCGGCGCGCCGGCGCAGCTGGACCGCGACGCGGTGCTCGATGCGCTGCGGCCGCTGCTGTCCGATCCGCAGCGGCGCAAGCTCGGCCAGCACGGCAAGTACGACCTGCACGTGCTGCGCCGCCACGGCGTGGAGGTGCGCGGCTACGCCGACGACACCATGCTGGAGAGCTTCGTCTACAACGCCACCGCGAGCCGCCACGACATGGACTCGCTGGCCAAGCGTTATCTGGGCTACGACACCGTCAAGTACGCCGACGTCGCCGGCAAGGGCGCCAAGGCGATTCCGTTCTCGCAGGTCGCGCTCGACGACGCCACCGGCTATGCGGCCGAGGATGCCGACGTCACCCTGCGCCTGCACCGCGTGCTGGCGCCGAAGCTGGCCGCGGTGGACGGCCTGGAGCGGGTCTACCGCGACATCGAGATGCCGCTGGTGAAGGTGCTGGAGCGGATCGAGGCCAACGGGGTGATGGTCGACGGCGACGAGTTGCGCCGGCAGTCGGCCAAGCTGGGCCGGCGCATGCTTGCCGCGCAGCAGAAGGCGACCGAACTGGCCGGGCGCAGCTTCAACCTCGACTCGCCCAAGCAGCTGGGGGCGCTGCTGTTCGACGAGCTCAAACTGCCGGCGCTGGTGAAGACGCCCAAGGGCCAGCCCAGCACCAACGAGGAGGCGCTGGAGGCGATCGCCGACCAGCACGAGCTGCCGCGGGTGATCCTGGAGTACCGCGGCCTGGCCAAGCTGCGCAGCACCTATACCGACAAGCTGCCGGAGATGGTCAATCCGGACACCGGCCGCGTCCACACCAGCTACCACCAGGCCGGTGCCGCCACCGGACGGTTGGCGTCCAGCGATCCGAACCTGCAGAACATCCCGATCCGCACCGAGGACGGCCGCCGCATCCGCACCGCGTTCGTGGCCCCGCCGGGGCGCAAGATCGTCGCCTGCGACTACTCGCAGATCGAGCTGCGGATCATGGCCCACCTGTCCGGCGACGAGGGCTTGGTCAACGCCTTCGCCTCCGGCGCCGACATCCACCGCGCGACCGCCGCGGAGGTGTTCGGCAAGACCATCGACGCCGTCGACGGCAACGAACGGCGCGCGGCCAAGGCGATCAACTTCGGGCTGATGTACGGCATGAGCGCGTTCGGCCTGGCCAAGCAGCTGGGCGTGTCGCGCGGCGAGGCGCAGGATTACATCGCGCTGTATTTCAGCCGCTACCCGGGCGTACGCGACTTCATGGAGCGCACCCGCGAGCAGGCGCGCGAGCAGGGCTATGTCGAGACCGTGTTCGGCCGCCGCCTGTACCTGGAGCAGATCCACGCGCGCAACCAGGGCCTGCGGGCCGGTGCCGAGCGCGCGGCGATCAATGCGCCGATGCAGGGCACCGCCGCCGACATCATCAAGCGGGCGATGATCGACGTCGACGCCTGGCTGTCCGGGCAGGCCGACGGCAAGGGCGCGGCGCCGGCGCTGATGGTCCTGCAGGTCCACGACGAACTGGTGTTCGAGGTCGAGGCCAACTTTGTTGAAACGTTGGTTGCGGAGGTTTCCGGCCGCATGTCGGCGGCGGCCGAATTGCGGGTACCGCTGGTCGTGGATTGCGGAATTGGCGACAACTGGGAAGAAGCCCATTGATGTGCCGAATTTGTCCGCACGTTCAGCGGATTTATTTCGGTGAATCGCCCCTGAATCCAACAAATTATTAACCCCGATCTTCACGAACCATCAATGCGGAAAGTGGTCATATAGTTCGCGACAGGTGCAACGCCTGTCGCTGATCTCTCCCCTCCCCTGGAGTGATCCCCCGGAACGGTGCACCCCTCCCCAGGTCCCGTTCCACCCAGCCCCGCCGGCCCCCCCTGCCCGCGGGGCTTTTTATTGCCCGTTTTCTGGCCGGTGCCATCCGACCGGCTTTCCGGTCTGTCCGTTGTGGGCGCCCTCGTGTCCGGGGCCCCCATGGGCCCGCTCGCGCCTTGCGGGGGCTGTTCCGACTCTCATGGCGCCCGCACGGGGGGCGGCTCGCCGTTCCGGCGCGGTCTGCGGGGTCGCGCCAGGGTGGACGACGCCCGGCTGCGAACGGCGTGTGAAGGCGCCGGCGCGGGAGGCTGGCGCAGCGGGGCACCGGGGGGACGCGCTGGGGCAGGGCCCGGCCGCGGACGATGACCAGTGCGCTCACAGGGGTGACGTAGGCTGGCGGCGCGGATCGCTGGAGGTGAGGCAAGGGAATCGCTTCACGCAGGATCGCCTTTGCTGTCCATTGCGCGATCCGTGCTCGACGGGGCCGTTCGGCCCGCATCGTCATTCAACCCATGGACAAGGAACGTACTATGCGACTTCATATCACTCCGCTCGCCGTCGCTGTCGGCGCCTCGCTGATCTGCGCCGCTTTGCCCGCGTTCGCCGGCGAGTTCCGCACCACCGACAACCCGATCCGCGGCCAGTACATCGTGGTGCTCAAACCGCAGGCGGCGAGCCTGGCGGGAGAATCCAACCGCGCCGAGCCGGTCGCGGTGGCGGCGAGGGCGATCGCCTCGCAGCATCGCGCCAGTCTGGTGCGCAGCTACGACCGCGTGCTGCGCGGTTTCGTGGTCAAGGCCAACGACAACGCGCTCGCCGCGCTGCTGGCCGATCCGCGGGTGGCCTATGTCGAAGAGGACGGCATCGCCACGCTCGACACCATCCAGACCGGCGCGACCTGGGGCATCGATCGCATCGACCGGCGACTGCTGCCGCTGGACACGCTCTACACCTACGACACCACCGGGGCCGGCGTTCACGCCTACATCATCGATTCCGGCCTCAATGTCAGCCACAACGAGTTCACCGGACGGGTCGGGCTGGGTGCGGATTTCGTCGGCGGCGGCGTCAACGACTGCAACGGGCATGGAACGCACGTTGCCGGCACCCTCGGCGGCACCACCTACGGCGTTGCCAAACAGGTCACCCTGCACCCGGTGCGGGTGTTCCCCTGCGCCGGCGGTTCGCCCTGGTCGACGATCATCGCCGGCGTCAACTGGGTCGCAGCCAACCACATCAGCCCGGCGGTGGTGAACATGAGCCTGGGCGGCGGCGGCAACAGCTCGGTCGACACCGCGGTGGCCAACCTGCACAACATCAACGGCATCACCGTGGTCGTCGCGGCCGGCAACAGCAACGCCAATGCCTGCGGCTTCTCGCCGGCGCGCGAGCCGGTGGCGATCACGGTCGGCTCGGTCGACAACACCGACACCCGCTCCTGGTTCTCGAACTACGGCAGCTGCCTGGACCTGTTCGCGCCCGGCAGCGCGATCACCTCGGCCTGGATCGGCAGCAACACCGCCACCAACACCATCAACGGCACCTCGATGGCGGCGCCGCACGTGGCCGGCGCGGCCGCGCGTTACCTGCAGACCTATCCGGCGGCGTCGCCGACAGCGGTCTGGAACGCGGTCTACTACGCCGCCAACATCTTCGGCGTGACCCCGTCCTGGCCGGGCGTGGGCAACCTCGGCGCCGGTTCGCCGAACGTGATGCTGCACTACGGCTCGCTCAACGACGGCTACAACGACGGCGATCCCCATATCAGGACCGTCAACGGGCTGTACTACGACTTCCAGACCGGCGGCGAGTTCGTCGCGCTGCGCGGGCAGGGGATGGAGATCCAGACCCGGCAGCGGCCGGTCGACAGCCTGCCCTGGGTCAGCGTCAACACCGCCGTCGCCACCCGGGTCGGCAACCACCGGGTGACCTGGCAGCCCGGCACCGGGGTGGTGCCCGATCCGGCCGGCCTGCAGTTGCGGGTGGACGGCGTGGTCACCACGATTCCGGCCGGTGGCATCGACCTGGGTCCCGGCGCCAAGGTGACGGCGCTGGGCGGCAACGGCATCAGCATCCACTTCCCGGACGGGACCCGGATGACCGCCACCGCAAACTGGTGGGGCAACCAGAACCAGTGGTACATGAATGTCCGCGCCTACGACACCATGGCGACGGACGGCATCATGGGCGTGCTCGAGCAGGGCGAGTGGCTGGAGCCGGACTTCTCGGACAAATGGCGCGTGGACAGGAAGACCAGCCTGTTCGACTACGCCCAGGACGTCGATCCGGGCAAGTTCGTCCGCGAGCCGTTCCCGCGCGAGAAGATCCCGCCGATGAATCCGGGCAACGTGGAACTGGCCAAGCAGGTCTGCGCCCGCATCAAGGACGACAAGCTGCACAAGGACTGCCTGTTCGACGTCGGCACCACCGGCGACCCGGTCTTCGTCGAGGGCGCGGCCAACGAAGCGGCGCTTGAGGAGGAGACGGGCGCCCGCTGAGGCCGGCGATGCGGGTCGGCGTCCGTCCGTCGCGGCGGACGCCGGCCCGGGCATCGTCGTCCCTCGGGCGAGGAGGCGGCCGCCGTCGCGATGGCGGCCGCCTTGCGCCCGTCGGCGGCCCGGCCCGGCATGCGGGCACGAAAAAGCCCGGCCTGAGCCGGGCTTGTCGCCGAGCGCGGTGACTCAGAAGCTGGCGCGGACGCCGATCTTGAAGTGGCTGACGTCCTCGAGCAGCTCGACCTCGCCGACCAGGCCCCAGGTCGGGTTGAAGCGGTACTGGCCGCCAAAGGTGCCGACGAAGTCGCCGTCGAAATCGCCGCCGTCGACGTAGCCGGCCTTGATCCAGCCCTCGATCTGTTCGGTACCGGCGCGCACGCCGATCGCCGCGCGGCCGCCGTTGAAGTCGTCGCTGGCCGAGCCGTAGCCGCGCAGGTCGGCGTCGACCTCGAGCCGCTGGTAGGCCAGCTCGGCGATGAAGTCCAGGCGCTCGCCCAGCGCGGTGTGGTAGCCGATGCCCAGTTCGGCCTGGGTGAGGTCGATGTCGACCCGGTAGCGGTCGTAGGCGTCGCTGAAGCGGTAGTCGTCGCTGACCCTGGAGTAGCTGCCGAACAGGTTGAACGAGGGGCTGACCGCGATCGAGCCGCGCAGGTAGCCGCCGTTGCCGGCCGGGTCGTCGAGGTCGCGCTCGTCGATGTTGGCGCGGGCGTAGCCGCCTTCGGCATAGGTGTAGCTGAGGTCCTCTGCAGACACGGCGAACGGCGCCGCCGCGAGCATCGCGGCCAGCACAATGGTGCTCTTCATGAAATCCCTGATCCCTTGGTAAGACTGTTGTGGAATGTCCTTGCCGCTGCGCGGCGCCGCGGACGATAGCCGAGCGTGACCGGTGCGGCAATCGTTTTGTGATCAGGGTCGGTGCCGCGCGGGCAAAAAAAAGCCCGGCCACGAGGGCCGGGCTACATCGCGATGTTTCGGGGGAGAGAGAGATTCAGCGCGATGGGGTGGGTCGGAACGCGATCAGAAGCTGACGCGCGGGCCGACGAACCACTGGGTGTCACCGTCGACGAACTTGACGTCGCCGTTGATGCCCCAGGTCTGGTTGAACTTCACCAGCGCGCCGAGGCGGCCGTAGAACTCGCCGTCGATGTTCTGACCGGCGATCTTGTCGTAGTCCTCGTAGCCGGCCAGGGCGTAGCCCTCGAAGTTCGGGGTGAACGCACCGCGGACACCGGCCTCGACGCTCCAGCCGTCGGCGTCCAGGTCGCCGCCGAAATCGATCTTCTCGTAGGCGATGCGGGTCAGCAGGTCGACGTTCGGGTTGATCTCGTGGTTGTAGCCCACGCCCAGGCGCCACTGGTCGAAGTCGAGGTTGGTGTCGTCGATGTCCTGATTGGTGTAGTTGCCGAAGATGTGGAAGTTCGGCGCGATCGCGCCGGAACCGCCGATCGCCCAACCGTCGGCGTCGCCGCCGTCGGTGTTGGTGGCGGCGTAGCCGCCCTCGACGTAGTTGTAGGACACGCCCTCGGCCGCGGAGGCGGCGAACGGGAGCGCGGCGATCAGGGACAGGGCGGCAAGCTTGGAAATAGCGAAGCGCTTCATGGGGACTTAGCCTCTTGTTTGTCTTGGTATCGGGCCGGGGCGCGGTTTTCTTGACGGCCGTCGCATCCGGTGACGGCCAGTATCCGTAGCGATCCCCAATTGCGGCTTAATAGTGAACGGATAGGTTCAGGAACTATTGCGCCGGGCCGTGGTCGTTGCGGGGCGGTCGCCGGGCGTGGCTCCGCGGGCCGGAGACGGGGCTTCCGGGCGCCGGTCCGGCCGCGCGTCACGGTGGCGATGGGCTCCCGCGCTGTTGCGGGCCGGCTCGGCGGTGGGCGAGCTCAGCTGCCGCCGTCGAAGCCGTGCTGGCGCCAGGCCTCGAAGACCACCACGGCGACGCTGTTGGACAGGTTGAGGCTGCGGTTGCCCGGACGCATCGGCAGCCGCAGGCGCTGCGCCTCGGGCAGGGCGTCGAGCACCGCGTCGGGCAGGCCGCGGGTCTCCGGACCGAACAGGAAGGCATCGCCGGCACGGTACTGCGGACGGTCGAAGCGGGTGCGGCCGCGGGTGCTCAGGGCGAACAGGCGCGGGGCGGCGCCGTTGGCCGCGGCGATTGCCGCCAGCGCCGCGTCCAGACCCTCGTGGACCCGCACGGTCGCGTACTCGTGGTAGTCCAGGCCGGCGCGACGCAGCTGGCGGTCGTCCATGTCGAAGCCCAGCGGCGCGATCAGGTGCAGGCGCGCGCCGGTGTTGGCGCACAGCCGGATCGCGTTGCCGGTATTGGGCGGGATCTCGGGCTGGTAGAGGATTACATCGAACATCGGCGCATTATGGGAGGTCTGAACAATTCCATCCTGGATCTGTTCAGGCGCCGCACGGTCGAGCCAAGCGCGACCGTGCTCCCGTGGACCACGCACTTGAGCGCCCGGTCCGCGCATGCGCCGTTCTTGGCGCACGCAACCCCTGAACCGCTCAGAGGTTCCTCATGCGGGCGCCGGGTGCTGGCCCGAGAACAGCGCCTGTTGTTCGCGCAGGCGCTCGAACAGGAACTCGCTGAGCGCGCGGATCCGCCGCACCGGACGCAGGTCGGGGTGGGTCAGCAGCCACAGCGGCACCGTCGCGTCCTCCAGCAGCGCGCCGGCGCGCCGCAGCCCCGGTTCGCAGTCGCCGAGGTAGCACGGCAGCGCGGTCACGCCGATCCCGGCGCGCGCCGCGTGCATCAGCGCCAGCAGCGAGTCAGCGCGGTGGACGATGCGCGCGGGGGCGACATGGGCGGCGATCCAGCGCGCGCTGCCGACATGCGACAGCGAGTCGTCGGGGGCGATCCAGTCCATCCCGGCCAGCGGCCGTTCGCCGGCGCGGGCGAGGTAGTCCGCGCTGGCGTATGGCGCGATCGCGACCGTCGCCACCGGGCGCGCGATCAGGTGTTCGGGCACGGTCGCGACCGGACGGATCGCCAGGTCGGCATCGCGGCGGCTGAGGTCGAACAGGGCGTTGCCGGCGGCGACCTCGACCACGATGCCCGGCTCGCGCTCGCGGAACTGCGCGAACAGCGGCGCGACGATGTGCAGCAGGGTGTCGGTGGTGGTGACCCGGACCGGCCCGGACAGGCGCAGGTCCTCGCCGAGCAGGCGCCGATCGAGGCTGTCGAGTTCCTCGCCGATGCGGCCGGCGGCGGCGATCGCGATCTCGCCGGCGGCTGTCGCGGTGTAGCCGCGGCGGGCGCGGTCGAACAGGCGCGCGCCGATCCGCTGCTCCAGTGCGCCCAGGCGCCGGAACGCCGAGGAATGGTCGACGCCCAGCTGACGCGCTGCGCCGCCGAGGCTGCCGGTGGCGGCGATCGCCAACAGCAGGCGCAGATCGTCGAGGCCGACGCTGCCGGCAGTCGCCTTTGTTTGCGATTTACGCAAACTAAAAGTTCCTTTTTGCCGTATTGGTTTGCGAACAATACAGCATCACGCTGTCGTCTCCCCCCACGAGGAGTCGACCATGAAGCTCTACTATGCCCCCTACAGCTGCTCGCTTTCGCCGTTGATCGTCGCCAATGAAGCCGGTATCGCGTTGGAGCTGGAGCGGGTCGATATCCGCCAGGCGCCCCACCGCGTCGGCGAGGGCGAGGCGTTCGCCGCGATCAATCCCAAGGACTATGTGCCGGCGCTGCGCCTGAACGACGGCGGCCTGCTGACCGAGGGGCTGGCGATCGTCCTGTACCTGGCCGACCGCGCGCCCGCCAGCGGGTTGGCGCCGGCGTCCGACAGCGCGCAACGCTACCGCCTGCTGGAGTGGCTGGCCTTCATCGGCAGCGAGCTGCACAAGAGCTACAGCCCATGGCTGTTTCACCCGGAACTGGGCGAGACCGCGCAACAGGCGGTGCGGGCGAAGCTGGCCGCGCGCCTGGCCCTGGTGGAGCAGGCGCTGGCGGACGGCCCCTACCTGCTGGGCGAGCGCTTCGGCGTCGCCGATGCCTATGCCTTCACCGTGATCGGCTGGTCGAAGCTCACCGGCGTCGAGCTGTCCGGCTTCCCGCGGCTGCGCGACTACCTGGAGCGGATCGCCGCGCGCCCGTCGGTGCGCGAGGCGGTGCGGGCGCACGGCATGGCGGTCGCGGCGGCGGCCTGAGCGCGGCGATGAGCACCGCCACCGCCTGGTCGATGCTGCTGGTCGCCGGCGTGCTCGACGTGCTGTGGGCGCTGTCGATGAAGTACGCCGACGGTTACACCCGGCTCGGTTGGAGCGCGTTGTCGCTGGTGTTGCTGGCCGCCTTCGTGTGGCTGCTGGGCCGCAGCCTCAGCGTGCTGCCGGTCGGTACCGCCTATGCGGTGTGGACCGGCATCGGCGCGGTCGGCACGGTGGTCGCCGGCGCGCTGCTGTTCGGCGAGTCGCTGGGCGCGCTGCGGCTGGCCGGCGTCGCCCTGGTGCTGGCCGGCATCGTCCTGCTCAAGCTGGCGCCGGCCTGAGCGGGCGCCTGCCCGGGCAGGGCCGGCCTGGGGCCGCGCTCACCACGGCACCGGCTCGCCGCGATGGTCGAGGAAGCGGCCGCTGTCGGCGATGCCGGCGCCGTCGATCACCTGCAGCATTCCGGCGACCGCCTCGGCCGGGGTCAACTCGGCATGGGCGCCGCCCATGTCGGTCTGGACCCATCCCGGGTTGAGCGCGAGCACGACGACGCCACGCTCGGCCAGCGCCTTGGCCAGCAGGGCGCTGGCCATGTTCTGGGCCGCCTTGGAGATCGCGTAGCTGGGCGTGCGGAACGCCTCCAGCTCGGCGATCGACCCCCACGACGAGGACAGGTTGACCACCCGCGCGCCGCGCGCCAGCACCGGCGCCAGCGCCTGGGTCAGCAGGAACGGGCCGCTGGCGTTGGTGCGGAAGCTGTCGTCGAGGTTGAGCGCCTGCACGCTGCCGAAGCGCTCGCCCGAATGCAGCACGCCGGCATTGTTGATCAGCAGGTCGAGGCCGTCGAACACCAATGGCAGCTCGCGCGCCAACTCGGCGATCGAGCGGGCGTCGGCGGTGTCCAGCGGCAGCATGTGCATCCGCCCCGGATACTCGCCGACCAGGTCGTTCAGGGCCGAGGCGCGGCCGGGATGACGGCAGGCGCCCAGCACGTGGTCGCCGCGTTCGAGCAATTGCTGGGCGAATTCGAGTCCGAGGCCACGGTTCGCGCCGGTGACCAGACAGCGGCGGGGGCGGGACATGGCACACCTCGCTGGACGATGGGTGGCGTTGCGCGCGCGGGTCGCGCCCGGGGCGCTGTGTCCATGAAACCACAATCGCCTGTTCGCAGCATGTGGCGAGACTTGTGGCCTAGTGCCCGCAATCGGACGGCGGGCTAGGATGGCGGTTCACGCCAGTCGGTCTGACAGGGAGATCGGCGAGCCATCAATGGAAGATTCAAGGAGTATCCGATGTCCGTAGACCGAGCCCCGCGTCGCGCGGGAATCTCCCGTCCGAGCCGCGCCGGTGCGCGCCGGCTGTTCAACCGCGGCCTGCTCGCCGCCGCCCTGGCGACCGCGATCGGCGGCGTGGCCTGGACCGCGCCGATGCCGGTCATGGCCGAACAGCAGGCCGTGCGCGCCGGCGTCGACATTCCCTACGAGGCGTTCACCCTGCCCAACGGCCTGCGGGTGATCGTGCATACCGACCGCAAGGCGCCGATCGTCGCGGTCAACATCTGGTACCACGTCGGCAGCAAGGACGAGCCGGCCGGACGCAGCGGCTTCGCGCATCTGTTCGAGCACCTGATGTTCAACGGCTCGGAAAACCATCGCGGCGAATACTTCGAACCGTTTGAACTGGTCGGCGCGACCGACATGAACGGCACCACCAATTCCGACCGCACCAACTACTTCCAGAACGTGCCGACCACCGCGCTGGACATGGCGCTGTGGATGGAGTCCGACCGCATGGGCCACCTGCTCGGCGCGATCGACCAGAAGGTGCTCGACGAGCAGCGCGGCGTGGTCCAGAACGAGAAGCGCCAGGGCGAGAACCAGCCCTACGGCCAGGTCTGGGAACAGATGGGCCGCTCGCTGTATCCGAAGGGGCATCCGTACCACCACAGCACGATCGGCTCGATGAACGACCTCAACGCCGCTTCGCTGGAGGACGTGAAGACCTGGTTCCGGACCTGGTACGGCCCCAACAACGCGGTGCTGGTGCTGGCCGGCGACATCGACGTCGCCACCGCCAAGGAGAAGGTCGCCCGCTACTTCGGCGACATCCCGGCCGGTCCGACCATGGCGCAGCCGGCGGTCGACGTGGCGCAGCGCGAGGCCGACACCCGCGAGGTGATGCATGACAAGGTGCCGCAGCCACGCATCTACCGGTTGTGGAACGTGGCCGAGGTCGGCACCCGCGACATCGATCAGTTGCAGGTGCTGTCGCAGGTGCTCGGCGGCAGCGCGTCCTCGCGCCTGGACAAGCGCCTGGTGCATGGCGAGAAGCTGGCCGACAGCGTCGGCACCGGCGCCTATGCCTCGCAGCTGGGCTCCAACTTCATGGTGATGGTCAACGTCAAGGAAGGCGTCGACGTGGCGCGGGTCGAGAAGATCGTCGACGAAGAGCTGGAGAAGCTGCTCGCCGAAGGCCCGACCGAGGCCGAGCTGGCCCAGGCCAAGACCGTCTACCGCGCCGGCTTCATCCGCGGCATCGAACGCATCGGCGGCTTCGGCGGCAAGGCCGACGCGCTGGCCGAGTGCGCCGTGTTCACCGGCGATCCGGGCTGCTTCCGCGAGTCGCTGGCCAACATCGCCGCGACCAGCGCCGCCGACGTCAAGGCGGTCGGCCGCAAGTGGCTGGGCAAGGGCTCGCACACCCTGGTCGTCGAGCCGGGCGAGCGCACCGCGCTGGCCGAGGAGCCGGCGGTGACGCCGCAGCCGTTCCAGCGGCCGGCGGTCGACCCCAGGTTCCGCACCACCGCCAGCGACGTCGACCGCAGCGCCGGCGTGCCGATGCCCGAACAGTTTCCGACCCTGAAGTTCCCGGACCTGCAGCGGGCGCGACTGGACAACGGCACCGAGGTGATCCTGGCCGAGCGCCACGACATCCCGGTGGTGCAGCTCAGCTACGAGTTCGACGGCGGCTACCACACCGACCCGGCCGGCAAGCTCGGCGTGGCCAGCTTCGCGATGAGCATGCTCGACGAGGGCGCCGGCGAATACGGCGCGCTGGCGTTCCGCGATCGCGCCGAGGCGCTGGGCGCGAACCTCGGCGCCGGTGCCGCGCTCGACGGCGGCAATGCCTACCTGTCGGCGTTGAAGGAGAACCTGGACCCGTCGCTGGACCTGTTCGCCGACATGCTGCGCAGCCCGCGCTTCGAGCCGGCCGAGATCGAGCGGGTCAAGGCCAGCTGGATCGCCGGCATCAAGCAGGAGAAGGCGCGCCCGAACTCGGCCGCGCTGCGGGTGCTGCCGCCGCTGCTGTACGGCGAGGGCCATCCCTATGCGATGCCGTTCAGCGGCTCCGGCACCGAGGCGTCGGTGGCCGCGCTCGGCCGCGACGATCTGGCCGCCTATCACCGCGCCTGGATCCGTCCCGAGGGGGCGACCCTGATCGTGGTCGGCGACACCACCCTGGCCGAGATCGTGCCGGCGCTGAACAAGCACCTGGGCGACTGGAAGGGCGTGGTCGAGACCCGGGAGGAGACCGTGGTGCCCGAAGTCGCGCGTCCGCAGCAGGCGCGGGTCTACCTGATCGACCAGCCCGGCTCGGTGCAGGCGAACATCTTCGCCGGCGAACTGATGCCGCCGACCGGCAGCGAGGGCGAGACCCTGCTGCAGATGGCCAACGAGGTGATCGGCGGGTCCTTCGTCGCGCGTCTGAACATGAACCTGCGCGAGGACAAGCACTGGTCCTACGGTGCCCGCACGGTGCTGACCAATGCCAAGGGCCAGCGCCCGTGGCTGGCGGTGGCGCCGGTGCAGATCGACAAGGCCGCCGAGTCGCTGGCCGAGATCCAGCGCGAGGTCGGCGAGTACGTCAGCGGCAAGGCGCCGCCGACCCAGGCCGAGATCGACCGGATCAAGGCCAACGAGAGCCGCAGCCTGCCCGGCGCCTACGAGACCGCCGGCGCGGTGATGGGCACCATCGGCGGGATCGTCCGCTACCAGCGTCCGGACGACTACATCGTCCGCCGCAACGCCGAGATCCAGGCGATGACCCCGGCCGAGGTCGCCGTCGCGGCCAAGGCGATCGACCCGTCGCAGCTGGTCTGGGTGGTGGTCGGCGACCTGTCGCAGATGGAGGCGCCGATCCGCGCGCTGAACCTGGGCGAGGTGCAGGTGCTCGACGCCGACGGCAAGCCGGTGGGCGGCCAGTAAGGCCGGCATCGGACACGCCCGCCGTTCAGCGGCGGGGAGGGGGCGGCCGGCTATCAATGGGCCGTCCCCGCGGACGGGGCGCTGCGGCGTCCCGTTCCGCTTTGTCTCCGGCGACCGCTTCGGATAGGGTCGCCGGCAATACGACCGACGAGACCCTCACGATGCGCACGAACACGATCCGCCTGCCGTTGCTTGCCGCTTCGATCGCCTTGCTGGCCGCCGGCTGCACCTGGGTCCACATGGCGCCCGGCGCCAGCGCGGTGCGGGTGGTGCCCGCCGGCACCGCGCCGGCCGGCTGCCAGAAACTGGGCGAGATCAGCGTATCGGTGAAGGACAGCGTCGCCTTCTACGACCGCAATCCGCTGCGCGTGCGCGAGGAACTGGAAACCCTGGCCCGCAACGAAGGCCCGGGCCTGGGCGCGAACACCATCCAGCCCCTGGACGAGCCCCGCGACGGCGAACAGCGCTTCGCCGGCTACCGTTGCGGCGGGTGAGCGAGCGCAAGAGCAACAAGCAGCGGCGCGCCGAGATCCGCGACAAGCGGCTCAAGCGCGCGGAAGCGGCCCGGCGGGCGCTGGCGCAGCCGGACCCGCGCTGGCGGGACGAGGCGGGTCCGCCGCCGGTGGTGGGGGGCGTTGCCACCGACCGTGAACTGCTGGCGCGCTACAACAACACCTACGATCTGCTGCCGGCGTTCTATTTCGACCGCCCCTTCACTTGCCGCGATTGCGGTGAGGCGCAGGTGTGGACGGCCAAGCAGCAGAAGTGGTGGTACGAGGAGGTGCGCGCCCCCATCGACAGCGAGGCGGTGCGTTGCCGCCGGTGCCGGCGCGCGCGTCGCGAGGGCGATCCGGCCGGCAATGCGCTGCGTGAGCGGTGCAGGCAGTTGCGGGCGCTGGGCGCGCGGGCACCGGATGCGGCGGCCCGGCGCGCGATCGACGAGGCGTTGGAGAGCAAGTGGTGGGGCGTGCGCGTGGTGGCCCTCGAGACCCTGGGGCTTTGGGCAGACGCGACCAGTGTCGAGCGGCTGAAGGCCATGGTGTCTCCGGCCCAGGCGCCGCCGCGCGGTAGCTGGCTGTTCCAGGCGCGGTCTGCTGCGGCGAAGGCGCTGGCGCTGAAGTTGCCGGAGGCGGAGTCTGACTGGGCGCTGGAGACGGGACTGAGCGGCCATCGCGAGGGCGGTCATCTGCTGGAAGCGTTGGTCAACCGGCCGCGGGCGTTCTGGGAGCGGGCGCTGGAGACCGAATGGCGCCGTGCCGATCCGGAACGCCTGATCCGGCTGGTCTGGGCGGTCCGCTGGAACGCCGCCGACGAGGCCCTGTACCGGTCGTGGCGGGGGAAGCTGCGCGGGCACGCCGACCGCCGGGTCGGCCTGGCGGTCCGATACGCCTGGGGTGAGGAAATCTAGCGGCGGCCCGGGCCCGCAGTGGCGCGGATCCGTGGGTCGCGCGCGCGGCTGCCGGGTCACCCCGGCCGCCACCAGGGCTCACCATTCGGTGGCGGATGGCGGGAGCGGCGGCAACAGGGTATGCTGGCGCGCTGTTTCATATCTTCCGGTAGCTGCCGCCATGCTGTTCCAACATGTCGCGATCGCGGGTCTGGCCCATATCGACGCACCGCGTCGCCTCAGTTCGGACGAGATCAACGCCCGCCTGAAACCGACCCTCGACCGTCTGGGTATCCGCACCGACGTGCTCAAGGACATCGCCGGCATCAACGCGCGCCGGCTCTGGGACGGTGAGATGCAGGCCTCCGACGCCGCCACCCTGGCGGGCGTGAAGGCGCTGGCCGACGCCGGCATCGAGCCCGATCGCGTCGGTCTGCTGGTCAACACCTCGGTCAGCCGCGACTATCTGGAGCCGTCGACCGCCAGCATCGTCGCCGGCAATCTCAAGCTGTCGGAGAACTGCCAGAATTTCGACGTCGCCAATGCCTGCCTGGCCTTCATCAACGGCATGGACATCGCCAGCCGGATGATCGAGCGCGGCGAGATCGACTATGCCCTGGTCGTCGACGGCGAGACCGCCGGCCTGGCCTACGAGAAGACCCTCGACCGGCTGTCCTCGCCGGACGCGACCGAGGAGCAGTTCCGCAACGAGCTGGCGACCCTGACCCTGGGCTGCGGCGCCGCGGCGATGGTGCTCGCGCGGGCCGAGCTGGCCCCGGGCGCGCCGCGCTACCGCGGTGGCGTGACCCGTGCCGCGACCCAGTGGAACGGCCTGTGCCGCGGCAATCTCGACCGCATGGTCACCGATACCCGCCTGCTGCTGAGCGAGGGCCTGAAGCTGGCCCAGAACACCTGGGTCGCCGCGCGCAGCGCGCTGGGCTGGGTCGCCGACGAGCTCGACGAATTCGTCATCCACCAGGTCAGCCAGGTCCACACCAAGGCCTTCGTGAAGGCCTTCGGCATCGACCCGAAGAAGGTGCTGACGATCTTCGGCGAGCACGGCAACATCGGGCCGGCCTCGGTGCCGATCGTGCTGAGCAAGCTGCGCGAGATGGGCCGCCTGAAGAAGGGCGACCGGGTCGCGCTGCTGGGCATCGGTTCGGGCCTGAACTGCTCGATGGCCGAGGTGGTCTGGTAGGCCGCCGAGGCGCGTTCCGCCCCGCATCCATGACCACGCCCCGGCCCGCAAGGTCCGGGGCGTTTTCGTTGTGCCTGCGCGGCGTTCAGTGAATCAAACTTTCAAGTAAGCGCGCTTAACTTTCAAGTAAGCGCGCTTTACTTTACAGTCTCGGACATGCCGCGTCCGGACCGTTCTCCCGAGATCGACGCTGCCCTGCTGGCGGCGGTGGACGCGCATCCACGCGATCTGGTGCGCACCATTGCCGAATCCCTCGGGCTCAGCCGGCCTGCGGTGGCGTCCCGGGTGCGGGAACTGATCGCTCAAGGCTATCTGTCGAAGACCGGGACGACCCGGCCAATCTATCGGATCGGCGAGGCGCGCCGCCGCTGGTTCGCCTATGCCCGTGCGGGCTTGGCCGAGGACCGGGTGTGGAGCGACGACGTTGCGCCGCTGTTGCGCGGATTGCCAAGGAACGTGGTCGATATCCTTCATCACGGTCTGACCGAGATGGTCAATAACGCCATCGATCACTCCGAGGGCGAGCGGGTACGCGTTCTGGTGGATCGCACCGCCAGCGGGGTGAAGGTCGTGGTGGCCGATGACGGCGTGGGTATCTTTCGCAAGATCACCCGGGCGCTGGATCTGCCGGACGAGCGCCTGGCCCTGCTGGAGTTGTCCAAGGGAAAGTTGACGACCGATCCGCGGCGCCACTCGGGAGAGGGTGTCTTTTTCACCTCGAGGATGTTCGACCGGTTCCAGATCGCCTCCGGCGAGCTGGTCTTTGATCATGATGAAGCGTCCGGCGACGATCTGTTGTTCGATCGGGATTCTCATGCCGGGGGGACGGACGTCTACATGGAGATCGCCGCGGACACGTTGAGGACCGACACGGAGGTTTTCAGCGCCTATTCGAGCGGTCCGGATGAGTACGCGTTTGCCAGGACGGTCGTGCCGGTAAGGCTGGTGCGCATGGGCGACGAGAATCTGGTCTCGCGTTCCCAGGCAAAGCGCTTGATGCAGCGGGTGGACCGGTTTCGCACCGTGGTTCTGGATTTCGATGGTGTCGAGCGGATCGGCCAGGCTTTCGCCGACGAGATATTCCGGGTGTTCGCGAACGAGCACCCCGATGTCGAGTTGGTTGCGATGCACGCTCGCCCTGGGGTGCAGCAAATGATCCGCAGGGCCGAGGTCCTGCGCGATGAGGGCGGCAATCAGTTGCCGCTGCTTTGAGCGCGCTCGCCTTGAGCGCGATCTGTCAGCGCTCCGACGGCCCGGTGTCGTAGTAGTCGCCGCGCACGAACAGGTCGGGCTTGATCAGTTCGCTGAATGCCCGCGCCTGCGGGCTGAGGTACTTGCCCTTGCGCACCACCACCCCGTAGCTGCGGTCGGGGAAGTAGCCGGCCAGCGAGCGCGCGGCGAGGCGCTCGCGGTCGCTCTCGGTCAGGCAGATCGCGGTGACGATGCTGATGCCCAGGCCCATCGCCACGTACTGCTTGATGATCTCCCAGCCGCCGACTTCCAGGGCCACGGTGTAGGGCACCCGCGCGCGCTGGAACACCAGGTCGACCATCCGGTAGGTGGTCAGTCGCTGCGGCGGCAGGATCAGTCCGTACGGCGACAGGTCCTCCAGGGCCAGCTCGGGCTTGCTGGCCAGCGGGTGGTCGGGCGGGGTGATCAGCATCGGCTCGAAGCGGTAGACCGGCGCGTAGTCGAGGTCGGCGGGCACGTCCAGCATCGAGCCCACCGCCATGTCGACCGCGTCCGAGCGCAGCAGGTCCAGGCCGCCGGCGCCGGTGACGTTGTGCAGGGCCAGGCGCACGTCGGGGTGCTCCCGTTTGAAGCGCTCCACGATCGTCGGCAGCAGGTAGAGGATGGTCGAGGTGCCGGCGGCGACGTTCAGCTCGCCGCCGTCCATCCCGCGCATGCGCTCGCGGAACGCGCCGTCGATGCCGTCCAGGCCTTCGACCAGCGGCCGCGCCAGTTCGTACAGCGCCTCGCCCTCGCGGGTCATCACCAGCCGCCGGCCGCTGCGTTCGAGCAGCTTGACGCCCATGTCGCGCTCCAGCGCCTGCAGCTGCAGGGTCACCGCCGGCTGGCTCACGTACAGCGCCTCGGCCGCGCGTGAGACCGATCCAAGGCGGGCGGTCTGGCAGAACGCCCGGAGCGGCTTGAGCCTATCGCCCTTGTAGGCGAAGCGCGGTGAGGGGCTTGTGGGACGGGCCATGAGGTTAATTATAAGTTTTATTTATGTTGTGCATTGCAAAAACTTGATTGTCAAATACCAGACGCCGACGCATGGTGCTGGACAAGGCGATTCGCCCCCGCGATCGCCTTTCCGGTCCACCGATCCAGCAGGAGACGCACGATGTCGGCAGTGATGGCAGAACGGCAGCACCCCAAGGCCACCCCCGGGGCGGCGGCGGGCATCGAGATCACCGCCCAGGCGGCGGAGCAGGACGCCCTGCTGACCCCGGCCGCGCTCGAGCTGCTGGCCGGTCTGCACCGCCGTTACGAGGCCACCCGCCAGGCCCTGCTGGGCGCGCGCCGCGAGCGCCAGGCCTTCTTCGACGCCGGCGGCCTGCCCGACTTCCGCGAGGACACCGCGGCGATCCGCGCCGGCGACTGGCGGGTCGCGCCGCTGCCGGCGGCGCTGCTCGACCGCCGGGTCGAGATCACCGGCCCGGTCGATCCGAAGATGGTCATCAACGCGCTCAACTCCGGCGCCAACTGCTACATGGCCGA
Organism: Marilutibacter maris; assembly: GCF_003233695.1. NCBI lineage: Bacteria > Pseudomonadati > Pseudomonadota > Gammaproteobacteria > Lysobacterales > Lysobacteraceae > Marilutibacter > Marilutibacter maris. The sequence goes on along the minus strand of NZ_CP029843.1, from coordinate 3,891,436 downwards.
CTTCGAGGACAGCACCTCGCCGACCTGGGACAACCTGATGACCGGCCAGCGCGCGCTGCGCGAGGCGGTCGCCGGCAGCCTGACCTTCACCTCGCCCGGCAGCGATGCCCGTCCCGGCAAGCTGTACACGCTCAAGCCGTTCCGCGAGCAGGCGGTGCTGATGGTGCGCCCGCGCGGCTGGCACCTGGACGAGAAGCACGTGCGCGTCGACGGCAGTGCGATGTCCGGCAGCCTGTTCGATGCCGCGCTGTTCTGTTTCCACAATGCGGAAGTGCTCGCCGCGAAGGATCGCGGACCCTATCTGTACCTGCCCAAGCTCCAGAGCATGGAAGAAGCCGCGCTGTGGAACGACGCGCTCGGCCACATCGAGCAGGCGCTGGGCCTGGCCGAGGGCCGGATCAAGGTCACCGTGCTGATCGAGACCCTGCCGGCGGCGTTCGAGATGGACGAGATCCTGCACGCGCTGCGCGGCCGCATCGCCGGCCTCAACTGCGGGCGCTGGGACTACATGTTCTCCTACATCAAGACCTTCCGCGCCCACCGCGACCGGGTGCTGCCCGAGCGCGGCCAGGTGACGATGACCCAGCCGTTCCTGCGCGCCTACTCCGAGCTGTTGATCCAGACCTGTCACCGCCGCGGCGCCCATGCGATGGGCGGCATGGCCGCGCAGATCCCGGTCGGCGGCAGCGACGAGGCCAGCATCGAGGCCAACCAGGCCGCGCTGGCCAAGGTCCGCGCCGACAAGCTGCGCGAGGTCACCGCCGGCCATGACGGCACCTGGGTCGCGCACCCGGCGCTGATCCCCATCGCGCGCGCGGTGTTCGACGAGCGCATGCCCGGCAAGCACCAGCAGCACGTGCTGCGCGAGGAGGTCACCGTCGGCCGCGACGACCTGATCAAGCCGTCGCTGGGCACGATCACCCGCGAGGGCTTCGAGGGCAACGTCGAGGTCTGCGTGCGCTATCTCGCCGCCTGGCTGGACGGCAACGGCTGCGTGCCGATCCACAACCTGATGGAGGACGCGGCGACCGCCGAGATCGCCCGCGCCCAGCTGTGGTCGTGGCTGCACAGCCACGAGCTGCACCTGGACGACGGTACCCCGGTCGACTTCGCCCTGCTCGAGCGCGCCTTCATCGGCCTGCCCAAGCGGATCGGCGATCGCGCACGGATTCCCGGCGGCAGCCGCATCAACGAGGCGATCGGCGTGCTCGACCGCCTGACCCATGCCGATGAGTTCGAGGAGTTCCTGACCCTGCCCGCCTACGCGCGGCTGGACTGACCCGCGCCGCCACGAAGCGGCCGTAGGAGCCCGTAGGAGCGGCGTAAGCCGCGATCAAGCTTTCCCGGGAATCCAATCGCGGCTTGCGCCGCTCCTACGCACCCCGTCGCAGGACGCGACGACGCAAACATCAACCCGCACCCCACACGCCCGCAGCGCGGGCATCGCAAAGAGGTCACCGCCATGAGCCATATCCACGCCACCGCCGACCAACTGCGCCAGGAATGGGCCAGCAGCCCGCGCTGGGCCGGAATCACCCGTCCGTACTGCGCCGACGACGTGGTGCGCCTGCGCGGCACCGTGCCGGTCGAGTACAGCCTGGCCCGGCATGGCGCGGACAAGCTGTGGAACTACCTGCAGAACGAGGACTTCGTCAACGCCCTCGGCGCGCTGACCGGCAACCAGGCGATGCAGCAGGTCAAGGCCGGACTGAAGGCGATCTACCTGTCCGGCTGGCAGGTGGCCGCCGACGCCAATCTCGGCGGGCAGATGTATCCGGACCAGTCGCTGTACCCGGCCGACTCGGTGCCGGCGGTGGTCAAGCGGATCAACAACACCCTGTTGCGCGCCGACCAGATCCAGTGCGCGGAGCGCAACGGCGACGCCAGCGGCGGCGATGTCGATTTCGTGCAGCCGATCGTGGCCGACGCCGAGGCCGGCTTCGGTGGCGTGCTCAACGCCTACGAGCTGATGAAGGGGATGATCGAGGCCGGCGCCGCCGGCGTGCATTTCGAGGACCAGCTGGCCGCGGTGAAGAAGTGCGGGCACATGGGCGGCAAGGTGCTGGTGCCGACCCGCGAGGCGGTCGACAAGCTGGTCGCCGCGCGCCTGGCCGCCGACGTGATGGGCGTGCCGACCCTGTTGATCGCGCGTACCGATGCCGAGGCCGCCGACCTGCTGACCAGCGACATCGACGACAACGACAAGCCGTTCTGCACCGGCGAGCGCACCGTCGAGGGCTTCTACAAGACCCGCAACGGGCTCGACCAGGCGATCAGCCGCGGCCTGGCCTACGCGCCCTATGCCGACCTGATCTGGTGCGAGACCGGCAAGCCGGACCTGGAGTTCGCGCGCAAGTTCGCCGAGGCCATCCACGCCAAGTACCCGGGCAAGCTGCTGGCCTACAACTGCTCGCCGAGCTTCAACTGGAAGAAGAACCTCGACGACGCCACCATCGCGAAGTTCCAGAAGGAGATCGCGTCCTACGGTTACAAGTTCCAGTTCATCACCCTGGCCGGCTTCCATGCGCTGAACTACGGCATGTTCAACCTCGCCCACGGCTACGCGCGCCGGCAGATGAGCGCCTTCGTCGAGCTGCAGGAGGCCGAGTTCGCGGCCGCCGAGAAGGGCTTCACCGCGGTCAAGCACCAGCGCGAGGTCGGCACCGGCTACTTCGACGCGATCACCCAGACCATCCAGGGCGGGCAGTCCTCGACGGTGGCGCTGAAGGGGTCGACCGAGGAGGAGCAGTTCCACGACGGCAAGGACGCGGACGCGTCCGGAAACCAGGCGATCGCCGCCTGATCCGCGTCGCCGGAGCCGCGGGGGAGCGGTTCCGGCGACGGCGGTATGGGCGCGCGGCGGGCCGACCCGGGGGGGCGGCCCGTCCGCGGCCCGCGATCGGGGATGCCCCGGCCGCCCGGACCGTCTGTCCGGGCGGCCGGGGTTTTTCCGTTCTCCCGCCAGTGTGGTGCTATCCTCCGAACGCCTGTGCTCTTGCGGTGTACGGGGCTGATGAACAGGGACGATGCATCTAGGCTGCGGGAGTGCGCATGAACCGCGAAAACCTGGCGTTTGCGATGCCGGATCGGAACACCGAGGAGAAGGCGAGGGCGGCCGTGGACGTTTCGCACAGTGCGCACGATGTGATCGCGATGACCTCGGCGATCCTCAGCGCCGACGAATTCGAACTGTTCGCCCGCATGGGCCGCCTGCGCGCGGTGAGCCCGGGCGAGGTGCTGTTCCGCCGCGGCGACAGCGGCACCGCGATGTACGTGATCGCGCGCGGTGAGATCGACCTGGACTTCGGCGACGACCTGCAGGTCAAGCGCCTGGGCCCCAACGAATTCTTCGGCGAGCTTGGCCTGCTGATCGGCGACCATGCCCGCAGCGCCGATGCGATCGCCGCCTGCGACGGCCAGCTGATCGAACTGCGCCACCACGAATTCGAGCGTCTGGTCGAGCACGATCCGGCGACGGTGTCGTTCTTCCTGCGCCGCGCGATCATGCGCGTGGTCTACAACGAGCAGGGCCTGATCCGCCGTCTGCGCCGCCGCAACCACGACCTGCAGGCGGCGCTGGACAATCTGCATACGACCACCCACCAGCTCAACCAGACCGAGGAGCTGGTCCGCACCGACGAACTGACCGGCCTGTACAACCGTCGCGGACTGATGCTGCACATGCAGGAGTGCCGCGAGATCGGCCTGACCACGGCGCTGGGCCTGGTGCTGGTCGACTGCGACCGCTTCAAGCAGGTCAACGACGAACACGGCCACCTGGTCGGCGACCGCGTGCTGCAGAGCGTGGCCAGCATCCTGCGCGCGGTGGTCGGCCCCGAGGATCTGGCCTGCCGCCTCGGCGGCGACGAATTCTGCCTGGTGGTCGCCTCCGCCCGCCGCGAGGACGTGATGCGGGTCGCCAGCTATGTCGTCCGCACCGCCCAGAACCTGCTGGCGATGGAGGCCGAGGAAGGCATCGCGCCGCTCATCTGCCCGCTGAGCGTCGGCGCCTGCCTGGTCGAGGCCGACGCCGACTGGAACGCCTGGTACGCCCAGGCCGACGCCGCCCTGTACCGCGCCAAACGCCTCGGCGGTGGCCGGGTCGAGTGGCAGGACCCCTTGCCGAGCACGGCATGACGGGTGCGGCCATGGACGACGTCGTGACGATCGAACAGGAAGCCCAGGCCGCGTCGGCGGCGCCGCAGTTGCGCACGATCCTGCTGACCGACATCTGCGACTCCACCACCCTGGTCGAGCAGCTCGGCGACGGTGGCACCGCCCAGTTCTTCCGCGAGCACGACCGCCTGGTGCTGCGTCTGCAGCAGCAGTGGCGCGGCCGCCTGATCGACCGTTCCGACGGCCTGCTGCTGCTGTTCGAGCGGCCGATCGACGGGCTCGGTTTCGCCCTCGACTATGGCCGCGGCCTGGACGAGATCGGCAAGCTGCGACACCTGCGGGTCAGGACCCGCGCCGGCCTGCACGTGGGCGAGGTGCTGACCTGGCGCAACAGCGACGAGGCGGTGCGCCTGGGCGCCAAGCCGGTCGAGGTCGAGGGCCTGGCCAAGCCGATCGCGGCACGGCTGATGTCGATCGCCCGTCCCGGCCAGGTGCTGATGTCGGCGGTCGCCGAGCCACTGGCCCACCGTGCCGCCCGCGAGCTGGGCGAGCGCGGCCTGCACCTGATCTGGAAGTCGCATGGCTCCTGGCGCTTCAAGGGCGTCGTCGAACGGCAGCAGATCTTCGAGGTCGGCGAGCCCGGGGTCGCCCCGCTGCGCGCGCCGCCCAATACCGCCAAGGCCTGGCGCGACGTGCCGCGCTGGCGGCGTCCGGCGCTGCTGGCGGCCGAGGCGGCGCTGGTCGCGGCGGTCGCGGTCGGCGGCTGGTTCGCGACCCGGCCGCCGCCGGCGATCGCCTTCAACGAGCGCGACTGGGTGGTGGTCGGCGACCTGCGCAACCTCACCGGCAACACCCGCCTGGACGATTCGCTGGAGCAGGCGTTCCGGATCAGCCTGGAACAGTCGCGCTTCGTCAACGTGCTGTCGGACCTGAAGGTCCGCGACTCGCTGACCCGGATGCGGATGGATTCGACCGCTCTGGTCGACCGCGGGCTGGCCGCGCAGATCGCCCAGCGCGACGGCGCCCGCGCGGTGATCGTGCCGACCGTATCCGAGGTCGGCGGGCGCCTGCGCTTCAGCGTCGAGGTGATCGACCCGCACACCCAGACCACCGTCTACGCGCATGCCGCCGACGGCAAGGGCGAGGAGTCGATACTGGCGTCGATCGACACCGTCACCGGCGCCCTGCGCGCCGACCTGGGCGAGGCGGTCGCCCAGATCGACAAGGATTCCCGACCGTTGCCGGAGGTGACCACCGGCAATCTCGACGCGCTGCGCGCCTACGCACTGGGGCAGGAGGCGTATGCGCGCTACGACTTCGACGAAGCGCTGCAGATGTACGAGCAGGCCACCGAACTCGACCCCGACTTCGCATTGGCCTGGCTGGGACAGGTGCGCGTGCGTTTCTCCAATGTCGACGCGCCCTCGGCGATGAAGGCGCTGCGGCAGGCGGCGGTGCTGAAGGACAGGCTGCCGCCCAGGGAGGCGCTGTATCTGGATGCCTGGGTGTCGGAGTTCGATGCGCCGTGGGAGACGGCCGGGCGCTGGGTGCAGCTGGCGAAGATGTATCCGGACTACCTGCCTGGAAGGGGTAATGCCGCGCTCTGGCTGTACGAGGAGAACCGATTCGCCGAGGCGCTGCCTCACGCACTGGCCGGCGCCGTCGACCAGAATCCCCTGAAGGGAATGGACTTCGATACGGTCGGTCGCATCCGTCTGGCGATGGAGGCCTACCCGCAGGCAGAGGCGGCGTTCACGCGCTCGCTGGAGGAGTCGGGGGGCAGCAGCCAGCGCCGCCTGGTCTCCACCGCCGCCGCGCAGCGTCATTTCGAAAAGGCCGAGAGCGAGGCCAGACGACTGGACCTGGCCAACGAGGACCACTACATCGAGAAGACCAGCCTGGCGATCGATCAGGGCAAGTGGAAGCAGGCGCTCGAACTGTCGCAGGCGTCGGTCCGGGTATTGAAGAACACCTCCGGACTCGCCGGACGCTATCTGAAGGTGCCGGTGGCACTGAGCCACTGGTTGGCCGGGGATGCCGATGCGGCCCGGGCGACCTTGCACGCCGCCGCCGAGGCGAGCCTGGCGCTGAACAAGGAGGGCTTCAACGCCGATGCCGAGGACGACGCGACGACCGCATTGGGTGCCGCCCTGATCCTGCAGCGGATGGGCGACGCCGACGGCGCGCGGCGCATCGTCGAGTCGCTGGCCCGGAACGAGAAGCTGATGCGGCTGCCGGTCGTGGCCGAGCTGGCCAGCGTGGTGAAGGCGGAGGCGCTACGGCGGGCAGGCGAACCCGAACAGGCGGTGGCGCTGCTGCGGCCCCTGGTTTCAGGCAGGGAGCGCTATCAGACGCGGGTTGCGTTGATGGAGGCGTACGCCGATGCGGGCCAGATCCCGCAGGCACTGGAACAGGCGCGCTGGCTGCAGCAGCGGCGTGGCCTTGCCTATGGCGAGCTCACCTGCGGCGGATGCCTGCAGGCACTGAACGTCCTGGACAGCAACCTCGCCATGCGCCGCGAGGCGGAACTGCTTCGGGGGCAGGGCAAGGACGACGAAGCGGAGCGGAAGCTGCAGGACTTCAACCGGCTCTGGCCGGTTGAAGCCTTGCCGGATCACTTGCGCGAAATCTGAGACGTCGGCAATCCAAGATCGAGCCGGGGCGTGGTCTGGGCAAGCCCGCGCAACAGCATGCTCATGATCTCCTCGCGGGCGGCGGCGATGGTTTCCTTGGGGGCGAGCCGGGTCACTTTGCAGCTGGCGAATGGCGCCACCTGCTCCGCGGCGGAGACCGCGCCGCAAGCGGTGATGGGGCCCGGCCGCGGGGCTTCGTAGCCGATCGAGCGCAGCGCGGCGAGGTGATCGCGCTGGAAGCGCTCACGGAACAGGTCGTCGCTGCCGAGCAGATCCAGCAGGCGATCGGCGACCTCCACGGGCAGTGGCGCGGTCCGGGTCTTGGTACTCATCGGTCTTTCCCCATGTGCGGCCCTGGGCCAGGCCGTCAGCCGCAGAATCTAGCGCTCCGGCCGCAGGCGGGCAACCGTCACAGATTGGTTTCGCGGCCCTTTGCGCGCTTTGAACTCGGCAGTTGCGGGTGCGCGCGATAAAGTAGCGCCGGATCTGAACGAGGCCTTGGGATGCGTATCCGTCGTTGCGCGGTCGTTTTTCTGGAACCGCGCGAGGAGGTGGCGTTCGAGCTGGAGTCGCTGCTGACCGGCGGCGATGGCCTGTGCCGGACCCGGCGCTGGCTGGCGCTGGCGCCGCATATCGGCGAGGAGGTTGAGCTCGATATCGGCGAGTGCGCGCTGCTGGGACGGCTCAGTCCCGGTCAGTGGCTCGATGCCGACAGCCTCGACGATGATGGCGGGGCGTTGCCGCGGCTGCTGGCCGAGGGCCTGGTCATCGCCGACGCCGACACGGGCGACGACGCGTATGACCGCTGGCGCGCGCGCGACGAGGCGTTCCGGCAGGTGCACTGGCATCCGCTGGGCGCGACCCTGCACGCGTTCACCCGCTGGGACGGCGTCGACGCGGTGCAGAACAGCAAGGACAGCGGCACCGAGACCGCGGTGCAGATGCGCGAAGTGCTCGGGGCGCCGCCGGTCGAGGCCGCGGTGCGTGTCGAAGCCGGCGACCGGTTGCCGCTGCCGCGGGTGCCGCCGAACGACTTCGATCGTCTGCTTGCCCGTCGCGCCACCTGCCGCAATTTCGATCCGTCGCGACGACTGCCGCTGGCGGCCTTCGCCCAGGTGATGCAACGGGTGTTCGCCGCCCAGGCCGAGGTGCGGGTGTCGGACGACACCGTGTTCCTGAAGAAGAACGTGCCCAGCGGCGGCGGTCTGCATCCGATGGAGTGCTACCTGATCGTCCAGCACGTGGACGGCATCGCGCCGGGCCTGTACCACTACCAGGCGCTCGAACACGCGCTGGAGCCGCTGCCGGCTGCGGACCGCCCGCTGCGCGAGCTGGTGATGGACATCGCCGCCCAGCAGCACTGGTTCGCCGACGCCCACGTACTGGTGCTGATGTCGCCGCGCTACGACCGCACCTTCTGGAAGTACCGCCAGCACGCCAAGGGCTACCGGGTGGTGGCGCTGGAAGGCGGCCACCTGTCGCAGACCCTGTACCTGTCGGCGACCGAGGCCGGACTGGGCGCCTTCATCACCGGCGCGATCAACGAGAAGCGGATCGAACAGGTGTTCGGAATCGACCCGCTCAGCCAGGGCGCGCTGGCGCTGTGCGGCTTCGGCTGGCGTGCCGCGGTGATGGAGACCGCCGAGCTGGACCCCGCCGGGGAAGTCTGGAGCCAGGCCGGAAGCTGACCGCGTCGCGTCGGATTTCGACGCTACCTGTCTTTGCCGAATATGCGTTTTGACCGTGCGAAGTCGGTCGACACGGCGTGGAATGCCGTTGTATGTTCGGGGGCCGTTCATATAAATAGCCCCCGCATATGCGCCGTTTCCTGCTCAAGGCCGTGGTCGCGCTGACCCTGGTCGGTTCCGCTTTCGCCGCCTCTGCCGGCACTTCCCAGCAACCCGACCAGATCCGCGCCCGCCAGGCCCAGATCAGTGCCGGCCTGCAGGCGGGCAACAGCCCATATGCCGAGTTGTCGGCCCGCTCCCGCGAGGAGCTTGCCGAGCGGCAGGCGCGCCTGCTGGCCGTGCTGGAGGGCAAGCAGCACATCGACGAGCTCGATGGCGATGCCCAGGCCCAGGTCGAAGCCGACGTCAAGTGGATCGAGAACGCGCTGACCCGCGCCGAGGATGAGCGCATGGTCTGCGAGCGCCGCCGCATTCTGGGCAGCAACCGCAAGGAGCGCGTCTGCAAGACCGTCGCCCAGTTGCGCGAGGAGCGCGAAGCCGCCCGCAGCGTGATGGACAGCCGCGGCACCTGCATCGACTGCAAGGTCGAGTGACTTCGCGGGCTGCGGCCCGCAGCGGTACCCGCACCGCACGCACGACCGGCCCGGCGGGCCGGCCCCACCACTCCAAGGAGAACGTCATGAAAGCAAGTACCTGGATCGCCGCCCTCGTCCTGGGCCTGGTATCGGTCACCGCGGTCGCGAACGTCGACAAGGTGGGGCAGATCCTGAAGCAGCAGCACGAGATCCGTCGCGAGAGCGAGGTGTCGACCGGCGAGTACGCGCGCTTCGGGTCGCGGGCGCTTGGCCGCATGCACAGCGCCCAGGACCGGATCTTCGACCTGCTGGACGATGTCAGCACGGTCGACCAGCTCGGTCCGGACCAGAAGGTGGAGCTGTTCAACGCGCTGGAGGAAGTGAAGGCGGTGATCAGCGAGAACGAGGACAACCGCCAGGAGTGCTGGCGCGAGCGTAAGGTCGGCACCACGTTGCGGACCACGCGCTGCGCGACCATCGCCGAGATGCGCGCGGTGCGCGAGGATACCCGCAGCTATCTCGATTCGCCGGCCACCTGCAGCGGCGATTGCGGCAGCGGCAAGGGGCTCGAAGGCAGTCTGTAACGGCTGCTGTCGTCGCGGCGACCGTGCCCAGGTGGACGGTCGCCGCGATCACCGCATCACCCGGATGGGAGGGTGTGGAAATGGCACATGAAGTCCTGAAGTGGACGCGGCGCGTGCTGATGGCTGGGACGTTGGCCGCGGTCTGCGCGGCGGCCCCGGCGCAGACGCCGCCGGATGAACCCGCTGCCGACGTGGAGATCGAGGACGTCGACGGCCTGCAGGCGATCCTGGAGCAGCAGCGCGAACTGAAGGCCGATCTCGACGACGGCGGCATCGACGGCCTGAGCACGCGCGAGAACAACCGTGTGCGCAAGGCCCAGGCCCAGGTGTTCGCGGTGACCGAGGGCAAGCACCGGCTCGATGAGTTGAGCATCGACGAGAAGGTCGAGCTGGAAAATGCGCTCGAGCAGATCAACGCCTATGTGCAGAACACCCGTCGGGCCCGCGACGACCAGACCGTATGCTGGCGCGAGAAGATGTCCGGCACCGCGCGGCGGGTGACCCGTTGCGGCAGCGAGGCCGAGCGCCGGCAGGCGCGCGAAGGCGCGCGCGGCTGGCTGGAACGCCCGAAGACCTGCGGCCAGGACTGCGGCGGCCTCTGAGTCCGGGTACTGCGCCCGGTGGTACCGCTCCCCGGCATCGCGTCAGGGCGGCGCCGCCCGCGCCGCGCCATGCGATGGCGCCGACAGGTGCATCCAGGCCGTGGCGGGAGCGGTCGCGACAGTGTCCCTTGCCGGCGCGATGCTCAGAGCCCGTCCGCGCTGCCCATCCGCCGGTAGCCGATCGCCTCGGTCAGATGAGCGGTGGCGATGTCGGCGCTGCCGGCCAGGTCGGCGATGGTGCGCGCCACCCGCAGGATCCGGTGCATCGAGCGCGCACTCAGACGCAGCGACTCGGCGGCGCGTTCGAGCAGGGCCTGGTCGCCGTTGTCGAGCCGGCAGCACGCGCGCATCTGGGCCTCGCCGAGGCGCGCGTTGGGCGTGCCGCTGCGTTCGAGCTGGCGCGTGCGGGCGACGGCCACCCGCGCCTGGACCGCGGCGCTGGACTCTCCGGGCGGCCCATCGGGGCGCAACTGCGAAGGCGGCAGCCGCGGCACGTGCACGTGCAGGTCGATCCGGTCCATCAACGGACCGGAAATCCGTCCGCGATAGCGACGGATGGCGTCGGGGCTGCAGCGGCAGCGGCCGCTGGTGTCGCCGGCCCAGCCGCAGGGACACGGGTTCATCGCCGCGACCAGTTGGAAGCGGGCCGGGAACTCGGCGCTGCGGGCGGCCCGCGATACGGTGACCACGCCCGACTCCAGCGGTTCGCGCAGGACTTCCAGCGCCTGCCGGCTCCACTCCGGCAGTTCGTCGAGGAACAACACCCCTTCGTGGGCGAGCGAGACCTCGCCCGGTCGCGGTTCGGCGCCGCCGCCGATCAGCGCGACCGCGCTGGCGGTGTGGTGGGGGGCGCGGAACCGGCGTTGCCGCCAGTGCGCGGGATCGAGGCCGCGACCGCTGACCGAGGCGATCGCCGCCGCTTCCAGGGCCTCGTCCTCGGACGCCTGCGGCAGCAGGCCGGGCAGGCGCGAGGCGAGCAGGGTCTTGCCGCAACCCGGCGGGCCGACCAGCAGCAGGTGGTGGCCGCCCGCCGCGGCGACTTCCAGCGCACGGCGGGCCTGGGCCTGGCCGCGCACCTCGCAGAGGTCAGGGCCCGGCCGGCGCCGCGTCGGGACCGCGATCGCCGCCGGCAGCGACTTGCGTCCCTGCAGCAGCGCGCAGACCTCCAGCAGGGTGCGTGCGGTATACGCCTCGACCCGGCTCGACAGGGCGACTTCGGCGCCGTTGCCGGCCGGCACCAGCAGGCGGCGTCCGGCTTCGGCGGCCGCCAGCGCCGCCGGCAGCACGCCGTCGACCGCGCGCAGCTCGCCGGTCAGGCCGAGTTCGCCGAGGAACTCGTAGTCGTTCAGCGGTTCCAGCGGGATCTGGCCGCTGGCGGCGAGGATGCCCAGCGCGATCGGCAGATCGAAGCGGCCGCCGTCCTTGGGCAGGTCGGCCGGGGCCAGGTTGACGGTGATCCGGCGCGCCGGGAACTCGAACTGCGCGCACTGGATCGCGGCGCGCACCCGGTCCTTGGATTCGCGGACCGCGGCCTCGGGCAGGCCGACGATCGACATCGCGGGCAGGCCGCCGGCCAGGTGCACTTCCACCCGTACCGCCGGTGCCCGGACCCCGGACCGCGCACGTCCGTGCACGAGGGCCAGGTTCATGGAGCAGGCTCCTGGGTTGTGGCCGTTGGCTAGTGGCGCGAGCCGCCGTCGTCCGGACCGCCGGCGAGCTGGGCTTCGAGCTCGGCGACGGTCTGCTGCAGGGCCTCGAGCTTCTCGCGGGTGCGCTGCAGCACCGCGCGCTGCACCTCGAATTCCTCGCGGGTCACCAGGTCCAGCCGTTGCAGGCCGCTCTGGAGCACGGTCTTGAAGTTCTGCTGCATTTCCTCGCGGCTCTCGCGCAGTCCCGGCGGAACCAGGTTGCTGAGGCGGCGGGCGAGTTCGTCAATCTGGGTCAGGTCGATCATCGTTTCCGTTTCCTGTCCGGCATGCACCTGTACGGCATGGGCTCAGCTTGGCGTGCCGGACGTGACTGCGCAGTCATCCTGTGTCGCGACGACGCCTAGGAAATTTCCTAGGCGGGGCGCCGGCAGGCACGGGAGAGCCGTCCGCGGAGGCGCACTTTACCCCATCGCGGCGGTGCCGGCGTCGGCATTCGCCGCCTCCGGCGCTGGGCGCCCCGCGGGCGAGACGCTATCCTGAATGCCGCTCCGGCCGTCGCCGCCGGGCAACCGGCCGGTCGAGGGAGACGCAGCAATGAAGATGGTCATGGCGGTGGTCAAGCCGTTCAAGCTCGACGACGTCCGTGAGGCGTTGTCCGAGGTCGGCGTGGCCGGCATCACCGCCACCGAGGTCAAGGGCTTCGGCCGCCAGAAGGGCCATACCGAGCTGTACCGCGGCGCCGAGTACGTGGTCGACTTCCTGCCCAAGATCAAGCTCGAGATCGCGGTCACCGACGATCTGGTCGACGCGGTGGTCGAGGCGATCATCAAGGCGGCCGGGACCGGCAAGGTCGGTGACGGCAAGATCTTCGTCTACGACCTCGACCGCGCCGTGCGCATCCGCACCGGCGAGCTGGACGCCGACGCGCTCTAGTCCTGGGCCCGCCTGCGGTCGCGCCGGTACAGGCGTTTCCAGCCGTCGCGGATCGATCGGACCCAGCCGGGCTCGGCCAGGGTCGCACGCTGGCGCCGTCCCGGACCGATTCCGGTCAGCCGCGCCTGCATTTTCAGCACATTGGCCAGGTCGCCGCGTCGCAACTGGCGCACCAGCGGCGAGCGGCGCAGCCAGTGCGGCGCGCGCAGCGAGGAGGCGAAGTCGATCAGCACCGGGGTGCCGCCGCTGGCGATCAATACATTGGCCGGATGCAGGTCGTTGTGGGTGATGCCGGCGGCGTGCAGACGGGCGACCGCGCCGCGCAACTGCGCGAACACCGGTGCCGGGCTGTCGGCGGCCGCCTGCGACAGCGGGATGCCGGGCACGTACTCGATCGCCAGGGCGAGCGGGGCGATCCGGCCCAGCAGCGCCGGGGCGTGGCGCCAGCCGGCCAGCCGACGCAGGGCGCGTGCCTCGCGCCGCACCAGCACCCGGGCCAGCGGCGCCAGCGGGGTGTGGCGATAGCGGCTGTAGTCCTTGACCACGGCCGCGCGGCCGTCGAGGCGGGTCAGGTAGACCTCCGGTTCCAGCAGGCGTTCGCCGCGCTTGAGCGTGCGGCAGCGCGGCGGCAGGCGCGCAGGGCGCTGCGCGACCGCGGGTAGGCGGGTCGTATTCATGGCGGATATCGGGCCGGCGGAGCGCGATCCGGGGGAGGAGGGGGCGCCGGCGTGAGCGTGGGGAGGTTGTTTCGTTAACTGAACCCAGCGGTTCAGTTAATGAAATAATAATGTCATCTCCCGACTGTCGCCAGCCTCATTCCCGGGACAATGCGTCCCGCCGGAGGCGCTGCCGGTTTCCGCCGTGCAAACGAAAAGCCCCGCGCGGGGCGGGGCCTGGGGACGGCTTCGGGTGCGAGGTTACCGGGCCAGTGCCGCGGCCACGAACGGCGGGGTCGCCAGCGCGCCGGTGTGGATGTCGGCGCTGTAGTACTTCGTCTCGAAGTCCTTGGCGCGCGCGTCGCCGGTGCGGAAGTCGAAGCCTCCATCCTTGCGCGCCAGCGTGCAGCTCCACCAGCCGGTCGGGTAGCACGGCTGCGGGAACGGCAGGGTGCTGAAGCGGGTGAAGCCGGCCTTGCCCATCTCGCCGCGCATCTCGTTGATCAGGTCCAGCAGCATCAGCGGCGACTCGGACTGCTGCACCAGGATGCCGTCCTCCTTCAGCGCGCGGAAGCAGCTCTCGTAGAAGGCCTTGTTGAACAGCCCCTCGGCCGGGCCGACCGGGTCGGTCGAGTCGACGATGACGATGTCGACGCTGCCGGCCGGGCAGTTGGCCATGTAGGCGACGCCGTCGTCGAACAGCAGCTCGGCACGCGGATCGCCGTTGGATTCGCACAGCTCCGGGAACCATTTCTCGGCCATGCGGGTGACCTGCTCGTCGATGTCGCACTGGGTCGCGCTCTCGACGCCGGGGTGCTTGAGCACCTCGCGCAGGGTGCCGCAGTCGCCGCCGCCGATGATCACCACCCGCTTCGGCGCGGCATGGGTGAACAGCGCCGGGTGCGACATCATCTCGTGGTAGAAGAAATTGTCCTTCGTGGTCAGCATCATCGCGCCGTCGATGAGCATCAGGTTGCCCCAGTCGGTGCTCTCGAAGATCTCGATCTTCTGGAACGGCGACTGCACCTCGTCGAGCTTGCGGGTGATGCGGTAGCCGATCGCCGAGCCGGTCGGCTCGAAGTTCTCGTAGTGCCAGGTGGTGTTGTCGTTCATGCCGATGCGTCCCGAAGGTGGCCAGATCAGGGGGGCGGACCGTCCGGCCACGGAGGCGCGCCGGGACCGGTCGGACCGCAACGGCCCGGAGGGGCCGCGTGAGGCCGCGAATTGTAGCCGAGCGCGCCTCGGCCGCCGTGACCGCGAGGTGACCGCCGCCGCCGCCGCGGGGCCGCCGGCGCGCGCCCCGTCACGCCCGCGGCTGTAGAATGCGCGTCCCCCGCAACCGGTGTTCCGCCGATGTCTCCGTCGCTGTCCCGCTGGTCTCCCGACCAGGCTCGCAAGACCTACTCGATCCCGCACTGGGCCGAGGGGTATTTCGATGTCGACGACGCCGGCCGCATCAGCGTGCGTCCGCGCCGCGACGGTGGCCCGTCGGTGGCCCTGGCCACCCTGGTCGACGAGGCCCGCGGCAACGGCGCCAAGCTGCCGCTGCTGCTGCGCTTCCCGGACATCCTCGGCGACCGTCTCGGCCGCCTGCAGGGCGCGTTCGCGCAGGCGATGGCCGACTGGAACTACCCCGGCGGCTACACCGCGGTGTACCCGATCAAGGTCAACCAGCACCACGGCGTCGCCGGCACCCTGGCCTCGCACCACGGCGAGGGCTTCGGCCTGGAGGCCGGCAGCAAGCCCGAGCTGATGGCGGTGATGGCGCTGTCGCGCCCGGGCGGGCTGATCGTCTGCAACGGCTACAAGGACCGCGAGTACATCCGCCTGGCCCTGATCGGCCGCAAACTGGGTCTGGATACCTGGATCGTGATCGAGAAGCCGTCCGAGCTGCCGCTGGTGATGGCCGAGGCCGAGGCGCTGGGCGTGCAGCCGGGCATCGGCGTGCGCATGCGCCTGGCCAGCCTCGGCGCCGGCAAGTGGCAGAACAGCGGCGGCGACAAGGCCAAGTTCGGACTGTCGCCGCGGCAGGTGCTGGACCTGTGGAAGTCGCTGCGCGATGCCGGCATGACCGACTGCCTGGGGCTGCTGCACTTCCACATGGGCAGCCAGATCTCCAACGTGCGCGACATCGCCAGCGGCATGCGCGAGGCGGTGCGCTATTTCGTCGAGCTGTCGGTGCTCGGTGCGAACGTGCGTTACATGGACGTCGGCGGCGGCCTGGGCATCGACTACGAGGGCACCCGCTCGCGCAGCTATTGCTCGATCAACTACGGCGCCAGCCAGTACGCCGGCACCATCGTGCAGCCGCTGGCCGAGGCCTGCGAGGAGTACGGCCTGAGCGCGCCGCGCATCGTCACCGAGTGCGGCCGCGCGATGACCGCCCACCACGCGGTGCTGATCGCCAACGTGTCGGAGGTCGAGCAGGCGCCGGAGGGCCGCGTGCCCGAGCCGCACGACGACGAGCCGGCGGTGATCCGCCATCTGCGCGAGATCCACGAGGAGCTCGGCCAGCGTCCGGCGGTGGAGCTGTTCCACGAGGCCCAGCACCACCACAGCGAGGGCCTGAGCCTGTACGCGCTGGGCCAGATCGACCTGGTCCACCGCGCCCGCATCGACGACCTGTTCTATGCGATCGCGCACGCGGTGCGCGCGCAGCTCAACCCGGGCGAGAAGAGCCACCAGGCGGTCCTGGACGAACTGAACCAGCGTCTGGTCGACAAGTATTTCGTCAATTTCAGCGTGTTCGAGTCGATGCCGGACATCTGGGCGATCCAGCAGGTGTTCCCGATCGTGCCGATCGAGCGCCTGGACGAGGTGCCGAGCCGGCGCGGGGTGATCGCCGACCTGACCTGCGACTCCGACGGCCGCATCGACACCTATGTCGAGAACGAGACGCTGAACACCTCGATGCCGCTGCACGCGTTGCAGCATGGCCAGAGCTATCGCCTGGGTTTCTTCCTGGTCGGCGCCTACCAGGAGATCCTTGGCGACATCCACAACCTGTTCGGCGACACCGATGCGGTCGAGATGCGCGTCGACGGCGAGGATCCGCGCGGTTACCGGCTGACCCAGCAGCGCCGCGGCGACACCACCGACGTGATGCTCGACTACGTCGGCTACCGCCTCGACGCGTTGCGCGAGGCCTACCGCAACCGGGTCGCCGATGCGCATCTGCCGGCCGACGAGTCGGCGCGGCTCGTGGAAGCGCTGGAGGCGGGGCTGACCGGTTACACCTACCTCGACGACGGCGGCGCCGCGGTCGGTCGCGCGATCTGAGACGCACATGGGCGAGGCTGCTGCCGACAGACACTTCCTGGTGCTGGCGATGCGCGGGCCGGACTTCGATCCGGCAGTGATCGGACCGCACCGGGCCTTCCTCGAGCGACTGCGCGAGCAGGGGCGCCTGCGGCTGGCCGGCGGATTCGGCGATGCCAGCGGCGGCGCCTACCTGCTGCGTGCGGACGACCTCGACCAGGCCCGTGCCTTGGCCGAGAGCGACCCGCTTCACGTCACCGGTGCGTCGCGGATTACCGTCTTTGAATGGAACCTATGAAACATGGCAACTGAGAACTCCCCGGCCGTGCTGAAGACCGGCTTCATCGGACTGGGTGCGATGGGCGCACCGATGGCCCGCTATCTGCGCGACGCCGGCCTGCTGACCGTGGTCGGCAACCGCACCCAGGCCAAGGCCGATGCGTTGGCCGCCGAACTGGGCGTGCGCAGCGCGCGTTCGGCCGACAACTTCGCCGACTGCGACGTGGTCGCGCTGTGCGTGTCGCTGGACGCGGACGTGATCGAGAACGCGACCGCGCTGGCGCGGGTGCTCAAGACCGGTGCGGTCGTCGTCGACCATTCGACGGTGTCGGTGCAGACCGCGCGCCGGGTCGCCGCGCTGCTGGCCGCCGAGGGCATCGCCTTCCTCGACGCGCCGGTGTCCGGTGGTGTGGAGGGCGCCCGCAACGGCAAGTTGTCGGTGATGGTCGGCGGCGCCGAGGCGGCGCTGGAGAAGGCGCGGCCGGTGATCGAGGCCTATGCCGCGCGGATCAGCCTGATGGGCGAGACCGGCGCCGGCCAGGCCACCAAGGCGGTCAACCAGGTGCTGGTGGCCGGCATCAACGAGGCGGTCTGCGAAGGCCTGGCGCTGGCCGAGAAGCTCGGTCTGGATGCCGAGCGCCTGCTGCCGACGCTGATGGCCGGCGCCGCCGGCAACTGGTTCCTGGAAAAGCGCGGCGCGACCATGCTGCGCGACGCCTTCGCGCCGGGCTTCAAGTCGGTGCACATGCTCAAGGACCTGCGGATCGTGCAGGGCATCGCCCGCGAGGCCGGCATCCGCACCGCGACCATCGACCAGGCGGTCGCCGACTACGCGGAGCTGGTCGAGCGCGGTTACGGCGAGTCCGACACTTCGGCGCTGATCGCGCTCAAGCGCAAGCCGTAGGGCGCGTGGAGGGGCCGCTGGGCGGCGGCGATCGGACCGGTATCGCGCTTGCGCCGCTCCTGCGGGCGGCAAGTGTCCAGCAGCTACCGGGACTCGTAGGAGCGGCGTAAGCCGCGACCGGCTGTCGATCAACCCTGCGCCGCGGGCACGGGGTCCTGTGCGGCCAAACGTTCGCCAAGGGTCGCGCCGACCCATGCCGCCAGCAGGCTCAGGGCCATCGCCAGACCGTGCTGGCGCAGCACTTCGCCGGCACCGAAGGCGGGGCCGCCGTCGCTGGACAGCGCGCCGATCCCGATCACCGACGCCACGCTCAGCCATACCGCGATCGCCAGCAGGACCGCCAGCGGGCGGAAGCCGCGACGCGCGATCACGCCGCCGATCAGCATCGCCAGCAGGGTCACCAGCAGGCCGGCGAGCGGGATCGTGCCCCAGCCGGTCTCGGTGGGCAGGTCCAGTGCGCGTCCGCTGAGGCTGATCGCCAGGTCGAAACCGAGCATCAGCGCCAGCGCGGCGATGCAGCCCAACAGGTGTCGTTTGTCCAGTCGCTTGTCCATGGGCTCCCCGGCCACGATCCACGCGCGCCCTCGCGGCGGTCGCGCTGCTGCCGCAGTCTAGAGCGGGTCGCGCGGGCGCGTCCGCGAACCGCACACGATTTCGGATGATCGGGGCGATGCGGGGGCTGTCCGGTCGCGGTGGCGCGCGCGGTGCGGACTCGGGTCACTCAGCGCGCCTGCTCGGCCGCGGCCTGTTGTTGCTGTTGTTGCCCGGCCTGCTCCTGCTCGCGCTCCTGGGTCGCGTCCAGGTTCGCGCGCTGGGTCGCGACCTCGCGATCCCAGCGCTCCTGCAACGCCGGGTCGATCCGGCCATCGAGCAGACGGTCCAGGCGCGCGGCCGGGCTGTCGGCCGCAGCGGCGGGCGCCTGGACCGTGGCCTGCGACTGTGCTTCGGGCGCGCCGGGGATCGGCGCGATCCCGACCTTGCGGAATTCGAAGCCGGCGGCCATCGCCTCGTCGCGCGGTTCAGCGTCCAGGCAGTCGATCCGGCACAGCGTGTCCGGCGCCAGTTCCTCCTGGGCGCCGCGCACGCCTTCACGATCGTAGACCGAGGTGCGGTAAAAGAACTGGTGCTCCTCGGAGCGATGCACGACATTCAGTTCCGGCGCCGACGGTTCGGCGCGCTTGTCCAGGAACGGCGTGTCGCTGAGCGCGTTGAGGTAATCCACCATCAGGTTGCCGCTGCGGATCGCCAGGCCGTTGAGCGCATAGCTGCCGCCGACATCGCTGTGCGCACCTGCGACGGTGCCGTTAAGGAATCGGCCGTCCGCGCTCGTCCCGGGGTCGAGGATCCTGGTTCCCTGGAACAGGTTGCGGCGCTCGTCCTCGGCGGCGAGCTGGAAGCCGGAGATCACCGAGGGCGGCAGCCGGCGGTCATGGTCGCGCGGCTCGCCGGTGCCGACCGGATCGAACAGGCCGACCGCCTGCGGGACGCGCCCGGGTTCGAGCAGTGGCGGCTTGGTGAACTCGATGCTCTCGACCAGGCCGTCGGAGTCCTGCTTGACGAGCATTCCGTCGGGGTTCTGGATGCCGCGTTCCTGAACCAACCGAGCGAATCCGGCGGCCTGCTCAGCGCCACGACTGAATCCGATTTCTGCAATCCGTATCTGCGCTTGTGGATCTTCCTTCAGCCAGTCGCTGGCTTGGGTCACGAATTGGACATACATGGTTTCCAGGCGCGCTTCGTAGCTGCCACCACGCATCATGTCCAGTACGCCGTCGAGTCCGCCCTGTGTGCCCGGGCCTTCGACGTAACCGTAGTTGATCTGGGGAGGATGTTTCTTTGCGATCTGCTTGACCACCTCCGCTACATTGGTGTGGTTCTCCGGTGCGTCCCGGTACATGCTGTTGCCGGTACCGTCGAAGGCAGCGACGAACAAGCGTTCGTGCGGTTTCGATGCGCTGACCAGTACTGGTACATGCATCTGCGATAGCGCTTCGCTGGCCTGCCGGTAGCTGTCCAGGTCGTTGGTGTCGGCCGGATAGGTGCTGACACCGTCCGGGCTTCTGTCCTTGCCCATTGTTGTCCTCCCTGCCCGGGTCAGTAGGTGCGGCTCCAGACCAGCACGGGCTCATAGCGATGTCCGCTGTACTGGTTGCCTGGGATCTGTAGCTCCTTGGTTGGGATGTAGGTCTTCATGTAGACGTTGATGGTGCGATCGTTGACCTCGATCAGAATGCCGGGGTTGCTGATCGATACCCCTTCCGCGATGTCTTCACGCGGTACGTCATGACGGATCAGGCGGTCCTTGAATATCTCGCCGATATCGACTTCGGCATGGTGTTGTTCGCCGTCCTTCGAGCGCCAGGTGACGATGGCCGGTGGCGGGAAGTTGGGCAGGGCCAGGTGGCCGGCGTTCCAGTTCTCTTGGTAATCGGGGCCGAAAGAGGACGCAGGTGGGCTGATCTCGTCCTCGTTGTCGACGCCATGCGGGAATCCGGCGTAGAGCACCTTGCAGCCGATGGTGTCGTAGCAATAGGCACCGAAGTTGTGGCGCACGAACTTCAGCGGCCAGTCGGCGACGGTGTTGTCGCCGCGGGTGATGCGGGGCTTGTCGGATGGGGCGGTCATGGCCATGGGCGATTGGCATCCTGCGCTGATCAGAACGGAAGCGAGCACGGCGGAAGCCGCGACGAGGCGGGCGCGTGCCGGTCTTCGGCGAAGCGGTGCGGAGCGGTTGCGCACGCGGGGGACCTCCATGTGGAAGGGGGCGCGGAGACGGGGCTTGCCGGCATTCCGCTGCGTCGCTCAGAACCTAGCACAGCGGCTTTGGTGGCCAAGTGCAGACGTGGACGCGCGCGTTGACGCGCGGTCGCTAAACGGGAGTGTGCTACCGGAAGGAGAGTACGACACGCCGTGAGTCGTGGTGGTGGATTGGCGGCCCGGCGAATCCCGTCGCGGTGCCGCGCGCCTGACCGGTGGTGGCGCGCCATCCGGCAGCGTCCGTCGCCGGCTCTCGAGCGCGGTGTCGCCATCGACGAGGCAGTGTGCGTGCCCCGTCGTTCAGCGGATGTCCGTGGGCCGGGCGCCGCTGGAACCACCGGCGGCCGTGGAAAACCGGTTTACTGCGCCTTGATCGCCAGTGCGTCGAGGCCGCCGCCGGCGAGCTTGCGCTTGGCGTCGGCGAGGTCGCTGGCGGTGCCATACGGGCCCATCCGCACACGGTAGACGGTCTTGCCGTTGATCTGCGCCGATTCCACCCGCGCGCCAAGGCCGAGCAGGGCGATGCGCGCCTTCAGCTCCTCGGCCTGGCCGGAGGCCTGGAACGCGCCGGCCTGCAGGATGTAGCGGCTGCCATCGCCGACACCGGCGGCGGTGGCGGTGTTGCCGGGCGGCGCCGCCGCGGTTGCCGTTGGCGCGGGTGCGGGTGTGGCTTCGCGTGGCGCGGGGCGGCTTTCCTCGGGCTTGGGGGTGGGCGCCGGCGCCCTGGCGACTTCGGCGTCGACCGGACGCGGCAGGCTGCGATCGGCCGAGGCGACCTGGACGTCGGACTGGCCATTGAGCGCACGCAGCGCGCGGTCGCGCTCCAGCGCGGCCTTGCGCTGGCTCTCGGCGCGCTCGGTCGCGGCCAGTTCGGCGTCGGTCATCGGCACTTCCTTGCCGGTGAGCATGTCGTAGAACGCGAAGTCCTCGCCGTCGTCGTCGCCGGCCGCCGGGGTGATCGTGTCGTTGCCGGCTTCGTCGTTGCCCGCGCGCGGTTGCGGCGCGACCTCGTCGTCGGCGTTGGATACCGGCGCCGGCTGCGCATTCGGGTTGGGCTGCGGGCGGAAGAAGCCGTCGCCGTCGGACTTCAGGTAGCCGGGCGCGACCAGCACCACGATCAGGGTCAGCAGGATGCCGAGCACCATCCAGGCCCAGCCGGGCAGGCCGTTGCTCTGGTTGCGCTTGGCTTGGGACTTGTTGCGTCGTGCTGCCACCGTGTCATGAACCTCGCTGCGGTCGCCGGCGGCACGATGGAGATGCCGGGCGAAGTGTGATGTCTATCGCAAAACGTGCGTTATCGGTCAGTGTAAGCGACGCGGGCGGCTCACATCACCTCGGGGGCGCCGACGCCGAGCAGGCCGAGGCCGTTGGCGAGCACCTGGCGGGTGGCCAGGGCCAGGGTCAGGCGCGCGTCGCGGGTCGCGGCGTCCTCGACCAGGAACTGGTGATCGTTGTAGTACGACTGGAAGGTCTGCGCCAGTTCGAGCAGGTAGGCGGCCAACTGGTGCGGCTCCAGGTCGCGACCGGCGCTCTCGACCACGTCCGGGTAGCGGCCGATCGCGGCGACCAGCTCGTGGCAGGCGGCATCGTCCAGGTCCAGCGGCTGGGCCAGGCCGTTGTCGCGGTCGAACTCCAGTCCGCGCTCGGCCAGCTGGCGCATCAGCCCGCACATGCGCGCATGGCTGACCTGGACGTAGTAGACCGGGTTGTCGAGCGACTGGCTGCGGGCCAAGTCGATGTCGAAAGTCAGCTGCGAGTCGGGCTTGCGGGCGATCAGGAACCAGCGGGTGGCGTCCTTGCCGACCTCGTCGATCAGGTCGCGCAGGGTCAGGTAGCTGCCGGCGCGCTTGGACAGCTTCACTTCCTCGCCGCCGCGCATCACCGTGACCATCTGGTGCAGCACGTACTCCGGCCAGCCCGGCGGGATGCCCTTGTCCAGCGCCTGCAGACCGGCGCGGACGCGGGCCAGGCTGCCGTGGTGGTCGGCGCCCAGCTCGGTGATCGCGCGCTCGTAGCCGCGCTGCCACTTCGACAGGTGGTAGGCGACATCCGGCACGAAGTAGGTGTAGGCGCCGTCCGACTTGCGCATCACCCGGTCCTTGTCGTCGCCGAAGTCGGTGCTGCGCAGCCAAAGCGCGCCGCCGTCCTCGTAGGTGTGGCCGCCGGCGACCAGCTCGCGCACGGTCTCCTCGACCTTGCCGTCGGTGTACAGGCTGCTCTCGAGGAAATAGACGTCGAAGCCGACGCCATAGGCTTCCAGGTCGAGGTTCTGTTCGCGACGCAGGTAGGCGACCGCGAACTGGCGGATCGCATCGAGGTCGTCCGGATCTCCGGCGCCGGTGACCACGTGGCCCTCGACCTCGACGCTGTCGCCGCGCAGGTAGGCGGCGGCGACGTCCTTGATGTAGTCGCCACGGTAGCCGTCTTCCGGCCAGCCGGCGTCGTCGGGGCCGCGGCCCTGGGCGCGCGCCTGCACCGAGATCGCCAGATTGTTGATCTGCGCGCCGGCGTCGTTGTAGTAGAACTCGCGCTTCACGTTCCAGCCGTTGGCGGCGAGCACGCGCGCGATGCAGTCGCCGATCACCGCGGCGCGGCCGTGGCCGACGTGCAGCGGTCCGGTCGGATTGGCCGAGACGTACTCGACCCCGGCGGTGTGGCCGCGGCCGCTGTCGTTGCGGCCATAGGCGTCGCCGGCGGCGAAGACCTCGCCGATCGTGCCGCGCCAGGCCGCTTCGGCGATGCGGAAGTTGATGAAGCCCGGTCCGGCGATCTCGACGCTGGCGACCGTGTCGCTGGCCGGCAGCGCATCGACGATGGCCTGCGCGATCGCGCGCGGGTTGGTGCGGGCCGCCTTGGCCAGCAGCATCGCCGCATTGGTCGAGAAGTCGCCCTGCGCGCGGGTCTTCGGCCGCTCGATGACGTAGTCGGGCGTAACGAGGTCGGCCGGCAGGGTGCCGGCGGCGCGCAGGGTATCGATGGCCTGCGCGACCAGGGCGCGGAGAGCGGTTTTCACGGGCGTTTGGGGCGTGTTTCGGAACCGGCCATTGTACGCGACAGCGGTCCGGACGGGCTGCGGAGGATGAACGGATGCGACGGCGACGCACCCCGGCCCGGGCGGGTCCACGCCAGCGGCATGGCCGGCGGCAAGGGGGCGGCGGGCCGGAACCCTCCTGCCCACCGGCGCGAGTCCGCCGCCCGAAGCCTCCTCACAGCCAGCCGCGTGCGGCCAGCGAGACCGGCGGGCCGTCGGCGATCACGATGTGGTCGAGCAGGCGCAGGTCGACCAGGGCCAGCGCCTGCTTGAGGCGGAGGGTGACCGTGCGGTCGGCGGCGCTGGGTTCGCGATTGCCGCTGGGATGGTTGTGGCCGACGATCAGCGCCGCCGCGTTGTGGGCCAGGGCGCGGCGCACCACTTCGCGCGGGTGGACCTCGGCGCCGTCGACGGTGCCGTGGAACATCTCCTCGAACGCCAGCGCGCGATGGCAGGTATCCAGGAACAGGACCGCGAACACCTCGTGCGAGCGCCCGCGCAGGCGTTGCGCGAAGTAGCGGCCGACCGATTCCGGGTCGCTCAGGGTCTCGCCGCGCTCCAGTTCGGCCGACAGGTGGCGATGCGAGAGCTCCAGCACCGCGGTCAGCTGGCAGATCCGGGCCGGTCCCAGGCCCGGCAGCGACGCCAGCTCCTGCGGCGAGCATTCGAGCAGGCGGCGCAGCGGTCCGTGGACGGCGAGCAGCTGGCGCGCGGTGGTGACCGCGTCCTGGCCGCGCAGGCCGGAACCGAGGAAGATCGCCAGCAGTTCGGCATCGGACAGCGCGCCGGGGCCACGGGACAGCAGCTTCTCGCGCGGGCGCTCGCTGGCCGGCCATTCGCGTATGCGCAGCACGGCGGGGGAGAGTCGGTCCTGGGGTGCGTCCTGCATGGGGCCCTTCCTTGGGCAGGTTGTCCTTGTGGTTGTGTGTGGCGGCGGGCCGGCTCCCGGTTCCCGTTGGGGAAGAGCCGGGGACCGGTCCGGAGACGCCGGCCGCCCCGCCACGAGCCCATTGCATCGCGCACCGGCGTTCGAAACAGCCGGAAAGTCATCCGTCATCGGGTAAGCTAAACGCCCGGTTTCGCCTAGGAAATTTCCGATCCCATGCCCGCCGACCTGGCCGGAAAACACGTGCTGCTGTGTGTCTGCGCCGGCATCGCCGCCTACAAGGCGGCCGATCTGGTGCGGCGCCTGCGCGAGGCCGGCGCCGAGGTCCAGGTCGCGATGACCGCCGATGCCGGCCACTTCGTCGGCGAGGCGACCTTCCAGGCCCTGTCCGGGCGCACGGTGCGGACCTCGTTGTGGGATGCCGCGGCCGAGGCCGCGATGGGGCATATCGAGCTGGCGCGCTGGGCCGACCGGATCGTGATCGCGCCGGCCACCGCCAATACCCTCGCCAAGCTCGCCCATGGCATGGCCGACGACCTGGTCACCACCCTGTGCCTGGCGACGACCGCGCCGCTGACGGTGGCGCCGGCGATGAACCACCGGATGTGGCTGCATCCGGCGACCGTGGCCAACATGGATACCCTGCGCGGCCGCGGCGTGCAGGTGGTCGGCCCCAACGACGGCCCGCTCGCCGAGGGCGAGTCCGGCCCCGGGCGGATGAGCGAACCGCACGAGGTCGTCGCCGCGCTGGCGGAGGCGATGCGGACGGAGGGCGCCTGAGATGGCCGCGCACGACCGCCCGCCCGGTGCCGGCAGCGCGACGGCCTCCCTGGCCGGACTGCGGGTGCTGATCAGCGCCGGCCCGACCTACGAGGACATCGATCCGGTGCGCTTCATCGGCAACCGCAGCAGCGGCAAGATGGGCTTCTCGATCGCCGCCGCCGCCGCCCGCCGGGGCGCCGACGTGGTGCTGGTCGCCGGGCCGGTGTCGCTGCCATCGCCGGAGGCGGTGACCCGGA
This sequence comes from Marilutibacter maris, assembly GCF_003233695.1. Taxonomy (NCBI): domain Bacteria; kingdom Pseudomonadati; phylum Pseudomonadota; class Gammaproteobacteria; order Lysobacterales; family Lysobacteraceae; genus Marilutibacter; species Marilutibacter maris. The sequence goes on along the minus strand of NZ_CP029843.1, from coordinate 3,865,866 downwards.
TCAACGTGCGTTCGGCCGCGGACATGCATGCCGCGGTGATGGCCCAGCTGCCGGCCGACGTCTACATCGGCGCCGCCGCGGTCGCCGACTTCACCCCGCGCGAGGCCTCGGCCAGCAAGATCAAGAAACGTCCCGGCAGCGACACCCTGACCCTGGAGCTGGTGCGCACGCCCGACATCCTCGCCGAGGTCGCCGCGCATGCGTCGCAGCGTCCGCGGCTGGTGGTCGGTTTCGCCGCCGAGACCGACAACGTCGAGGGCTACGCCCGCGGCAAGCTCGACAACAAGCGTCTGGACATGATCGCGGCCAATCGCGTCGGCGTCGCCGGCAGCGGCTTCGAATGCGACGACAACGCGCTGTCGGTGTTCTGGGGCGACGGCGAGCGCGCGCTGGGCCCGGCCGCCAAGACCGAACTGGCCGACCTGTTGTTGGACCTGGTCCTCGAGCGCCTGGCCGATACGACGCCGGCGGCATGAGGGTTGGCAGGGCACGAAACTTGCAACACCCGTCGGGTGGCCCGGAGGCCGCATCGACGCAGCGACCAATCGAGGAAACGTGACGCCGTGCACCACACCCTGGAACTGAAAGTGCTCGATCCGCGATTCGGCGACGCCTGGCCGCTGCCGGCGTATGCGACCGCGGCCAGCGCCGGCCTGGACCTGAGGGCGGCGCTGGATGCGCCGTTGACGCTGGCGCCGGGCGATGCGGCACTGCTGCCGTCGGGTCTGGCGATCCACATCGGCGATCCGGGACTGTGCGCGGTGATCCTGCCGCGATCGGGACTGGGTCACAAACACGGCATCGTGCTGGGCAACGGGACCGGGCTGATCGACGCCGATTACCAGGGACCGTTGATGATCAGCGTGTGGAATCGTGGCGGGCAGGCTTTTACGATCGAGCCCGGCGACCGCATCGCGCAGTTGGTGATGCTGCCGATCGTGCGTGCACGGTTGCAGGTCGTCGACGAATTCGAGGCCAGTGCAAGGGGTGCCGGCGGCTTCGGCCACACCGGCGTGCGCTAGCGGGGCGAGAGGCTCCAAGGGGAAGGACGGAATGGTGGATCTGAAGATCGAGCGGCCGCAGTTGTCGGCTGAACAAGGCCGGTTGCTGCGGCGTCTGCTGGCGCTGGCCTGCGTGCTGCTGGCGGCATGGTTCGCGTGGTGCGGCTGGCAGCAGCAACAGGACAGCAGCCGTCGTGCCGGCCTGCAGAGCGCGCGCGACTCGGTCGTGCAGAGCGTGCAGGAGGTGCTCGCCGGCGAGTACGAGCGGATGGCCACGCAGCTGGCCAAGACCGATGTGCGCGCCGCGCTGGAGGCCGATGATTTCGCCACCGCCGGCACCCGTCTCGCCGACGGCTGGCCCGGGGTCAAGGAGGCGCGGGTGTTCCCGCCCAGCCTGGAGAGCGCCTACGCGGTGCTGACCGCCGAGGGCGCGCGCGGCGGTGGCTACGGCCGCCTGGCGGTGCTGGAAGCGGCGGTCGCGCAGAACCGGGCGGTCGCCTGGGTCGTGGGCGATGCCGGATCGCGGCAGTTGGAGGTGGCCTCGCCGATCCACGAGGGCGAACGCCTGGTCGCGGTGGCGGTGGTGCAGTTGCCGCTGGATTCGATCGGCGACGCGATCGAACGGGCGCCGATGGCCGGCGACACCTACATGGCCCTGCGGCAAGGCTCGTTCAGCGTGATCGAACGCGGCGACAGCCGTCTGGGCGGTGGCGCCGAGTCGCTCGCCGCGCGCATCCCCGACAGCGAGTGGCGGGTGGCCGCGGCCGTGCCCGACGTCGCCGGCGGCCCGCTCGGTCTCGACGGTCCCGCCTGTTTCATGGTCGCCGCCGTGCTGTTGCTGATGGCGGTGCTGGCCAACTATGCGGACAAGCTCGCCCGCCGGCGCAAGCCGGCCGAGGGCGAAGAGGAGGCGGAACCGGCCTCCGAACAGACCCTGGCCGAGTCGCTGCAGCAGGCGCCCGAGCCCCCGGTCACCCCCACCCAGAAGGCACCCATCATCGATAAGGACGCACCACCCCCATCCGCCCAGGTCGGCATCGACCGCGGCATCTTCCGCGCCTACGACATCCGCGGCATCGTCGGGCAGTCGCTCGACGCCGGCATCGCCGAACTGGTCGGCCATGCGATCGGTTCGCTGATGCACGAGCAGGGCCTGGAGGACATCGTGGTCGGCCGCGACGGCCGCCTCTCCGGCCCCGAGTTGAGCGAGGGCCTGATCGCGGGCCTGCGCAAGGCTGGCCGCAACGTGTTCGACATCGGCCTGGCGCCGACGCCGCTGACCTATTTCGGCGCCTATCACCTGCGCGCAGGCTCCTGCGTGTCGGTCACCGGCAGCCACAATCCACCGGACTACAACGGTTTCAAGGTCGTGGTCGGCGGCGAGACCCTGTCCGGCGACGCGATCACCGACCTGTACGCGCGGGTCGCCGAGGACCGGCTGTACACCGCGCCGGCCCCGGGCCGGCTCGAGCAGCGCGACATCAACGACGACTACATCGAACGGGTCGCCTCCGACGTGCAGATCGAGCGCCCGCTCAAGGTCGTGGTCGATGCCGGCAACGGCGTCGCCGGCGAGCTCGGGCCGCGCGTGCTGGAGGCGATCGGCGCCGAGGTCACGCCGCTGTACTGCGAGATCGACGGCACCTTCCCCAACCACCACCCGGACCCGAGCGAGCCGCACAACCTCAACGACCTGGTCAAGATGGTCGACCGCCTCGAAGCGGATCTGGGCATCGCCTTCGACGGCGACGGCGACCGCCTCGGCGTGGTCACCCGCGAGGGGCAGAACATCTTCCCCGACCGTCTGCTGATGCTGTTCGCCGCCGACGTGCTGGAGCGCAATCCCGGCGCGGTGGTGATCTTCGACGTCAAGTGCACCGGCCGTCTGCCTGGGCACATCCTGCGCCACGGCGGCAGCCCGCTGATGTGGAAGACCGGCCATTCGCTGATCAAGGCCAAGATGCGCGAGACCGACGCCGAGCTGGCCGGCGAGATGAGCGGCCACTTCTTCTTCAAGGAGCGCTGGTACGGCTTCGACGACGGCATTTATGCCGCCGCGCGCCTGCTGGAGATCCTGGCCATGCATCCGGACGGCCCGAGCCAGGCGCTGGCCGAGCTGCCCGACGGGGTGTCGACGGCGGAGATCAAGGTCGACGCGCCGGACGGCAACCCGCACGCCTTCGTCGACGCGTTCCGCGAGCAGGCCCAGTTCGAGGGTGCGCGCCTGTCGACCATCGACGGCCTGCGCGTGGACTGGCCGGACGGCTGGGGTCTGGTGCGCGCGTCCAACACCACGCCGGTGCTGGTGCTGCGCTTCGATGCCGACAGCAAGGCGGCGCTGGAACGCATCCAGGCCGCGTTCCGCGCCCAGTTGCTGGCGGTCAAGCCGGACCTGCGCCTGCCGTTCTAGGCGCTCGGGCGGGGGCGGGCCGCGGCGCGCCCTCGCGCCTGCGGCGGCCGGAAACGAAACGGGGCGGGAGTCTGACTCCCGCCCCGTTTCGTTTTTGCCATGCCGCGAAGGGGCTCAGCTGTTCATCATGTTCAGCATGTCGACCGCGTCGTTGTAGCTCTCGACGACATCGTTGAACTCGGACGGGTCCTTGCGCGCCTCGCGGTAGCTGCCGGCCAGCTCGCTCAGCTCCTCGGCCAGCGACTCGTAGCGGTCGATGGTCGGCAGCGAGTCGGCGTCCTCGGCCTGGCGCTTGTCGTGCTCCTCGCGCATGGCGGCGATGCTCGCCTCCATCGCCGCGATGTGCGCGTTGGCCTCCTCGATCTTGGCCTCGTTCTTGAAGTCGTCGGTGGAGTTGAACAGGTCGATCACCTTCTCGGCCGAGCCGAGCGCTTCCCAGGTGTGCAGTTCCAGCAGCTGGCCGTCGGCCTTGAACTGCGCCACGGTCTTCTCGTGGGCGACCTTGGCGGCGGCGTCGACCTGGACCGCCAGTGCATTCACCGCCGATTCGATCGCGGCGATGCCCTCACGGTACTTCGGCAGCAGCTCCTTGCCCTTGGCGCCGCCGTCGTCCTCGTAGCGCTTGGCCTTGTTGTAGTCCTGCAGCTCGCTCCAGGCCGGCAGGCCCTGCTCGATCGCCGCCAGCAGCGCGTTGGCGGCCTGGTCCAGTTCCGGCGTGGCGCCCGGCATCGCGGCCGCATCCTTCAGGTTCTGGACGTCGGAATCGGAGAAGAAGTGGCTGTCGGTGCGGATCGCCTTGAAATCGCCGGCCTCGACCTTGGCCGCATCCCTGGCGCGCCACTGGGCGAAGGTTTCGTTCGTCGGGCTGCTGAAGCCGCGCATGCGATTGCCGATCTCGATATAGGCCTGGACCTTCTCGTCCCAGGCCTGGTCGTCGGCCTGCGCGCCGACCCCTTCGACTGCGGCGGTCAGTGCGTCGGAGCTGGGGATCTTGTTGCAGGCGGGGAGTGCGACCAGCAGTGCGGCGCCCAGCAACGTCGGGATGAGGTGCTTCATCGGGAACTCTCCTTGATTGGGAATCGTCCATTGCTTCCAGACCCGGCTGGCCTGGAAGGGACGCGAGTCTGCCCGAAAATGCGATACCGGTCACCCCCTGTCGCGAGGTGACAAGCAGTGTCTGCGTGCGCGCCGGGCGCGTCGCCGCTACGAACGCCTTGAACGGCGGGCGCGGCTCAGCCCTTGAGTTCGCGATAGCGGGTCAGCGCGCTCTCGAACTCGCCCTCGACATCGGCGCGCTCCTGGCGCTGCTGCGAGAGCATGTCCTGCTGGCGCAGCAGTTCCTGGTGCTGGCCCTGGATGTTGCCGGCCAGCGCGGTGCCCACCGGCTTGCCGGCCAGCTCGGTCTCGCTGGCGCGACGCAACAGGGTGACCAGGCTCTGGCGCAGGCCCTGGATGCCGAGCTCGGAGGCCTTGACGGTCTCGTCGAGCAGGACGATGCGGTTCTGGTAGGCGCGGCGCAGGTCGTCCTCGGTGGCGTAGGACTCGGCCATCGCCTTCTCGCGGCGGGCCAGCGCCGCCTTCCTGGCCTCTTCGAGCTGGCGCGCGCGCTCCTGTTCGGCGGCGGCGACCCGTTCCTCCGCGGTCAGGGCGCGGCCGACGGTCGCGGTGGTCATGCCGCTGTTGACGCTGATCTCGGTGCGCGCGCTGTCGACCGCGCTGGCCGGCAGCGCGTCGCCGCAGACCTTGCGGCCGTTCTCCTGCCAGCAGTAGAGCTTCTTGCTGCCGCTGGCGGCGCCCTTGCCCTTGCCCTGGGCATCCGCCGCCGATACCGCCGCGAGCAGCAGGGCGCCGACGGCGACGGCCGACAGCGCGCTCCCGGAGCGGCTCAGGCAGCGGATCGTGTTCATTGGCAGACTCCGTTCGTCCCTGGTCATCGTTCGTTCATGACGCAAGAGTCGGGCCAAGCCCGTCACGAGCTTGCTACCGCGGGGGTCAGCGTGGTGTGAGGCTGCCGTAGGCGTCGCGGTAGGCGAGCAGGCGCCCGCGTTCGGCGGCGAGGGTGTCGTCGTTGCCGGTGAAGGCGAGCAGATCGTCGAGCGAGGCGACGCTGATCACCGGCAGCCCCTGCTCATCCGCGACAGTTTCTGCCGCTGAGCGTCGGGATGCGGCCGGGTCGACCGCCTCCTGGCGATCGAGCGCGATCACGATGCCGGCGGCAATGCCGCCGCCGTCGCGGATGATCGCCAGCGCTTCGCGGATCGCGGTGCCGGCGGTGATCACGTCGTCGACGATCAGCACCCGGCGGCCGTCCAGCGGCGCGCCGATCAGGCTGCCGCCCTCGCCGTGGGCCTTGGCCTCCTTGCGGTTGAACGCGACCGGCAGGTCGCGTCCGCGGCCGGCGTACTCGCAGGCCAGGGCGGTGGCCAGCGGGATGCCCTTGTAGGCGGGGCCGAACAACAGGTCGAAGTCGCCGATCGCGCCCGCCTCGCGCTGCGCGTCGATCGCGTCGGCGTAGCAGGCGGCCAGCCCGGCCAGGGCGGTGCCGCTGTTGAACAGGCCGGCATTGAAGAAATACGGGCTCTGGCGGCCGGACTTGAGGGTGAACTCGCCGAAGCGCAGCGCCTGGGCGCGCAAGGCGAGCTGGAGGAATCGGGACTTGTACGACACGGGGCGCGGGACTCGGGCAGGGGGTCGGGAAAGCCTAACCGATCGCCTCGACGGCGGGCCGGGGCGGGTATGCTCTGACAGTCCCGGGCCACTCATTCCAGGCATTCGTGAAAATCATCAGCTTCAACGCCAACGGCATCCGTTCCGCCGCCAACAAGGGCTTTCTCGACTGGTTCCACGAGCAGGACGCCGACGTGCTGTGCGTGCAGGAGACCAAGGCGCAGGAGGCGCAGCTGACCGACCCGATGTTCCGGCCCGACGGCCACCACTGCTTCTATCGCGACGCGATCACCAAGAAGGGCTACAGCGGGGTGGCGATCTACAGCCGCCGCGAACCCGACGAGGTCCGCACCGCGCTGGGCTGGGCGCCGTTCGACGACGAGGGCCGCTACATCGAGGCGCGCTACGGCAACCTCAGCGTGGTCTCGTTCTACATCCCGTCCGGCTCCTCCGGCGAACTGCGGCAGGGCTTCAAGTACGAGGTGATGGACTGGCTCAAGCCGATCCTCGACGCGTGGCTGGCCAGCGGCCGCGACTATGTGCTGTGCGGCGACTGGAACATCGTGCGCAGCGCCCGCGACATCAAGAACTGGAAGTCCAACCAGAAGAATTCCGGCTGCCTGCCGGTCGAGCGCGCGTGGCTGAGCGGGCAGATCGGCGCCGACGGCGGCAGCGACGGCACCGCCGGCCGCGACGGCGGCTGGGTCGACGCCTACCGCGCGCTGCACCCGGAGGGCGAGGACTACACGTGGTGGAGCAATCGCGGCGCCGCCCGCGCCAACGACGTGGGCTGGCGGATCGACTACCAGCTGGTGACCCCGGCGCTGGCGAAGCGGCTGAAGGCCTGCTCGATCGCGCGCGAGCCGCGCTTCTCCGACCACGCGCCGTTCACGGTGGAATTCGACGAATGAGTTCGGTTGAGAGCTTGGTCCAGCGCCTGCCTGCCGGAATTCGTCCCTATCTGCAGCGTGAGCCCCTGGCAGCGCTGCTGCTGGGTATCTCGTCGGGCTTTCCCTACAGCATGATCGGCGCGACGCTGACCACCCGCCTGGCACAGGACGGGATCGACAAGAAGGCCGTGACCGCGTTTTCGCTGGCATTTCTGGCCTACAACCTCAAGTTCCTGTGGGCGCCCGCGGTGGACGGGCTCAGACTGCCGATACTGGGGCGTCTCGGGCAGCGCGTATCGTGGTTGCTGGTGGCGGGAGTCGCGGTGATGGCGGCGGTGGCCTGGCTGGGCGCGCTTGACCCCAACAGCGATCTGATGCTGGTCGCAATCGCGGCGGTGAGCGTCGGCGTTGCGGGCGCCACCTTCGACATCGTCATTGATGCCTACCGGATCGAAACACTGCGCCCGGAGCAGCTGGGCGTTGGCTCGGGCATGTCGCAATATGGCTGGCGGATCGGCTCGGTGGTTGCTGGCTCGCTGGCGCTCTACGTGGCGGCCCGCAATGGTTGGAATCTCGCCTATCTGCTGTGCGCTGGCCTGGCCCTGCCGGCGATCCTGGTGGGTATTGTGCTCGGAGAGCCGAAGCGCCACGTGGTAATCAGCGAGCGCCGCGGTTGGCGACAGGCGTGGACAGCTACGGTCGGACCACTGCTCGAATTCCTGCGCCGCCGGGGGGCGATGCTGGTGCTGCTGTTCGTGCTGCTCCACAAGATCGGTGACACCCTGGCCAACCTCACCTTGCGGCTGTTGCTGAACGATCTGGGTTTCAGCAACGACGAGATTGCCACCTGGGACGTCGGCCTTGGCTTCATCGCCATGTTGATCGGTATCTTTGTCGGCGGTGTCCTGTATGCCAGCATCGGGATGAAACGTTCCGTGCTGATCTCGCTTGTGCTGATGGCGGTATCGAACCTGAGCTTCGCGTGGCTGGCCGCGCACGGCCATTCAAATGCGTTGCTGGCTTTCACCATCGGCTTCGAAAACTTCGCCAGTGGAATTGGCGGTGTGGTGGTGGTGGCCTATCTGTCGGCATTGTGCAATCTGGCCTACACCGCGACCCAGTATGCGTTGCTGTCTGCCGCCGCCAGTGTGATCGGCAGATTGTTGACCGGGACAACCGCGGGAGCCCTGATTGAGCAGCTCGGCTATGTGCAGTTCTATCTGCTCACGACCGTGGCGGCACTGCCGGGCGTGCTGTTGTACCTGTTCATGTTGAAGCGGGGACTGATCGACCAGTCGCTGGGTAGCGCGGGACGCTCGGCTTGAGTCGCTCGCCGCGTCCGGTTGACCTACCGGCGGTCCTGTTGTGCATACTGGTGGCCGCACGCCAGCCAAGGCGCGGCATGGAGGCCGGTATCACGTGAATTCACCGCAGAATGCGGCCCAGGCCATGAGTGACATCATCCTTCGCGACATCGATAGCGTCCTGATGGAGCGCATCAAGCGCGTCGCCGACGCGCACGGTTGGGACCTGCAGGCGGCCCTGATGCAGTTGCTGGAGCAGGGCTTGTACGTGTGCGAGGGCGAGCTGTCGCGCTCCTTCAACGATGCCGATGCGCGCGCGCTGCAGGAGGCGATCGCGGCGATGGAGGACGTGCCCAACGATCCCGGATTCGCCCGGATCGGGCAGATCGAGCCGCCGCCCCAGGCCGAACCGGATCCGCCGGATCCGTCGATTTCGCTGCCGCGCGGGTTGTTCGACGAGGACGCGCCCGGGCGCGGCGACTGAGCCTCGCCCCGCGGCTCAGTCCGCGGCCGGGTGGATCACGCCGAGCACGCGCGGGCCGCGGGCGCCGCTGACGCTGGGCAGGTTGCCGGCGCCACCGGCCAGCGCCTGGCGCGCCAGCCAGGCGAAGCCCATCGCCTCGACCAGGTCCGGATCGATGCCGTGCACCGCGGTGGATTCGAGCCGCACCTGCGGCAGGTGCGCGGCGATCCGTGCCAGCAGCAGCGGGTTGTGAACGCCGCCGCCGCAGGCCAGCAGCCGGCGCGTGGACGGCTGGGTCGCACGCAGGGCGTCGGCGATCGTGTGCGCGCTCAGTTCCAGCAGGGTCGCCTGCACGTCCTCGGCGCGCTCGTCGCCGCGCAGCCGCTCGGCCACCCAGTCGAGATGGAACTGCTCGCGGCCGGTGCTCTTGGGCGGCGCCGCGGTGAACCAGGGCTCGTCCAGCAGCCGCGCCAGCAGCGCATCGTCGCAGCGGCCGCTGGCCGCGAACGCGCCGTCGGCATCGTAGCCGCGGCCGGTGTGACGCAGGCACCAGGCGTCCAGCAGGCAGTTGGCGGGACCGGTATCGAAGCCACGCACCGCGCCCCCGGGATCGGCCGGCAACAGGGTCAGGTTGGCGATACCGCCGAGGTTCAGGGCCGCGCGGTCCTCGTCGGGCGCGCGCAGCAGTGCGTTGTGCAGGGCCGGCAGCAGCGGCGCGCCGTGGCCGCCGGCGGCGACGTCGCGGCGCCGGAAGTCGGCGACCGTGGCGATGCCGGTGCGCTCGGCGATCACGTGGGCGTCGCCGATCTGCCAGGTGAACGGATGGCGGCCGTCGTAGGCGGCGCCGGCCGGGCGGTGGCGCACGGTCTGGCCGTGCGAGCCGATCGCCGCGATCGCATCGGCGGTCATTCCGGCCTTGGCCAGCAGCGCCTGCGCGGCATCGGCGAAGACCTCGCCGACCTGCACGTCGAGGGTCGCGATCTCGTCCAGCGAGTCGATCCGCGCGCCCTGGCCGATCTCCACCAGGCGCGCGCGCAGCGCCTGCGGCCAGGCGTGGGCGTGGCCGTGGACCAGCTCGCAGCGGTCGTCGCCGTCGAAGCGGACCAAGGCCGCATCGATGCCGTCGGCACTGGTGCCGGAGATCAGGCCGATGAAGAAGCGGGCGTCGGTACTGGAGTCGTCGGGCATGCTCGGGTCGGGGCCGGTGGCCGTGGGCGGGCGACGCATGCCGGCGCCCGGGAGGCGGGGCGCGCCGTCAGCGGCGCGCGGTGGGAGCGGCTACGGCCGGGCTCAGCCCTTCTTGCCGTCCTTGGGCGCCTCGGCCTTGGCGACCTGGCCGCCGTCGGCCTCGCCGCCGACGTCGGCGTAGATGATCCGCTCGACCTGCTGGATGCGGGCCAGTGCCGGACCGGTCTGGGCGCGGAACTCGGCCAGCGCGGCGCCGCGCAGCGGCTCCGGCGGCGGCATCGTCACCGACAGCGGATTGCGGTGCACGCCGTTGATGCGGAATTCGTAGTGCAGGTGCGGACCGGTGGCCAGGCCGGAGCTGCCGACGTAGCCGATCACCGAGCCCTGCGGCACGCGCTGGCCGGCCTTGTACTTGCCGAAGCGCGACATGTGCGCGTACAGGGTGGTGTAGCCGCGACCGTGGTCGAGCACGACGGTACGGCCGTAGCCGCCCTTCCAGCCGACGAACTGCACGCGCGCGTCGCCGGCGGCCATGATCGGGGTGCCGGTGCCGGCGCCGTAGTCGACGCCCTTGTGCTGGCGCACGCGGCCCAGCACCGGGTGGCGGCGCGAACCGAAGCCGGAGGTCAGGCGCGCATACGGGATCGGCATGCGGATGAAGCTCTTCTTCAGCGGACGGCCGTCCGGGCTGAAGTACTCGGCCTTGTCGCCGCGCTCGAAGCGGAAGCCCGAATAGGTCTTGCCGCCGGTGCTGAAGGTCGCCGCCAGGATCTTGCCGCGGCCGATGCGCTCGCCTTCGCGCCAGTTCTCGTCCATCACCACGCTGAAACGGTCGCCGCGCTGGATGTCGGTGTTGAAGTCGATGTCGTACTGGAAGATTTCGTCGGTGAGTACCGCGATCGCCGCCGGCGACAGGCCGGCCTTGCGCGCGGCGACATACAGCGAGCTGGTGATCTCGCCGGTCGCCACCACGGTGCGGGTCTCGACCGGCCGCTCGATCACGGTCTCCTTGATCGAGTCGCCCTCGATGTGCAGCTCGACGCGATGGGTGTCGTCGCGGTCGAAGCGGAACGTGCGCAGCCCGCCGCCGACCGGCAGGTCGAAGGCCAGCTCGGTGCCCGGGCGCAGCCGGCCCAGTGCGGTCTTGGCGCTGGGCTGGGCAAGGATCTGCTGCAGGGTCGCGGCGGGGACGCCGAGGTCCTCGAACAACTCGCCGAGGGTCTGGCCGGACTGCACGGTGACGATCTGCCAGCTGTCGCCGCGCGCCTGTTCGGGCGAGCGCGCCGGCAGCGGCGGCAGGGCCAGCGCCATCGACTGGCGCGGCGCGTGCGCCGGCGCGGTGGTGTCGTTGCTGAAGCCCGGCACGATCGCCGCGACCAGCAGGCCCATCGACGCGAACAGGCTCGCGGTCGCCCATTGGCGACGCGACCAGCGGCCGTTGAATCCATCGGAGAGGTGACGGGCCAGCACCGGGCGGTGCAGGGAGGCTTCGCGCAGGGCCTTCAGGCGCTCGCGCCGGCCGGGGCCGGAACCCGTTACAGTCATGGTCTTGGTCTCCCCCTGCGGAAGCTGTGAAGGCGGCGTGTCGGGGGTACCATAGTCACGCGAGCAACACGCGTCAAACCCTTGAGCTGAATGGGGTTTTTCGGTCCGGCGAGCGTTAACGCCCCTTTAACCTGCAACCGTGTCCGTCGTCGCATTCAGGTCGGCGGTCAGACCCGTAGAGAGCCAGCCTTGTCCATCCAAGATTCCCTCGATCTGATCGGCCGCGGCGCCGACGAAATCCTCAAGCAAGAAGAACTCGAAGCGCGCCTGAAGGAAGGCCGCCCGCTGCGGGTCAAGGCCGGCTTCGATCCGACCGCGCCGGACCTGCACCTGGGCCACACCGTGCTGCTCAACAAGATGCGGCAGTTCCAGGACCTCGGCCATCGGGTGATCTTCCTGATCGGCGACTTCACCGGAATGATCGGCGACCCGACCGGCAAGAACATCACCCGCAAGCCGCTGACCCGCGAGGACGTGCTCGCCAACGCCGAGACCTATGCCGAGCAGGTGTTCAAGGTGCTCGATCGCGAGCGCACCGAAGTGCGCTTCAACTCCGAGTGGTTCGGCAAGATGGATGCCGCCGACATGATCCGCCTCGCCGCGCAACACACCGTCGCGCGCATGCTCGAGCGCGACGACTTCGCCAAGCGCTATGCCGCGCAGCAGTCGATCGCGATCCACGAGTTCCTGTATCCGCTGGTGCAGGGCTACGACTCGGTGGCGCTGCAGGCCGACGTCGAGCTCGGCGGCACCGATCAGAAGTTCAACCTGCTGATGGGGCGCGGGCTGCAGGAGCATCACGGCCAGAAGCCGCAGATCGTGCTGACGATGCCGCTGCTGGAAGGCCTGGACGGCGTGCAGAAGATGAGCAAGTCGCTGGGCAACTACATCGGCATCGACGAGCCGGCGATCGACATCGTCACCAAGACCATGAAGATCGACGACACCCTGATGTGGCGATGGATCGAGCTGCTGAGTTTCGACATCGGCGTCGCCGAGGCGGCCAACCTCAAGCGCGACATCGAGGCCGGACAGCTCAATCCGCGCGATCTGAAGCTGCGCCTGGCGCGCGAACTGGCGGCGCGCTTCCACGATGCGGCCGCGGCCGAGCAGGCGGTGGCCGGATGGAACGCCGCCGTGCGCGGACAGGGCGATACCGCGCAGTTGCCGCTGAACGACGTGCCGGTGCCGGCGGAAGGGCTGCGCATCGCCGCCCTGCTGACCGCGGCGGGGCTGACCCCGAGCAACTCCGAAGCCAACCGCAAGCTCAAGGAGCGTGCGGTGCGCATCGATGGCGAGGTCCTCGAGGATCCGCAGCGGGTGTTCGTGCCGGGATTCGAGGGCGTGCTCGCGGTCGGCAAGCGCAACTTCGCCCGGGTTCGCCTGGTCGCCGCCTGAGTGTCGCGCCGCACGCCCCCGCGCGTGCGGCGTCGGCCCGTTCAGGGCGCAAGCGAAAGGGGGCGTGGGCGCGCCCGGCGGGGGTTTTGAAAAATTTTGTCATCCCCCCTTCCCAAAGCTGAAACGGATGTGCACAATGCGCGCCCCGCCGAGGTGCAGGATTGATTGGCGGGGCGTGTTGGAGGCGGTTTTCAGCGGGTGGTTGACGGTCTGGAAAGTTGCTGTAAGATGCGCGGCCCGCTGGCGGGAAGCGAGAGCTGAACGGCGGAGGGGCGGCAGGAAAAAGGGCTTCGAAAGGTGTTGACGGCCCCGAAAACTGCTGTATGATGAGCGGCTCCCTCGGGCACTTAGGCAAACGCCGGTGAGCGGGGATGAGAGTCAAGCGGGGCGCGGCGTTGAGGCCGGTTCCGGAGTTCTTTGAAAGTGTGCGCAGGTGACTTGTGCGGGCGTCTGGCAGGTGGATGTAGTTGTCCATTAGCTGGAGTCCGAACAGGAACCAA
>NZ_CP029843.1:3390000-3850000 GCF_003233695.1 Marilutibacter maris | reverse complement strand
GAAAGGGCACATTCGATGAAATCGAGTAGGGCGGGGCACGAGAAACCCTGTCTGAACATGGGGGGACCATCCTCCAAGGCTAAATACTCCTGACCGACCGATAGTGAACCAGTACCGTGAGGGAAAGGCGAAAAGAACCCTGGTGAAGGGAGTGAAATAGACCCTGAAACCGTGTGCGTACAAGCAGTAGGAGCCCTTCGGGGTGACTGCGTACCTTTTGTATAATGGGTCAGCGACTTATTGTTCGTGGCAAGCTTAACCGTATAGGGGAGGCGAAGGGAAACCGAGTCTGATAAGGGCGCATAGTCGCGGGCAATAGACCCGAAACCGGGTGATCTAGTCATGCCCAGGGTGAAGGTTGAGTAACATCAACTGGAGGCCCGAACCCACTCCCGTTGCAAAGGTAGGGGATGAGGTGTGATTAGGAGTGAAAAGCTAATCGAACCCGGAGATAGCTGGTTCTCCTCGAAAGCTATTTAGGTAGCGCCTCATGTGAATCTTCCTGGGGGTAGAGCACTGTTATGGCTAGGGGGTCATTGCGACTTACCAAACCATGGCAAACTCCGAATACCAGGACAGACTGCATGGGAGACACACGGCGGGTGCTAACGTCCGTCGTGAAAAGGGAAACAACCCAGACCCACAGCTAAGGTCCCAAATTCCATGCTAAGTGGAAAACCATGTGGAAAGGCACAGACAGCCAGGAGGTTGGCTTAGAAGCAGCCACCCTTTAAAGAAAGCGTAATAGCTCACTGGTCGAGTCGGTCTGCGGGGAAGATTTAACGGGGCTCAAGCATGGAACCGAAGCTTGGGGTGCACACTTCGGTGTGCGCGGTAGAGGAGCGTTCCGTAAGCCTGCGAAGGTGGATTGAGAAGTCTGCTGGAGGTATCGGAAGTGCGAATGCTGACATGAGTAACGATAATGCGGGTGAAAAGCCCGCACGCCGAAAGCCCAAGGTTTCCTTGCGCAACGTTAATCGGCGCAGGGTGAGTCGGCCCCTAAGGCGAGGCAGAAATGCGTAGTCGATGGAAAGCTGGTTAATATTCCAGCACCTCGCGTAAGTGCGATGGAGGGACGGAGAAGGCTAGGTCTACCGGGCGTTGGTTGTCCCGGGGAAAGGCGGTAGGTGTGGAACTTAGGCAAATCCGGGTTCCTTTAACACCGAGCACCGAGACGAGCTCATTAGAGCGAAGTGATTGATGCCACGCTTCCAGGAAAAGCTCCTAAGCTTCAGCTTACGCAGACCGTACCGTAAACCGACACAGGTGGGCAGGATGAGAATTCTCAGGCGCTTGAGAGAACTCGGGTGAAGGAACTAGGCAACATGGCACCGTAACTTCGGGAGAAGGTGCGCCCCTGATGGTGGCTCATGCGAGCTATAGCTGTCGGGGGCCGCAGTGACCAGGCCGCTGCGACTGTTTATCAAAAACACAGCACTCTGCAAACACGAAAGTGGACGTATAGGGTGTGACGCCTGCCCGGTGCCGGAAGGTTAATTGATGGGGTCAGCCGCAAGGCGAAGCTCTTGATCGAAGCCCCGGTAAACGGCGGCCGTAACTATAACGGTCCTAAGGTAGCGAAATTCCTTGTCGGGTAAGTTCCGACCTGCACGAATGGCGTAACGACAGCGGCGCTGTCTCCACCCGAGACTCAGTGAAATTGAAATCGCTGTGAAGATGCAGCGTTCCCGTGGCAAGACGGAAAGACCCCGTGAACCTTTACTATAGCTTTACACTGAACGTTGAGTTCGTCTGTGTAGGATAGGTGGGAGGCTTTGAAACCAGGACGCCAGTTCTGGTGGAGCCATCCTTGAAATACCACCCTGTCGTGCTTGACGTTCTAACCTAGGCCCGTAATCCGGGTCGGGGACCGTGTATGGTGGGTAGTTTGACTGGGGCGGTCTCCTCCCAAAGAGTAACGGAGGAGCACGAAGGTACGCTCAGCGCGGTCGGACATCGCGCACTGTGTGCAAAGGCATAAGCGTGCTTGACTGCAAGATCGACGGATCAAGCAGGTACGAAAGTAGGTCTTAGTGATCCGGTGGTTCTGTATGGAAGGGCCATCGCTCAACGGATAAAAGGTACTCCGGGGATAACAGGCTGATACCGCCCAAGAGTTCATATCGACGGCGGTGTTTGGCACCTCGATGTCGGCTCATCACATCCTGGGGCTGTAGTCGGTCCCAAGGGTATGGCTGTTCGCCATTTAAAGTGGTACGCGAGCTGGGTTCAGAACGTCGTGAGACAGTTCGGTCCCTATCTGCCATGGGCGTTGGAGATTTGAGAGGGGCTGCTCCTAGTACGAGAGGACCGGAGTGGACGAACCTCTGGTGTTCCGGTTGTCACGCCAGTGGCACTGCCGGGTAGCTATGTTCGGAAGCGATAACCGCTGAAAGCATCTAAGCGGGAAGCGCGCCTCAAGATGAGATCTCCCGGGACACAAGTCCCCTAAAGGAACCATGAAGACTACGTGGTTGATAGGCTGGGTGTGTAAGTGCAGCAATGCATTGAGCTAACCAGTACTAATGATCCGTGAGGCTTGACCATATAACCTCAAGTGGCCTTGGACTCGACGATACGTCGACGACATTCGCCTCATTCGCTACTTCCCAACCCATGCAAGCTGGCTGCAGGATTGATCAATCATCCCGCGCTGCTTCACCAGCTTGTTCAGCGACCATAGCGCTGTGGTACCACCCGATCCCATTCCGAACTCGGAAGTGAAACGCAGCTGCGCCGATGGTAGTGTGGCTCAAGCCATGTGAGAGTAGGTCATCGCTGAACATTTACACCGAAGGCCGGACCCCGAAAGGGTCCGGCCTTCTTCTTTTGCGCAAGACAAACGCTGACGCACGCCCGCAACGGACCCACGCATACCGGGCCCACCGGGCTGCGCCAGAACCACCGCTGCAGCGGCGCCAGCCGCGATCGAGCGCGCACAACGAGAACGGGGCCCGGCATGCCGGACCCCGTCTGCAATGACTGCCTCACACCTGCGCCGGGGCCATCAAGGCGTATCCAGCCACAGGTCGTAGCTGCCGCTGCCGGAGTACGACAGCACACGCCAGTAGTAGTAGCCGGCGCTGCCGTTGTAGGACACCGACTCCACGCTGGTCGGGGTGATCGACTCGGCCACCTTGCTCCAGCCCGATCCGTTCCAGCGATACAACTCCAGGTCGAAGTCGGTGCCGGACGGGCCTTGCAGCCAGCCGTTGTGGGTCCCGGCCGCGGCCTGGTAGTAGGTGCCGCCCGGCTGGACCTGCGAGCTGCCGGTACCGGCCAGCGAACCGCTGTATTGGGTGCAGCCGGTGCAGGGCGCATCGCCGCCACCGATGCCGTAGTCGGCCACCAGCGAGACATTCGAATAGGCGCTGTAGCCGCGCAGCATCACGTGCCAGGTGCCGGCCTGCGGGCTGGCGAAGTCGCAGCGCTCGTTGTTGCCGTTCTGGTACGGCCGGCAATCGTAGGTGCTGGTGGTCGGCGCCGCCCCGAAGCGGACATACAGGTCGGCGTCGCCGCTGCCGCCGCTGGTGACGAAGCTCAGGTCGCTGGCGCCTGTCGGCACCGCGAAGGTATAGCGGGTCTCCGAGCCGCTGGCCCCGGACACCGATACCGCCACGCCCTTCTGCAGTTCGCCCGGGGTCGGATCCGGATCCGGGTCGGGATCGCTGCCGAACAGGCTGTACAGCAGCAGGTTCGGCGAGCCGCTGCCGGGATTGCCGACCTTGTTCGGGGTGGCGCTGTTTTCGATCGCGCTGGTGACCTGGCCCGGAGACGCGTTCGGATTGCCGGCCAGGTAAAGCGCGGCGACGCCGGCGACGTGCGGCGAGGCCATCGAGGTGCCGCTGATGGTGTTGGTCGCCGAGTTGCTGCTGTTCCAGGTCGAGGTGATCGACGAGCCCGGGGCGAACAGGTCCAGGCAGGTGCCGTAGTTGGAGAACGAGGAGCGCGCGTCCGACGAGGTCGTCGATCCGACCGTGATCGCACTGGCCGCGCGCGCCGGCGAGTAGTTGCAGGCATTGCTGCTGTCGTTGCCGGCGGCGACCACCACCGTCACGCCGGCATTGACCATCCGGTCGACCGCCTGGTCGGTGCTCGTCGAAGCGCCGCCGCCCAGGCTCATGTTGGCCACGGCCGGTTTGACATGGTTCTGCGCGACCCAGTCCATGCCGGCGATCACGCCGGAATTGCTGCCCGAGCCGTCGCAGCCCAGCACCCGCACCGGGTACAGGCTCACGCCCTTGGCCACGCCCCAGGTGGCGCTGCCGACGGTGCCGGCGACATGGGTGCCGTGGCCGTGGCAGTCGTTGGTGCCGTTGCCGTCGTTGATCGCGGTATAGCCGCTGCCGACGCGGCCGCCGAAGTCGTTGTGGCTGGCGCGGATGCCGGTGTCGATGATGTAGGCATGCACGTTGCCGGCGGTGGTGTTGTAGGTGTAGCTCCCGCTCAGCGGCAGGTTGCGCTGGTCGATGCGATCGATGCCCCAGGTGGCGTTGTTCTGCGTCGCCGAGACCGACATGTAGCCGTCCTCCTCGATATAGGCGACGCGATCGTCGGCCAGCAGCCGGGCCAGGGCTTCGTCGTCGGCCTCGACCACGAAGCCGCGCAGCACGCTGCGATAGGTGGCGACGATGTTGGCACGGCCCCGACCGCGATTGCGGACCAGGTCGCGGGCGACGTTGGCGACGCTGGGACGGGCGGCGGTTTGCGCTTCCGCGGCAAGGCTGGCGACATCGTCCCTCAGCACGACGATGTAGCGGCCCTCGATCGGCGCCTTGGCCAAGCGCAGCTCGGCATCGGCGGCATGGCCGGCGCCGGCGGCGAGCATCAGCACGCTGCCGATCCCGGCAGCAAGAACGGTGGTTGCACGGATCACGATACTTTCCTCATGGTTGTATGTAGGAACCGCGCCGCGTCCCACGACGGGAGGCGGAGCGGGCGTGACGTTCCGCAGCCGCATGTCGACGTCCCCAGTCCACCGCTGTGCGTGGCCATCGACACACGAAAGCGGCCAGGCGGGTGAAGGATTGGCGGAGCCCGCGGCGCAGCCGCGCGTGACCCGCGACGTGTCTCCCCGGTGACCGCCGGTGTCCCCCGCCCGGCCTGCGGAGTCAAACCCGATCCCGGTGGCGCGTCCAATGCCGAATATCGATGCGCATATTCGGATTTTTCCTTATAGAACAATTGGATATGAACGGCCCGAAGTTGCATCAGGCCCTACCGGTGCGTATGTGCGAATGGGTCGCATCTTCGCTGTATCTGGCCGGAGTGTGTGCTATATCGGACCTCTGCCAAGGGGGCAGGTGCGCCGCGACCGGCGCGCTCGGGCATGCGGAACGGGGCCGCGCAAGCTGTCGCGACCGGCGCAGCGCGCGGATCGTGTCGATCTGGATAGGCCATGCAGGGACGTAGCCATGACGCTGAAGGAACTGAGATGCCTGTTGGCGATCGTCGACGCCGAGCTCAATGTCAGCGCGGCGGCGCAGGTGCTGCATGCGACCCAGCCGAGCCTCTCGCGCCTGTTGAAGCTGCTCGAGGAGGAACTGGGATTCCAGTTGTTCGTCCGCCACGGGCGCAGCCTGGCCGAGGTGACCCCGGCCGGACATGAGGTCATCCGCATCGCGCGCCGCATCGTCGGCGACGTCGCCAACATCCGTGCCTACGCCGCCAACGTGCGCGGCGGGAATTCCGGCGACCTGTTGCTGGCGATGCCGCAGATCTATGCGCGCCACGTGCTGCCGTCGGTGCTGTCGGAGCTGGTCAGGCGCTATCCGCGCCTCAACGTGCATATCCAGACCACGGCCGAGGGCGAGTCGCTGGAGCGGCAGATGCTCGGCAGCGGCGACATGATCCTGGTCAGCACCGCCGGCGACGGCGTGCCGCCGGGCCACGCGATTCCGCTGTTCACCTGGAAGCGGGTGGTCCTGGTGCCGCAGACGCACCCGTTCGCGCACCTCGACCGCGCCCTGACCCTGCCGGAGCTGGCCAGCGAGGCACTGGTGACCTACGAGGCCTCGCGGCGCCGGGATTCATCGCTGCGACGGGCGCTCGAGCAGGCCGGACTGGAAGCGCGCTTCGCCTGTTCCGCCCAGGATGCGGGCCTGATCAAGGCCTACGTGCGGGCCGGGCTCGGCATCGGTCTGGTCGGCGAACTGGCGGTGGAGGACGAGGATTGCGAGACCTTCGCCGTGCTCGAGTGCGATCCCGCGTTGCCGGAGTGCGTGGCCTGGGCGCTGTTGCCGCCGGGCGCGGTGATCCGCGACTGCGCCTTGCAGTTGATCCAGCTGCTGGCGCCGCAACTGGACCCGCAGCAGATCCGGCAGGTGCTGGAAGACGGCAAGCGACCACTGTGGCCCGATCCGCTGCCCTGGCGGGGGGGCGCCACGGGGCCGGCCGGGGCCGGCGCGCATGCGCATCGGCGCCCGCTCCCCCGGGCGATGTCGCCGGGCGCCTACCTGGGCTGATCGGCGCGGTCGTCCGCGCGCAGGGTCACCACCAGCACGTCGCGATGGGC
Source organism: Marilutibacter maris (assembly GCF_003233695.1). Lineage (NCBI taxonomy): Bacteria > Pseudomonadati > Pseudomonadota > Gammaproteobacteria > Lysobacterales > Lysobacteraceae > Marilutibacter > Marilutibacter maris. The sequence continues at coordinate 3,843,486 of NZ_CP029843.1, read as the reverse complement.
GGCGGCATCCGGGTCGAGCGCCTCCACCGCGGTGACGCCGTGGAATACCCGCCGGTCGTCGACCAGGGCCGCATCGAAGGCACGGGTCAGGGTGAAGTGGCCGATCTCGGTGCCATCGGGCGCATGGATGCTGGTGGTGCCGCTGGCGATGTTCTCGCGGTCGATCAACAGCACCAGCACGTAGTCGACGCCGTCGCGATGCCGGCCTTCGGGCGTCGGCAGGCCGGGCGTGCCGGCCCGGGCCTCGATGCGGAACTGGTGCACCTCGGTGTGCCAGCGGGCGACCCGCGGTGCCAGCGCGCCGAAGAACCGTTGGCAGTGGCGCAGGATCGTGCCCAGGCTGCGGCTGGTGGCGACCGCGTCCTCGACCGGCTCGAACCAGCGCTCGATGTCGCCCTGCAGCGGGTTGTAGTCGAGGGTCTGGTAATGCGGTTGATGCGGCTGGCGACGGATCGCCGGCACCGGCGTATCGACACCGTCGAGCGAGAACACCGCATGACGGCGGCGACGGTGCTTGCCGAGCCGGGCCAGGTAACTGTCGGTCGCCAGCCGGTTCCAGCTCCCGGCGAAGTCTTCCCAGTCGTCGAGCGGGCCGGTCGTTTCCAGCCACGCGCGCATCGTCGCCGCGTCGACGAAATCGAAGCCCTGGCCCCGCATCAGGGTGTCGTGGATGCGGGTGGCGGGCTCTGGATCGGTGCTTTCGTGCATGTTGGCGGGCCGGGCGGCGGGCTCAGCCGCCGACCCGCAGCGCCGCCTGTGCCAGCAGCGCCAGCACGCAGCCGAGGCCGGCGAACCAGGACAGGCTGCGCAAGCTGTGCAGATCGGCCAGGTAGAAGACGCCGTGCAGCACGCGCGCGACCACGAATGCGATCGCCAGCACCGCGATGCGTGCTTCCGGCACCCCGGCCAGCTGGGCGAGCACGACGCCGGCGGCGAACGGCGCGAACGCCTCGAAGGCATTGAGCTGGGCGGAATTGGCGCGATGCAGGCGCGGATTGTCCTGGCGCGCGAGCCAGCCGCGCGGGTCGCGGTTGTTGTAGCGCTCGCCGCCGGCCTTGGCGATGCTGACCCACAGATACGGCAGCAGCGCGGCGATCAGCACGCACCAGTAGGCGGTGGCCAGGGTCATCGCGGTTCTCCGGTGGGGGGCGAAGGGCGGGCTCGGGGCGCCGGCATGCGGACATCGGACACGCCCTGCGCGGGCGCGCCCTATCGAGCACGCACAGCGTAGCCGAAAGCGGGGCCGGCACGCGATCCCCGCGCCGGCGCGGAGGGGAGGCGCCGATACGACGACGGCGCCATCCGGCGCCGTCGTGAACCCTGTCGGGGCGGCCTGCCCGCCCCGGCGCCGGGTCTTACTCCGATCGCGACTGTTTCAGCTTGTCGTTGGCGGCGCGGAAGGCGTTGCCTTCGTACCAGTTCGGCCAACGGTCGCCGCCGGCCAGGTCGCGGCCGACGCTGTACAGCGCCTCCAGGTCCTGGACCACGCCGTCGAGTTTCCAGTCGGCGCTGAACTCGTCGGCGGGCTTGTGGTAGCGGTTGTCGCGATAGTCGAGCTGGGCCGCGTGGCCGGCCTCGGTGCCGCCCTCGAGCAGGTCGTCGCCGCCCTTGGCGTACAGCGCGGGCACGCCGGCCTTGGCGAAGTTGAAGTGGTCGGAGCGGAAGTAGAAGCCATCCTGCGGCGTGGCCTCGGCGACCAGGCTGCGGCCCTGTGCGTCGGCATGGGTCTTGAGGATGTCCTCCAGCTCCGAGCTGCCGAAGCCGACCACGGTCATGTCGCGGGCCTTGCCGATCACCGGCATCGCGTCGAGGTTGACCACCGCGACGGTCTTGTCGAGCGGGATCGCCGGGTGGGCGACGTAGTACTTGGAACCGAGCAGGCCGGACTCCTCCAGCGTCACCGCCAGGAACAGCAGCGAGCGTTCCGGCGCCGGCTCCTGCGCGGCGAAGGCCTCGGCGATCTCCATGATGCCGGCCACGCCGGTGGCGTTGTCGACCGCGCCGTTGTAGATGTGGTCCTCGCCGCCGCTGCCGGCGTCCTTGCCGTGGCCCTCATGGCCGCCGGCGTCGCTGTGGTTGCCCAGATGGTCCCAGTGCGCCATGTAGACCACCGCCTCGTCCGGACGCGTGCTGCCGGGCAGCATCGCGACCACGTTCTTGGACTCCTTCTCGGCGATCGTGCTCTTGAGGTCCAGCGACAGCGTCGCGTCGAGCGGGATCGCCTTGAAGCCCTTCTTGTTGGCGGCCACGTACAGCGCGTCCAGATCCTGGCCGAGGTCGGCCATCAGCGTGCGCGCGACATCGCCGGTGATCCAGCCCTGCGCCGGCAGGCGCGGCTCCGGATCGTCGGCCGCGCGCAGGTCGAACTGGGCACCGGACCAGGAATTCTTGACCACGTCCCAGCCGTAGGAGGCGCCCTCGGTGTCGTGGATGATGATCGCCGCCGCGGCGCCCTGGCGGGCCGCCTCCTCGTACTTGTAGGTCCAGCGGCCGTAATAGGTCATCCGCTTGCCTTCGAACAGCGACGCGTCCTTGGCATGGAAGCCCGGATCGTTGACGAACATGACCACGGTCTTGCCCTTGACGTCGACGCCGGCGTAGTCGTTCCAGCCCTGCTCGGGCGCGTTGACGCCGTAACCGACGAACACCAGCTCGCTGGCATCGATCTTCACCTCCGGTTGCCCGGTGCGGGTGCCGATCACCATGTCGCTGCCGAAGGCCAGCTCGCGCGGCTCGCCCTTGACGTCGAGCTTGAGCACGGTCGACTCGTCGGCGGTGGTTTCGACCATCGGCACCTCCTGGAACCAGCTGTCGCCGTTGCCGGGCTTCAGGCCCATCGCCTCGAACTGGGTCTTCAGGTAGTCGAGCGTGCGGGTCTCGCCGGCGCTGCCGGGGGCGCGCCCCTCGAACTCGTCCGAAGCCAGCGTCTCCACCCGTGCGGCGAAATCATCGGCGTTGATGCCCGCGCTGAACGCGTGGGCGGCGGCGCCGTCGGCGGGTGCCGCCGTGTCGGTCGCCGCCTCCGGCGCCGGTTGACTGCAGGCCGACAGGACCAGCGCGGCCGCGACCAGCGAGGTGGCCGCGGAGAGCGGGGTTCGGGCGGGAGTGCGGGACATGGAGCCTCCGTGGTGCGAATGCAGGACGAAGGATCGATCATACGACGGCGGCCCGGGACGTGCCCGGGCCGCCGGTCATGCCGTACCGCGGCGCCTACTCGGCCGGCGCGCGATCGGTGTCGTAGCGAACCGCGGTGGCACCGCTGATCGGGCCGGTGCGGGCGCTGGTGTGGACGTAGAGGGTGACCTCGCGCTCGAAGCGCAGCGCGCCCTCGACCACCGCGTTCGGGCCGATGATCACCCGCGGCGGACGCCGCTTGGTGTTGATCCGGATCAGGCTCGGGCTCGGCTTTTCGTAGTGGATGCCGCCGCGCACGTGCGAACCGGCGCCGACGGTCAGGTCGCCGGTCACCGTCTCGATGCCGCCGCCGACATCGGCATCGACCAGGCCGATCGCGCCGTTGACCGTCTCGACGTCGCCGGAGACCCGGCCCTGGCGGCCGACGAAGATGCTGCCGTTGACGGTTTCCATGCTGCCGTCGACGGTCACCGTCTCTTCCAGGCGGATGCTGCCGTTGACGGTCTCCAGAGCGCCGGTATGCGCCGACGCGGCGACCTTGATGCTGCCGTTGACCGTTTCCGCATCGCGGACCCGGGCGTTCTCGTGGATCCGGATGCTGCCGTTGACGGTCTCCAGGTCGCCGTACTGCTGGCCGGCCTCGGCGGTGATGCTGCCGTTGACCTTGTCGATGCTCTGCTGGGCGGCGGCCGCCAGCGGCATCAGGGCCAGCGCCAGCGCCAACGGGAGGGCGCCGACGGAGCGGCGGCGGGACGGGGCGGTGGTGTTCGGAGGGCTCATGGGCGATGTCCGTTCATGAAGGGTCTGCAGATGTGATGCACGGCAGGCCGGATGGGTTTAACGCGCGGTCCGGTGCCGGTCTGTCGGCTGCACGGCGACGGCGGTGCCGCGGCGCGGGCGGAAGGCGTCGCGACATCGCGTCGCCGGGCGCTCCGATACAATCGCACTCTCATGCACCCCGGGCCCCTGCCCGAAGTCACGGAACCCCGCCATCGTGTCCGAAATCTCCCGCGCCAAGCCGGCCCGAACCAAGCCGGTCGTCCTGCTGATCCTGGACGGCTGGGGCCACCGCGAAGACCCCGCCGACAACGCGCTCGCCGCCGCCCGCCTGCCGAACTGGGACGCGCTGCTGGCGGAGGCGCCGCATACCCTGATCCATACCGAGGGCCGCCATGTCGGCCTGCCGGACGGACAGATGGGCAACTCCGAGGTCGGCCACATGAACCTCGGCGCCGGTCGCATCGTCTACCAGGACCTGACCCGGATCGATGCCGCGATCGAGGATGGCAGCTTCGCCGCCAATGCCGAGCTGCTGGCCGCCTGCAACGCGGCCAGGGCCAGCGGCGGCACCCTGCACCTGATGGGGCTGCTGTCGCCCGGTGGCGTGCACAGCCACGAGCGTCACCTGTTCGAGATGATCGCCCTGGCCGCGCGCGAGGGTGTCGAACGCGTCGCCGTGCACGCCTTCCTCGACGGCCGCGACACCCCGCCGCGTTCGGCCGAGGCCAGCCTGAAGGCGCTGCAGGCCGCCTGCGAGGCCGCCGGCAACGCCCGCGTCGCGACCGTCAGCGGCCGCTATTACGCGATGGACCGCGACAAGCGCTGGGACCGCGTGCGCCGCGCCTGGGACGCGATCGTCGAGGCCGCCAGCGACCACCACTCGCCCGATCCGATGACCGCGCTGGCCGACGCCTATGCCCGCGACGAGAACGACGAGTTCGTGTCGCCGACCGTGGTCGACGACGGCGCGACCATGCGCGACGGCGATGCGGTGGTGTTCATGAACTTCCGCGCCGACCGCGCGCGCCAGCTGACCGCGGCCTTCGTGGCGCCGGATTTCGAGGGTTTCCACGCGCGCCGGCCGGTGCTGTCGCGCTTCGTCTGCCTGAGCGAGTACGACGCCAGGCTGCCGGCCCCGGTGGCATTCCCGCCCGACGATCTGCGCAACACCCTGGGCGAGGTGCTCGAGCACAACGCGCTGAGCCAGTTGCGCATCGCCGAGACCGAAAAGTATGCGCACGTGACCTTCTTCTTCAGCGGCGGTCGCGAGGCGCCGTACCGCGGCGAGGAGCGGATACTGATTCCCAGCCCGCAGGTCGCGACCTACGACCTGCAGCCGGAAATGAGCTGCCCCGAGCTGACCGCGAAACTGGTCGAGGCGATCGGGTCGGGCCGTTTCGACGTGGTCGTCTGCAACATCGCCAACCCGGACATGGTCGGCCACACCGGCGTGTTCGAGGCCGCCGTCAAGGCGGCCGAGGCGGTCGACACCGCGGTCGGCGCGATCCGCGCGGCGGTGCGCGCGGCCGGCGGCGCGCTGCTGGTCACCGCCGATCACGGCAACCTGGAGATGATGAAGGACCCGGTCACCGGCCAGGCGCACACCGCGCATACCGTCGGTCCGGTGCCGTTCGTCTACGACGGCCCGCGCGCGGCATCGTTGCGCAGCGGCGGCGCATTGCGCGACGTCGCGCCGACCATGCTCGACCTGCTCGCTCTGCCGCAGCCGGCGGAGATGAGCGGGCAGAGCCTGCTGGCCGGTTGATGCGCGCGCGGCGCGGCGACACGCTCGCCCTGCTCGCCGGCGTCGTGCTGGCGACGGTCGCGGCCACGGCGCCGGCGCAGAACAGCCGCGAGACCGAGCGCAAGCTGCAGGAGGTCCGGCGCGAGCTGAAGGCGGTCGCCGCCGAGCGGCGCCGGATCGAGGGCGAGCGTGGCGCCGCCAACCGCGAGTTGCGCCAGGCCGACGAGCAGGTCGGCCGTTCCAGCCGCCGCCTGCGCGAGATCGAGCTGCAACTGGCCGACGAACAGGCCTCGCTGGATGCGCTGCATGCGCGCCGCGCCGGGATGCGGGAGACGATGCAGGGCCAGCGCGAGGAGCTGGCGCGGTTGTTGCGCGCGGCCCACGCCCAGGGCGGGCAGGCGCCGCTGAAAGTGCTGCTGTCGCAGGACAGCGTGGCCGAGGCCAACCGGCTGCTGGCCTATCACCGCTACCTCCAGCGCGACCGTGTCGCCCGCATCGCCGAGCTCACCGCCGCGCTGGAGGAGCTCGACGCGGTCGAGCGCGACATCGCCGAACGCCAGAAACAGTTGCAGGACTCGCGCCAGGCGCTGGACCGCCAGCTCGCGCAGTTGCAGGACGACCGCAAGGCCCGCGCCCAGCTCGTCGCCCGGCTCGACCAGCGTTACCAGGACCGGCGTGCCCGCGAAGGCGCGCTCGGCCGCGATGCCAAGGGCCTGGAGCAACTGCTGGCGCGCCTGCGTGCGGCGGCGGCCCGTGCCGAGGCGCAACGCCGCGCCGCGGCCGCGCGCGCGGCGCGCGAGGCCAGCGCCAGCGGAACGCCGGCGCCGGCACGCACCGCGGTGGCGGCGGCCGCGGTCGGCGGCCCCCAGGTCGGCGGCGTCGGCTGGCCGCTCAGCGGCACCCTGCTGGCCGGCTTCGGTGCGCGCATGCCCGACGGCCGCAACAGCGACGGCCTGCTGCTCGCGGCCAATGCCGGCACCGCGGTCAAGGCGGTCGCCGACGGCCAGGTCGTCTACGCCGAGTGGATGACCGGCTACGGCCTGTTGCTGATCATCGATCACGGCAACGGCTACATGAGCCTGTACGCCCACAACGACGCCCTGCTCAAGGACGCCGGCGACAGCGTCAAGCGCGGCGATGCGGTCGCCAGCGTCGGCAGTTCCGGCGGACACGGCCGTCCGGCGCTGTATTTCGAGCTGCGCCGCAACGGCCAGCCGGTCAATCCGAACGTCTGGCTGCGACGCTGAACCGTGCATTCATCGCGTCACTGGGTTAACGAAAGCTTCCGTCGCCACCGCCTAACGTGTTCATATTCAAAGGGCCGTCGCCGGCTGTGGTGACGCCCGACTGGAAACGCCCCGGAGGGCCGTGCATGAAATCCCGTTTCCCCGTCCTGTTGACCGCACTGCTGCTGGCCCTGCATGGCCTGAACGGCGCGATCGCCCAGGAGGCCCCCGCCGTGCCGCAGACCGATGCGCCGGCACAGGACGCCCAGCCCGAGCCCGACGCCGGCAAGGCGGACGACAGGAAAGTGCCGCTCGACGAGATCCGCCGCTACGTCGCCGTCTACAGCGCGATCAAGCAGGCCTACGTCGAGCCGGTCGACGATGGCGACCTGATGCAGTCGGCGATCCGCGGCCTGCTGTTCGACCTCGACCCGCACAGCGTCTACTTCGAAAAGAGCCAGGCCGAGGAATTCGACGAGCAGTCGCGGGGCGCCTACGAGGGCATCGGCGTGGAGCTGCAGCGCCAGCCCAACGGGACCTTGAAGGTGGTCGCGCCGATCGACGACACCCCGGCCGCGCGCGCCGGCCTGCAGTCCGGCGACCTGATCACGGCGATCGACGGCAAGGGCTTCAAGCCCGACGAAGGCGACACCTCGGCGCCGTTGCGCGGTCCGGCCGGCTCCTCGCTGACCCTGACCGTGGTCCGCGAGGGGCGCGACAAGCCGTTCGACGTATCGCTGACCCGTGAGGTGATCCGGATCACCAGCGTGCGCGCCAAGATGCTCGAACCCGGCTACGGCTACGTGCGCATCAGCGCCTTCCAGGCCGACACCGCCGCCGATTTCGAGAAGCAGCTCGCGGTGCTGAAGGAACAGGCCGGCGGCCGCCTGCGCGGGCTGCTCATCGACCTGCGCAGCAATCCCGGCGGTTTGTTGACATCGGCGGTGCAGATCGCCGACGACCTGCTGGAGAAGGGCGTGATCGTCAGCACCCGCGGCCGCCTGGCGATCAGCGACGCCGAGTTCTCGGCGACCCCGGGCGACCGCCTCGACGGAGCGCCGGTGGTGTTGCTGGTCGATGCCGGTTCGGCCAGCGCCTCGGAGGTGCTGGCCGGCGCGCTGCGCGACAACGATCGCGCCCGCATCGTCGGCAGCCGCACCTTCGGCAAGGGCTCGGTGCAGACCGTGATGCCGCTGGACAACGGCGATTCGGTCAAGCTGACCACCGCGCGCTACTACACGCCCAGCGGGCGCTCGATCCAGGCTTCCGGCATCGCCCCCGACGTGCTGCTGCACCCCGGCGAGGACGCGGCCAACGGCGGCCGCGCCAGCTACGTCGAGTCCAGCCTGCGCGGCCACCTGGCCGGCAGCGAGGAAGAAGGCGAGGGCCCGGCCGGCGAGGAGCAGACCGGCGAAGTGCTGGCCGGCGAAGCGCATATCGCCTCGGCGCTGGCCGAGCTGAAGAAACTGGCGACGACGGTCGCGGGCGCCACGCCCGCGCAGTGAGCGCGGCGATCGTCGTCGCGGCTCGGCCGGTCGCGAGAGAGCGGCCGAGCCGACGGTCCGGGTGGTCGCGGGAGATGGTCGCAGGCGTCGCGACAAAGTCGACGCCCGCGGCGATGCCTCAGCGAGGCGGCTTGGCCGGCATCGGGAACGGCGTGACCACCTTCTCGCCGGTGGCGGCATCGCGGATCGCCGACTGGCTTTTGCGTTCGACTTCCTCGATCCGCACGATGCTCTGGATCGGCAGGTGCAGGGCGCGGGTATTGCCGAACTCGTCGCGCAGACGCTCCTCGGTCGGGTCGATGACCACCCCGTCGCCGAGATCGAAGACCAGCTCGCGGATTTCGGTGAAGCCCCACAGCGCACCGGATGCGACCTGGCGGGCATACAGTTCGTAGACCTTGCCGGCGTTGAGGAAGGTGACCTTGTAGAGCGTCTTGGACATGGGCAGGGACCGGGAGCGTTCACCCCTACGATGGGGCTGCGCCGGCGCCTTCTCAAGCGTCGGCGGCCGGGGTCAGTAGCCGCTGCGCTGGCGCATCCGGCGGGCGATGCCGGCCCGGGTCGCCAGCGCGAACGCGCCGCCGAAGGCGAAGCCGGCCAGGTGCGCCGACCAGGCGACCGCGCCGAACGCCGGTCCGAACCAGGTGAACAGGATCTGCAGCAACGCCCAGATGCCGATCAGCAACGAGGCCGGCACGCGCAGGAACTGCAGGTACAGGCCCAGCGGCAGCACCACCCCGAGCTTGGCGTGCGGGAACAGCGCCAGGTAGGCGCCGATCAGCGCCGAGACCGCGCCGCTGGCGCCGATGATCAGGCCGTCGGGGGTGCCGATCGTGATCACCGCCGCCAGGTTGGCGATCGCGCCGCCGAGCAGGAACACCAGCAGCAGCCGCCACGGCCCCATGCTGCGCTCGGCCGGCAGTCCGAAGATCAACAGGAACACCAGGTTGCCGAGCAGGTGCGCCCAGTCCGCGTGCAGGAACAGCGCGGTGACCAGGCGCTGCCAGTCCGCCGCGGACGAGGAGGTCAGCCCGCCCGACAGCGCCCCCCATTCCATCAGCAGGCGTTGCTGCTCGCCGGCCGGCAGCAGCGCCACCCAGGCGAAGCACAGCCACAGCGCCGCGAACAGCAGGGGCGTGGCCCAGCGCATCGGCGCTTTCTTGCGGGACGGGACGGCGATGAACATCGGGTGGGCGGAATCGGGTCCGTTCGTGGAGGGGAAGGCCCCGGGATGGGACGCAGTGCCGGGTGGCCATGACCTGTGGGACTGGGGCGCGGGCCCCGTCCCGGACGATAAGGCATCCGTGCCGGCCGATGTGGATCCCGATGCCGAAACGCCAAGTTGGGTTGTTAGCATCGGGTTAATTCGCACGCTATAGTGCATACGGCGTCGTATGTCGGGAGGGGTTTCCGGCACGCCCGGCACAGGGATACCGGTGCCGCGCAAACGACCCGGAAGACCAAATAACACTCCAATGGAGACGACACGCATGCAACACGCACACCGCATCACGCGCCTGTCGGCGCTCGCGCTGGGCATTACCGGCGCGCTGGCCTTCGGCCAGGTCCACGCTTCGGGCTTCCAGCTGAAGGAAAACAGCGTCAAGTCGATGGGCAGCGCATTCGCCGGCGCCGGTGTCCGCAACGACGACGCCTCGGTGGTCACCAACAACCCGGCGACCATGACCCAGTTCGAGGGCACCACCATTCAGGGCGATTTGACCGTCATCGACCTGAACTACGAAGCCGACGACGTGCACGGCTACGACGTGCTCGGCCAGCCGCTGAGCGGCGGCAACGGCGGCCAGGCCGGCGATGTCGCCCCGGTGCCGGCGGTTTCGATCGTGCACAAGTTCGACAACGGCACCGCGATCGGTGCGATGGTCAGCGCGCCGTTCGGTCTGAAGACCGAGTACGACCGCGACTGGGTCGGCCGCTACTACGCCGCCACCTCCGACGTGCAGATCGTCGACCTGACCCTGTCCGGCGCGATCGACCTCAACGACCGCTTCTCGGTCGGTGCCGGCCTGATCTTCTCCAGCGCCGACGTGACCCTGTCCAAGGGCGTCGACTTCGGCACCGCGCTGTTCGGCAACCCGGCCACCCGTCCGCTGCCGTTCGCGCGTCCGCAGGCCGCCGACGGCTTCGCCGAGGTGCAGGGCGACGACGTCGGCTTCGGCTGGCTGCTGGGCTTCAACCTGCGTCCGACCGACAAGCTGACCATCGGCCTGTCGCATCGCTCCGAGATCGATTTCGAGCTCGACGGCGACGTCGACTGGACCGTGCCGGCCAACGTCCGCGCGGTGTTCGATTCCAACCCGATGACCGCCGCGCTGTTCAACGACGGCGGCGCGGGCGCCAAGCTGACCACCCCGTCGGTGACCACCCTCGACGTGCGCTACCAGTTCACCGATGCGTTCTCGATGGCCGCCAGCTACGTGGAGACCGATTGGAGCTCGCTGCGCGAGGTCCGCATCGAATTCGACGGTCCGGACCCCGACTCGGTCGAGGAGTTCCGCTGGGGCGACACCAGCTTCGCCTCGATCGGCGCCGACTACAAGCTCAACGAGAGCTGGACCGTGCGCGCGGGCTTCGCCTACGACGAGACCCCGACCACGTTCGCGCACCGCACCCCGCGCCTGCCGGACGAGGACCGTCGCTGGTACTCGCTGGGCGCGACCTGGAACGTCAGCGAGGCGCTGGAGGTGAACTTCGCCTACACCTACCTCGATCCGGACACCCCGAACATCGGCATCATCACCCCGCCGCAGGCGGGTGGTCAGCGCCTGTTCGGCTCGTTCGACGGCGATGCGCACCTGTTCGGTGTTTCGGGCCAGTATCGCTTCTGATCGCGGTCGACGCCTGGCAACAGCCACAAAAAACCCCGCCTCGGCGGGGTTTTTTGTGGGTCCGGGAAGCGCGCCTCAGTCGCTCAGCGTCAACAGCGAGGCGTTGCCGCCGGCCGCGGTGGTGTTGACGGTGATGGTCTTCTCGGTGGTGAAGCGCGGCAGGTAGTGCGGGCCGCCGGCCTTGGGGCCGGTGCCGGACAGGTTCTGGCCGCCGAACGGCTGCACGCCGACCACCGCGCCGATCTGGTTGCGGTTGACGTAGCAGTTGCCGACCTTGACCTTGGCGGCGATCTTCTCGACGGTCTCGTCGATGCGCGAGTGGATGCCCAGGGTCAGGCCATAGCCGGTGGCGTTGATTGCGGCGATCACCGCATCGAGCTGGCTGGCCTTCCAGCGGATCACGTGCAGCACCGGGCCGAACACCTCGCGCTGCAGCTGGTCCAGCGACTTCAGCTCGTAGGCGCGCGGGGCGAAGAAGCATCCGTGCGCGGCATCGTCGTCGAGAGCGGCCTCGGCGATCAGGGTCGCCTCCTTGTCCATGCGCGCGGCGTGATCGACCAGGATCTGGCGCGCGTCCTCGTCGATCACCGGGCCGACGTCGGTGGACAGCTGGCCCGGATCGCCGACCTTGAGCTCGGCCATCGCCCCGGCCAGCATGCCGATCACCTTGTCGGCGATGTCCTCCTGCACGAACAGCACGCGTGCGGCCGAGCAGCGCTGGCCGGCCGAGGTGAAGGCCGAACCGATCGCGTCCTTGACCAGTTGTTCCGGCAGCGACGACGAGTCGGCGATCAACGCGTTCTGGCCGCCGGTTTCGGCGATCAGCACGCCGATCGCCGCGTCGCGCGCGGCCAGCGCGCGGTTGATCGCGCGCGCGGTCTCGGTGGAGCCGGTGAAGGCGACGCCCGCCACGCGCGGGTCGCGGGTCAGCGCGGCACCGACGGTGGCGCCGTCGCCGGGCAGGAACTGCAGCACCGCTTCCGGCACGCCGGCCTCGTGCAGCAGCTTGACCGCGTAGTAGCCGATCAGGTTGGTCTGCTCCGCGGGTTTGGCGATCACGCTGTTGCCGGCGGCCAGCGCCGCGGCGACCTGGCCGGTGAAGATCGCCAGCGGGAAGTTCCACGGGCTGATGCAGACGAACACGCCGCGGCCGGACAGCTGCAGGGTGTTGCTCTCGCCGGTCGGGCCGGGCAGCGCCTCGGGGGTGAACAGCTTGCGCGCCTGGCCGGCGTAGTAACGCAGGAAGTCGACCGCCTCGCGAACCTCGGCGACGCCGTCGGGGATGCTCTTGCCGGCCTCGCGGGTGCACAGGGCGATGTACTGCGGCATCCGCTGTTCCAGCAGGTCGGCGGCGTGTTCGAGGATCGCGGCGCGACCGGCCGCCGGGGTCTCGTTCCAGCCGTCGTGCGCGGCGACGGCGTTGTCCAGCGCCTGCTCGACGGTGGCGCTGTCGGCGGCCTGCCAGTGGCCGACGACCTGGCGGCGGTCGGCCGGGCTGGTCACCGCGCTGTCGGCGCCGGCCGGATTCGCGCCGGGCACCAGCGGGGTGGCGCGCCAGGGCCGGGCCGCCTCGGCGTTGATCTGCTCGGCGAGCGCGCGCAGCTGATCGTCGTTGGCCAGGTTGACGCCCATGGAATTGCTCCTCTCCAAATGTTGTTCCGAAGCCTGCTGGTTCGATGCCGCGAAGCTGCGGTACAGGTCGACCGGCAACGGGATGCGCGGGTGGGGGATGGATTCGAATGCCGATACCGTCTCGACCGGGTCGGAAATCAGCTCGTCGATGACGATGTCCTCGTCGGTGATGCGGTTGACGAAGCTGGAATTGGCGCCGTTCTCCAGCAGGCGGCGGACCAGGTACGGCAACAGGTCCTCGTGGCTGCCGACCGGGGCGTAGACCCGGCATGGCGCGTCGAGGCGGTCGGCCGGGATCACTTCGGCGTAGAGGTCGTCGCCCATGCCGTGCAGCTTCTGGAACTCGAACTGGCGCTCGCGGCCGAGCAGCTTCGCGCGCTGCCACACCGCGGCGATGGTCTGCGCGTTGTGGGTGGCGAACATCGGGTAGATCGCATCGCCGGCCTCCAGCATGCGCCGCGCGTTGGCCAGGTAGCTGACGTCGGTGTTCGGCTTGCGGGTGAACACCGGGAAGCCCTCGTAGCCGTCGACCTGGGCGCGCTTGACCTCGCTGTCCCAGTACGCGCCCTTGACCAGGCGCACCGGGATGCGGCGGCCGTGGCGGCGGGCCAGCTCGGCGATGAAGTCGATCACCTCCGGCGCGCGCTTCTGGTAGGCCTGGATCGCCAGGCCGTAGCCTTCCCAGCCGTCCAGGGACGGGTCGGCGTAGGCGGCGGCGATGACATCGAGCGAGAGTTCGAGGCGATCGGCCTCCTCGGCGTCGATGGTGAAGCCGATCGCGTAGGACTTGGCGAGCCGGGCCAGCTCCAGCACCCGCGGCACCAGCTCCTCCATCACCCGCGCGCGCTTGGCGTGTTCGTAGCGCGGATGCAGCGCCGACAACTTGACCGAGATGCTGGGCGCGGCGAACACCTTGTCGCCGGTCGCGTCGCCGCCGGCATGAGTCTTGCCGATCGCATGGATCGCGTCGTGGTAGGCCTTCAGGTAGCGCAACGCGTCCCGGGTGGTCAGCGCGCCCTCGCCGAGCATGTCGAACGAATAGCGGTAGCGGGCGTTGCCGCCCTTCCTCGAGCGCGCCAGCGCCTCGCCGATGGTCCGCCCCATCACGAACTGGTGGCCCATGATCCGCATCGCCTGGCGCACCGCCAGACGGATCACCGGTTCGCCGACGCGGCCGACCAGGCGCTTGAACGCGCCGTGCACGTCGCGCTTGGTCTCGTCGTTCATGTCGACCAGGCGGCCGGTCAGCATCAGGCCCCAGGTCGAGGCGTTGACCAGCACCGACTCGGACTGGCCCATGTGGCGCTTCCAGTCGGCCTCGCCGAGCTTGTCGCGGATCAGCTTGTCGGCGGTGTCCTGGTCGGGGATGCGCAGCAGCGCCTCGGCCACGCACATCAACAGCACGCCTTCCTCGCTGCCCAGATCGTACTGGCGCATGAAGGCTTCGATCGCGCCCTGGTCCTCGGCGCGCGAGCGGACCCGGGACACCAGATCGGCGGCCTGTGCCTGGGCGGCGGCGCGCTCGGGTTCGGGCAGGCGGGCGGCGTCGAGCAGGGCGCGCACGTGGGCGGCTTCCTCGCGCCGCCAGCCGGCGGTGATCGCCGCGCGGGGCGCGTCGGGAACCGGCGGCAGCTCGGGGGACAGGATCGGTCGGGACGGCGGGCCGTCGCTGTCGACGGCGGCGGGGGAGAGGTTGGCGGGCATCGGGACCACGGAACGGCCGGGAAAGTCCGCTAGTGTAGGCCGCCGCGCGCGCGCGCGCCCGTACGCGGGCGACTGGAACAGGGTCGGCATGGTCCGGCCCGGGCGGCGGCGCCCGCATCCGCGCCGCACGGGCCCCGGACCGGGGTCGGCGCGGCCGCCGCCGGAACCCGACCGGGAGCGCAAACCCCGTGGCTTTTGCCTGTGTTATCAGTCGCTTGGGGGCGGAGTTGCGGGCCTTGCCAGGGAGTCGATGAGATGCGGCGTCTTGTCGCAGGGCCCCCCGCTCGCTACCATTTCCCGGTTTTCCGTAGCGCCGGACGCGGCGTGATGGGCCCCCGCATGGCGCGATGGGCTCGCCAGCCACCTGAGTCGGACGGTCCTTCCGCGCACACCTGCCTGTACCGGGGTGCGCGAACCGGGCCGGGTCGGGCAGCCCGCGGAGCAACCCAAGACACCATTTGATTGATTCGATTTACTGGGGCTCGAGAGTGATGAAAGCCGGTTGGTTCAAGCAGTGGGCAGCAGGCGTCGCCGTGATGGCGCTGCCGATGCTGGCGCAGGCGCAGGCGGCGGATCCCAAGCCGTGGCAGCTCAACATGGGCCGTGGCGTGACCCACCTGTCGCACAATGCCTACGAGGCCCACATGCTGGCGCTGTGGATCTGCGTCGGCATCGGCATCCTGGTGTTCGGTGCGATGGCGGTGGCGATGGTCAAGTTCCGCCATTCCAAGGGCGCCAAGCCCGACACCAGCTTCACCCACAGCACCAAGCTGGAGGTCATCTGGACCGTGGTTCCGGTGGCGTTGCTGGTGCTGATGGCCTTCCCGGCCACCAGCAAGCTGATCAACATGTACGACACCCGCGACTCGGAAATGACCGTCAAGGTCACCGGCTTCCAGTGGATGTGGAAGTACGAGTACCTGGGCGAGGGCGTGGAGTTCACCAGCCGCCTGGACCGCAAGAGCGACGAGCTGCGCCAGCAGACCCGCCAGACCCGCCAGACCGTCACCGCCGAGGACCACGAGCACTACCTGCTCGACGTCGACAACGTGCTGGTGCTGCCGACCGACACCAAGATCCGCTTCGTGATCACCGCCGACGACGTGATCCACGCCTGGTGGGTGCCGGCGCTGGGCTGGAAGCAGGACGCGATCCCCGGCATCGTCAACGAGGCCTGGACCCAGATCGACGAGCCGGGCATCTACCGCGGCCAGTGCGCCGAGCTGTGCGGCAAGGACCACGGCTTCATGCCGATCGTGGTCAAGGCGGTGCCGAAGGACGAGTACCAGCAGTGGCTGGCGGCGCAGAAGCCCGCGCCCGCGCCGGTCGAGGCCGCGCCCGCCGCGCCCGCCGACGAAGCCGCGCCGGCGGATGCCGACGAGCAGAACACCGAAGCCACCGCCGCTGCCGACGTCGACGACGCGGCAGTCGCCGGCTGACCCCCCTTTTTGCTTCGCGCAAGCACGTTTCTTCGAGGTTAGGCCATGGCCGTCACCCACGCAGATCACCACCACGACGACCACGCCCACAAGCAGGGCTTCATCGAGCGTTGGTTCTTCTCGACCAACCACAAGGACATCGGCACGCTGTACCTGGTGTTCAGCTTCATCATGTTCATCGTCGGCGCGGCGATGAGCGTGATCATCCGCACCGAGCTGGCGCACCCGGGCCTGCAGCACGTCAGCCCCGAGTTCTTCAATTCGATGACCACCATGCATGCGCTGGTGATGATCTTCGGCGGCGTGATGCCGGCCTTCGTCGGCCTGGCCAACTGGATGATCCCGCTGCAGATCGGCGCGCCGGACATGGCGCTGCCGCGCATGAACAACTGGTCGTTCTGGATCCTGCCGTTCGCGTTCAGCCTGCTGCTGATGACCCTGTTCCTGCCGGGCGGCGGCCCGGCCGGCGGCTGGACCCTGTACCCGCCGCTGTCGTTGCAGGGCGGCAACAACGTCGCCTTCGTGATCTTCGCCATCCACATGATGGGCATCAGCTCGATCATGGGCGCGATCAACGTGATCGCGACCGTGCTCAACATGCGCGCGCCGGGCATCGACCTGCTGAAGATGCCGATCTTCTGCTGGACCTGGCTGATCACCGCCTTCCTGCTGATCGCGGTCATGCCGGTGCTGGCGGGCGCGGTCACCATGCTGCTGACCGACAAGTTCTTCGCCACCAGCTTCTTCAACGCGGCCGGCGGCGGCGACCCGGTGATGTACCAGCACATCTTCTGGTTCTTCGGTCACCCCGAGGTCTACATCATGATCCTGCCGGCGTTCGGCGTGGTCTCGGAGATCATCCCGACCTTCAGCCGCAAGCCGCTGTTCGGCTACCAGGCCATGGTGTACGCGACCGCGTCGATCGCCTTCCTCTCGTTCATCGTGTGGGCCCACCACATGTTCACCGTCGGCATGCCGCTGGGTGGCGAGATCTACTTCATGTTCGCGACGATGCTGATCGCGGTGCCGACCGGCGTGAAGGTGTTCAACTGGGTCACCACGATGTGGCGCGGCTCGATCTCGTTCGAGGCGCCGATGCTGTGGGCGATCGCCTTCGTGATCCTGTTCACCATCGGCGGCTTCTCGGGCCTGATGCTGGCGATCGTGCCGGCCGACTTCCAGTACCACGACACCTACTTCGTGGTCGCCCACTTCCACTACGTGCTGGTGACCGGCGCGCTGTTCTCGATCATCGCCGCGGTCTACTACTGGTGGCCGAAGTGGACCGGTCGCATGTACAGCGAGGGCATGGCCAAGTTCCACTTCTGGTGGACGATGATCTTCGTCAACCTGCTGTTCTTCCCGCAGCACTTCCTGGGCCTGGCCGGCATGCCGCGCCGCATCCCGGATTACAACGTGGTGTTCGCGGACTGGAACCTGGTCAGCTCGATCGGCGCGTTCGGCATGTTCGCCACGCCGTTCATGATGGCCTTCATCCTGTGGCGTTCGAAGGCCGTGGGCGCCAAGGCCGAGGCTCGCGCCTGGCCGACCGCGAAGGGCCTGGAGTGGACCGTGCCGAGCCCGGCGCCGCACCACACCTTCGGTACCCCGCCGGTGATCCGCGACGGCGACCTCGCCCACGGCGACGTCAGTCATTGATGCGAATCCCTCGCAAGAGCCCGCACTTCATGTGCGGACTTTTGCGGACTTTTCACGAAAGCCACGCTTGATCCAAATCAGTCGATGACCGCATCCCACGACCCGCGCCATGATCTCGATGCCCGCCGCAAGGCGGCGCGTCGCACGGCGGTCTGGGTCGCGTTGATCGCGGTCGGCGTGTACGTGGCGTTCCTGCTCAGCGGAGTGTTCGGGCAATGACCGCGCCGTCGACCGACAAGGCGTCGTCCGGCGGCGGCCGCAGCGCCAGCGCGCGGATGGCGGTGGTGATGGTCGGGGTCGGCGTCTGCGCGTTCGCGTTCTCGTTCATGCTGGTGCCGCTGTACCGGATTGCCTGCGAGAAGGTGTTCGGCATCCGCTTGGAACGTACCGCCGCCGAGGAGACCTCGGCCGCGACGGTCGAGGCGCGCTGGGTCACGGTCGAGTTCGACGGCGGCGTGAACTCCAAGCTGCCGTGGGCGTTCAAGCCGAACCAGACCACGATGAAGGTCAAGGTCGGCCAGCCCTACGACACCACCTACTACGCGCACAACAACAGCGACCGCGTCATCGTCGGCAGCGCCGTGCCGTCGGTCGCGCCGGCGCGCGCCTCGGGCTATTTCAACAAGACCGAGTGCTTCTGCTTCACCGCGCAGACCCTGCAGGCGGGCGAAACCCGCGACATGCCGGTACGCTTCATCATCGATCCGGACCTGCCGGCCGACGTCAAGACGGTCACGCTGTCCTACACTTTCTTCAAGAACGACGTGCTGACCGCAGAGCAGGCCGCCGCTTCCCCGCACGGGAACGCGACGTCCGCACCGCGGGCCGCGCCCTGATCTGTAAACGCTCCAGCTCTGAACGGAACCGCCGCCATGGCCCAAGCACATTCGCCAGACGCCAACGTCTACTTCGTCCCGCACAGCAGCCGCTGGCCCTTCCTCGGCTCGATCGCGCTGTTCGTGACCATGATCGGCCTCGCCAGCTGGATGAACGACATCAGCTGGGGCAGCAAGGCCTTCCTGGTCGGTGTCGCGCTGCTGGTCGGCGTGCTGTTCGGCTGGTTCGGCGACGTGATCCGCGAGTCGGTCGGCGGCAACTACAACAAGCAGGTCGACACCTCGTTCCGGATGGGCATGGTCTGGTTCATCTTCTCCGAGGTGATGTTCTTCGGCGCCTTCTTCGGCGCGCTGTTCTATGCCCGCCAGTTCGCGCTGCCGTGGCTGGGCGGCGAGGGCGACGGCGTGATGACCCACAGCCTGCTGTGGAACAGCTTCAGCAACGCCTGGCCGACCAACGGCCCGGGTTCGATCGGCGGCAGCTTCCAGACCATTCCGGCCTGGGGCCTGCCGCTGCTGAACACCCTGATCCTGCTGACCTCCGGCGTCACCGTCACCATCGCCCACCACGCGCTCAAGGCCGGCCACCGCGCCCAGCTGTTGCTGTTCCTGGGCCTGACCGTGCTGCTGGGCTGCGTGTTCCTGTTCTTCCAGGCCGAGGAATACATCCACGCCTACAAGGAGCTGAACCTGACCCTGGGTTCGGGCATCTACGGTTCGACCTTCTTCATGCTGACCGGCTTCCACGGCGCCCACGTCACCCTCGGCACGATCATGCTGGCGGTGATCTGGTTCCGCTGCCTGAAGGGGCACTTCAGCAAGAACGACCACTTCGGGTTCGAGGCGGTGGCCTGGTACTGGCACTTCGTCGACGTGGTCTGGCTGGGCCTGTTCCTGTTCGTCTACGTGCTGTAAGGGCGGACCATCGAAATCGGGACCGGGAGTCCGCCGCGGCGGAATTCCCGTCCCCAAGCAAGAGGCGACGGCACCCCGTCGCTCTTTTGCTTTCTGCGAATCCCGAAATCCCGCTGTCGGTTTACGGGTTGCGGCCGACGCCGTGGAATTCGATCCAGCCCATGTAGCTGGCCAGGACGACCAGCAGGATCAAGGCCACGGACAGGGCGACGCGGCGGGTCAGCGCCTTGACGGTGCGGCGGCTCTCGCCCTTGTCGACGAGCATGTAGTAGAGGCCGGCGCCCAGGTTCCAGAGGATGACGATCAGAAAGGCAATGACCAGCAGGGTCTTCAACGAGTCGTTCATGGCGGCCTCCGATCGACTGCCGGCTGATGCGAGCCTGTCATTATCGCAGGCCGTGTCCGCCAAGTCGCCGGTGACGGGCCGATGAGTCGTCGCCGCAACCTGCTGGTCGGCTGGACGCTGGCGATCTTGACGATGGTCGGGTTCGTTAATCTCGGCCTGTGGCAGTCGCGCCGGGCGGTCGAGAAGCAGGGCATGCTGGATGCCGCGCAGGCGGTGCTGACGGCGCGGCGGCCGTTGCCGCTGTCGCTCGCGGCCGACCCCGCACGTGCGCGCGACTACGACTGGACACAGGGCCAGGGCGAGTTCGTCGACGCGCCGGCGGTGCTGCTCGACAATCAGCAGCACGAGGGCCGCACCGGTGTGCGGGTGTACCGGCTGTTCGCCGAAGACGACGGCATGATGCTGCTGGCCGACCTGGGCTGGCTGCCACTGCCCGGCGACCGGCGGATGCCGGCGGTGCCGCGTCCCGAGGGCCGGATGGCGGTGCGCGGCCTGCTGGTCCGGCCGCCTTCCGCCGGCCTGGTCGGCGCGGACGTCGAAAAGACGGACGATGGCGACAATCTGCTGGTGACGCGGCTGGATGCGCAGGCGCTGCCGTCGGCGCTGGGGCTGCAAGCCCTGCCGCCGCGGGTGTTGCGCTTGGACCCGCAGTTGGAGATCGGCTATCAGCGCGACCTGGAGCTGTTGCCCAACACCCTGCCGCCGGAAAAGCATCGCGGCTATGCCGTGCAGTGGTTCGCGCTGGCGCTGGCGGTGCTGGTAACCGCGCTGGTACTGACTTTCAGAAGAAAATCCACGAATCGATGAACGACACCCAGACCCGCAACCGCAACCGCACCGCGCTGATCCTGATCGCGGTCCTGTTCTTCGGCAGCATGGCCGTGGCCGGCCTGCTGCGTTTCTCCGGCTGGAAGCCGGAGGGGATGAAGAACCACGGCGAGCTGTTGCAGCCGGCGGTGGACGCCCGCGCCAGCGTGCCGCGCGACATCGACGGCGCCGACTACCTGTGGAACCCGGAGGCGCGTACCTGGCGCATCGTGGTCGCGGCGCCCACCGGGTGCGGCACCGAATGCGCCGAGGTCGCGCGCCAGGTCGAGCTGGTCTGGGAACTGTTCAACAAGGATGCCGACCGCGTCCACGTGTTGTGGCTGGGGCGCTGGCCGGAGGCGGTCAAGCGCCCGGGGACCCTGTTCGAGATCGCCGACGATGGCGGCCTGCGCGGCCACCTGCCGCAGGCCGATGCCGGCGGCGCGCCGGTCTACGTGCTCGACCCGAACGGCTTCGTGGTTCTGCGGTACGCTCCGGGCTTCGATCCCGGCGGCCTGCGCAAGGACATGGTCAAGCTGCTCAAGCTGCGCTGAGGGCCAGCGTCCCGCAGCGGGACCGTGCGCGGCCCGGCTGCGATCGATGGAAATGACCGACAGGCCCGCGTCCAACGGGGCCCCATGACAAGAATCCAATGAATACCCCATTCAAGGCCGCTACCTTCTCCAAGCACTTCCACCGCATCGCCTGGCTGGCGGTGGCGCTGGCGACCTGCGTGATCGTGTTCGGCGCCTTCGTGCGCCTGTCCAATGCCGGTCTGAGCTGTCCGGACTGGCCGACCTGCTACGGCCGCGCGACCTGGCCCGGCGCCAGCGCCGACGCGGTCGACCATGCCGCCTCGGCGATCCGTCCGTTCGAGTCGCACAAGGCCTGGCGCGAACAGGTCCACCGCCATCTGGCCGCGACCCTGGGCCTGCTGGTGCTGGCGCTGGCCCTGCTGGCGGCGCGAAAGCGGCGCTACGGCATGGCCCAGATCCTGGTCGCGGCCGGTCTGGTCGCGATCGGCATTCCGCTCTACATGCATGGCGAGCACGTCGCGGCATCGGCGCTGGCGATCCTCGGCGAGGCGATCCTGCTGGCGGCGGCGCTGCGCTGGAGCAATCTGGACCTGTCGCGCGTGGCGGCGCTGACCCTGGCGGTGATCATCTTCCAGGCCCTGCTGGGCATGTGGACGGTGACCTGGCTGCTCAAGCCGATCGTGGTGATGGGGCACCTGCTCGGCGGCCTGCTGACCTTCTCGCTGCTGTTGTGGATGGCCTGGCGCGCGACCGCCGCGCCGATCCGGCTGGCCGATACCCCGCAGCTGCGGCGCTGGGTGGTGCTCGGCCTGTTGCTGTTGGGCGTGCAGATCGCACTGGGCGGCTGGACCAGCGCCAACTACGCGGCGCTGGCCTGCGGCAACGACTTCCCGACCTGCGTTGGCCAGTGGTGGCCGCGTCACGACTTCGGCGAGGCCTTCGTGCTGTGGCGCGGGATCGGCGTCGACTACGAGGGCGGCATCCTCGACGGCGAGGCCCGCATCGCGATCCAGCTCGCCCACCGGATGATGGCGATGGTGGTGTTCGCCTACCTGATCGCGTTCGCGGTGCGGCTGATGCGCCTGCCCGGCATGCGCGGCTGGGGCGTGTTCGTGCTGGCGATGGCGCTGGTCCAGGTCGGCCTGGGCATCGCCAACGTGATGCTGAACCTGCCGCTGGTGGTGGCGGTGCTGCACAACGCCGGCGCGGTCGTGCTGCTGTTCGCGATGGTGTCGCTGCTGGCGCGCCTGGAGGCGCCGGAGCACTGATGACTTCCTCCACCGGCCAAGGCTTCGCGGCGACCGCGAAGCAGTACTGGGACCTGACCAAGCCGCGGGTGGTCGCCCTGATCGTGTTCACCGCGCTGGTGGGCATGTTCCTGGCGGTGCCCGGAATGCCGCCGCTGCGCGAGTCGGTGCTGGGCTTCCTGGGCATCTGGCTGGCGGCCTCGAGCGCGGCCGCGATCAATCAACTGCTGGATTCGCGGATCGACGCCAAGATGGCGCGCACCGCGTGGCGGCCGATCGTGGTCGGGCAGATCACCCCGGCCAGGGCGCTGGCGTTCGCGCTGGTGCTCGCGGTGCTGTCGATGACGGTGCTGGTGGTCTGGGTCAACGCCATCACCGCGATCCTCACCTTCGCCTCGCTGATCGGCTACGCGGTGATCTACACCGTGTTCCTGAAGCGGGCGACGCCGCAGAACATCGTGATCGGCGGCATCGCCGGCGCGGCGCCGCCGCTGCTGGGCTGGGCCGCGGTCACCGGCATGCGCGGCGAGTGGGACTGGCCGCATGCGCTGCTGCTGGTGCTGATCATCTTCGTGTGGACGCCGCCGCACTTCTGGGCGCTGGCGATCTTCCGCCGCGACGACTACGCGCGCGCGCTGGTGCCGATGCTTCCGGTCACCCACGGCGTCGAATACACCCGCTGGCAGATCCTGTTCTACACCGTGCTGCTGGTGGTGGTCAGCGTGCTGCCGGTGGTGTTCGGCATGAGCGGGCTGTTCTACCTCGGCGGCGCCCTGGTGCTGGGCCTGGTGTTCCTCGCCCATGCCTGGAAGCTGATGGACCCGCCGGACGAGTTCTACGCGATGCGGGTGTTCAACTACTCGATCGTCTACCTGATGGCGCTGTTCGCGTTCCTGATGGTCGATCACTGGCTGCTGCCGTGGCTGCACGCCGGCTGAGCGGGCGCTACTGGCGGAAGGCCAGCACCAGGGTGCGCAGCGCCTCGCGCGAGCCGGGGTCGCCCAGCGCGCCATAAAGCATCACGTCCTGGGCGGGAATCGGCGGTAGGCCCAGTTCCGCACCCACGTCGACCGTGCCGGAAGGGGCCGTGCGCTTGGCCAGCAGGGCCACCGCCAGACCTCCGGCGGCGGCAGCGCCCAGCACCGCCGCGCCCTTGCCGACAAAGACCTCGTTCCATGCGATCCCGGCCCGGTCGAGCGCCGCCACCGCTGCGGCGCGCACCCGGCAGAGGTTGCCTTGAGTGGCCAGCGGCAGCGGCTGGTGGGCGCGGGGCTGCCAGCGGGCCGCGGCGAACCACGAGAACTCCTCGGCGAACGCGGCTTGGCCGCGCTTGCGCCCATCGTCCGGACGTAGCACCAGCGCCGCATCCAGTTCATTGTGTTCGAAGGCTTGCATCAGCTCGCGGGTGCCGGCCACCCGCATTTCCAGCCGCAGGCCAGGGTGGCGTTCATGCAGTCGCCGCAACAGGCCCGGCAATTCACCGCCGACCAGTTGGTGGCTGACGCCGACCGCCAGTCGCCGCACTCCGATGGCGAACGCCTCGGCGGCGCGGTCGTGACTGGATACCAGTTCGCGTGCGGCCGCCAGGAAAATCAGGCCTTCGGCGGACAAACGCACGTGCCTTGGCGTGCGTTCCAGCAGGCGTCGGCCCAGCTGCTGTTCCAGCTTGCGCAGCTTCATGCTGACCGCGGACTGGCTGACGCCCAGAGCATCGGCCGCGCGGGTGAAGCCCTGCAGCTCGGCGACCAGGACGAAGGCCTTTACTGCGTCGACAT
The DNA here is from genome assembly GCF_003233695.1 of Marilutibacter maris. Taxonomy (NCBI): domain Bacteria; kingdom Pseudomonadati; phylum Pseudomonadota; class Gammaproteobacteria; order Lysobacterales; family Lysobacteraceae; genus Marilutibacter; species Marilutibacter maris. The sequence continues at coordinate 3,819,351 of NZ_CP029843.1, read as the reverse complement.
CAAGCGATTTCACTCAAAAATTCGATTATGGAATTATAGAAACATCTATGGATGTCTTTTTGGAATGATACAGGCGACGTAGGCTGCCGTCATCGCCTGCTTTGGAGCCGCCAATGAAAGCCTTGATCACCATGACCCTTGCCACTCTGACTGGACTGGCCATCCGTGATGTACCCGAGCCGCCGGCGCCGGTTTCGCCGCTGCGCGGCACTTGGAACCTGCTGGCGGCGGACAAGATCCTTGCCGATGGCAGCCGCGTGCGTGATTACGGCAATGCACCGAAGGGGCGCTTGATCGTCGATGCGCACGGGCGCTATTCGCTGCAGATCTTCAAGTCCGAGCGCCCGCGTTTCGCTTCCGCCGGCAAGGCCGGCGGCAGCGGCGACGAATTCGCCGCAGCGGTGCTGGGTTCCAGCACCCACTACGGCACGATTGAATCGGACGCACAGCAGGGCGTCCTGCGGTTCCGCATCGAAGGGGCTTCATTCCCCAACTGGGAAGGTAGCGTGCAACAGCGCAGCTACACCCTGGAGGGGAACACGCTGAGCTACCGGGTGCCTCCGCGGCCGGACGGCAGCATCCCAGTCTCGGTATGGCTGCGGCTGGAGGAATGAGGCATGCCCACTTCGTGACCGATTCGCATCACTTGAGCAGATGCTGTTGCCAGAACAGCATCGTCGCGGCGGTGAAATGGTCGGCGTTGCTCTTCTTGCGGAAGCCGTGGCCCTCGTCGTTGAACAGCAGGTACCAGACCGGCTGACCGTTGCCGCGCACCGCCTCGACGATCTGCTCGGCCTCGGTCCAGGGCACCCGCGGGTCGTTGCGGCCCTGGGCGACGAACAGCGGCGATGTGATCTTCGCGGCGCCGTTGAGAGGCGAGATCCGGTCGAACAGCGCCGCCATCGCCGGGTCGCGCTCGTCGCCGTACTCGGCGCGGCGCAGGTCGCGGCGATAGTCCTCGGTGTTCTTCAGGAAGGTGCCGAAGTGCGAGATGCCGACGATGTCGACGCCGGCGCGGATGCGCTCGGGGTAGTGCATCAGCGAGGCCAGCACCATGTAGCCGCCGTAGCTGCCGCCGTAGACGCCGACGCGGTCGGCATCCAGCTCGGGCCGGGTCGCGATCCAGTCGAGCAGCGCGCCGATGTCGCGCACCGAGTCCTCGCGGCGGGGGCCGTTGTCCAGGCTCAGATAGGTCTTGCCGTAGCCGGCCGAGCCGCGCACGTTCGGCACCAGCACGGCGATGCCGAGCTCGTTGGCGAGGAACTGCGCGGTCGGGCTGAAGCCCGGACGCGCCTGGCTCTCCGGGCCGCCATGGATCTGGATCACCACCGGCAGCCTGCGCCCCGGTGCGGCCTCGGCCGGGCGGTAGTAGAACGCGGGAATCATCCGCGGCCCGCCGTTCCCGGCCTGGTCGAAGGTCGGGAAGTGGATCAGGCTGGGGGCGACGAAGCGGCCGGTGTCGAGGCCGCCGACCTCGCTGCGGGTCCAGCGGGTCAGGGTGCGCGCGTCGATGTCGATCACATAGGCGTCGCTGGGCGAGGTCGCGCTGTTGAGGGTCAGCGCCAGGCGCCGGCCGTCGGGCGAGAACGCCAGGCCGCCGAGCAGACCGATCGGCAGCTCGGGCAGCGCGACCGGGCGGTGCTCGGGCAGCGACAGCAGGTGCAGCCGGCCGATGCCGTCCTCGTTGCTGACGAAGGCCAGATGGCGGCCGTCGTCGGCGAGCGCGAACTCGCTCACGTCCCACGGGATGTCGGCGCTGAGGATGGCCGGCGCGCCGCCGGCCGGGTCGTGATGGCGCAGGCTGCGGAACTCCTGCGGCGCGCCGTCGACCGCCTCGTCGGAGACGTAGTACACCGCACGATCATCCGGCGCGTAGCGGAAGGCGCCGAAGGCGGCCTTGCCGCCGTCGACCGGAAACATCGTCAGCTCGCCGCTGTCGAGATCGACCTCGCCCGGATGGGCTTCGGCGATGGAGACGTAGCGGCTGACCAGCAGACGCTTGCCGTCGGCGGAGAAATCCAGGGCGCCCCAACTGCCGCCCTCGATGACCACCGCCCGGGCCTGGCCGCTGCGGGTGTCGCGCACCCAGATGTCGCGATCGGTGCCGTTGCGGGCGGTGCTGGTGTAGGCCATCAGGGCGCCGTCGCGGCTGAGCACGACCTCGTTGTTCTGGGTGCGTCCGCCATCGGTCAGCAGGGTGCTGCCACGGGTCCGGGCATCGAACCAGTACAGCTGCGAGAACTCGTCTCCACCGCTGTCCTTGGCGAACACGAAGCCCTGGCGCCAGGCCCGCGGCGGTGCCGCGACCATGCCGGCGAGCGGCTCGGGGTAGAAGGTCAGCTGCTCGCGCATGCCCAGCGGCTGGCACACGCGATGGGCCTGCGCGGTTTCGGCGAAGCGGGTCGCGACCAGCAGGCAATCGTCGCCGAGCCAGCCGGCGACGTTGGCGCCACGGGTGTTCTGGTAGCGGTTCAGGCGCTCGACCAGCGCGTCCGGGGTCGCCGGGATGTCCTCGCTGATGCGGTTGCCCTCCTCGACCCGGACAACGTCCTGGCCGGTGGCGGGTGCTGACTGGACGGTGGCGCTGACCACGACCAGGGTGGTGGCGAGCAGGGCGGTCTTGCGGATTCGAGCGTGCGGCATGGCGTGGCGCTTCCCCGGGGCGTTGGAACCGCTGAGCTTAGCGCGGGCGCCGCGGGGGCAGGTGAGCCATCGAATGGGTTGCGCTAGAGTCCGGACAGCATCCATCGGGGAGAATGGCATGTCGGACCGACGCGAGTTCCTTGGACAGCTCACCGCCTTGACCGCGGCAGCCGCGGCCGGCGTGGCGCTGCCGTCCCTGGCCATGGCGGCCGGCCCGCGGACGCCGGCCTGGCCACCCTACCGGGATACGGTCGCGATCGATGGCGCCTCGGGATTGATGCTGGTCTACCTGGAGGAGGGCGACCCGGCGATCGCGGGCGAACTGCGGGCCGCGCGCGATTGCGGACTGGCCGCGACCCTGCTTACCGTCGCCCCGGCCGGCCGCTTCTGGCTCGACGACGCCGCGTTCGAACGGGCCAGGGCCAACATCGACAAGTGGAATGGCTTGATCGAGCGCCATCCAGGCCACCTGGCCGCGATCCGCAGCCATGACGACCTGCAGCGGGCGCATGCGTCCGGTCGGGTCGGAATGATCTTCGGCTTCCAGGGCACCGAGCCGTTGGGCGAGGACATCGAGCGCATCCCGATGTTCCGCGAACTGGGCGTGCGGGTGATCCAGCTGACCCACAACCGCCGCAACCTGGTCGGCGACGGCTGCATGGAGCCGGGCAACGCCGGGCTCAGCAACTACGGCCACCAGGTGGTCGAGCGGCTCAATGCCGAGCGCATCGTGGTCGACCTCGCGCACGGCTCGCAGCGCACGATCCGCGAGGGCATCGCGGCCTCGAAGGCGCCGGTGCTGATCAGCCACACCGGCTGCCGCGCGCTGGCCGACCTGCCGCGCAACACCGCCGATGCCGAGCTGCGGGCGATGGCCGAGCGTGGCGGCGTGGCCGGGATCATCTTCTGGCCCTACCTGCGCACCGACACCCAGCCGATGGCGATCGACGTGGTCCGCCATATCGAGCACGCGATCGATGTCTGTGGCGAGGACCACGTCGGCATCGGCACCGACACGCCCATCGCGCCGGTGGAGCGCACGCCGGAGTTCGAGCGCAACAACCGCGAGTTCATGCGCGGGATGAAGGAGGACGGCATCTTCGCCAAGGACCGTCCCGACGACCTGTACACCTTCATTCCGGATCTCAACAGCGCCGACCGCTTCGACACCCTCGCCGCGCTGCTGTCCCGGCGCGGCCATTCCGATGCGCGCATCGGCAAGATCCTCGGCGGCAACTTCGCCCGGGTGATGCGCGAGGTGTGGGGTTGAGGGCCGCGTCGGGCTAGTTGTCGCCGGTGCCGGCGTTGCGCTCGCGCCAGAGCGCCGCCAGGGTCTGGCTCAGCTCGCGCTTCTCCTCGGCCGACAGCGCCGAGTTGCCGCCCTCGCGCATGCGGTTTCGCAGTTCCTCGTGCCGTTGCAGCAGGGTCTGGTGTTCGAGCCGGGCGATCGCCTCGTGGAACTCGGCGCGCCATGCGGCTTCCTCGCCGGGCAGCGACTGCGCCGCCAGCTTCTGCAGCGAGGCCTGCTCGTCGCGGTCGGCGAAGTGTTCGATCAGGCTGCCGGTGCCGATGTCCGGACGCTCGTAGACCAGTTGCAGCATCTCGCACAGCAGGTCGACGCCGGGTTGGCGCAGCGGCGCGAAACGGTAGGGCGGCAGCAGCTCCAGCCCCAGCGTCGGCGACTGCAGCAGCAGGGCGATCGCGCTGCGCACCAGGCTGCGCCTGGCCGGTGCCGGGCCGGCGCCGGCGCGCGCGCGATGCGCGGGGACGTGGGTGTCCGGGGTGCTGGCGCGGGCGCCGACCCCGGTCAGCTCGGTCAGCCGCTGCCGCATCAGGTCGGCGAAGGCACCGTCCGGAATCTGCGCCAGCAGCGGCTTGGCGCGCTCGGCCAGCCGGCCCTTGCCTTCCAGGGTGGCGAGATTGACGTCGGCGGAAAGCGAGTCGAACAGGAACTGCGACAGCGGAGTGGCCTGCTTCAGGCGCGCGTTGAAGCCCTCGCGGCCCTCCTGCCGCACCAGCGAGTCCGGGTCCTCGCCGTCGGGCAGGAACAGGAAGAACGCCTGGCGGCCGTCCTTCATCCGCGGCAGCACCGACTCGACCGCCTTCCAGGCGGCGGCGCGACCGGCGCGGTCGCCGTCGAAACAGAAGTGCACGTCCGGCGCGTTGCGGAACAGCAGTTCGGCATGGTCGGGGGTGGTCGCGGTGCCGAGGGTGGCGACCGCGGTGTCGACGCCGTGTTGGAACAGCGCGACCACGTCCATGTAGCCTTCGACGACGACGATGTGCGGGATCTTGTTGTGCGCCTGGCGCACCTGCCACAGGCCATACAACTCGCGGCCCTTGTGGAACAGCGGCGTCTCCGGCGAGTTGAGGTACTTGGGCGAGTCGTCGGCGTCGACCACGCGCCCGCCGAACGCGATCGTGCGGCCGCGCCGGTCGAGGATCGGGAACATCACTCGGTTGCGGAACTTGTCGTAGACGCGGCCGCTGTCGTTGCGGGACATCATGCCGCCGCGTTCGAGCAGGCGCAGCCGGCGCTCGTCGCCGCCGAGCGCGTCGCGCAGCGCGTTGAAGCCGGGCGGCGCGAAGCCGATGCCGAAGCGTTCGCGGATGGCGGCGTCGACGCCGCGGTCGTCGAGATAGGCCTGCGCCTTGGCGTTGCCGTCGAGCTGCTTGCGGTAGAAGCGGGCGCTGGCCTCCAGCGCCGCGTACAGGTCCTGGCTCTCGGGGTTGGCGTTGCGCTGCTGGGTCTCGCGCGGGACCTCCATGCCGGCGTGCCGCGCGAGTTCCTCGACCGCGTCGAGGAACTCGAGGCGGTCGTAGTTCATCAGGAAGCTGATCGCGGTGCCGTGCGCGCCGCAGCCGAAGCAGTGATAGAACTGCTTGGTCGGCGAGACGGTGAAGCTCGGCGAACGCTCGTCGTGGAACGGGCAGCGCGCCGAGTACTCCTTGCCCTGGCGCTTGAGCGGCACGCGCGCGTTGATCAGCTCGACGATATCGGTGCGCGCGAGCAGGTCATCGATGAAGGCGTCGGGGATGCGGGCCATGATCGGCTAGGATGCCACGCGCGGCGGCGGCTCCGGTCAGTCGGATTCGGGGCGGTCGGCGGCGTCGGCGGAACTGGCCGCCAGGCGCCGCAGGGCCTCGCCGTCGATCCGCTGCACGGTCCATCCGTCCATGCCGACCGCGCCGATCCGGCGATAGAACCCGATCGCCGGGGCGTTCCAGTCCAGCACGCTCCACTCGAAGCGGGCGCAGTCGCGCTGCACCGCCAGCCGGGCCAGGTAGGCGATCAGGGCATGGCCGACCCCGCGGCCGCGGAACTGCGGGCGCACGAACAGGTCCTCCAGGTACAAGCCGCGCCGGCCCTGCCAGGTCGAGAAGTTGTGGAAGAACAGCGCGAACCCGGCCGGCTGGCCGTCGGCCTCGGCGATCATCACCTCGGCCGCCGGCTGCGCGCCGAACAGCTGCGCCTCCAGCAGGGCCTCGGTGGCGAGGACCGCGTCGGGTTCGCGTTCGTACTCGGCCAGCTCGCGGATCAACGCCAGGATCAGCGCCACGTCGGCGCGGACCGCGGGGCGCAGCACCACGCCCGGGTGCGCGGTGGTCACGGTCTGCGTCACCGCGCTCAACCCGCCAGGCGTTGCTTGACCAGCTTCGAGACCAGGCCCATGTCGGCCTGGCCGGCCAGCTGGGGCTTGAGCACGCCCATCAGCTTGCCCATGTCGGCGGGGGCGCTGGCACCGGTCTGGGCGATCGCCGCGTCGACCGCGGCCAGGATCTCGGCCTCGCCCAGCTTGGCCGGCAGGTAGCGCTCGATCACCACGATCTCGTCGCGCTCGACCTGGGCCAGGTCCTCGCGGCCGGCACCCTCGTACTGGCTGACCGAGTCCTTGCGCTGCTTGACCATCTTGTCGAGCACGGCGAGCACGGCGGCGTCGTCGAGTTCGACGCGCTCGTCGACTTCCTTCTGCTTGATCGCGGCGTTGACCAGGCGGATCACGCCCAGGCTGTGCTTGTCGCCGGCCTTCATCGCGGCCTTCATGTCGTCGGTGAGTCGTTGCTTGAGGCTCATGGTCATGGCATCGGGTCCGTAAGGAGGGAAGGGAGAGGCGCCCAGGCTGGGCGCGACAACACAAAAAGCCGGCAGCGCTGGGCGCGGCCGGCTTCTTGCGGACTTCGGCGGCTCAAGCGGCGCCCAGGACCGGAGTCCCGGGCGGCTGGCGACCGCGCGCCGAGGATCGAGCAAGCCCGAACGGGCAGGCCGACCCGGCGTGCCTGGATCAGTACAGGCGCTGGCGCTTGGTCACATCGCGCGAGGCGCGACGGGCCTGACGCTTCACCGCCGCGGCGGCCTTGCGCTTGCGTTCCTGGGTCGGCTTCTCGTAGTACTCGCGCTTGCGGGTCTCGGCGAGGACGCCGGCCTTCTCGCAGGTGCGCTTGAAGCGGCGCAGGGCAAACTCGAAAGGCTCGTTTTCGCGGACTTTGACGCTGGGCATGTGGTATCTCGGTACGGGAACAGGCCCGGTCCTTCCGGGCGAGCCGCGTATGATAGCCGTATCGGGCCCTGCGCCGCAAGTCGCCCCAACGACGGACAATGGGCCGTTGCCCTTTAGCCCGTTGTGGGAGCGGCGTGAGCCGCGACCGCGCTTCCCGCGAAACCCATCGCGGCTCACGCCGCTCCTACGGCCCCCAGCCCCAGCCCCAGCCCAGTTAATGAAAGTCCTTGGCATCGAAACCAGTTGCGACGAAACCGGTGTGGCGGTCTACGACACCGACGCCGGCCTGCGCGCGCATGCCCTGTACAGCCAGATCGCCCTGCACGCCGAGTACGGCGGCGTGGTGCCCGAGCTGGCCAGCCGCGACCACGTCCGCAAGCTGCTGCCGCTGATCCGCCAGACCCTGGCCGAGGCCGGGTTGGGCATCGAGGATCTCGACGGCGTCGCCTACACCGCCGGTCCGGGCCTGGTCGGCGCCCTGCTGGTCGGCGCAGGCGTGGCCCGCGCGCTGGCCTGGGCGCTGGAGGTGCCGGCGATCGGCGTCCATCACATGGAGGGGCACCTTCTGGCGCCCCTGCTGGAGGACGGCCCGGCCGGGCGGCCGCAACCGCCGTTCGTCGCCCTGCTGGTGTCCGGCGGGCATACCCAGCTGATCCATGTCGAGGCGATCGGCCGCTACCGGCTGTTGGGTGAGACCCTCGACGACGCCGCCGGCGAGGCCTTCGACAAGACCGCCAAGCTGATGGGCCTGCCGTATCCGGGCGGTCCGCAACTGGCGATGCTGGCCGAACGGGGCCGCCCGCAGGCGTTCCGCTTCTCGCGGCCGATGACCGACCGGCCCGGCCTGGATTTCAGCTTCAGCGGGCTGAAGACCCAGGTGCTGCTGGCCTGGCGCGACAGCGACCAGTCCGACCGCACCCGCGCCGATGTGGCCCGCGGCTTCGAGGATGCGGTCGTCGATACCCTGGCGATCAAGTGCGGGCGCGCGCTGGACGCGTCCGGTTGCGACACCCTGGTGGTGGCCGGCGGCGTCGGCGCCAACAAGCGGCTGCGCGCGAGGCTGCAGGCGATGGCCGAGCAGCGCGGCGGCCGGGTCGCGTTTCCGCGGCCGGCGTTCTGCACCGACAACGGCGCGATGATCGCGTTTGCCGGGGCGCTGCGGCTGCGGGCCGGCCAGCACGACGACGCCTCGGTGCGGGTGACCCCGCGCTGGGACATGGCGTCTTTGGAGCCAGTAGTGAGTGGATGAGTAGCGAGTGAAGAGGAGTGAGAAAAGGCATTGGGTCACCGGCAGCCGCTGGATCGAAACCGGTGCAGGAATGACAATGCCCCTGGCAGCCCCCTGAGCTTTTCTCTCGCTTCTCACTCCTGCCCTCTCACTTCTGGCCCTACCCCCCATGGATCACGTTTTCATCGAAGGCCTCGAGATCGATGCCCTGATCGGCATCTACGACTGGGAGCGCCGGGTCCGCCAGACCCTGGTGTTCGATATCGAGATGGCGTTCGACAACCGGGTCCCTGCGGCGACCGACGACATCGCCGACACCTTGAACTACAAGGCGGTCAGCAAGCGCGTGATCGCCTATGTGCAGGCATCGGAGTTCGGTCTGGTCGAGACGCTGGCCGAGCGGGTCGCGCAGATCATCCTCGACGAGTTCGGCGTGCGCCGGTTGCGGCTCAAGCTCAGCAAGCCCGGTGCGGTCCGCGGCGCGCGCGCGGTCGGTGTGGTCATCGAGCGTTCGCGGGCGGGCGATACCCTGCCGGCGGCGGCCGCCGACTGAACCGGGGGGCCTCCGCCGTCGCCGCGGGGGTTGAACCTGAACCGGACGTACCTACCCTGAAGGACTGAGCCCCAGCAACCCGTATCCATGCAAGCGCAAGCCGAATCGATCAAAGCCCAGCTCGACGCCATCGCCGCCCAGTCCGCCGGCATGGACTGGACCGTGACCCTGGGCGTGCTGGCCGGCCTGGTGGTGCTGGCCGCGCTGGTGGACTGGCTGACCCAGCGCATCGTCCGCCCGCTGGTATCCCGGGCGGTGCGGGTCAGTCCGACCAAGATCGACGATGCGCTGCTCGCCCATGGCGTGATCAAGCAGCTCTCGCACATCGCCCCGGCGCTGGTGATCCATTTCGGCATCGCTCTGGTGCCGAACCTGCACGAGACCCTGGTGCAGGTGATCGGCAAGGGCGCGATCGCCTACATGGTGCTGGTGGTCGCGATCGCGATCAGCGCGTTCCTGTCCGCGCTCAACGACATCTACGAGCGGCGTCCGGCCGGCCACAGCCGTCCGATCAAGGGCTACGTCCAGCTCGGCAAGATCATCGTCTACACGATCGCGCTGATCGGCATCATCGCGGTGCTGATCGGCAAGTCGCCGCTGGTCCTGCTCGGCGGACTGGGCGCGTTCGCCGCGGTCCTGCTGCTGGTGTTCAAGGACACCATCCTGTCGCTGGTCGCCAGCGTGCAGATCGCCTCCAACGACATGGTCCGGGTCGGCGACTGGATCGAGATGCCGTCGCTGGGCGTGGACGGCGACGTGGTCGACATCGCCCTGCACACGATCAAGGTGCAGAACTTCGACAAGACCATCGTCACCGTGCCGACCCACCGGCTGATCGAGGACAGCGTCAAGAACTGGCGCGGCATGAGCGATTCGGGCGGCCGCCGGATCAAGCGCGCGCTGTACGTGGATCAGGGCAGCGTCGGTTTCCTCGACGAGGCGATGCGCCGCAAGCTGGGCCGCTTCGCGTTGTTGAAGTCGCACTTCGAACGCAAGAAGGCCGAGCTGGACGAATGGAACGCGCAGGCGCCCGAGCGCGGCGCCGAGCCGGTCAATGCGCGCCGGCTGACCAATCTGGGCTGCTTCCGAGCCTACGTGACCGCCTATCTCGAGTCGCACCCGAAGGTCGATCACGGCAAGACCCTGATGGTGCGCCAGCTGGAGCCGGGGCCGACCGGATTGCCGCTGGAGCTGTACTGCTTCGCCGCGACCACCGAGTGGGGGGCCTACGAGGCGATCCAGGCCGACATCTTCGATCACCTGCTGGCGATCCTGCCGGAGTTCGGGCTGCGCTTGTTCCAGCAGCCCGGCGGCGGCGACCTGATGGCCGGCATCGCGGCGCTGCGGGTGCCGCTGGACGCCGCCGCGTGAACCGGCCACGGGGCAGCCGCGCCTACCTGAGCCTGGGCAGCAATCTGGACCCGGAGGCCAACCTGGCCAGCGGCATCGCCGCGCTGCGCGAGCAGTTCGGCGCGATCGTGCTGTCGGAGGTCTACCGCACCGCGGCGGTCGGGTTCGACGGTGGCGACTTCCTCAATGCCGCGGCGGTGATCGAGACCACGATGGATCCGTATGCGCTCAATGCCTGGCTGCATGCGCTGGAGGACGCGCATGGCCGCGATCGCAGCGGCCCGCGCTTCGGCAACCGCACGCTCGACATCGACATCGTGCTGTTCGACAACCGTGTGCTCAGCGGCCCCGGCAACCTGCACATCCCGCGGCCGGAACTCAAGCACGCCTTCGTGCTGAGGCCGCTGGCGGAGATCGCGCCGGAGACGGTGGTGCCCGACGACGGACGCACCCTGGCGCAGCTGTGGGCGGCCCATCCCGATTACGGGGCGGCGATGGAGACGGTCGCGCTGTAGTCGCGGCCGTGCCGCGGCGGGCCGCCTGGGGCATCATCGGCGGCCTGACACCGATACCGGAGCGCACGATGCAACGACGGGACTTCCTGCTGGCGACCGCGGCGAGCGCGGCGTTGACCGCGCCGGGCATGGGCTGGGCGCGCCCGGCATCGCGGTTGAAGGTCGGTCTGATCGGCGTCGGCATGCGTGGCCAGGTCCATCTGGCCGAGCTGCTCAAGCGCGAGGATGTCGAGGTCGTCGCGCTGTGCGACATCGAGGCCTACATGCTCGATACCGCGCTGGCGATGGTGGCCGCGGCCGGGAAGCCCAGGCCGCGCGTGTTCACCGGCAGCGATCATGCCTACGAGCAGATGCTCGCCGACGCCGACCTGGACGCGGTGATCATCGCCACCCCGTGGGAGTGGCACGCACCGCAGGCGATCGCGGCGATGGAGGCGAAGGTCGCGGTCGGCTGCGAGGTCGTCGCCGGCATCACCCTCGACGATCACTGGCGCGTGCTGCGGGCGCAGCAGCGCACCGGCACCCCGTACATGCTGCTGGAAAACGTCTGCTACCGCCGCGACGTGCTGGCGGTGCTGAACATGGTCCGCCAGGGCCTGTTCGGCGAGCTGGTGCACCTGGAGGGCGGCTACGAGCACGATCTGCGCGCGGTCAAGTTCAACTCCGGCGAGCCGGGCAAGCCCTACGGCGGCGGCGTCGAGTTCGGCGACAAGGGCTGGTCGGAGGCGAAGTGGCGCACCCCGCACTCGGTGCGCCGCAACGGCGAGCTCTATCCCAGTCACGGCATCGGCCCGTGCGCGATGTGGGCCGACATCCATCGCGGCAACCGCTTCGAGCGGCTGACCAGCTATGCCAGCAAGGCGCGCGGCCTGCACGATTACGTGGTCAAACAGGGCGGCGCCGACCACCCGAACGCCCGGGTCGGATTCGCGCTGGGCGACGTGGTCACCACCCAGCTGGTCTGCGCGAACGGCGAGACCATCCTGCTGACCCACGACACCTCGCTGCCGCGGCCGTACTCGCTCGGGTTCCGGGTGCAGGGCACCGGCGGCCTGTGGATGGACGTCAACAAGTCGATCTATCTGGAGGGCAGGAGTCCCGAGCCGCATCGCTGGGAGGACGCCCAGGGCTGGCTGGAGCGCTACGACCATCCGCTGTGGAAGCGCTTCGCCGCCCAGGCCGAGGGCGCCGGGCACGGCGGCATGGACTTCTTCGTCGTGCACGCCTTCGTCGAGGCGCTCAAGGCCGGCGACCCGATGCCGATCGACATCTACGACGCGGTCGCCTGGAGCGCGATCACGCCGTTGTCCGAACAGTCGATCCGCGAGGACAACCGGACCCTGGCGTTCCCGGACTTCACCGAGGGCCGCTGGCGCGACCGGGCGCGGATCTTCGCCCTGGGCGCCGACTACTGAGGGAGCTTCATCGGCGCGCCGGAACGGGCATAATTGGCCGCAGGGGGGATCCTTCGAGAGGATCTCAGGCACATGTTCGAAAAGTTCAGGCGCAGTTGGGCGCTGGTCAAGGCCAGCGCGTCGGTGTTGCGCTCCGACAAGGAATTGATGCTGTTCCCGCTGGTTTCGTCGGCCGCCACCGTGCTGGTGCTGGCGACCTTCGCGGTCCCGACCTTCGCGTTGCGCATCTTCGAGAATGGATTCGGCCCGGTCGGAGCGATCTGGGCGTTCGCGTTCTACTTCTGCCAGTACACCGTGATCATCTTCTTCAACAGCGCCCTGGTGGGGGCGGCGTTGATCCGGCTCGAAGGCGGCGATCCGACCCTGGCCGACGGCCTCAGGGCGGCGCGGTCGCGGCTGGGCGCGATCCTCGGCTACGCCGCGATCGCCGCCACCGTCGGCATGCTGCTCAACGCGATGAAGAACCGCGAGAACAACTTCATCGTGCGCCTGATCGGCAGCGGCCTGGGCATGATGTGGACGCTGGCGACCTTCCTGGTGGTGCCGGTGCTGGTCAGTACCGACGTCGGCCCGGTCGATGCGCTCAGGAGCAGCGTCAACCTGCTCAAGCGGACCTGGGGCGAGAACGCGATCGGCCAGATCGGGATCGGCACCGCGTTCGGGCTGATCACCGTGGTGGTGGTACTGATCGGCGCCGGCTGCACGGTCGCCGCGTGGATGGTCTCGGCCGGGCTGGGCATCGCGGTCGCGGTCGTGTTCGTGATCGCCGTGCTGCTGCTGGGCGTCTACCAGTCGGCGCTGAGCGGGGTGTACTCGGCGGCGCTGTACCAGTACGTGACCCGCGGCGAGACGCCGGCCGGGTTCGAGGACGTGCCGCTGGCGCAGGCCTTCGCCGGCAAGTGAGCGCAAGGGTCGGGGCGCGGCGCGCTGCCGCGTCCCCGGCCGGGTCAGACCGACAGCATCCGGCCGCCGTCCAGGTGCAGGACCTGGCCGGTGCTGTAGCGGGCATCCATCAGCAGCCAGCGCACCGCCTCGGCGACCTCCTCGGGGGTGCCGGTGCGGGCCAGCGGCGTGCGTTCGAGCATCTGCGCCTGCTTGAGGCTGCAGCTGTCGCCGGCGATGTCGCTGCCGTTGGGCTCCGGCCACAGGATCGCGCCGGGGGCGACCGCGTTGACCCGCGCCTGCGGCGCCAGTTCCAGCGCCAGCGACCGGGTCATCGCCAGCAGTGCGGCCTTGGCCATGCAATAGACGGTGTGGTCGCGCAGCGGACGCTCGGCGTACAGGTCGGTCAGGCTGACGATCGCGCCGCCGGCCTGGCGCAGATGCGGGGCCGCGGCCTGGGCGAGGAAGAACGGTGCGTGCGCGTTGCTGGCGAACAGGTGGTCCCACTGCGCCGGGGTGGTGGCGCCGATCGGCGAGGGCTCGAAGGTGGAGGCGTTGTTGACCAGGGCGTCGAGCCGGCCGAAACGGCCGACGGTGGCCGCGACCAGTTCCGGCAGGCGGTCGAACTCGCCCAGGTCCGCCTGCAGCGGCAGCACGCTGTCGGCGCGCGCGTCGTTCAGCGCGGCGGCAAGCGCCTGCGCCGCATCGGTGGAGCCGCGGTAGTGCAGGGCGATGTCGTAGCCGGCCGCATGCAGATGGCGGACGATGGCGGCGCCGATGCGGCGGGCCGCGCCGGTGATGAGGGCGACGGGGCGGTTGGCGGGCATTGCGGATGTCGCGGAAGGACCGGCCCCGAGCGTAGCGAGTGAGCGCGTCACCGCCAACCGCTTGCCCCGGCCGTCGATGCCTGGGAGCGGCGAGGCGCCGCGCGGCGCTGGACTGACGGGCGTCGGCCATGGCCGGGTCGACACGTGGGAAACGATCCGGTCGCGACTCTGTGTTTTTCGGGCCCTGGGCTTTTCGTAGGAGCGGCGTAAGCCGCGACCGGGCGTTCATGGGAAAGCTCCATCGCGGCTTACGCCGCTCCTACGGGGTTCGCGGGCGCAGCCTCGGGGATCGCGGCTTGCGCCGCTGCTACGAAAACTGGGGCTGCAAGCGTCCGGGCTGCGATACTTGTCCGATGACCTCGCTTCCGACCCCCGATACCGACGCGCTCGCCCACAGCGGCCGCCTGTCGGCGCACCTGCGCGCCGAGATCCAGGCCAGCGACGATGCCGCGATCCCGTTCTCGCGCTTCATGGAGCTGGCGCTGTACGCGCCGGGTCTGGGCTACTACAGCGCCGGCGCCAGCAAGTTCGGTGAGGAAGGCGACTTCGTCACCGCGCCCGAGCTGGGGCCGGTGTTCGCCGCCTGCACCGCCGAGGCGCTGGCCCCGGTGATGCAGCAGGTCGGTCCGGAGGGCCTGTTCCTGGAGCTGGGAGGCGGTACCGGCGCCTTCGCCGAAGTCGCGCTCAAGCGCCTGACCGAACTGGACGCGCTGCCGGACCGTTACGCGATCCTCGAGCCCAGCGCGCAGTTGCGCCAGCGCCAGCGCGAACGCCTGCAACGGCGGCTGCCGCCACCGCTGTTCGATCTGGTCGAGTGGGTCGACGGCCCGTTTCCGCACGACTGGGAAGGCGTGTTGTTCGCCAACGAGGTGATCGATGCGCTGCCGACGCCGCGCTTCGCGATCGTCGATGGGCAGGTGCACGAGGAGTTCGTGGTGATCGACGAGGCCGGCGACGGCCAGGGCTTCGCCCGCATCACCCGCCCGGCCGATGCGTTCCTGACCAATGCGGTGCGCCACATCGAGCAGCGGCTGGAACGCCGGCTGCCGGACGGCTACCGTTCCGAGCTGCTGCCGCAGCTGCCGTACTGGATCCAGGCGGTGTCCGGCGGCATGGAGCGCGGCGCGATGCTGTTCGTCGACTACGGCTACCCGCGCGGCGAGTACTACCTGCCCGAGCGCAGCGACGGCACCCTGCGCGCGTTCTACCGTCAGCGCATGCATGCCGATCCGATGCTGTGGCCGGGCCTGCAGGACCTCACCGCCTCGGTCGACTTCACCGCGCTGGCCGAGGCCGGCGTCGGCGCCGGTTTCGACTTCGCCGGCTACTGTTCGCAGGCCAGCTTCCTGATGGGCAACGGGCTGGCCGGGGTGCTGGAGCGGATCGAGCGGATCGCCGACGAGGGCGAGCGCCTGCGCCGCACCGAGGAGGTCAAGAAGCTGACCCTGCCCAGCGCGATGGGCGAGCGCTTCCAGGTGATGGGCTTCGAGAAGGACGTCGAGTTCGGCACCGCCTTTCTCGCCGGCGACCTCAGCTTCCGCCTGTGAGCCGGGAAGCGTCGCCGCTGCTGCGCGGATTCCGCCGGCCCGCGCTGTGGCTGGGCGCCTGGCTGGCGCTGGTCGCGGCGGTGGTGACCGCCTCGCTGTTGCCGGCCGCGGAACTGCCGGCGGCGCCGTTCGACGGCGTCGACAAGTTGGAGCACTTCCTTGCCTACGCGGTGCTCGCCGCCGGGGCGGTGATGCTGTTCGCCCGTGGCGGGATCCACTGGCTGCTGGCGATCGCGCTGGTCGCGCTGGGGGTCGGCCTGGAGTTCGCCCAGGGCGCGCTGACCGCGTCGCGCCAGGCCGACGCTGCGGACGCACTGGCCAACACGCTCGGGGTGCTGGCGGGCGCCAGCCTGGGCTGGACCCCGGCGCGGCTGTGGCTGCTCCGGTTGGACGCGCGGCTGCCGTAACCGGCGCTCGCCTGGCCCGGTGGTGCCGGCATCGAGGTGACTGCCGATCGCGGCCGGCGATCGGCGGGGTCGCTGAAACCGTTTTCTCCGTAACCGATTGATCTGGCTCCGATTCGCGTCGCCGGCGGCGCGGAATCCGGGGGGCGAGGGTGGCGCGCCGCAACAAGATCGCAATACCGCCAACCACGTCACAAGGATGGGCGCAGAAAAGGATTCCGACTGATTGCGCAAAGGTTAAGAAAGGGTAAATCTCGCTTCGGACCGGTCGGGGAAGGCCGGCGCCATCCGTCACCGAGCAAGGAAATCGAGACATGCCCGTCGCCACCCAACGTCACCGCCTGACCCTGGCCATCGCCGCCACCTTCGCCGCCGGCGCGTTCGCCGCGCCCGCCGTCCAGGCCCAGGACGCCACCACCCTCGACCGCATCGAAGTCGTCGGCTCGCGCGTGCTCGGTCGCACCGCCGAGGACACCGCGGCGCCGGTCGACATCATCAGCGCCGAGGAGATCCGCACCACCGGCGCGATGGAGGTCGGCCAGATCCTGCAGATGCTGGAGCCTTCGTTCAACTTCTCGCGCACCTTCGTCTCCGACGGCACCGACATCCTGCGCCCGGCCACCCTGCGCGCGCTGGGCCCGGACCAGGTGCTGGTGCTGGTCAACGGCAAGCGCCGCCATCAGCAGGCGCTGGTCAACGTGCAGCAGACCATCGGCCGCGGCTCGGCCGGCACCGACATCAATGCGATCCCGGTTTCGGCGATCGAGCGCATCGAGGTGCTGCGCGACGGCGCGGCCGCGCAGTACGGCTCGGACGCGATCTCCGGCGTGATCAACATCATCCTGAAGAAGCAGACCGACCACACCGAGGTATCGGTCGAGGGCCTGCAGTACTACGCTGGCGACGGCGAGATGCTGCACGGTTCGGTCAACACCGGCTTCAAGCTCGGCGCCGACGGCTTCATCAACCTCTCGGCGGAGGCGCGCAACCGCAACGAGACCAACCGCGCCGGCCCCGACAGCCTGCGCGTGGACCCGCCGCGGGTGACCCAGCGCCTGGGCGATGCCGACGCCAAGGACTACTACCTGTGGTTCAACAGCGGCCTGCCGGTCGCCAATGGCGAGCTGTACGCGTTCGGCGGCCTGTCGCGGCGCGAGGGCGACTCCTCCGGCTTCTTCCGCAGCGCCGGCGACAACCGCACCGTGCCCGACCTGTATCCGGACGGCTTCCTGCCGAACATCCTGACCACGGTCGACGACGGTTCGATCGCGGTCGGTTACCGCGCGCCGCTGGGCGACATCTGGGACTGGGACATCTCGATCAACCACGGTCGCAGCAAGTTCGGTTTCGAGGAGAGCAACTCGGTCAACGTCAGCTGGTGGTACGAGCCGATCGATCCGACCGACCCGTCCGCCGGCATCCACGGCACCTCGCCGACCTCGGCCGACACCGGCACCCTCGAGTACGACCAGACCACCTTCAACCTGGATTTCCGCGGCAGCGTCGGCGGCTTCAACGACGAGCCGATCTACCTCGGCACCGGTCTTGAGTACCGCCGCGAGAACTACGCGATCCGCGCCGGCGACCCGGTCTCCTACACCTACGGCCGCACCGACGACCGCGGCATCGACATCGTCGGCCAGACCGGCGACACCGCCCAGCCGGGCATGCAGGGCTTCCCCGGCTTCTCGCCGCGCGAAGCGGTCGACGAGGGTCGCCACAACGTCGCCGTCTACCTCGACGCCGAGACCAACCTCAGCGAACGCTTCCTGCTCGGCGCGGCGGCGCGCTGGGAGGACTACTCCGACTTCGGCAGCACGGTGACCGGCAAGCTGTCGGCGCGCTTCGACGCGACCGACGCGTTCGCGATCCGCGGCACCGTGTCGAGCGGATTCCGCGCCCCCGGCGTGCAGCAGCTGTTCTACGGCCAGCGTTCGACCAACCTCAACGCCGCCGGCGTGCTGACCGACACCCTGACCGCGCGCCAGGACAGCGACGTGACCCGGGCGTTCGGGATCGAGCCGCTGCAGGAGGAGACCTCGACCAGCGGTTCGCTGGGCCTGGTGTTCACCCCCAACGACCGCTTCTCGCTGACCGTCGACGTGTTCCGCATCGACATCGACGACCGCATCATCTTCTCCAGCAACATCCAGCCCGAGGCGGTCGGCAACGACGGCAACCCGTGCGCGGCGGACAACGCCAACTGTCCGATCGCGGCGATCCTGGACCCGATCGGCGTCGGCCAGGTGCTGTTCTTCACCAATGCGATCGACACCCGCACCACCGGCGTCGACGTCGTCGCCAATCACAACACCGAGTTCGCCGGCGGTTCGACCCTGAACCTGACCGCGCTGCTGCACTTCAACAAGACCGAGGTGACCGCGCGCCGCTCGCAGTCGCCGATCCTGTCGCCGGAAGCGCTGTTCGACGACACTCAGGTGACCCTGCTCGAAGAGGGCCAGCCCGGCGAGCACCATGTGCTGCAGGCGGTCTGGAACAAGGACGCCTGGCAGCTCACCGGTCGCGCCAACTACTACGGCTCGGTCGCCGGCGAGGGCTTCACGCCGGGCCTGAAGCAGACCTGGGGCGGCAAGACCCTGTTCGACATGAGCGTGCGCTACGCGTTCTCCGATGCGCTGTCGCTGACCGTCGGCGGCAACAACATCTTCGACGAGTACCCGGACAAGTGGGATGAGGTCGATGGCTTCCCGTTCCCGCAGCTGGGCTTCAAGTACGGCTGGGAAACGCTGCCGTTCGGCATGAACGGCGGCAGCTACTACGTGCGCGTGGACTACCGTTTCTGAGCGCCCGGACGGCGGGTCGCAGCGCCGACCCGCCGCCCCTCGCGGCCCGGAGCCGGAACTGCGACCCGGTGCCTGGAATCGGCAACCCGGAGCGGGTGCCGGCCTGGCAAGGTTTGCAATTTATTCAGGAACCGTTACATTCCGGGCTGAACGGCGGCTGACGGACCGATTGGGGGATCGCCCGCGCCGCGTTCATAGAGGGGGAGGGATGCCGGGCGGTGGGGAGACCGCCCGGCATCACTTTTTCTGCGGCACCGGTCCGGGCGGCCGGCGCGGCCCGCTTCTCAACCGCTCGGGTTGTCGCCACGTTCGGTGGCGATCGCCGCAATCCGCGCCCGTCGCAGGGCTTCGCCGATCGCCGGGCCGCTGAGTCCGCTGGCGACGTCCTGCGCACGCACGCCCATGGCCGCGGCCAGGGCCGCGCGCAAGGCTTCGCCCTGGGGATAGGGCGCCTCGGCCAGGCCGCCGCGTCCGCGCTTGTCGGCTTCGCAGACCACGGCCAGCTGGGCGATCCGCTCGGGCTTGCGGAAGCCGTCGCAGCGGGCGATCAGGTCGTGCAGCGTGGCCGCGCGCAGCTCGCGCAGGCGGTGCACGTTGAGGTGTTCGCGGCAGGCGATGGTGGCCAGCTGGCGATGCTCGTTCGGCACCTTCAGGCGCTCGCACAGGGCCTGCAGCGGCGCGACCCCGGCGTGCTCGTGGCCGACGTGGGCCGGCAGCTTCCCGGCCGGCGTCAGCGCCTTGCCCAGGTCGTGGGTCAGCGCGGCGAAGCCGATCAGGTCGTCGCCGGGCGCCAGTTGCGCGGCCATGTCGCAGACCAGTTCGATGTGTGTGCCGGTATCGACCTCGGGGTGATACTCGGCGCGTTGCGGCACCCCGTACAGGGCGTCGACCTCGGGCAGCACCGCCGCCAGCGCCCCGCACTCGCGCAGGGTGCGCAGGAACGCCGCCGGCGAAGCCGCGCCCAGCGCCCGCCGCAGCTCCTGCCAGACCCGCTCCGGAACCAGCTCGGCGAGTTCGCCGGAGTCGCTCATCGTGCGCATCAGCGCCATCGTCTCGGCGGCGACGCTGAAGCCCAGCGGCGTCAGCCGGGCCATGAAGCGGGCCGCGCGCAACACCCGCAACGGATCCTCGACGAAGGCCGGACCGACATGACGCAGGGTGCGCGTGCGGATGTCCTCGGCGCCGCCGAACGGGTCGACCCGATTGCCGTCGGGGTCCTCGGCGATCGCGTTGATGGTGAAGTCGCGCCGGGCCAGGTCCTGTTCCAGCGTCACCGACGGGTCGGCGTGGACGACGAAGCCGGCGTGGCCGCGACCGCTCTTGCGCTCGGTCCGCGCCAGCGCGTATTCCTCGCCGCTGTCGGGGTGCAGGAACACCGGGAAGTCGCGGCCGACCTGGCGGAAGCCGGCGTCGAGCATCTGCTGCGGGCTGCGGCCGACCACGACCCAGTCGCGATCGCCCGGCGTCAGCCCGAGCAGGCGGTCGCGGACCGCGCCGCCGACCAGATAGGCGCTTGGGATGTCGGGCATGGACGTAGATGGCATGGCAAGGGTTGCGGCGGACATGCGGGGGGCGGGTATACCACAACGCGCGCGCCGCCTGTGGAAACGGGGCTTTGCTTGCAGCGCGCTCCGCCGCCGTCCGTGGCTCGCTTGCGTCAACGCGCGCGGTCGGCCGCAAGCCGCTCCGCCAGCGTGCCCAGGGTCCGCAACGCGGTCTCCACCCTTGCGTCCCAGGGCAGGCCGCAACTCAACCGCAGGTGGTGGCGGTAGTCGCCGCGGCTGGAAAACAGATGGCCGGGGAGGGTGCCGATGCCGTGCGCGAGCGCGGCTTCGAACAGCGCCTGGCCCTCGATGCGCTCGGGCAGCTCCACCCACAGCGCCATCCCGCCGGCGGGGGAGGAGACGCGAGTCCCGGCCGGCCAGTGTTCGTGCAGTGCCTGGCGGTAGCGCTGCGCGTTGTCCGCAAGCGCGCGCTGCAGCCGGCGCAGGGCGCGGTCCAGGTCGTGGCGCGACAGGTAGTCGACGATCGCCAGCTGCGGCAGCGTGGCCGTGGCGACGGTGGTAAAGCACTTGGCGCGCAACAGTTGCGCGGTGCGTCGGCCGCCCAGCATCCAGCCGATGCGCATCCCGGGGGCGAGCATCTTGGAGTACGAGCCGCAGGTGACGACCGCGTCGTCGCGGTCGTAGCGGCGCAGGGGCGAGGGCCGCTGACCGGAATAGGCCAGCTCGCCGTACAGATCGTCCTCGATGATCACCACGCCGTGTGCGGCACAGGCGGCGACCAGGGCCTGCTTGTCGGCCTCGCGGGTGAGGCTGCCGAGCGGGTTGTTGAAATTCGGCACCAGGACCGCGGCGCGGACGGGATGCCGCTGCAGCAACTCGGCGACGCGGCGGGCATCGATGCCGGTGGTCGCGTGGTTGGGCACCTCGATCACGCGAAGCCCCTGTGCGGCGACGGCCTGCAGCAGGCCGTAGTAGGTCGGTGTCTCCAGCAGTACGACGTCGCCGGGGCGGGTGCTGGCTCGCAGGGCCAGGCTGATCGCCTCCATCGCCCCGGCGGTGACGACGATTTCGTCGGGGTCGATGTCCAGGCCGCATCGCGCATAGCGCAGGGCGATGCGCGCGCGCAGTGCCGGCAGGCCCTGCGGCACCGCGTAGCCGAGGGCGGCTCCGGGATCGCGCCGCAATGCGCGCGCGGTTGCGGCGGCGAGCGCGGCGGTCGGCAGCAGTTCCGGTGCCGGGGTGGCGGCATGCAGCGGAATCATGTCGCGGCGGCCGAGCACGTCGAGCACCCCGAGCAGGGCCGGGTTGCGGACCGGTTGCGGCGAACGCGTGGCGTGACGGGCGGTGAGCGCGCGCGGTGCCGACGCGGCCGGCGCGCGCACGTAGTAGCCCGATCGCGGACGCGCCTCGACAAGGCCCTCGCGCTCGAGCTGCAGATAGGCCTCCAGGACGGTGGCCAGGCTGACGCGTTGATCGCGGTGAAGCCGGCGCAGCGAGGGCAGCCGTTCGCCGGCGCGCAGCGTGCCGCCGCGGATCTGCCGGCGCAGACGTTCGGCCAGCCGTTCGTAGAGCAGGGAGCGGGGCATGGCGACGCCTCCGTGGCCGACGCATCTGTACTGGTCATTTTTGATTCTATCTGAATCTGTACCGGTGTCAGGCGCGTGCCTAGGCTGGCATTCCCGTCGTTTCGCGATCCCCCGCATGTCCCCTCCGGAACAGTCCGGCGCGGCGCCGCGTCGCGCGTTGCTGCAATTGCTGGTGGCCGAGGTGCTGATCGGTTCGGTCGGCGTGTTCGTTCTCGAGAGCGGCCAGGATGCGATCACCGCGGTGTTCTTCCGCTGCGTGTTCGGCAGCGCGTTCCTGTTGGCCTGGGGCGGGCTGCGCGGGTATTTCCGCGGCCTGCTCGGGCAGACGGCCCTGCTCCGGGCCGCCGCGCTCAGCGGCGTATTGCTGGTGCTGAACTGGGTGGCGCTGTTCGCCGGCATGGCGCGCTCGTCGATCGGCGTGGCGACGATGGTCTATCACTTCTTCCCGTTCGCGATCCTGGCGATGGCGGCGTTGTTCCAGGGCGAGCGCACGCGTCCGGCGGATCTGGGCTGGTCCGGCATCGCCTTCGCCGGCGTGGCGCTGAGCGCCGATCCGGCGCGGATGCTCGGCGAGGCGGGAACGGACTATCTGCTCGGGATCGCGCTCACCTTCGTCGCCGCCATCCTGTGCGGCGCGGCCATGCTGCTGTCGCGCCGGATCGGCCGCGAGCGGCCGTTCGTGCTGGTGCTGGTGCAGTGCCTGGTGGGCGTGCTGATGCTGGCGCCGTTCGCCGACTACGCGGCGGTCGCACGGCCCGGCGCGCACTGGGCCTGGCTGGCCGGGCTCGGCCTGATTCACAGTGGCGTGTGCTACGTGCTGTTCTATTCGGCGTACCCGCACCTGAAGGTGGCCACGATCGCGGTGCTCGCCTTCGTCTATCCGGTGGTCGCGCTGTTGCTGGACTTCATCATCTACGGGCAGGCGCTGGGCGCGCTGCAGCTCGCCGGGGTGGCGCTGATCGTGACCGGTACGCTGGGCGTGAACCTGCGCTGGCGGTGGCGCGGGCAGGTGTTGGCGACGACCTGGGGGAAGCTCAAGGGCGGCGCGGGCCACTGAGATCCGCGGCACCGCTGCGACGATGCCGCGATGGCATCCGGCGGGCCGATACGCGCCCGTCGGCACGCAGGCGTCGGGGACGCGCTCCGGCGTCCGGCCCGACCGGCCGGGCTCAGGTGTCGGTTGCGAGGATCTCCGGCAGCCGCTCCGTCACCGGCGTGGCCTCGATGCCGAGCCGGGACAGGCCGTCCTCGCCGCTGACCGAGTCGAGCTGCAGCGAGCGCCAGTTGTCGCGGCTGATCGGCTTGCCCGGCAGCCACTCGCCGATCTCCGCCTGCAGCTTGCCCAGGGCCTCGGGCAGCGCCAGCACCGCGCGATGGCGGCCGCGCGCGCGCGCGGTCAGGCGGATGATCTCGGCCAGGGTCAGCACTTCCGGGCCGACCAGCGGGTAGGTCTGATGGACGCAGGCCGGGTCGTCGAGCGCGCGCGCGAAGGCCTCGACCACGTCGCCGATCCAGACCGGCTGGAACCGCGCCTGCGCGCGTCCGACCGGCAGCACCGGGGCGAACTTCAGCAGCCCGTCGAAGCGGCAGAACAGGCCGTCGCCGGGGCCGGCGATCACCGACGGCTGGAAGATCGTCCAGTCCAGCCGCGACGCGCGCACCTCGCGCTCGGCGTGGCCGCGCGCCTGCAGGTAGTGACTCTCGCCCAGGCCGGCATTGAGCGCGCTCATCTGCAGCAGCCGGCGCACATCGTTGTCGTGCATCGCGGTCAGCAGCGAACGGGTCAGCTCGGTGAAGACCCGCTCGAAACCTTCGCCGCTGTCGCCCTTCTCGTTGAGGATGCCGGTGAGGTTGACCACCGCGTCGGCGTCGTCGAGCACCGCGCGCAGGAAGTCGACATCGTGGACATCGCCCTCCAGCAGGCTGGCGTCGCGGGTCAGCTGGGCGCGCTTGGCGCGGTAGGCGGCCGGGTCCGGCGCCGGTCCGCGGCTGAGCACGGTGACGCGGCGGCCGTCGTCGAGCAGGCGGCGCACCAGCGGCCGGCCGACGAAGCCGGTGCCGCCGAGCACGACCACATGGCGGATACGCTCACCGCTCACCGGTTCGCCCCCTCCGCGCCGGCCGCGGCGCAGACGAAGCCCTTGCGCGGGCCCTGGGTGCGGCCGCGGATCCGGTCCTCCAGGCGCAGCGCGTCACCGTCGAGCTTCCAGTCGTAGATCACGCTGAAGGCCAGCACCCGGGCGATGTACTCGCGGGTCTCGCGATAGCTGACGGTCTCGATCCAGAAGTCCGGGTCCATGCCCGGACGCTGGGTGCGCCAGCGCAGCAGCGGCGTCGGGCCGGCGTTGTAGCCGGCGATCGCGAAGTAGGGTTGGCCGCCGTTCTCGTCCATCATCTGCCGCAGATAGGCGCTGCCGAGGATGATGTTGGTGTCGGCGTCGTACAGGCTGGCGGCGCCGCCCCACGGCAGGCCCAGCTTCGCCGCCACCGCGGCGCCGGTGGCCGGCAGGATCTGCATCAGGCCCAGCGCGTTCGCCTGCGAGCGCGCGCGCGGATTGAAGGTGCTCTCGGCGCGGATCTCGGCCGCGACCCAGGCCGGGTCGAGGCGGTTCTTCGCCGCCTCGCGGCGCAGGGTGGCGTCGTGGTGGAGCGGAAAGCGCAGGTCGTACAGGCGCCGCTCGTCGGGGTTGGACAGCTGCAGCCCGAACACCGCGCGGTCGAACCAGCCGTTGGCCTGCGCGTACTCGACCGCGATCAGGCGCTCGGCGTCGCTGAAGCGCGACAACGCGTCCTTCCATTCGGCCACCGCCCAGCCGATCTTCTCCAGGCGCATCAGCGACACCGCGCGGCCCAGCGCGGGGTCGCCGGTGACCTTGGCGACGGCCGCGGCATCCGGGCGCGGTTGCAAGGGGCACAGCGTGTACGGGAGCCCGGCGCGGTCGGCGGCGAGGAAGCCATGGAAGTCGCTTTCGGTCGCGGTCTGCCGGTACAGCCGCTGCGCGGCCGCGCCGTCGCCGGTCTTTTCCCTCAGCCGTGCCTCGAAATAGCGCCAGCGCGATTCGCCGCGCTGCTCGGCGCCCATCTTGCCGATCGCGGTGAGCGCGGCGCCCCAGTCCGAGCGCGACAGCGCTTCGCGCACGCGCCACTCGTGCAGGCGCGGGTCGTAGCTGGCCTCGGGCACCGCATTGAGCCGGCGCGCCGAGTCCGGCAGGTAGGAGGCCACCGTCCACAGGGCGATCTGGTACAGCGCGCGGCCGCGGTCGGCGTCGTCGAACTGCAGGGCCTGCGCGTACTGCGGCAGCTGTTGCTCGGCGCGGTCGGGGTCGGCCTTGCCCAGGCGTGCCAGCCCCTGCGAGGCGACCCGGCGGCTGCGCTCGGTCTTCGGCCAGCGCAGGGCACGCGAATGCGGGCTGTCGATGAAGGCGGCGTAGTCGTTGGCCAGCTCGCGTTGATCGGCAGGCAGGCCCCTGGCGATGCTGCGCATCATCCCCGACTGCCAGGCGTCGGTGGCCTTGTCGAAGCGCTGCCAGCGCAGCTCGGCGGTCAGGCCGCCGCGTGCGGCGAGCGTGTCGAACACCGGATCGCAGGCGTTCGGCAGCGAGCGGCCGCTGCTGAGCCAGATCGCCTGGGCGCGCGCGTTCCAGTCCTGGCCGGCGCGGCCGAGGGCCTGTTCGGCGTGCAGCTTGTGGCAGGCCAGCGGGGTGTCGTCGGCGCCATCGCGCCAGGCCGCGAGGAAGCCGCTCCAGTCCTCGCGCCTGGCCAGTTGCATCAGCCAGGCGCGGCGGAAGGTCTCGCCCGCGGCCTGGCCGCCGCGGCGCTGCAGGAAGTCCTGCGCGCGTGCGCTGGGCAGGCCGTCGAGGCCGCGACGCAGGCTGGCGTACTCGACCCAGGCGAACAGCGGATGGTCGGCGAGGTCGCGGTACTCGACGGCGCGGAACTGACCGCTCTGCGCCGCGCCGATGGCCTGCTCGATCCGCGGCAGGCGCGGGTCGGTCAGGGGTTCGAGGGTCGAGGCGCGCGCGGACGCACTGGCATTGGCGGTCGCGTTGCCGGCGGCCGTGGCGGGGGCGGACTGCGCGCAGGCGGAGGTGGCGAAGGCGACCAGCGCGAGGGCGAGCGCGGCATGCAGGGAGGGGGCGGCAATCATCGTCGGAACTATAGCGGAGCCGACATGAAGGAAAATTCCAACGCGGTTGCGGCAACGCGATCGCAAGTGCGCTTCGCGTCGCGCGGCCGCCCGTGCCGAGCGCCAGGTCAGACCGGTCTCGCGGGGCCACCGGAAGGGGATGATGCCGGCGGATTTTCACGTACCCTGCGTGCCTGCTCCCCCACCTTGCGGATCGCCGATGTCGCTGCCGGTTTCGTTGATGCTGTTTCTCGCCCTGGGCGCGGTGGCCGGCGTGCTGGCCGGCCTGCTCGGGGTCGGTGGCGGACTGGTCCTGGTCGCGGCGCTGGCGTGGCTGCTGCCGTTGATCGGCGTTCCGCAGGACGCGGCGATGCACGCCGCGCTGGCCAGTTCGCTGGCCAGCATCGTGCTGACCGCGGCGGCCTCGGCGCGCGCGCACCATCGGCGCGGCAGCGTGCTGTGGCCGACGGTCGCCTGGATGGTGCCCGGCCTGTTGCTGGGCGGTTGGCTCGGCAGCGGCCTGGCGGTCAGGATCGACGACGACGTGCTGCGCTACATCGTCGCCGGCTACTGCCTGATCGCGGCCGCGCAACTGTTGCTGGGGCGCCGCCGTACGCCCGCCGCCGACGGCGCCGCGCCGCCGCGCGGCCCCGGCATGGCGCTGGCCGGAACCGGTATCGGTGCCCTGTCGGCGGTGGTCGGCATCGGCGGCGGCAGCATGACCGTGCCGCTGCTGGTCGCACTCGGCACCGCGCCGGTGCGCGCGGTCGGCACCTCGTCGGCATGCGGCGTCGCCATCGGCATGGCCAGCGCGGTCGGCTATGCGCTGCACGCGCCGCCGGGCGCGCTGCCGGCGCATGCGGTGGGTTACGTCTACCTGCCGGCCGCGCTGGGCGTGGCGGCGGCCTCGGTGCTGGCCGCGCCGTTCGGCACCCGGCTCGCCCACCGTCTGTCGGGCGAAACCCTGAAGCGGATATTCGCGGCCTTCCTGGTCCTGGTCGGCGTCAGCCTGCTGCTGGGCGGCTGAGCGTCGCGGCGCTCCACCGCGCCCGGTCGTACCACGGCGCCCGGAATTCTTTCTCCGCATTCCCGCTCCGGGACCGTCGGCGGGCGACCGTTGTTCACGGATAGCGTCGGGCCGGCTCGGCCGGGCGATCGTGCGTGGGCTCGCGGCACTGCCGGACAAGGCCCGGAGCCGGCCGCTACCGCAGGTCGCCCCCTTGAATCGCCGCCGTGGGTCGCCGCTCAAAACAGCGACGCAGTTCTCATTGCCGATTTCAGTTTCCCACCATGCCGGAGGGCACCCTGCCGCTTTGCCTGTTGTGGCACCTTTACAAAAAGTTTACAAAGCGGAGTGCGCCGCATGGATGCAACAGGGGAGCGGCGCGCCATTCGATTGTTTGGTCCCACCGCATTGTTCTTAGGGAGAGAGTTCGATGAAACCGCAACGACGAAACACGCTTGCATACGCGATTCACGCGTCCCTGCTGGTCGGTCTGACGCTGCCGCTGATGGCGGTCGCGCAGGATACGCAGGATCAGGCCAAGACCCTCGACACGGTTACCGTCACCGGTACCCGCATCAAGCAGACCAACGCCGTCACCGCCCAGCCGGTGTTCGTGCTCAATCGCGAGAAGCTGGAGCAGACCGGTGTGCAGACGGTCGGCGAGATCCTCCAGCAGCTGACCGCCAGCGGCCAGGCGCTCAACGCCAAGTTCAACTCCTCGGGCAACTTCGGTTATCCGGCCGACGGCGGTGGCATCGGCGCCGGCTCGGCCCAGGTCGACCTCCGCCATCTGGGCTCCAAGCGCGTCCTGGTCCTGGTCGACGGCATCCGCTGGGTCAACGAATCCTCGGCGTCGGGCGTCTCCGGCAGCGCCGACGTCAACACCATTCCGCTGGCGATCGTCGAGCGCATCGAGGTGCTGGAGGACGGCGCCTCGTCGATCTACGGTTCCGACGCGATCGCCGGCGTGGTCAACGTGATCACCCGCCGCAACTTCGAAGGCACCGAGATCCACAGCTACTACGGCGAGTACTCCAAGGGTGGCGAGACCACCGAGGCCTCGCTGACCATCGGCGGCGGCGGCGAGCGCTTCAACGCGGTGTTCGCGGCCAGCTACTACGAGCAGAAGGGCATCAGCTCGGGCGACTGGGAGCAGTCGGCCTATCCGACCCCGGGCACCGGCGTGCGCGGCGGCAGCTCCGGCACGCCGCAGGGCCGCGCGATCTTCTGCGATCCGTCGCGTCCGGCCGGCTCGGTCGGCTTCTGCGACCCGGCCACCGACTTCTGGTACGACGTCACCCTCGACGACGGCACCACCTCCCCGGTCTGGAATCCGGCCGATCCTGACGCCGGCACCTACCACGGCTTCACCGGCGCCGACCGCTTCAACTTCGCGCCGTTCAACCTGCTGCTGACCCCGAGCAAGCGCAAGGCGCTGTTCACCAGCGTCAACTACGACATCAGCGACAACGTGCGCCTGCACGCCAAGGCGCTGTACAACAACCGCACCTCGGTCAACCAGGCCGCGCCGGAGCCGATCTTCGTCGGTCCGTTCGCCGGTACCGGCGGCATCGCCGACACCATCAGCATCCACGAGGACAACCCGTACAACCCGTACGGCATCACCCTCGATGCCAACAGCAACTTCGGCTTCGTCACCAAGCGCCCGATCGAGGTCGGCCCGCGCCGGTTCGAGCAGGACGTCGACACGATCTACTTCAACGTCGGCCTGGACGGCCTGTGGAACGTCGGCAACGGCTACAACTGGGACGTCAACCTGGTCCACTCGGAGAACAAGGCCGAGCAGCGCTTCACCAACGGCTACAACGTCGCCAAGATGAAGCTGGCGCTGGGCGACCCGGCGGTGTGCGCACAGGTGCCCGGCTGCGTGCCGCTGGACCTGTTCGGCGGCCAGGGCCGTCCGATGACGCAGGAGATGATCGATTACATCCGCACCACCCAGATCGACTCCAGCAAGCAGACCCTGGACCTGATCTCGGCCAACATCACCGGCGATCTGTTCGCGATCGGCGACCGCTATGCGGGCTTCGCCGCCGGCCTCGAGCACCGCAACTACAAGGGTGAATTCAATCCCGATCCGCTGCGCCAGAGCGGCGAGTCGCAGGATTCCTTCGCCGCGGCGGTGTCGGAGGACTACGACGTCAGCGAGGTCTACGTCGAGGGCAACTTCCCGCTGCTGGATACGCTGGATGTCAGCGCGGCGATCCGCTATTCCGACTACTCGACCTTCGGCGACGCGACCACCGGCAAGATTGGTTTCCGCTGGCAGCCGATCGAGGACCTGGTGCTGCGCGGCACCTATTCCGAGGGCTTCCGCGCCCCCAACCTGGGCGAGCTGTACGGCCTGACCCAGTTCGGCGCCACCCTGGTCGACCCCTGCGGCTCCACCGGCAATCCCGGCCCGGCCTCGCCTGACCTGGCCGCCGGCTGTCTGGCCCAGGGCGCGGGTCCGAACTTCGAGCAGGCCAACACCCAGATCACCACCTTCACCGGCGGCAATCCGAACCTGGAGCCGGAAGAGTCCGACAGCTACACCTTCGGCGTGGTCTATGCGCCGAGCTGGGCGGAAGGGCGCGCGTGGTCGGATCGCCTCGACTTCGAGTTGAGCTACTACAACCACGAGATCGACGGCGCGATCCAGGCCCGCGACCTGCAGGCGCTGCTGCTGACCTGTCTGCGCGAGGGCGGCGTCGGCACCGTCAACTGCGCCGGCTTCACCCGCCAGGCCGGCGGCAACCTCAACCCGCCGGAGAACTTCCTCGACAACCTCGGCACGATCGAGACCGACGGCCTCGACATCAAGGTCAACTGGATCGGACCGGAGTGGGGCTGGGGCCGCCTGAACGCCTCGCTGCAGGCGACCACGGTGTTCGGCTATGAAGCCATCGACATCGACGGCAACAAGTCGCAGCGCGAGGTCGGCATCGAGGTCAGCGACAGCGCGATCCCGGACTGGCAGACCAATCTGCAGGTCGGCTGGACCCTGGGCGACTGGAACGTCAACTGGACCTCGCGCTACATCAGCGCGGTCGACGAGGCCTGCAGCAACGTGCCGGTCGGCGAGGCGCCGGGCTGCATGGGCGGGGTCGAGTTCAACACCCTGGGTTCGACCACCGTGCACGACCTGCAGCTGGGCTGGCGCAACGCGTTCGCGCTGGAAGGCCTGAAGCTGTCGGCCGGCGTCAACAACGTGTTCGGCAAGGATCCGCCGGTCTGTCTGACCTGCTCGCTGAACGGCTACGACGCGGGTACCTACGACCTGCCGGGTTCGTTCTGGTACATCAGCGCCGACTACCGCTTCTAAGCGCGGTCGAAGGTGCTGGAAACGACGGCCGGTGGGCGACCACCGGCCGTTTTGTTGCGGCGGTGCCGGACGGCATGCGTTGATCGGGGTGCCGGTGCGGCCCTGGAATGCACCGCCGCCGCGTCGAACGGCGATGCCCAGGCGCCCAATCGGGCCGTGTTCGAGCCTTTCTGGCGTTACATGTGCGTTACATCGGTCGCGGGCGCGCACAGGCGACCTGCAGCGGCCATACTCGGGTCGGACCGCAGACTTCAATACGGGGAATCACCATGGTGCAACCCAGCTCTGTCGCCGCCGCGTCGGCGCAGGACTCCGAGAACACCCGTTTCATTCTTCTGATCAGCCTGGTGGCGACGATCGGCGGCTTTCTGTTCGGTTTCGACAGTGGCGTGATCAACGGCACCGTCGACGGCCTGCAGCGGGCCTTCGATTCCGACTCGGTCGGTACCGGTTTCAATGTCGCCTCGATGTTGCTGGGTTGCGCGTTCGGCGCGTTCTTCGCCGGCCGCCTCGCCGACCTGTACGGCCGCCGCACCCTGCTGATCGTCGCGGCGGTGTTCTTCATCGTCTCGGCCTGGGGCTCGGGCGTGGCCGGATCGTCGGCCGAGTTCATCTTCTATCGCATCCTCGGCGGCCTCGCGGTCGGTGCGGCCAGCGTGATGTCGCCGGCCTACATCAGCGAGGTCTCCGCCGCGCACTACCGCGGCCGGCTGGCGACGGTGCAGCAGATCGCGATCATCTGCGGCCTGTTCGCCGCGTTCATCAGCAATTACCTGCTGGCGAAGTTCGCCGGCACCTCGACCGAACCGCTGTGGGGCGGCCACGAGGCCTGGCGCTGGATGTTCTGGATGGAGATCGCGCCGGCCGCGCTGTTCCTGGTCCTGTTGCTGTTCATCCCCGAAAGCCCGCGCTTCCTGGTGGTGAAGGCGCGCAAGCCGCAGGCGCTGGCGGTGCTGACCCGGCTCTACGGCAGCGTCGCCGGTGCCGCCAAGTTCGACGAAATCGAGGCCAGCCTGGCCCGGGATCATCATCGCCCGCGCTTCTCCGACCTGATCGCCAAGGCGACCGGGCGGGTGCGCCCGATCGTGTGGGTCGGCATCGGCCTGGCCACCTTCCAGCAACTGGTCGGCATCAACGTGGTGTTCTATTACGGCGCGGTGCTGTGGCAGGCGGTCGGCTTCTCCGAAAGCGACGCGCTGCTGATCAACGTGCTGTCCGGCGGCCTCAGCATCGGCGCCTGCCTGCTGACGGTGGTGCTGATCGACCGCATCGGCCGCAAGCCGCTGTTGTGGATCGGCTCGCTGGGCATGGCGGTGAGCCTGGGGCTGGTCACGGTCGCGTTCGCGACCGGCTCGCTCGACAGCGAAGGCAAGCTGGCGCTGAGCGACAACATGGGTCTGCTGGCCCTGGTCGCGGCCAACGTCTACGTGATCTTCTTCAACCTGTCGTGGGGCCCGGTGATGTGGGTCATGCTCGGCGAGATGTTCCCCAACCAGATCCGCGGCTCGGGCCTGGCGGTCGCCGGACTGTTCCAGTGGGGCTCGAACTTCGCGATCACCATGACCTTCCCGGTCATGCTCGCCGGAATCGGCCTGGCCGCGACCTACGGCTTCTACACCATCGCCGCGGCGGTCTCGATCTTCTTCGTGATCCGGTTCGTCCACGAAACCCGCGGCCGCGAACTCGAACAGATGGAGGGGTGAGCGCCCGCGTATAGCAGATGCCCTATCGGCATCTGCTGCGGGTGCGAACGCCCGACCATGGATGGTCGGGCCGGACGACCCGAAGCCGGCTCTTTTGCGCCAGGGATGGCCGCGCATCTGCCCGAAGCCGCGAGGCACTGCCTCGCGCCCTGGGCGAACGCCCCGTGCGCTGCGCGGGGCCGGCCAGCAGGGCCGGACTCTTCGATGAGAGCTTCATCGCGGCTCACGCCGCTCCTGCGAGCATCTCATCGGAGCAACCGATGCCGACCGGCATCCGTTGCGGGTGTCGATACCCGCAGCCTCGTTCAGCGCCGCAGCGCCTCGCCGGGGATGTGCAGTTCCATCGACAGCGCGAGGTGGTCGGACAGCGCCGCCGGCAGCGCGATCGCCTCGGCGCAGACCAGTCCGTCGCTGGCGAGGATGTGGTCGATCGCGCGCTGTGGGCGCCAGCTCGGGAAGGTCGGCACCTCGCAGGCCGGCGGTTGCAGCCGGGTCTCGCGGAACAGCCGTTGCATTTCCGGGCGATCGGCGGCGCAGTTGAAGTCGCCCATCAGCACCGCGTGCGGATGGGCATGCAGCAGCTCGGCGATGAAGGCCAGCTGCGAGGCGCGCGACTGGCTGCCCAACGACAGATGGGCGACCGCGACCAGCAGGCCGGTATCGCCGTCCCCGAAGCGGGCCAGCAGGACCCCGCGTCCGCCGATGCGGCCGGGCAGGGGGTGGTCGGTGACCTCGAGCGGCTCCAGCTTGCTCAGCAGGCCGTTGGCGCTGGAGGCGACTCCGCCGACGCGCCGGTTGGGCTGGTGGCTCCAGTAGTCGAAGCCGCCGCGCTGGGCGAGGTAGTGGGTCTGGTTGGTGAACCCCGAGCGCAGGCTGCCGGGGTCGCTCTCGTTGAGGCCGACGATGTCGTGCTCGCCGGCCAGCCGCGCGATGGTATCGAGCGCGCCGCGCTTGTTGCCGGCCGGGAGCACATGCGACCAGCTGCGGGTCGCGTAGTCGCTGTAGCGGCGGGTGCTGGAGCCGGCCTGGATGTTGGCGCTGAGCAGCCGCAGGCGTTGCCGGTCGTTGCTGGACTTCGACATGGCGACGTGACTGCGGCCGCTCCGGTGGTGCGCTTTACTGGCCGTCGGCGCTGGCGGCCGGCTTCATGGCCGCGCGCTCCATCGCAACCAGATGGTCGGCGATGCGCAACTGGTCCTCGTGGCTGCGGCCGCCGATCACCCGGTACTTGCCGTTGACGACCAGGCTCGGGGTGGAGTCGACGCCGCTGCGCATCAGGAACTGGCCCACGCGCTTCATCCGCGCGTTGACCGAGAAGCTGTTCATCGTGCCGGCGAACTGTTCGGCATTGGCGCCGAACTTGACGTAGAACGCGGCGATCTCTTCCGGCTTGGCCACGGTCGGCGGGGTCGGCATGCTGCGCTCGAGGTGGACCGCGCGGAACATCGCGTCATGGGTCTTCTCGAGCAGGTTCATCGAATCGGCGGCATAGAAGGCGCGCGCATACGGCTCCCAGTAGCCGCCGAACGGCGCCGCCAGCGGCACCACGTTGACGTCGGCCGGCTGACGCGCCTTCCAGGCCTTGAAGATCGGCTCGAACTGCGCGCAGTGCGGGCAGGTGTAGCCGAATACCTCGACCACTTCGATCTTGCCCATCGCCGGCGCGAACGGTTGGCCGCCGGCAATCTCGGCGTAGTCGGTGCCCAGCACCGGGGCCGGGCCCTCGGGTGGCGTTACCGGGTTGTCGTTGGCGGCCGCCGGCTGGGGGGCCTCGGTGCCGGCTTCGGCCGAGGCATCGTCGCCGGCAGCGGCTTCGCCGGCCGGTGCGGCGGCGGTTTCGGCCGGTGCGGTGGCGGCTGGCGCGGCGGAGTCGGCCTCCGCGGTCGGGGCGGCGGTCTCGGACGAGCATGCGGCGAGCATGGAGACGAACAGCAGCAGCGGCAGCAGGCCGGTCTTGGCGAGGCCAGTCTTGAAAATCCGGGAGGTCATCAGGCGTTCTCCACAACGGGGGTTCGGGCGGCCCGCGGACATCGGTGGACGATGGCGTGCGCCGCAGCGTGGGGCAAGGATACCGGCCGTGGGCGACGGCCGGGAGGGCAGGGTGGGCAATGTCGGCACCCGGGGCGACGCGATGCGGGGGCGTGGCCGCCTCAGCGCGTGGTCGCCAGCTCGCGTTTCACCAGGGCACCGGCGATCCGCAGCACGTCCTCGAACGAGCGTCCGATGACCCGGTAGCGGCCGTTGACGATCAGGGTCGGGGTGCCTTCGACACCGCTGTCGATCGAGAATTCGCGGGCGGCCGACACCTGGTCGGCCACCGCCTGCGAGGCCATCGCGCCCCGCAGCCGGGTCGCGTCGACGCCCTTGGAGGCATAGAAGGTCACGACTTCGTCGGCGGTCGGGTTGCGCGGCAGCAGCCCCTCGTCGTGGATCGCGCGGAATGTCGCATCGTGGGTGCGCGCCAGGCCGTCGACGGCCTGTGAGGCGAAGAAGGCGGCCGCCAGCGCATCGTTGGGGCTGCGCGGCAACGGCAGGTAGCTGACCCGCACGCGGCGCCCCTGCTTGTGCTTCCACTTCTCCAGCATCGGCGCGAAGTCGGCGCAGTGATGGCACCAGTAGCCGAACACCTCGACCACCTCGACCTTGCCGTCGTTGGGGCCCATGCGCTGGCCGCCGTGGATCTCGGCGTAGTCGACGCCGGGGACCAGGGCCGGTTCGGCGGCCCTCGCCGCGTCGGGCACCAGCGCGAGCGTGGCCAGGGCCAGGGTGAGCAGCCAGGCGGGCAGGAGGGAGCGGTCGGGGCGTGCAGTCATCGTGGCGACCTCGTCATGTAGTCGGAATGGCTTGGAAATCCGGCTGCGTGCCGACCTGCGCAAACGAAAACGCCGACCGCTAGGCGGCCGGCGTGGATGTTGCTGGCGGCGTCACCCGGAACCGTTGCTCGGACCCCGGAAGCGTCCGGGAAGTTCCGCGGCCACCGGGAGCGGCCCGCCGTCAGGCCTCGGCGGCGTCGCCGGCCTCGGTTTCGGGCTGCGCGTCGTCGGCCGGCGCCGGCTCGGTCGCGGCGGGCGCCTCGGTCGAGGGGGCCGCCGGCAGCGCGGTGGCCGGTGCGTCGGCCGCGACGTAGTCGTCGGCGCGCGGGTGCAGGCCCTGCATGTAGCTGGACAGGGCGCCGATTTCCTCGTCGGTCAGCGCGTTGGCGACCGTCGCCATCACGTTGAACAGGTGCGGATCGCGCTCCTGGGTCACGCCGGCACGGTATTCCTCGAGGCGGCGCTGGGTGTAGGCGGCCTGCTGGCCGGCCACCTGCGGGTAGGCCGGACCGGGGTTGCCGGCGCCGTCGGGCCCGTGGCAGGCCATGCAGGCGGGGATGCCGCGGGCCGGGTCGCCGCCGTGGAACAGCTTCTCGCCGACCTCGTAGAACTTCATGCCCTCGTTCGGGCCGCTGGCGACGACGCTGTCGTCGGCAACGCCGGCGCCGGCCTTCTGGGTCGCGTAGTAGGCGCCGATGTCGCGGGCGTCCTGGGCCGACAGCGCGTCGGCGAACGGCTTCATCACCGCGGCCATGCCGGTGTTGCGCTCGCCGCTCTTGAACAGGGCGATCTGGTGCGCGAGGTAGCGCTCGTTCTGACCGGCCAGTCGCGGGTACTGCGGATCGCTCGGGTTGCCGTCGACACCGTGGCAGGCCGCGCAGGTGCCGGCCTTGGTCGCGCCCGCATCGGCGTCGCCCCAGGTGACCTGCTCGGGGGCGGCGTTCAGCGGCGCGGCTTCCACCGGCTCGCTTTCCGGGATCGGGGTGACCGTGGTCTGGGCATAGGCAACGGCAGCGGCCGCCAGGGCGGCGATGCCGATCATGCCGAGGACGCGGGCTTGGCTCATCAGGCTGGGCTCCGAACTTTCTCTGAAGTGGCGGGCAAGTGCTCCGCCGGAACCTCGGAATTATCGTCTGCGGCCGTGGGCGGGTCAACGCGGGCTGAACGGCGCCGGCTTGCGGGGCCTCTCCGGTCGCCCCGTGGCGGACCGTCGGCAGGGCCACGCCCGGCGTGCGATCCTATGGCCATGGCCCATTCCCCCGATCCCAAGCGCGCCGCCAAGCCCGATACCGCGGGCAAGCCGGCGGCCAACCCGCTCGCCCGTGCCCAGTACCTGCTGGCCGCGCATACGCCGGCCCAGCTGCCGCCCGACGGCGGCTTCGAGGTCGCCTTCGCCGGGCGTTCCAATGCCGGCAAGTCGACCGCCCTCAACGCGCTGTGCCAGCAGAACGCGCTGGCGCGGGTGTCCAAGACGCCCGGGCGCACCCAGCAACTGGTCTATTTCAATGTGCCGCCGACCAGCGACCGTTATCTGGTCGACCTGCCCGGCTACGGCTATGCCAAGGTGCCCAAGGACCTGCAGGCGCACTGGCAGGCATTCCTCGACGGCTACTTCGGAAGCCGCATGGCGCTGAAGGGCCTGGTCGTGGTGATGGACATCCGCCATCCGCTGAAGGACTACGACCGGCAGATGCTCGGCTACGCGGTCAGCCGCGGCCTGCCCGCGCACGCATTGCTGACCAAGGCCGACAAGCTCGGTCGTGGCCAGCAGGCCAAGGCGATGCAGGCGGTGCGCAAGGAACTGCAGTCCGCATACGGCGACAGCGTCGGCGTGCAGGTGTTCTCCGGTGCCGCCAAGCTCGGCGTCGACCAGGCGCGCAAGGTGGTGGCCGACTGGCTGGAAATGTAGCGGCGCCGGCCGCGCAAGGACCCGGGGCGGGTGTCGCCGCGCCGGGTCGTCGGGGCATGACGCCGTTGCGAACCTTGCCTACAACGGCCGGATATGGACCTGGAACGCGAGATCGCGCACACCGCCGGCGTCGAACAACTCGATCCAGCCCGGCGGATTGTCGTCGGCGATGAACCAGCCCTGGCCGCCGGCGTAGTGGCTGCCGTTGGGGCCGGGATGGACGCCGCAGTCGCCGTCCTTCGCGGTCAGGGTGAAGGCGTACTGGCCGGGGCCCAGTTTTGCCGGCGAGGTGAACTCGATCATGCGCATGCCGATCGCGGGGGTCGGAATCGAGGTGAACACGTAGCCGGGCACCTTTTCATAGGCCAGCACACTGCCGTTGGGCTTGCCGCCGCTGGTCTTCTCGAGGGTGACCTGGACGATCGCCTTGGGCTGGCAGCTCATCGGCACCATCACGTGGCTGACGACGCCGGCGCGATCGAGGGTGAACGACTGCGCCAGTCGTTGCGACACCGAGCCACCGAGGGCGAGGATGCTGGCGGCGTCGATGTTCGGCTGTTCGGCCTCGACCTCAGGCGGAGGCGCGGCGAGGGCGGACGGGGCCAGTACGGCGATGGCGAGCGCGGCGGCGAGTGCGCCTGCGGTCGGAGCGCGAAGACTCATGTGCGGATCCTCCTTGAATGGATGCAGTCGGTTCGCTGCAGGATGAACATACGTAAGCCGCTGCCGATACCGGCAGTCGCCATCGCGCCCGCATGGGGCGGCAGCGGACATCGGCAGCGCCGCGTGGGGTTCTCCCGCTGGTGGGCCGCAGTGTTCTGCGCGCCGCGCTTGTCGCATCCGGCCCCCCCGCTACACTGCGCAGAGTCCGTGCCCGTACCGGGTGCGGACGCTGTCGTCCGGACCACCGCGCCGCGGTACCGGCTGTTCGCCAATCCGTGGCGGTCGCGTAGCGGCTGCCCGCGCCTTCCGCCCCACGAGGTGCATGTGTCCGGTCCCAGCAACACCAAGGATGTCGCCATCGAGAGCCGACACGATCTGCTCGAATTCCTCAGCACGGGCACCCGGGCCGCCGTCGACTGGGCGATCGGCACCGAGCACGAAAAGTTCGGCTTCCGCACCGACGACCTGCGTCCGCCGACCTTCGACGGCGAGCGTGGCATTGAAGCCCTGCTCAAGGGGCTCGTGCAGTTCGGCTGGGAGCCGGTCACCGAGCACTTGCCGGGTCAGCCGGAACGGGTGATCGCGCTGTCGCGCGACGGTGCCTCGGTGTCGCTGGAACCGGCCGGCCAGCTGGAGTTGTCCGGCGCACCGCTGCAGAACCTGCACCAGACCTGCCGCGAGGCGACCACCCACCTGCGCGAGGTGCGCGCGGTCGCCGAGCCGTTGGGACTGGGTTTTCTCGGCATGGGCTTCCAGCCCAAGTGGCGCCGCGAGGACATGCCGTGGATGCCCAAGGGGCGCTACAAGATCATGCGCGAGTACATGCCCAAGGTCGGTTCGCTCGGCCTGGACATGATGACCCGCACCAGCACCGTGCAGGTCAACCTCGATGTCGCCGACGAGGCCGACATGGTGAAGAAGTTCCGGGTGTCGCTGGCGTTGCAGTCGGTCGCCACCGCGCTGTTCGCCGATTCGCCGTTCACCGAGGGGCGTCCGAACGGCTTCCTGAGCTATCGCTCGCACATCTGGACCGATACCGACCCCGACCGCACCGGCCTGCTCGATTTCGTGTTCGAGGACGGGTTCGGCTATGAGCGTTACGTCGACTATCTGCTCGACGTGCCGATGTACTTCGTCTACCGCGATGGCCGCTACATCGATGCCAGCGGGCAGTCGTTCCGCGACTTCCTGCAAGGCCGCTTGCCGGCGTATCCGGGTCAGCGTCCGCTGTTGCGCGACTGGGCCGACCACAGCACCACCGCGTTCCCCGAGGTGCGGTTGAAGAAGTACCTGGAAATGCGCGGCGCCGACTCGGGGCCATGGAACCGCATCTGCGCGCTGCCGGCGTTCTGGGTAGGCCTGCTGTACGACGCCACCGCGCTGGACGCGGCCTGGGACCTGGTCCGCGACTTCAGCATCGAGGAGCTGCACGCATTGCGCGACGGAGTGCCGCGGCATGCGCTGAAGCTGCCGTTCCGCGGCGGCAGCGTGCTCGACCTGGCCCGGCGCGCGCTGGAGATCTCCGCGCACGGACTCAAGCGACGCGCCAACGTCAACCCCAGCGGTGCCGACGAGAGCGTCTACCTGGAGCCGCTGATGGAGTTCGCCGAGGCCGGCATCACCCCGGCCGAGCGCAAGCTGGAGCTGTTCCACGGCGCCTGGAACGGCAGCGTCGATCCGCTCTTCCGCGAGTTCGCCTACTGAGAGCCGACGGCGCCGTCGCGGCGCTCGTTAGGCGTTGGCAGGCAGCCGCCGCAGTGTCTGGCGGATACGGTCCAAGTAGGGTTTCTGCAGCTTGCGCGCATAACCGGGCAGGCGTCCGGCGCGCGTCAGCGCGGCTTCGCCGATCCCGCTCGCCTGTGCGTGCTGGCCCCAGTCGGCCAATTGCTCGACATAGCAGGCTACCGGCTCGTAGCTGCTGCTGTAGTCGACCAGAGCCTCGAACTCCTCGCGCGCCTTGTCGCGCTCCCCCATCGCCGCGACCGCGCGGGCATAGGTCAGGTGACCGTCGGCGGAACGGTAATCGGGCTTGTCGGCGATCAGCCGGTCGAGCAACTCACGCGCCCGCGGCGCATGGCCGGACTCCAGGTAGGCGCGGGCGAGCTTGACCTGGATGTCGGGATCGTCGGCGTGGATGCCACGCAGCGCGGCCTGGTAGTGCGGTACCGCCTCCGATGCGCGCCCGGTCTCGAGCAGGGCATCGCCGAGCCGCATCCGGCTTTCGGTGGTCGGGCTGTCCTCGAACGCGGTCATCGCCAGGCGCAGTTCGCGATCGGGATCGACCACCTGGCGCACACCGCGGTGCAGCGCCCGGGCCTGCGGCGAATGGCGCTGCTCCGGCAGCCAGATCGCGACCGCGTAGACGATGCTGCCCAGCAACGGGAACATGAAGAGGATGATCAGCCAGTAACGGTCCTGGCCGCTGCGGATCGCGTGGACGGCGAAGAACAACGCGACGACGATGTGCAGACCTATGCCGATGGGCATGACCGGAAGACGCTCGCAGTGGATACCGGAGCGCATCTTCGGCGAACGACGCCGGCAATGCCAGCGTCGCGCCAGGACGCGACGGTCAGCGAGGGCGCGAGCGGCGGCCTATTCCGCGGGTGCCGGGGGAGCCCATCACCATCGACACGCGCACCGTGGCGGCCTGGCCGTTCGCAGGCGGCGCGAAGGTGTACTGCGCCAGACAGTTCTGCAGCAGTTCCGCCGCCTGGGTATTGGGGACGAAGTTCTCCAGCACGGTGCGCCCGGCTTCGCCCGAGGGCAGGATCTCGACGATCCATGACGCCGATGCCGATCCGATCCGGTCGAGCGGCGTGAGGTAGCAGTCCTCGGGAGTGCTGGTCACGCGTATCCGACTGCTGCTTTGGGCCGAAGCGCGCCGGTGCAGGCCTTGTTGGTCCTCGTGTATGCGGCGGGGCAGCGCGGGTCCCTGCTCGGCCAGGTAGGCATCCAGATCCTGGCGAATCAGGCGGCGCGGCGGCGCAGGTCGCGTGAGTCGACGCCATACGAGCTCGGTGCGCGCGAGCAGATGGCTGTTGTAGGCCGAGCGCTGGAAATGCTTTTCGTCCGCGTCGTCGACGTAATCCGCCTGTACCTCCTGCACGAAGTGCAGGTACACCTGGGTCCACTTCATCGCCTCGCGTGCATTGGCATGGCGCATTTCCATTTCGGCCAGGTCGGCGAAGGCCGGCAGGTAGCCCGCCTCCGCCATCGGCAGAATCAGCTCCCGCGCCTTTTCCACGTCCTGTGGGAGGGGGTTGCCGGGCAGGTACGAACCATGTCGATAGAGTTGGCCGAGTGTGTAGCCGAACTCGGGGCATTCGCGCATTGCGGACAGCCGTTGGTAGGCAGTCAACGCCGCGGTGCGTCGCTCGGTCGGCGCATCGGGGTCGAGCAGATCGAGGATGGTGCCTGACGGAAGCGCCGCGTAGGCCGTCTCGCAGGCGTCGCCGCCATCCGGGGGCGTGGCGCCATCGTCGGCGTTGCATACCAGCGGTGCGCCGCCGAGGGCTGCGCACAGCGCGAACCAATGCCACTTCATTGTTCCCGTCTTCCCCTTTCTGATCCCGATGCTCTGGCAGCGAGGCGTCGCGCGCAGCAGGCCGCGGTAGTGCCCACTATCGCATGGGTGGTGACGTGGAGACAGTCCGCACGGTTGTCGGTGGCGACGCCCCGGCGCCGCGGTCAGGGGCGCCGGGAACCGGGTGGTGTACCCGGAATCCGCGCTCAGAACCTCGAGGTCTCCAGGGCCACATCCGCCCATTGCCAGGCGTCACGGAAGCGGCGCTCGGCTTCGGCGGCGGCGCGGGAGTCGCCGCGCGCGCGCTCGGCGGCGGCCAGCCCGCGCAGCGACCAGCCGTTGTGGGGATAGGCGAGCAGGTCTTCGCGATAGGTCGCGGCGGCGGCGTCGGCACGGCCGGCCTCCAGCAGGGCGGCGCCCAGGTACGGCCGCACCGGCAGCGGCCAGTCCGAGGGCTCGTTGTAGTTGAGCCGGCTCTCGGCGGCGGCGGCCTCGGTCAGCGCGGCCAGCCCGCCGTCGCGGTCTCCCGAAGCCAGTGCGAGTTCGCCGCGCAGCATCGCTTCGGCGACGTCGAGCACGCGGTCGGCCGGATTGATGTCCCACAGCACCAGCGTGGTCATGGCCGGGTCCTCGGCAATGCCGCGCAGCGCGTCCAGTTCGGCGGTCGCCGCCCGGTGATCGCCGAGGCGGGTGTGGGCCATGCCGCGGGCGAAATGCCAGATCGCGGTCGGGTAGGGCTGCGAGGCCGGTGGCGAGGCCGCGAGGATCTCGTCCCAGCGCCCGAACCGTACCCGGGTCAGCAGCGGCGCAACGACGAACTGCTGCATGAAGTTCATCTCGTCCAGGCGCGCCAGGTCGGCACGGCTGGCGGTCTGTCCGGCCGCCTGCAGGGCCAGGGTGCTGGAGCCGTGCAGGCCCGCGGTCAGGGTGGCGAAATGCCAGTTGTGCGGGACGTAGCCGAGCGGATAGATGCCGTTGCTGCCGCGGCATACCGACAGGAAGGCGGCGTCGGCGGTGGTCGCGGACAGGTTGCTGAGGGTCGCGTCGTGGTAGCGGCCGACGCGGATGTAGACATGCGCCGGCATGTGCACCAGATGCCCGGAGCCGGGCGCCAGTCCGCCGAGCAGGTCGGCGTAGGGCTCGGCGCGTCCGGGTTCGGGCGAGGCCTCGACCGCATGGATGTAGTAGTGGGCGGCGCCGATATGGCGTGGGTTGCGCGCGAGCACGCCCTCGAATGCCGCCAGGATCGCCGGCGTGTCGCTGTTCGGGGTGCCGTCCGCGTTCCAGTACGCCCACGGCGACAGGTCCATCAGCGCCTCGCCGTACAGGGTCGCGATGTCGTCGTCCTCCGGAAAGCGGCGGTGGGCGTCGGCCATCGCCTCGGCATAGGCGCGATCGAGCGCGCCGCGGTCCGCCGGCGCCGGGTCGGCATAGCGGGTGGCCAGGGCCTCGATCAGGGCGCGGTCGGCGGGACCGGCGCGGTCGGCCAGTGCCAGCGCGGCGCGCGCCAGGCGGGTGGCGTCGGCGGCGTGGGACGGGTCCATCGGCATGTTGATGTTCGGGCCCAGCACCAGGGCCTGACCCCAGATGCAGATCGCGCATCCGGGATCCAGTCGCGCGGCCTCGGCGAAGGCACGGCCGGCGGCCTCGTGATTGAACCCGTAGGTCATCCGCAGGCCCTGGTCGAAGTAGCGCTGCGCGGCGGCGACGTCGCTGCCGGTATCGCGATGCAGGTCGCCGAAGTCGTCGAACAGCGGCGGCGCCCCGGTTTCCGGGCGGGCATCGGGCGCCTGGCAG
Organism: Marilutibacter maris; assembly: GCF_003233695.1. NCBI lineage: Bacteria > Pseudomonadati > Pseudomonadota > Gammaproteobacteria > Lysobacterales > Lysobacteraceae > Marilutibacter > Marilutibacter maris. Next base: position 3,776,725 of record NZ_CP029843.1, on the reverse strand, counting down.
GCGGTGGCCGCGACCAGGGCGGCCAGGCATGGTGTCAGCAGGGCGGCGATCGTACGCATGATCATTCACCGGTGTGGGACAGCCAACCAGACGTTGTGGACACCGGATCCCGGTCACCGTCCGTCGGATACCGGAGGCGGGCGTCTCGCAGACGGTTGCGGGCGCAACCGACGCGCATGCGATGTTGCAGTGCGGTACGCTCGGCGGATGAGTGAATCAAGCCAGTTGCACGCCGAGTCTTCGGAAGAGCCGTTGCGGATCGTCGAATTCGCATCCACCGACGCGCTGTTGCGCGAGGACGTCAAGACCCTGGGCGCCCTGGTCGGCGAGATCCTTGCCGAACAACGTGGCGACGCGTTCCTGGGCGAGGTCGAGGCGTTGCGCCGCAGCGCGATCCGGCGACGCGAGGCCGGCGCGCCGGTCGACGAGCTGGCCGCTGCGCTGGCCGGGATCGAGCTGTCCCAGGCCAGCGACCTGGTGCGCGCGTTCGCGACCTACTTCCAGGCGGTCAATCTGGCCGAGCGCGTGCACCGGATCCGCCGCCGCCGCGACTACGAGCGCAGCGGCGCCGGCGCGCAGCCGGGCAGTCTGCGCGACGTGCTGGCGTCGCTGGCCGGACAGGGCGTCAGCGCCGAGGAGGTGCTGGAACTGCTGCCGCGGCTGCGCATCGAGCCGGTGTTCACCGCCCATCCGACCGAGGCGGTGCGGCGCGCGCTGCTGGAGAAGGAGCGGCAGATCGTTGCCTGCCTGGTCGACGACATCGACCGCGGGCTGACCCCGGCCGAACGCCGCGCCGACCGCGAGCGCATCCGCCTGGCGCTGACCGCGAGCTGGCAGACCGCCGAGGCGCCGGCCGCCAAGCCCAGCGTCGCCGATGAGTTCGAGCACGTCGGCTTCTATCTGTCGGAAGTGCTGTACAAGGTGCTGCCGGTATTCCACGAGGCCTTCGACGAGGCATTGCGCGAGAACTACGGCATCGGCGACACGCCGTCCAAGGGCATGCCGTCCGGGGATACGCTGCCGCCGCTGCTGGGCTTCGGCACCTGGGTCGGCGGCGACATGGACGGCAATCCCAATGTCGGCGCCGACACCATCGTCGCCTCGCTGGTCGGCCAGCGAGGACTGGTGCTGGCGGCCTACCGCCGCGACCTGGCCGCGTTGGGCGAGCTGCTGAGCCAGTCGCTGCACCGGGTCGCGGTCGACGCCGCGGTGCTGGAGCGCCTGGAGGACTACCGGAAGCGGTTGCCGCTGGCGGCCGCGCGACTGCGTCCGCGCCATGCCGACATGCCGTACCGCAATCTACTCGCGCTGATGATCGAGCGCATCGACCTGACCGTGAAGGAGGCGCCGGGCGGCTACGAGGATGCGGCCGGCTTCCTCGCCGACATCGAGGCGATCGAAGCCAGCCTGCTCGGCAACGGTGGCGAGCACGCCGGACTGTTCGCGGTGCGGCGCCTGCGCCGGCGCGCGCAGTGTTTCGGCTTCCATCTGGCGACCCTCGATCTGCGCCAGGACTCGGCGGTGCACGATGCCGCGCTGGCGGCGGTGTTCGACGACCCGCAGTGGGCGCAGCGCTCGCCGAGCGAGCGCGCCGGACGCCTGCACGGCATCGTCGACGGCAGCGTCGAGACGCCCGCGGTCGAGCCCGAGCCGGCGGCCGCCGTGCTGGCGGTGTTCCGCGCCGTCGCCGAGTTGCGGCCGCGGTTCGGCGCGCGCGCGTTCGGCCCCTACATCATCAGCATGAGTCGCAGCGCCGCCGACGCTCTGGCGGTGCTGGCGCTGGCGCGGGTCGCCAAGTGCACCGACGATGCCGGCGAAGTGCCGCTGGACGTGGCGCCGCTGTTCGAGACCGTCGACGATCTGGCCGCCGCGCCCGACACCCTCGAGGCGCTGTTCGCCGACCCGCTGTACCGCGCCCACCTGGCCGCGCGCGGCAACCGCCAGATGGTGATGCTCGGCTATTCCGACAGCGCCAAGGACGGCGGCATCGTCGCCTCGCGCTGGGCGCTGCAGCAGACCCAGATCGCACTGACCCGGCTCGCCCACGACAGCGGCATCCGGATCGCGTTCTTCCACGGCCGCGGCGGTTCGATCAGCCGTGGTGGCGGCAAGACCGAGCGTGCGGTGATCGCCGCCCCGCGCGGCTCGGTCGACGGCACCCTGCGCCTGACCGAGCAGGGCGAGGTGATCCATCGCAAGTACGGCATCCGCGCGATCGCGCTGCGCAACCTCGAACAGACCACCGGCGCGGTGCTGCGGGCGACCCTGCGGCCGCGGCCGCCGGAACCGCGCGAGGCCGGTTGGCGGAAGATCGCCGCGCAGCTCGCCGCCGACGCGCGCACCCACTACCGCGCGCTCGTCCACGAACATCCGGACTTTCCGGCCTACTTCCGCGCCGCGACCCCGATCGACGTGATCGAGCGGCTGCGGATCGGCTCGCGTCCGGCCAAGCGCGCCAGCGGTGGCGGCGCGCCGGGAATCGGTTCGCTGCGGGCCATCCCCTGGGTGTTCGCCTGGGCGCAGAACCGCTGCGGCCTGACCGCCTGGTACGGCGTCGGCACCGCGCTGCGCACGGCGCTGGACACGCACGGTCGCGATGCCCTGGCCGAGATGGCCCGCGACTGGCCGTTCTTCGGCACCCTCGTCGACGATGTCGAGATGGTGCTGGCCAAGTCCGACCCGGCGATCTTCGAGCGCTACTCGCGCCTGGCCGGCGAGCTGCACGCGACGATGCACCCGGGCATCGCCGAAGAGTTCGAACGCACCCGCGACGCGGTCCTCGCGATCAAGGGCGAGAACGACCTGCTCGCCCACGACCGCCGTCTGCGCCAGTCGATCCGCCTGCGCAACCCCTACGTCGACCCGATCAGCCTGCTGCAGGTCGATCTGCTCGCGCGCTGGCGCGAGGCTGGCAGCCCCGACGACGAGCGCCTGCGCGCGCTGGTGGCAACGGTCAACGGGATCGCGGCGGGCATCCAGAACACCGGGTAGCCGGCGGGGCGGGCAGCGGTCCGGCGGCGCCGGACGCCATCGCTATGCGGCGCAACCGAGGGACGTGCGGTCCCGTCGGTTTCGCGGCGCATCCCGTCGATCCGGAATTTGGACCTCCGCACCGGCGTCCGGATGCGTCGCGGGCGGCTGTGGCCAGCCGCCGCAATCCGCAACCGATCGGGCGGATCGAATCGCCGCTTCCGGGGCCGGATATTCCGGGTGGACGGGGCTTTTGCGTCGATGCCCGGGCATCACGGTCGCTGTGCTATACGTGCGCCGCGACGACTGTCAACAGGGCGTCGCGTCGGCAAGGGGAAGACACTGCATCAGCATGGCTGCGCCGGCCACCGGCCCGGCGCCAGCACCATACGACTGAACGATTGTCGCGCCAAGATCACTTACCTAAGGAGCATGGGTATGTTCACGAGATGGATCCGAACTCTCGGCCTCGCGTCGCTGGGCCTCGTCGCAATTGCACACGCCGGCGAGCCGGCCAGGTTGAGCGCGCAGGAGTCGAACGACCTGAGACAACTGATCGACAGCGCGCCGGAGCGCGGCGAAGCGGCGCTGATGGATCTGTCCGATCCCGCCAACGAGCGGGCCTATCGGGCCCTGCTGCGGCTCAACGGCCTCACGCCGGAGAACCGCCCGCACCTGTACCGGACGCTGGCGCAGGTCAAGGCATCGCATCTGGCCCTGCGCGCGAACGGCGAGGCGCTGCCGGCGCTGTCGCCGCGCAACGCCGCCTTCATCGGCGCCGACACCCCGAGCGACGACTACGCGGTACTGAACATCGGCACCAACGACTGGAAGACCATCGATTCCACCGCGTTCAGCACCATGTTCAACGGCTCGCACTACTCCAACACCATGGTCACGGTCACCAACGACCAGGGTGAGGTCATCAAGACCAATCATGCCGAGGAGTGGGACGGCGGCCGCGACATGGCCGTGGACAGCGGACTGGGCGAGAACAACACCGGCGGCGCGATCGACGCGCTGGGGGTCTATTACGGCGAGGACAACACCGGCAAGCCGTACGGCCCCGTCTACGCGGTCATGAGCGGTGGCTACTTTCCCAAGCAGATCAACAACGACAAGCCGGTCGTCACCACCACCAACGACCACATCGTGGTATGCCTGAACCGGGCCAATCCCGACCCGTCGGCGCCGACCGAATGCGACTACGGCCCCACCGACCCGGGCCACATGCCGCCGAACATCAAGTTCCCCTTCAAGGGGTCGGTGCAGTATTTCGGCAACATCGACGTGGACCCGGCCACCGGCAAGCCGGCCAAGGGCAGCTACAGCGTGTCGTTGTCGCTGACCGGGCGCACCACCGGCGGCAACTGCAAGCTGGTCGATATCGGCGAGTCGTTCATGAACGACCCGAACACCAAGGTCAACGGCAACACGATCACCTGGGACCTGGAGCCGGCCGACTTCGGAACGGTGTGCTGGCAGAACAACGAGTACTACACGCTGACGCTGGCGTTGATGCTCAATATCGAGAGAGTGCCGGTGTGGGCGACGATCACCAATGCGCCCAACACCAAACCCACGGTATCGACGCTCATCACCAAGGACCTGCAGCTGCAGTACGGCTGCATCGTCGAAGGCACGCCCATCCTGATGGCCGATGGCAGCCTCAAGGCGGTGGAGGACGTGCGCCGCGGCGATCGCCTGCGCGGTCGTGATGGCGGCCCGGTCGTGGTCGAGTGGCGCACCACGGGGTGGGATACCCGATCGGTGGAGCTCACCGACAGCGCGGGCAGGAACGTGCGGCTGACCCCGCTGCACCCGGTCGCTACCCGCGGCGGCATGGTCCAGGCGCGCGAATTGAAGGTCGGCGACGTCATCTACGGTCCCGACGGCGAGAGCCGCTTGGTCGAGGTGTCGATGCAGCAGGTGCCGCAGGCGTTCAACGTCTACAACCTGGGCGTGCTGGGCGGCGACGGCGCCTTCATCGCCGAGCGAGATGATGCCGCCTTCTTCGCCGGCTCCGTGCTGGTGGGCGATGCGGCGGTCCAGGGCGAACTGGCCCGCAAGCGCGCCGCGGCCGACCGTGCCGGCAGCCCGGCGCAGCTGCGCCATCGCGTTCCGGCCGCGTGGCACGCGGATTTCGACAACTGGGTGAAGGAACAAGCCGCCTCGGTGAAGCCATGAGCGGCGCGGGCAGGGACACCACCTCGCCGATGGTGATCACCTCGGCGAGCTATGACGGTTCGGCGGTCACGGTGGAGTGGGAGCCGTTCTCCGAATCGGGACTCTCCGGCTACATCGTCACGCTGCTGCAGGTCTCGGTCGGCATGAACAACGTGCCGGTCGACGACCCCGACGCCGTTTCCAAGACATTCGGGGTCCTGCTCAAGGCCGGCGACGAGTACCAGGTCTGGGTGACGCCGATCCTGCGTCCGGGATTTCCCGACACGGCCAACCAGAGCAACGTGGTTCCGATCCCGTATCCCCCCACCGATGCATCGCAAGGGAGTGCGAAATGACCATGCAGAATATCGGTTCACGGGCCGCCGCCCTGGCGCTGGCGACCCTGTTGGCGATGGCGCCATGGGCGCCATCGAAGGCGCAGGCGGACGCGGCGGCGATGGAATCCGGGCGGCTTGAGCCGGCGCCGCGGGCGCGTCTGCTCGATCTGGACGATCCGCTGCAGCAACGCGCCTATCGCGACCACCTGCGGCATGCCGGCGTTGCGGCGGACAGTCCGCTGTACCGGTGGACGGGCGCCGGTCAGCGGCGGGCCGGCATGAACCTGGCCACCAGAAACCAGGTCCTCACCCTGCTGGGATTCGGCAGCGACGACGCCGGCAAGACAGTGTCCAGCGGTGCCCTGTACGTCTCCGACGACGATGTCTACAAGATCACCCTGACCCTGATGGTGACCGGCCCGGGCGGCGCCGTCGTCGCGAGCGGCACGACCGAGGTCACCGAAAGTCCCTCGGCGGTGGTCAACGTCTCCGGAGGCGAGAACCCGGAGCAGCGTCCGCTCAACGCGCTGGCGACCGCGAGCGTGCTGTATTCGGACGGTTCGCATGACGTCTATTACGCCAGTGGCGACGTTGCCGGCTATCCGACCCGGGTCGAGAACCAGGCCCCGGCGCTCAATGCCGAGGCACCCGACAACACCGACGTGCAGGTGTGCATCAATCGCGCCACCGCCGCCGGAGCGCCCGCGCCGGCCTGCAACTTCGTGCTTGCGGCGATCGACTCGCCGCCCCCGCTGCAGTTGCCGGTGGCCGGGGCGGCGGTGTTCGACGGCGATATCGACGTCGACGGCTCGGGCAAGCCGAGCAATGCCAGCGCGACGCTGGTGATGCTGGCGCCGGACGGGACCGCCTCGTGCCGGATCGCCCAACTGGACGATGCCTTCTTCGACGACCCGGGGACGCGGGTCGAGGGAGACACGCTGAGCTGGTCGTTCGATCCGCTGCGCTTCGACAACGGTTGCGCGATCGCCACCGGGGCGTACGACTTCTCGCTGGTCGTCTCGGTGCGCGTGCAGGGACGCCCGGCCTGGGCCACGGTGAGCAGCCAGATCGACGAGGACACCGTCACCGCGCGCGAGATCCCGCCGGTGCAGGTGGTCGCCGGCTGCATCGCCAAGGGCACCCGGGTCACCCTCGCTTCCGGCGTCGCCCGGGCGGTGGAGCAGCTGAAGGTGGGGGACCGGGTCCAGAGCGAGGGCGGCGACCTGGAGATCGCCGCCATTGCCTCGGGCATGCGCGAGGCGTCGGTGACGCTGACGCTGGCCGGCGGTCAGAGCGTGCAGGTCAGCACCATCCACGCGATTCCGACCCGGCGTGGCATCGTCCAGGCGCAGGAGCTGCGGCTGGGCGACGAGTTGACCACCAGCCGCGGGACGTCACCGGTGACCCGCATCGTCGCCGAGGTGTTGCCCGAACCGCTGCAGGTCTACGACCTGGTCCTGACGCCGGCGCGGGTGTCGCCGAAGCAGGGGGCGACCTACTTCGCCGGCGGCATCCTGGTCGGCGACGGTGCGATGAAGGCGGCATTGGCCGGGGCGAAAGCGGAAGCAGAGGAGCAGCATCCATGAGCGCCAAGAACACGGACAACGATACCCGCAGCGCCGGCGGTTCCACCGCGGCCGCGGAGCAACCGATGGTGGTCACCTCGACCTCCTACGAGGCCGATGTCGTCACCGTGAACTGGGAGGCGGTGAACTACAACGGGGGCGAGGGCTTCGTCATCGGCATCATCACCGGCGCCACCCGGCTCAACAATTTCGAGGTCGGCGATCCCGCCGCGACCGGCAATCAGGTCGACTTCACCTGCGATCCGGGCGGGGTCTACACCGTCGTGGTCGAGCCCATCATCCGGGGCCGGCCCAAGGATTCGTTGAGCTCGACCCCGGTGGGGATTCCATACCCCTGATCCGAGCGGCCTGATCCGGCCGGCCCGATCTGTCCGGCCGGATCAGGCCGGGCCACCGCCTTCCCCGACGGGAGGGCGGCGGCAGGACGTTCAGGCCACCTGTCCGCTGAAGGTCAGCACCAGGTAGATCCCGACCAGCCTGGCCGGGTCCAGGCGGTCCCCCAGCTTCAGTTCGGCGGGGATGTCGGAGCGCTTCACCTGCAGGACCCAGTTCGCCGCCGCGTCCAGCTCCACGTCGAGCGAAGTCGCCACCGAAATGGTGTCCTTGGCGAAGGTCAGCGGGGTCGGGTCGGCCTCGCCCGGCACCGACAGCGTGACCGGCATCGGGCCGACGAAGGTGGTGTGCTCGACCACCAGCTGCAGGTAGGCGCCCGACAGCGATACCGCCCCGTCGATGTTGAACGGGAACAGGTTGCGCGGCACGCGGAACTGCAGGGTCTGCACGGTGTCGTCCGCGGCGGGGTTCATGAAGGCGTACCACGCGCCGGTGTACTGGCTCAGCTCCAGCAGGCGACCGCCGGCGATGTCGGTGGGGAGCATGTCGGTCACGGTCTTGCGGAACCCGGGGCCGCCGGCCTGCGCGGTGTAGTCGATCTGCAGGATCACGTCCGAGATCGTGCCCAGGTCGAAGCCGTTGTTGCGCTGGGGCATGTCCAGCTGCCATTGCGACACCGCACCGGTGCCCTCGAAGGGCGCGTAGCGGTCTTCGCCGGACTCCACGCCCGCGCCATCGTCGTCGATCGCGCGCGACACGGCGATCTGCTGCTGGCCGCGCCAGTTCAAGCGCAGCGCGCCGTCGACCGGCGTCGAGGTCTCCTCGCCGAGCAGGAAGGCGACCGCCTCCGGATCGTCCTTCATCAGGATCGTGTTGCTGGTCTGGGTCAACAGGCCGTGCAGGTCCTGGTACGGTCCCACGACCGAGGGCACGGTGACCTTCAGGCCCTGGATCCGGCGACAGTAGTGGCCCGGGTAGTCCAGGTCGAACAGCAGTTCGCTCAATCCGAAGCTGCAGGTGCCGGTGTTCTGGAGATCCAGCAGGGCCTTCGGGTTGAGGTCGCGCAGCGAGACGGTCTTGCTGATGCTCAGGCGTCGCGTGTTGCCGGACAGGAAGCTGCTTTCCATCTGGCTCAGCCCCAGCAGCAGGCCCTCGCCCGCCAGCAGACCCTTGCGCCCGCTGTCCCAGTAGCGGAAGTCGACGAAGGTGGCGTCGCTGTCCATCTCGTACTGGTAGGCCCGCTGGGCCGCCATCGCCAGCTCGAAGGCGAGCTTGTAGGTCTGGAAGTACAGTGTGGACAGCCGCGATGACATCCAGTTGTACAGCTCAGCGTTGGTGAACTTCTCGGTCAGGAAGCGCTCGGTGTCGTCGGCCTGGCTGATCTGCAGACCGTTCAACTGCAGATCGCGCTGGGCCATCGTCACCCGCGCCTGCGCGGCGGCGATCTGGCTCTGTTGCTGGCTGGCCTCGTAGCCGGCCAGCTGCGCCTGCAGCGACCACTCCTGGCTGCGGCGCTGGTAGCCGGCCAGCACCGAACTGAGGGAGGAGGCGAAATCGAAGTTGCGCGAGATCGTGTCGAAGATCGCCGAGGCGGCATCGAAGGCGAAGCCGATCTGGATGCCGCCGTAGGTCATCGCGAACGGCGAGCCCGCGTTCGGGATCAGGTGGGCGGCGCTGGACATGGCCCGCATGACGCCGGACTGGGTCTGGAACACGTTGGCCAGCGCCATCATCGCGATGTTGACCTCCTCGGCCGGCGACAGTCCCTCGTCGATCAGGTTCGCGTAGTAGTTCTGGCGGTAGACCGCCGAGGCATAGGAGGTCTGCAGACCGGCCAGGGATTGCTCGGCATCGATGACCTGCTGTTCCTTCATCTGCGTGCCGAGGCTGAGTACGGCACGCTCCTGCACGTTCTGCAGCAGCGCCAGCGCCTCGGCATCCTTCTTCTCCAGCGCCGCCAGCAGCGAGCCGCCGAAGCCGATCAGGGTCTGGGTCAGCGACTTGGCCCGTTCCAGCATGGTGCGGAAGCGGTAGTTCGGCGCCGCCGCCGGACTGTGGTCCATCACTTCCGGCAGCTGTCCCCCGTTCCTGGCGACCGCCGCGACCAGGACGTTGGGGTCGATCGGCGGCTGGTAGAACGGCAGTTGCCGGACCACGCCGGCCAGGTTCATGCAATGGCGCAGCTTGTAGAGGCGGTCCTCGATGCGCGACCAGTAGGCGACCAGGTCGGCGTTTTCGCCGACGCCGAAATAGGTCTGCATCAGGTTGAACGGGGCCGGGTTGTACTGGAACCGGGCCGGCGGTGCGGGCGGCAACGCGGTCTCCAGCTCGATCAGGAACTGCGGGATGTCGTCGCCGTAGGTGTCGAGGATGTCCTGGAAGTTGAGCGGCGCCGGCGTCGGCATGGTGCCGCGTTCGCGCGGCCTGGGTCCGAGCAGGTCGTAGGCCATCAGGTACAGCAGCAGCGCCTGGTTGAGCGACTCGCGCGTATCCAGCGCGAACTGCGCGTCGCCCCAGTCCAGCAGGTTGTCGATGTAGTGCATCACCATCGTCTTCCTGAAGGCGCTGGGACGCAGGTCCGCCACCGAATACGGATCGAACGGGTGCTTGTTCCAGCGCAGGATCGCCGCGTCGTCGGACAACTCCTGCGACAACGACGGCATCGAGGTGTCCTCGCGGAACGGCTGGAACTGCCAGAACACCGCCGGCTGCGGCGCATCCGGGTCCTGCACCGCGGCGGTGGGATCGAACACGAAGTCGTACCAGCGCTGCGCCTCGGCGAAACGCTGGTTGGCGCTGAGCATCGTCGCCAGCAGGAACGGGATATGGAAGAAGACTTCCTCGAAGTACGGCCGGTACGCGCCCTTGAAATCGACCTGTCCGCCGCAGAGCACGTCCGGCGGAATCGTGTTCGGCGGCGGCGGCATGCCGCCGCCCTGCGGCTCGCAGGTTGCGGTGATGTTCGGCGTGGAGCTGTAGAAACGGGTGAAGCACAGCGAGCCCGGTCCCGGCGCGACCTGGGTGGCGTTGGACAGCAGGGCCTCGATGCCGCCGGAGAACAGCGCCCGGTTCATGTGTCCGACCGCGCCCGTGCTCAGGCGGGTGAACTGCACCACCGCGTCCTGCACGTTGATCGGTTCGTCGCTGTAGGCGGCGCAGCTCAGCGACACCTCGTCCGGACCGTCGGCCAGGGACAGCGCGTTCGGCGCCATGCTGACGATCTTCTCGATCTGCTTGAAGGTGACCTCGGTGGTCACCGCCAGGAACGCTTCGTCGCCGTTGTCGAAGACCCACCAGCCGGGCATGTTGGCCACGCCGATCACCTGGGCCTGACGGGACAGGCTGTACAGGCAGGAGGTGGTGACGCCGCCGGCATACACGCGCTCGTAGTAGTCCGAGCCTTCCGAGAGCATGTTGTCGATCAGCACGTTCTGGCTGGGAATCAGCCGGAACGTGTTCTCGTACGCGGTGGCGCCGAAGGGTTGCGGCGCGCCGTCGTGGTCCTGGAAGAAGGCCCACGCTTCGCTGATGGAGAGGGTGTCGTCGAGCACGGCCACCGGCAGCAATTGCACCGAGCCCGGGGTGCCGGCGGGTACCGCATTGGCGACCCGTGAGGCGTTGTAGACGCTTTCGTTGAGCTGGAGGCGGTCGGCGGCGGGGTCGTTCCTGTCGGGCGGGTTCAGTGTCGAGGTGGTCTTGGCCTCGTAGGCATTGCCGAAGGCCACCACCAGGCGTTCGGACATCCCGGGCGCGTTCGGCACCACGGTGACGTAGGGCCGGTACCAGTACGGCTGGCCGACATCGATGCCCGACAGCGGGTCGTCGCTGTTCGTGCTCAGCAACGAGGTCGAGTAGGTGTCCGGCATCGCGTCGAACACGATGCCGCTCAGCACCGGCTGCGGCGCGGTCCAGGTCTTGTCCAGACGCTGGTAGGAATAGCGGATCGAACCGCGCAGGCTGCTGACGTTCTCCTGGCTGGTGCCCTCCATAAGGCCGATGCTGGCCTCCTCGGTCTCCACCCAGAACAGGAACAGGCGGCCGAAGGCGTGGACCGGGGTGACGCTGGGCGCGGGGATCTTGAGGTCGATCTTGTGCCAGGCCGACCAGATCACGCCGTCCTCCATCGTCCGCAGGTAGTAGCCGAACGGTTCGTCCGCGGTGCGGCCGACCATGATCAGCTGGTCGACCAGCTCGCCGGTATCCGGGTCGGGCGCGGTGCAGTAGACCGAGCCGACCGTCTGCAGCTTGGCCAGCTCGTCCAGCGAGGTCAGGTACTGGGTGAAGGCGCTGGTCACCGCCGCATCGGTGATCTCGCCCTGCTGCAACTGTTCCAGCAGGGTCGAGAACAGCGGCGTGCGGGCGCGCCTGAGGGTGGGATCGATGTAGCTCTCGGGATAGATGAAGACCTTGCGGTTGGCTTCCCACAGGCGGTAGCTGGACATCCAGCTCCAGGTCAGGTCGGAGATCTCGGCGCTGGTCACGCCCGGCTCCAGCGCCATGCGGCAGCGCTGCAGATACATCTGCGCGGCCAGGGTCAGCTCCAGGATCGGTGTGGTGGTATTGCAACTGCCCGACTCCACGTCCATCAGCAGGTATTCGCTCAGCCCCTGCGGCGAATCGATCATCGAAATGTCCGGACGCAACAGCAGCACCGCCAGCGCCACCAGCGCGTCGCGGCGATTGGCCGCCACCGCGTCGACCGCCGGCCGCGACATCTCGGCCCAGGCGGCGTCCCCGTACTTGGCCTTGAGCATGTCCAGCGCCGATTGCGCCAGTCGAGCCCAGCGGGCCCAGGCCGAGGCGTCGCCTCCGGAGAAGGTCGGCAACGGCATTCGCGGGTAGCGGGCGCTGGATGCCAGCGCCAGCATCGACTCCAGCTCCACGCCGGAGTTGTCCGCGCTGTTGAAGCACACGCGCATGCGGTCGAGACCGGGCAGGCTGTTGAAGCCCTCGTTGCTGCCCCACAGCGCCTCGATCAACGCCGCGGACTGCTCGACCGGCCAGCCGGTGACCACCTGCAGGGACTGCAGCTTCACGTACGGCGGCTGCATCGGCGCCATCAGATAGCCGGCGATCATGAAGCCGGTGGTCGAGAACGCCCTGATCAGGCGCGCATAGGTCGCCAGCAGGTACAGGTCCTTGAGATTGGGGTGGGCGAGGTCGACGAAGCCGAACGCCACCGGGATCAGGCAGGCGGTTTCCATGTCCGCGGCCTCGATGCCCAGCTTGCCGGCCGCATAGGCCAGGCGATCGGCATTGACCAGCGCATCGACCACCGCGCCGATGTCGGTCGGCGGCGTCAGCAGGATCTGCTGCGGCACGCCCAGTTCGCCCAGGGTGAGCGAGGTCACCGCCTGGGCCATCTCGACCTCGTCTTCGTACAGCAACGACAGCTGGGTATAGATGCCCAGCAACTGCTCGCCCAGCGCGTCGCCGACGACCGCGATGGTGTGGACGATGTCGCCACTGGCCTGCAGCAGCACGTCCTGCACGGCATCGATCTTGGATTTCTGCTTGGGATCGCCCGGGAACAGGAACGACAGGTCGGTGTCCGGCGTGACCTCGGCGGTCAGCACGTTGTCGGCCAGGATGCCGTTGGCGTTCAGCTCGGCATGGGCCTGTTCGGCATCGGCCTGGGTAAGCGGGCGGACCTGCAGCGCCTTCACGGTGACCGGGAACAGCGGCGCCACCGCGCCGAACTGCGGCGGGCTGGACAGCAGCACCACACCGTTGGCGTCGATGCAGCCGGCCTTGACGAAGGCCTTGAACAGGTTCGCCGAGCGCTCCGGATCGATGTTGTCGAACACGAAGGAGTGCGGTTCCAGCAGCCAGGCCTTGCCGAGGGTGCGCAGGGTGGACAGGAAGGACGGGATCGTCTGCGGGTCGAGGGCGCCGGGCAGCTTGCCCAGCACCGGGCCGTTGGTGATGTAGCCGATGTCGTCCAGCGACAGCCCGGCCTGGTCCGCCGCATCCTTGAACGCGACCAGCGCGGCCACCGCTTCCAGCGTCCCGGGTATCCCGTCGCCCAGCAGTTCGATGGCCTGCATCAGCGCCGGGAATTTCAGTTTGAGCGCGCGCGCCAGCCGCGCCAGCGCGTAGAAGCGCGACAACCTGGGAACGTCGAGCAGGATCGGCGCTGGACCGCCGACGGCGGCGGCCAGCTGCCGCACATCGGCCTCGCTCAGTCGCAGCGCGCCGGCAAGCCAGGCGAGGACACGCCGGCTGTCGCCATCGTCGGCGTTGGGCGACCATTCGATCGGATCGGAGGTGAACAGCGGATTGTCGGCGTAGCGGGGGCGGTACGGCGAGCCGTCCTCCAGCACGCGGGTGACGTTGAAGACACGGTCGAACAGGTCGAGCGGGCGGACGTCGCTGCCGCGACCGTAGGTCTTGACCGTCGCGAACAGGCCGCAGGCCTCATCCAGGGACAGGGACAGGCGTTCCTGCAGGCGTGCCAGCAGTGCGAGCTGGGGCAGGGCGGCCTCGTCGAGGTTGCCGCCTGCCGCGCAGGCGATCGCCCAGTCGAGGTCGGCCAGCGGCCAGGCGCAGCTGGCCGCCAGGCGCAGGAAGCGGTTGATGCGATCCAGGCGGTCCAGGCTCAGGCCGGTCAGCAGGTCCAGGCTGTAGTTGGCGTCGGTCAGGTCGCTGAGCACCGCGACCGGCGCGCCGCCGTCGGTCGCGTTGATGTAGAAGCGGCCCGCCAGGCCGGCGGCGATCTCATCGGGGCTCAGGTTCTGGCTCAGCAGGTCGCAGACGCCGGGCGTGTCGACCCCGGTCACCTTCGAGAACACCGCCAGTTGCGCCACGCTCTGGGGCGGATAGGCCTGCGCCGCCACGCCGGTCTGGTCGGCGGGCCAGGGCGTGTCGACGCTGATCGTGGTCGCGCTGTCGACGCTGTTGATCACCCGCAGGGTGCCGCCGACGTTCACCACCCAGCCGACGACCGCGTCGGTGAATCCGCTGCCGGTCATCGCCAGCTGGTCCTTGGCGACCGAGACCTCGCCCAGGTCGGTGGCCAGCGCGATGGGCGAGGGCGCGTCGGACCCGGCCGGCAGGCCGTAGTACTGGGCCAGCGTATCGGCGGTGGTGTCCGCGGTGACGACGATGGCGCGCTGCTCGCTGCTCAGCGCCAGCAGCTCGCTGGCGACATCGACCGGCTGCGGCATGTCCGCGCTTCCGCCGTCCTGGGCGAGGAAGTCCTCGTACACCGAGGCCAGCGACTGGCCGTCGATGCCCAGGGTGGCGCGCAGGCCGAGCAGGTGCAGGTTCTGCGGCAGGAAGAACGGAAACACCCGGGTCGCGATCGCGTAGTCGGTGTCGGCGCCGAGCGCGCCGCTCAGGCGCTTGGAGATGACCTCGTTGATGATGGCGACCTTGGACACCGGGTCGAGCGCGTTCGCGCAGGTCAGCGGCGTGCTGAACATGTCCGGCCGCCGGGTGGCGAGCTTGTACGCGTCGGCGATGCCGGGGTTCTCGGCGACGATGGTCTCCTCGATCACCCGCATCAGGTCGACGAAATACGCCGAGGGGCCCAGCACCGACTGGCACTCCGGCACCTTCATGTAGTCCAGGGTGCCGAACAGGTCGGTGTAGCTGGGCAGGTCGGCCACCGCCTCGACCAGTTCGTCGCCGGGCTGCAGATAGCGGTTGTCGCGCACGTGCGGTGCCAACTGGTCGCGCAGTCGCGCCCATGCGTGGGTGACCCGGGCCTGGATGCCGCGGGCCTCGTCGTGCACGCGCGCGGCTTCGTCGGCCGAGCCCAGGCAATCGGTGTACTCGCTGATGAAGCGGCGCCGCGGCACCGCCGCGACATGATGCGCGCTGGTCAGCCCTCGCGCCTTCAGGGTGTCGGCGCCGGCGGGCGCGACGCCGATCTGGGCCATGCGCTGGTAGTGATGCAACGAGGCCCGCGCGGCCGCGTGCTCGTCGCCGTCGAGTCCCAGCCGGGCCAGGGTGTCGCGGTCCCACAGGTTCAGCGCGAGCAGGTCCTGGCCGGACCGGGCGGCCGGCAGGGCGGCCAGGGTGGGGTGGGCGTGGGCGATCTCCGAGAGCGCTACGCGCAACTTGGTTGCGGGCCGGCGTGCGCCGACGGGAGTGCCTGGAACGGAGGAGTCGAGCATGGCGAACCTCGTTGCATGGGGCAGAAGAAGGGGACGGCGCGGGCCGCGGGGCCGCGCCGTCAGTAGAGATTGGTCGACGGGTAGCCGTGGCCGCCGGACTGATTGGGGAAGAACGTCGGCGACGGTTGCGGCGACCACAGCAGCATCGGCTGCTGAGGAGGGGCGTAGCCCTGGACCACCGGCTGCGTGAACGACGATTGCGGAATCGAGCTGAGCAGCGTCGAGAAGCTCGGCAGCAACGGCTGCGTCGTGAAGACCGGCTGCGGCGGCGGGGGCTTGAACGCATCCATCGGATCGTCGCCTTTCAGCGTCCTCAGCCCCTGCCAGTGCAGCAGCAGACCGGTGTAGGCGGGCAGTTCTGTGGTGTAGATGTTGCCGAACTTGGCCGCGCCGACGGTGTGGAACGCGCCCTCGTGCTGGCCGACCACGCCGTAGCTGCTTCCGCCGCGCGAGAGCGCCCACAGGTTGCTTGCGCTGGTGGCGTATTCGGGCAGGAACTGCTTCTTGGCGCCGTGGTGCAGCTCCACGGTCCGGTAGAAATCGTCGGAGGCGACGATGTCGCCCATCTCGGTGTCGTTCATCGCCCGGGTGAAGTACGGCGAGCGCATCTTCGTGTAGGACTTGATGCCGCCGGTGTCGTCGTCCACGCCGGCGTTGCCCTGGGCGGTGCGGAACACGCTGAGCAATTCCGGGTTGGATGCGATGTGCAGCGGCTTGAACTTCTCGAACATCGACAGCACGCGGTATTCGAGCTGCGGCGACAGGCGCGCGTCGTAGCTGCCGGTCGCCTCGGAGTTGTACTTGTATACGTAGTCGTTGATGTCCTGGGCCAGCTGCTGATAGGCGTCGGATTCGCTCTGGCTCAGGTAGCGGTAGTTGCTCTCGAAGGTGCTGAACGCCGTGGTCGTCCCCGACGGCGGCACGTTGATCTTGGCCCTGCAGCCGCCGCTGGGGTCGACATACGACAACGGGTTGCAGCCGACGTACTGGTACAGGTTGGGGCTGTCGACCGGTCCGTTGGGATCGGGGCTGAGCCATCGCGCCAGCCAGGTCACGTAGTAGCGGTCGCCGAAGAAGTACAGCCCGGTGGCGTCGTCGCATTCCTTGCCGCAGAAGCGGTAATCCTTGAGCTCGACCTCGGTCTGCGAGTTGCCGGCGATGATCGCGGTGCCGCCGTAGGGGAAGTACTCCTCGTAGCTGATCACCGAGCCGTCGGCCTCCACCTCCAGCGCCGCGGAGCCGGTGACGGTGGCGAGCTGGAACCGCCATTGCGGCGAGCGGCCGTCGCTGGCGGGCCAGTGGTAGGCCATCAACAGGCGGCCACCGCCTTCGCCCACCGATATGCCGGTGCGCACGACCTCGGGCGGACCGGATACGGGCAGCTCGCGGACCAGTTCGCAGCCGTCCAGATAGACCTTGTCCTCCACCTGCAGGCCGCCGGCGGTGAGGCGCTGGGTGACCCGCCGCACGCGTTGGCCGGCGCTGTTGTAGACGTAGTACTGCGCATCGTCGTCGTCGCCGCTACGGGCGATCGTCACCGCGCGGTGCGGCTTGTTGCGCCAGTCCCAGTCCATCGAGCGCAGATGCTCGAAGTCGACCATGTTGCCGTTGGCGTCGTAGGCCGCATCGGGATCGGCCCCGCTTCCATCGCCGTCGTCGAGGACCACGCGGTTGGAGGATTCCGACACCGAGTACCGGCGCGTCCATGACAGGCCCGACTCCGGTGTGGTGTGCTCCAGCAGGGTCAGGTTGCCCGAGTCGTCGTACCTGTAGCTTTCCTGGTAGGGCACCAGCTTGGTGGCGTCGGTGGGGTTGTCCGGGCACAGCGGGATATACACGCTCTGCTTGAAACCGGTGCGGTAGCTGTCCGCGCCGATCGCCGGGTTCTCGCGACCGCTGGCCTGGCGCAGGCGATAGATCGCGTCGTAGCCGTAGTCCTGGCGCGGTCCGATCTGGGACTGGTTGCAGAACACCAGCGGCACCGTGGCGTCCTCGGCGCAGGTGACGTTGCCCACCGGGTCGTAGGTGTAGGCGATCCGCTGCAGCGCCTTGCCGTCGCCGCGCCGCGAGGTGTCGATGCCCAGCAGCCGGCCGGTGCTGTCCTCATAGCGGCGAACCGCGAGCAGGTCGCTGCCCAGCTGCGCGGAGGCGCGCTTGCCTTCCGGCGAGTAGACCGCCTGCGCGAGCACCTGGCTGGGTGCCGTGGCCCCGGCCAGGGTCAGGTCGGCGGAGGCCATCCATCCGATCGCGTAGTAGTCGTTCCGTTGCCGGCTGCCGTCGGCGCAGGTCTTGTCGATCAACTGTTCGAAGGCGTTGCGCTCGCTGAGCGTGGTGCGTGCCGGTTCCAGCGCGACGGTCTTGCCCGGCGACCAGTCGACCTCGTCGACGTAGTCCACGCGCAGCTGGAAACGGCTGCTGACCGGCTTGCCGCCCAGGTCGAACGGGCCTTCGCTGAGCACGCCGGAGGCGTCGCGCAGCTCGACGCGCCGGCCGATCGAGTTGGTGGCGGCATCGGTGCCGTAGCTCAGTCGCTCCACGACCTGCTGCAGGCCGAGCGCGCCATCCACGTAGATCCCGGTGATCCGGTTCATGGCGTCGTAGTCGCGGCGCGAATGCACACCGCGGCCGTCCCATTGATGGACCAGGCGTCCCAGCGCGTCGTTGAAGGCGATGCGGGTTCCCGAGTCCATGCTGTCCAGCGACATGGTGTTGCCGGCCAGGTCGTAGCCGCTGACGATGTTCCACACCGGCGGATCGCCGGCGGCGTTGCGGGCGCTGAAGCGCGGGTCGGCCAGCGCCAGCGTGCGGCCGTCCAGATCGAGCACGCTGGCGGTCACCATCGACTGGATCTGCGGTGCGTCCGTGCTCCGATTGCGCTGCTCCAGGTCGACCACGCGTCCGAGCGGGTCCAGCCATTGGGTCAGGTAGGTATCGGCGAAGAATGCGGCCTGCTCGAGCGCGCGACGTTCGTCGGCGAATTCCGGCGAGGTATCGCCGATATGGGCCAGGTAGTAGGGCGAGGTCGGCACCGTGTCGTCCAGGTCCCACTGCTCGCCGGTCCAGGCGCGATAGACGTTGCGTGCGATGAAGCCCTTGGCGGTCAGGGTCTCCACGACCCGTCCCTGGGCATCGCGCCAGTCGGTGTCGTACCACTGGCCGCGATCGCCGGTGAATGCGGCCGTGTCGCCGAACCGGGGCAGCCAGCGCTTCACCGCCTGGCCCTGCACATCCAGCTGTACCTGATCGTTGCAGACCCAGGCGTCCTGTTCATGTCCGCAGGCCGCCGCTTCGACCCGGGTCCTGGTTTCCAGGCCACGGCCAAGCGCATCGCTGTAGCTCGCCACCAGCTTCAGGCGCGAGGACTGCCCGGACGCCAGCTGGCTGACATGCAGTTGGCGGGCCACGCTGAGCACCACCGGGGGCTGTCCGCTGCCGATGCCGTAGTCGTAATAGAAGTACCCGGTCATCTGCTGCAGGTAGGCGGCCGGGTCGGCCAGTACCTCGTCGATTCCGGTCGCGGTCCTGGGGACGTAGCCGGACAGGTCGCCGTCGCCCTGGCGGGTGCCGCCCGCGGGCGCATGAAAGCGTGTGGCGACGACCACCCGGCCCAGTGCGTCGGGCAGTACCTGGTCGACGACGCCGTTGACGTCGGTCAGCGTCGTGGCCTGCAAGGTCTGATAGTCCGGCACCGCCCGTGCGGTGCCGTCGGCGTTGGTGATCGAGACCGGCAGCAGCGCGTAGGGATCGTAGCCCACGCTGACGCTGTTGCCGGCCGCGTCGGTGGCGCTCACGGGGCGGTGGAAGCCGGTGGCGTCGGTATAGCGGGTGATGTCGCCCGGCGCCCACCAGAAGTCGCCATCGCGTTGCAGGAAGCCTTCGTCCTGCAACTGTTCCGCGCTCAGGCGATCGCCATAGGTCTGCGCCACCATGCCGATGCTCATGCGTGTGGCGAGCGCGTGGTGCAGCAGTCCCGGCCAGGCGACGCTGCCGAACGGCAGCGCTTGCGCCTGCGCCGCGTCCCAGTAGATCTGGCGCGTGTCCAGGCGCAGGCGGGCCTGCGGTTGCGCGCCGGAGAAGGTCTGTTCCGGCGGGATGACGTGCTGCAGCGCGGTCCGCGTCCGCGCGAGCACCGTGTCGAAATCCAGCCAGCCGCCGGCCGTGGGCGCGACCTGGCCCAATTGGTAGGCGATGTCCTCCAGTGCCGGCACGATGAAGGCGTCGCCGTGCTCCAGCGGCGCGGCGAACCTGGATTGCCGGGCGGTCGCCAGCGCCTCGGTCTGGAACGCCGGCCAGGCGGTGGCGGGCACGCCGTTGGAGGTGTTGCCGCGCCGGTTGGCGACCTCGACCGCAAGCAGCACGTGGCCGTAGGCATCCACCTCCAGGGTGAACTGCTGGCTGATGCGCGGATCCTGCGCGTCGCGCTCATAGACCGCGGTGACGGTCTCGCGCGCCGACACCTGAAACACCGCGTCGTGATCGCCGCTGCCCGGCTGCACTTCGTCCAGGGTGTAGCTGTTGCCGATCACGGTGAACGGCCGGTCCTCCTGCGGGCCGCCATCCAGCCCATAGCTCTCGCTGCGCAGGACCTGTCCCTTCAGCGCGCGCTGGGCGACCCGCAGAAGTGCGGCGTCGGGTGGCGCCTCGAGGGTGCGGATGGCGCTGTCCGGCGGCGCCGGTTGCCGGCCGGCCTCGCCGTGCCAGTAGTCGCGCAGGTATTGCAGGGTCAGCAGGTCGCCGTCGACGAAGGCGCCGGTGGCGTACCAGGTCCGGGTATGCGCGGTGGGGGCGAAGGCCTGGCCGTCGACGGTCTGCTCGGTCCAGCGTTCGACCTGGCCGAATCCGCGGAACGATTGGGCGACCGGATCGTAGTAGCCGTCGTGATACGCCAGCCGCAGGGTGTCGCGTGCGTCGGAGAACGGTTCCGTGCGGACCACCCGGGTCAGCACCTGGACCGGGAACGGCAGCGTGCAGGGCCACGGTCGGCCGGCGAGGGCGTCGTCCAGGGCGAACCGGCTCGAACTGGCGTAGGTCAGTTCGGTGCTGGCGCCCAGGTCGTTGCGAACGGCGCAAAGCAGCCAGGGCTTGCGTCCCCCGGTGAAGTCGATCAGCCACTGCCCCTGGGTGGCGGTGCCCAGCAGCAGGTCGTGGCTGCCGCCGCCGAGCAGATCGGCGCTGCCGGCATAGCTGAGCTGCGAATAGGCCGCCGGCAACTCCACCGTCACCGGCTCGGCGAAGCCGTCGCCGGCCAGATTGAGGTAGACATGGGCCTGCCGTTCGCCGAAGTAGATCAGGTCCGCGCCGCCGGAGCCGCTGATGTCCGCCAGCCGCAACCGGCTGGCGTCGAATCCGCCGGGAAAGACCGGCGCGGCATCGAACAGCACCCGCGCGCCGAACCGTCCGTAGCCCAGGCTCGGCCAGCACTCCACGCTGCCGTCGCGGATGCGGACGATGTGCGCGCCGCCGTCGCCGATGAGATCGGCGAAGTCCACCAGCTCCGTCTGCGACGAAGTGCGCGGGTCGGGCACGCCCGCCTCCAGGACCAGCTCCACCGGCTCGCCATAGCCTTCCTCGCCCCTGCCGGGATACCAGCGCAACGACGCGTCCTGCATCACCAGCAGGTCGGTCAGCCCGCTGCCGCTCAGATCGACGTACTGGGCCGCGGCGGTGGCCGATTCCGGCGCCCATTGCGGAAAGGCCTGGAACGCGCTCCAGCCCGAGTTGCGCCGGTACCGGTAATAGCCGGCCTGGCCGCTCTCGGCCACCACGCAGTCCAGCTGTCCATTGCCCTGCAGACTGGTCAGCAACTGCCGTCCGCTCGATACGTCGCGCTGCACCGGCATCGCCTGCGGGGTGAGCGCCGCCGCGAAGCGTCCATCGCCCAGGTTGCGCCAGAACTGGCAGGCCGACGGGGTGCTGAAGAGCAGCCCCGGCAGGCCTTCGCCCAACAGGTCGGCGACGATCAACTCGCCCTGCGACAACGGCGCCGGGAAGCTGCCCCGTGCCGGCGCCACCGGTTGGAAGCGCTGGCGCGCCGGTTCGAATGGCTGGTAGTCCAGGGCGATCCCCGGCACCTCCAGCATCGTGCATCCGCCGTCGTCGTGGCGATAGCCCCGCTGCACGGCCCGATCGAGCACCGACAGGCCGTCCTGCACGGCGTGGCTCAGCACGGTCGCCGCGACCAGGCAGGGCTGCGCGCCGAGCTCGGGCAGCGCGTGGAACATCAGCACGCCACGGCACAGGCGATAGGTGCGGATCTCGAATCCGCTGCGGTAGCTGGAGAACGGGTCCGGCCGCGCGGGCCAGGTGCGTACCGGCGCATACGGGTCGGGATTGGCGGCCGAGATGTCGTACTCGCCGTAGTCGAACACCACCCGCATCGCGTAGGCCAGGCCGCCCTGGCCGTCGTCGTAGGCGCCGTAGCGGATCTCGGCGATATACCGGTTCGCACGGTGATCGCGTCCCGCGTTGCTGGGCACGGAAGGAATGTTGTCGCCGTCCTCGGCCTTGTAGCGGTACTCGACGCGATCGCCCAGGGCGGTGAGCGAATACTCGATCAACCAGCTGAGCACCCGCGCGGGCGCGTCCGGGTCGGCGATGCGGGCGGCCGGATCCGCGCCCAGCACCGCCACGCTGCCGTCGGCGCTGGCGATGCGCCAATGCTCGTCGTTGTCGCTCAGCCGTCGCCAGCGCTCGAAGCGGGTCCCGTCGCCGTCCACGCGCTTGCGGTAGCGCCGCACCTCATAGTCGATGCCGTGGGCGGAGCGCGGCGAGACGATCGGCCGCCACTGGTCGCCGGCCTGTTCCAGGGCCGGCACCAGCACTTCGCCATCGGCGATGAACTCGTCGCTGTCGTCGTATCGCGGGATGCCGGCGTCGGTCCGTCGCGAGATCCGGGGCAGGGCCAGCTCGAAGCCAAGGCCGAACGCGCCGTTGCTCCCGCCGCTGGTGTAGCCCAGCACCAACTGCGGGGTGACTTCCCTGCACTCGGAGGCGGGAACCGGGATCCGGAAAGTCGCCGCCCCGGTGAAGTCGTCGGCGGCATAGCTCTCGCCCATGCCACGGACGGCTCCGCCGCCGGCGGGCGTGGACAGTTTCGGCAACTCGATCGTGCTTGCCATGAGGCGCTCCCTGCCTGGCAACAGTCACTTCAGTCACTAGTTCCCGCATCCGCTGGAAGGATCGGGCGTCCCCGGCGGCAGCAGTCCTTGCCGCTTGCCGGGACCATAGCATGGGGCCAGAGCCGCGAACGTCACGCCGGCATCATCGCGGAGACTCGTCGTCGGACAGGTGTCGGCAAGCGCTCACGACGGAGAACCAGCGGTCCGGAGGCCTCCGTCGGGAGCGCTCGCCAGGTCGGGTGACGCGTGGGGGTGTACTCCCGGGGAGTATCCTCTATATACTGTACCCCAGTATTGTTTATTGGCCGGAGCCGTCGCATGCCGCACTCGCCGGAAGAAAAGAAGAAGGTGCTGGCGCGGATCCGCCGGATCCGTGGCCAGACCGAGGCGCTGGAGCGCGCGCTGGAGGGCGGTGCCGAGTGCGGGGCGGTGTTGCAGCAGATCGCCGCCATCCGTGGCGCGGTCAACGGACTGATGTCGGAGGTGCTGGAGTCGCACATCCGCGAGGAGTTCAGTCATGCCGCCGCCTCCGAACAACAGCGGGGTGCCCGCGTCGGCGAGGTCACCGCGTTGATCCGCGCCTATCTCAAATAACCCCCGTCCAACATCCCGGCCGATGCGTCCGCATCGGCCTCATGCACACATACATGCACACGAACATGCATACGAACATGCACATGAACCAGGAGTCGCCATGAAGAGCCGTGCCGCCGTTGCTTTCGAAGCCGGAAAGCCCCTGCAGATCGTCGAACTCGACGTCGAGCCGCCGCGCAAGGGCGAAGTGCTGGTCAAGATCAGCCACACCGGTGTCTGCCACACCGATGCCTTCACCCTGTCCGGCGACGATCCCGAAGGCCTGTTCCCGGCCGTGCTCGGCCACGAGGGCGCCGGCGTCGTGGTCGAGGTCGGCGAGGGCGTGACCAGCCTGAAGCCGGGCGATCATGTGATCCCGCTGTACACCGCCGAGTGCGGCGAGTGCCTGTTCTGCAAGTCGGGCAAGACCAACCTGTGCACTTCGGTGCGCGCGACCCAGGGCAAGGGTGTGATGCCCGACGGCACCACCCGCTTCTCCTACAACGGCCAGCCGGTGCATCACTACATGGGCTGCTCGACCTTCAGCGAGTACACCGTGGTCGCCGAGGTCTCGCTGGCGAAGGTCAATCCCGAGGCCAACCCCGAGCAGGTCTGCCTGCTGGGCTGTGGCGTGACCACCGGCATCGGCGCGGTCCACAACACCGCCAAGGTGCAGGAGGGCGACAGCGTCGCGGTGTTCGGACTGGGCGGAATCGGGCTGGCGGTGATCCAGGGCGCGCGCCAGGCCAAGGCCGGGCGGATCATCGCGGTCGACACCAACCCGGACAAGTTCGCGATGGCGAAGCAGATGGGCGCGACCGACTGCGTCAATCCGAAGGACCACGACAAGCCGATCCAGGAGGTCATCGTCGAGATGACCGGTTGGGGCGTCGACCATTCGTTCGAGTGCATCGGCAACGTCAACGTGATGCGCGCGGCACTGGAATGCGCGCACCGTGGCTGGGGCCAGTCGGTGGTCATCGGCGTCGCCGGGGCCGGCCAGGAGATCAGCACGCGGCCGTTCCAACTGGTGACCGGGCGCAAGTGGATGGGCACCGCGTTCGGCGGAGTCAAGGGCCGCAGCCAGCTGCCGGGCATGGTCGAACAGGCGATGGCCGGCGAGATCCAGCTGGCCCCGTTCGTGACCCACACCCTGCCGCTGGAGCGGATCAACGAGGCCTTCGACCTGATGCACGAGGGCAAGTCGATTCGCACCGTGATCCACTACTGACCCCGTCCGCCTGCTCCCGCTCAAGGGAGGCGCATCGGCAGGATTGCCTGTTTCGACGGCGCAGCCGCCCCGTGAGGGGGAGCCACATGGATGTGACGAATCCATGTGCCCCGGGGCGGTGCGGGTATCCGCGGCCGCCGTCATCCCAAGCTTCTGCAGCCCACTCGCGCGCATTCACTCCGCCGCCGGAAGAAACGGAAAAGAAAAGCGAGAACCTCAATGCAACGCATCGAATCCCATGCCTGCTTCGGCGGCACCCAGGAAGTCTGGCAACACCGGTCCGGCGTGCTCGGTTGCGAGATGCGCTATGGCATCTACCTGCCGCCGCAGGCCGCCGATGGGGACTGCCCGGTGCTGTACTGGCTGTCGGGGCTGACCTGCAACGAGCAGAACTTCATCACCAAGGCCGGCGCGCAGCGCTACGCCGCCGAGCATGGCGTGATCCTGGTCGCGCCGGACACCAGTCCGCGCGGCGAGGGCGTGGCCGATGCCGACAGCTACGACCTCGGCCAGGGTGCGGGCTTCTACCTCAACGCGACCCAGTCGCCGTGGGCCGCCCACTACCGCATGCACGACTACGTGGTCGATGAGCTGCCGGCGTTGGTCGACGCGCATTTCCCGACCACCACCGCGCGCGCGATCAGCGGTCATTCGATGGGCGGACACGGCGCTCTGGTCGCCGCGTTGCGCCATCCGGGACGCTACCGCAGCGTGTCGGCGTTCTCGCCGATCGTCGCGCCGACCCGGGTGCCGTGGGGCCACAAGGCGTTCGGCGCCTACCTGGGGCTGGATTCGGAGAGCTGGCGCGAATGGGATGCCTGCGAGCTGATCATCGGCGCCCGGCCCGGCACCGACCGGTTGCCGTTGCGGGTCGACCAGGGCGAGGCCGACGAATTCCTCGACAGTCAGCTGCAACCGACCCGGTTGCAGGCTGCCTGCGAGGCCGCCGGGCATCCGCTCGACCTGCGCATGCGCGCCGGCCACGACCACAGCTACTACTTCATCGCCAGCTTCATCGGCGAACACATCGCGCTTCACGCGCAGGCGCTGCGCGGTTGAGAACGCGGGCATGGCTCAGGCCGCGCGAATGGGCGGCCTGAGCGTGCCGTAGCGGGCGTGTTGGCGTCAGCGCGCCATTTCCGCCTGTTGCGCGGTCTGCTGCTGTACCTGCACGGCGTCCTGCTGCTCGCGGGCCGGGTCCATGCGCTCGCGATGCGCGGCGACCTCGCGGTCCCATCCGGCCCGCGAGGCCGGATCGACCTCGCCGGCCAGCAGCCGGTCCAATCGCTGATGGGCATCGGCGGCGGCCGCTGACGAGTAGGCCGGAGCGGCATTGTCCACGCCGGCCCGGGTCTGTTCCCCGGCCGTCGGAGCCTGGCGGCCCTGCAGATGTTCGCGCGCGGTCTGTTCGACTTCCCGGATGCGCTGATCGAGGCTCGGCAACACCGTGTCCGGCATCGAGTGGCGCGCGGTGGCTTCGCCCGCGGCTTCCCCCACCTGGCCGAGGAAGCGCCGGGTGCTCAGCAGATTGACCACGCCTGGCACGGTCCTGGGGTCGTGCAGGGCGACCGCCGTTGTCACCCCGGTCGCCGTGCCGCCGACCATCGCACCATACGCGGGCGCCTGCCGGCCGGTCTGGCACAGGGCGTCGCCGCCGCGATCGAGCGCCTGGTCGACCTCGGCGCCGTGGCGTTCGTAGCGATTGCGGACCTGTTCGCCGATATCGCGGCCGAGCCCGCTGGCCCGGTCGCCGAGCTCGCGCGATCCGGTCCGGGCCGATTCCGCGGATTCGCGCCCCTCGCGCAGGTCGCTGACGGCCTCGGCGATACGGCGACGCTGCGCCTGCTCGCCGGCCTGTTCGATACGCTCGGCGCTGTCGCGCAAACGCTCGCCGAGCGAGTCGGGCAGCCAGTCGCCGATGCCGCGCAGGGCACCGGACTTCAGGTCCGCCCGGGTCTTCTCCAGGTAGCCCTCGGCCAGGTTGATCGTGGCACTGATTCTCGACCCCGCCTCGTGGGTCTGGGCAACGACCTCGCCGCCCCAGCGTATCGCGGTTCCGGAGGCCTCGCCGACGAAGCGCGCCGAGCCGTCGCCGGCCGCGCCCAGGGTCATGTTGTAACTGCGATACAGATCGCCGACGCCGTCCATCGAGCGGCCGGTCGAACAGAAGGTCCATTCGATGCCTTCGCCGGCACGCTGGCCCGCGCGCGCACCGTAGGCGGCCACATGCAGGCTGGTCAGCAGTGGCGCCGCATCCGGAATCAGTTCGCGCAGCGAGGGAATGTCATCGCGTGCGACCGGGCCGGTGTCGCCGTTGGTCATCGCCGCCAGTCGCGGCTGTTCCTGGCCGGCGGCCAGCGGCAGCTCGCGCAACAACTGCGCGGTGCCGCGCTCGGATATCCGCTCCAGGAAGGCTTCGACGACCGGGTGCGACGACGGCGAAATCTGGCTGCTCATGTACTGCTGGAGCAGGGCGCGTGTCTGCGGCAACTCACGACTCAGCTCGGCCGTCTCGCGGATCACCCCGGCCAATTGTGCGTTCTGAAGGGACCGCAACGAGCTCAGGTTCTCCTGGACGCCGTCGGTCAGCACCTCGCCCTCGACCTGGTAGGCGCGGACGGTGCGGTCGGTGTCGTGGGCGCGAACCTCCGGGTTCTCGCGGACGAAGCGCGCGATGGTCTCAGGGTGCAGCCCGGCAGAATTGAAGGTGGTGGACGGGGCGCCGGTCACCGCCGACATCGCCGAACTCATGCCGCCGCCGAGCGAATGGCCGGCGGTTTCGAATTCCAGACCGGCACGCTGCAAGCGTGCGCCCAGATCCATCGTGCGGTCGTAGTAGTCGGTCTGCAACCCGACCGACTGCGGGAAGTTGTTGCCGATGAAGTCCTCCGCCGTGCTGTCGACCAGGCCGTCGGCCGTCATCACCTCGCCGCGCGAACCCTTGAACACCACGGTGGGCTGGTAGCCGGGGCCGAGTACACCCGCGTCGGGCAGATAGATCTCGGCACGAAACTTGGAATCGGGCGGCTGCAGCAGCCTGAGCAACTCGTCGCTGCTGTAGTCGCCAAGCCGAGGCGTCAACGAGCGTAACTCGTCCAGGTGTTCACTGGCGCGTTTCCAGCCGGGCGGCGGCTCGCCCTGGTGCATGGCGGCGGCATAGACATCGTCGGCCAGTCCCGCCATTTCGCGGTCGTGATAGAGCTGGCGCAGGGCATCGGCCTGGCGCCGGGTCTCCGGGTTGTCCTGGGCCCGCAATTCCCCAAGCAGGGCCTGGCGCTCACGGTGTTCGGCAGGGGTCGACATCGAATTCTTCCTTGGTGTCGGTCATGGTGCTGCCGGGGCCGGGCAGCGGAATATCCTTCTCCTCGGTCGGGCAGCCGAAGTCCGCGCGGGTCTTGCGAATGGTGTCGGACATCCTTTCCGGTTGCGGATAACCGTGCTCAAGCAGCCAGAGCTGGCATTTGCGCTGCCATCGGCGGCCGTTGGCTGTCTTTGCAGGGTACCAGTAGATATCATCGATAACCTGTGACTGTGGAGGCGGCAGCATGCGGTTGTGGTCGGCCGGGTCCATCGGGTCGGCACCGTGCTCGAGCAGCCAGTAGACCTTGTCGAAGTTGGCGAAGGCAGCGTAGTTGCCGGTGATCGAGGCCCCCGGACTGGCCCGGCCGGTGACCTTGGCGCCATGCTCGACCAGCATCTGGATCGACGACCAGGGCGCGCCGTTGACCTTGGCGTAGTACAGCATCGTTTCGATACCCCGGGTCGGGGTATTCGGATCGGCGCCGTGCTCCAGCAGCAGCGTGAGATAGGTCTGGTCTTCCAGCGGGGCGGCGACCTGCAATGCGGTAATGCCGAGGAAATAGGTGCCGCCGCTGCCGTCCTCGTACTTTGTGACACGTTGGTCGGGACTGCGCGCGTTCGGGTCGGCGCCGTTGTCCAGCATTGCCTTCAGCCCCTCGGGGCTGCGGGTCAGCACCGGCCAGGCAATCAGCGGAAGACGGTCGTTCTGCTTGCCGAAGAACAGATCCGGGTCGACGCCTTCCTCGCGCATGAGCCGGCGCACTTCATCGGCCTGGTTGAGCTCGGCCGCCACCGCCAGCGCCTGCGCCCGCGGGTCGTCGAAGACGCCCGCCGCCCGTTGCCGCGCCAACGCCTCGGGCGTGCTCGGCAGCCCCGCCCAGCAGCCTGTCAGCAGGCCATACAGCAGCAGACTGCACAGCAGCCTGCCGATCCATCCGTGATAAGCGCTTGTGGGCGTCATGTCCGCGTTCGCAGGGAGATCCGCCGGCTACGATAGGGTGGCCGCATGTCGAATATCAACGTGCGCGCCTGCGCGGACAAGTCCGTGAGCGTTGTTCACCGGGCGATACGCATGCGATACGCGCATCGACCCGGTTGCGATCGCTGGCCAGGCGGCAGTCGGCGCGGCGGCGAGCTGTCCCTTTCTGCATATCGCCTGCGATGCGAAGGCGGGGTATCGTTGCGCGCATCCACAGGTGACAGGCGGTGCCAATGTCCAACGAAGACCTGGTCTTCTACGTCAAGCTCCACGTCAAGCCCGAGCGCGTCGATGAGTGGCGCGAGGCGGTGACGGAGATCATCGAGAAGATGTCGCGGGAAGACAGCTTCGTGTCCTGCCAGCTGCACCGCGACGCGCAGGATCCGAACCTGTTCACGCTCTACGAGCGCTGGCGCGAACCCTCGGTCGAGGTGTTCCTGCAACGCCAGGCCAAGCCGTATCGCGAAGCTTACGAGGCGCGGCTGCCGGAACTGTTGCAGCGGCCGCGCGAACCCGCCGTGCTGGTGCCGCTTGGCGAATGGCACCGGCGCGACTGAACCGCTCAGCCAGGAGATCACATGCCCAACGACCGCACGATCAACTACATCGAATTCGCCGCCGCCGACCTGGAGACGGTCAAGGACTTCTACTCGAAGGCATTCGGCTGGCGTTTCACCGACTATGGTCCGGACTACACCGCCTTCAACGACGGCGGAACCGACGGCGGTTTCTACCGTGCGCCACTCAGCTCCAGTGCCGCCGCCGGCGCCGCTCTCGTGGTGCTGTATGCCGATGATCTGGAGGCGACGCTGGAGACGGTGACTGCCTGCGGCGGCAAGGTGATCAAGCCGATCTTCGCGTTCCCGGGGGGGCGTCGTTTCCATTTCGCCGATCCGGCCGGCAACGAGCTGGCGGTGTGGTCGGATCGTGGCGGCTGATCGCGGCGGGCACATCCGCCTACGCGATGCAGTGGCCGACGACCTGGCCCTGCTGCGCCATTGGGACGAACAACCGCACGTGGTCGCGGCCGACCCCAACGACGACTGGGGCTGGGAAACCGAGCTGCAGCGTCGCCCCGACTGGCGTGAACTGCTGATCGCCGAGGTCGATGAGGGCGAAGGCTGGCGGCCGCTGGGCTTCATCCAGATCATCGACCCCGCGCGCGAGGACGGCCACTACTGGGGCGACGTCCCCGCCGACCTGAGGGCGATCGACATCTGGATAGGCGAGGCCGCCGATCTCGGTCGCGGGTTCGGCACCGAGATGATGCGGCAGGCGCTGGCGCGCTGCTTTGCCGCGGACGGCGTGGCGGCGGTGCTGATCGACCCGTTGGCCTCGAACACCCGTGCGCACGCGTTCTACCAGCGCCTCGGTTTCCGTTTCGTGGAACGGCGCTGGTTCGGCGATGACGACTGCCACGTCTACCGCCTCGACCGCGGCGACTGGTCGCGACAAGGCGTGTAGGAGCGGCGTAAGCCGCGACAGGGCGCTCAGGCCGCGGTGACGTCGCGCAGTTGCCAGTGGCGCCCGGCCAGCAGCCGCAGCCGGTGCTTGAGCACGTCGCCGGGCAACGAGGTGGTGACGACCAGGTCGATATGCAGATCGTGCTGCTTGCCGGCCACCGTCGCCTGCGGATCGGTCGCGCCCAGGGTGGGATCGACCTCGTCGGGCTCGTCCTGCATAAGTCGCCAGCGTTCGAACAGTGCGTCGTGGCGCAAGGCCTCCTGCAACTGCTCGGCGAAGGCATCGCCGCCCTGGGCGGTGAACGACAGCGACGGCTCGTCGCCGCGCGCGGCGTTGCTGTCGGGGAGCGAGAGATAGTAGCGCGTCGCCATGGGATCCTTTCCTGTGCTGGGCCAGTGACAGGTTAGGGCATCGAATATTCGCTACGCGTCAAGCCGCCCAACCGCCGCTCCCTGCCAGGCGAAACGAAGGGACCTCCGAGAACGACACGAGTCGGATGACCGTAGGAGCGGCGCAAGCCGCGAGGGCCTTCCCATGAAAGCCCCATCGCGGCTTACGCCGCTCCTACAACACAAGGGCCCGGGCGCAGCCCCCAGAGTCAGGTGCGAATGGGGATGTGGAGGCGCAAGCACGCCCGCAGGCGCCGAGGCCTGCATGGCAGACCCCGGGCGATATCCGGGCGCAGCCGGATATCGCCCCGGATATCGTCTCGTCAATGCACGTGTCCGCCCGGTGCTCCGTGGCCCTTCGGGCAGTGGCAGATCGCGGTCGGTCCGAATTCCAGGCCGAAGGTCTGGCCGTCGCGATGGCGCTGCCAGTAGAACCGCGGCGCTGCCTCGCCATGGTTGCCGACCTCGGCCATGTCGGCGTCGACATCGAACAGGCGACCGTCGACCATCACGTAGCGGGTGTCGATGGTGCTGCGGATGTTTTCCAGCGGATTGCTGTTGAGCACCACCAGGTCGGCCTGCTTGCCGGCCTCGATCGAGCCGATCTGCGAGGACAGGCCGAGCAGGTCGGCGCCGTCGAAGGTCGCCGCGCGCAGCGCCTCGAAATTGCTGAAACCGCCCTGGGTCAGCATCCAGGTCTCCCAGTTCGGCGACAGGCCCTGCAACTGGCCGTGCCCGCCGACCTGGATGCGGATGCCGGCATCGCGCAGGGTCTTGGCCGCCTTGGCCACCTCGATGTGCCAGTAGTCCCAGTCCGGCGCGGTCTCGCGGCGGATGCTGCGTGCGTCCAGGGTTTCGCGCGGGAAGAAGCGGTTGAGCTTGGGGTCCTCCCAGACGTTGTCGCGGGCGTACCACCAGTACTCGCCGGACAGGCCGCCGTAGCTGACCACCAGGGTCGGCGTGTTGCGCACGTCGGTCTGCGACCACAGCTGCACCACATCCTTGTACAGCGGAGCGACCGGCAGGTTGTGCTCGATGCTGGTGGCGCCGTCGAGGATCATCGTCATGTTGTGGTGGAAGGTGCTGCCGCCTTCCTCGACCACCAGCATGCCCAGCTCGCGCGCGGCCTGGTTGATCTGCTGGCGCTGCTCGCGGCGCGGCTGGTTGTAGCTCTTGACCGAGAAGGCGCCGTTGGCCTTCATCCGCGCCAGGTGTCCGCGCGCGTCGTCGAGCGAGTTGACCACCGCCTTGAAGTCGCCATCGGCGCCGTACAGGATCGTGCCGGTCGAGAACACCCGCGGGCCGACCATGCGCCCGGCCTTCTGCAGCTCGCTCTCGGAGAACACGAACTCGGTCGTCGCCGATGGGTCGTGCATGGTGGTGACGCCGAACGCCAGGTTGGTGTAGTACGCCCAGTTCTGCTGCGGCACCACGCCCTGGCCGAAGTGCGCGGCGTGCGCGTGCACGTCGATGTAGCCGGGCACGATGGTCTTGCCGCTGGCATCGATCACGTGTGCGCCGGCCGGTACCGGGACGTCGGCGCCGATCGCGGCGATGGTGTCGCCGCGCACCACCAAGGTGCCGTGCTCGATCACTTCCTCGTTGTTCTCGGCGTCGCGCATGGTGACGATGCGCGCATTGGTGAAGGCGAACACGTCCTTCGGCGTATCGACCGGAACCTGCAGGCCGACTTCGATGCCGCCGTCGTTGCTCGGTTCCGGCAGCGTCGCCGGGGCGCCGGGCAGGAACGCGAAGCTGTCCTTCAGCGCGCGCGAGAAATAGCGGTCGCCGACCATCCAGTGCAGCGAGCGGCTGTCCGCACCCCAGTGCAGATAGCTGCCGACGTTCTCGGTGACCCGGGTCACCGGCACCGCCTTGGTGTCCTTGCTCAGCTCGACCGCCTTGCCGGCGGTGGCCAGCGGCGCGACATAGGCGTTGAACAACTCGGTGAACGCGACCCATTGCCCGTCCGGCGACAGGCTGACCGAGTCGACGTACTTGAGGTTGAAGACCTCGCGCGGGTCCTCGCCGCGCAGGCCGACCGACATCAGCTTCTTCTCCAGGCCGCCGCCGGTCAGGTAGTAGATGCGCTGGCCGTCGGCGCTGAATTGCGGCGCCTCGCCCGAGTCGGCGACCCGCACCGGGGTGCCGCCGCCGGCCGGGATCACGTAGACGCCGCGGTCGCCCGACCACAGCGAACCGGTCAGGCCGCCGCCGCCGGACTTGCTGTAGACGATGCGGCGACCGTCCGGAGAGAAGCGCGGCCCGTAGTAGAAGCCCTTCTCCTGGGTCAGCCGGCGACCACTGCCGCCGCCGTCGGCGCTGCGCGCGTAGATCGCGCCCATGCCGGCATCGGACCAGGTCGTGTACAGCAGCTGGCGGCCGTCGGGGCTGAAGCTGGGCTGGTACTCGTAGACGTTGGCGCTGGAGGTCAGGCGTTCGGGGCGGCCGTCGGGCAGGCGCTTGCGCCACAGCTGGCCGACCGCGTGGAACACCATCGTGCGACCGTCGGCGCTGGTGGCGACGTCGCGGATCATCTTCGGGGTGAAACGCTCCTCGTCGATGTGCTGGCTGAAGCGCAGCGGTTCGGCCACGGTCTGCTCGACGCTGGCGGTGAACGGGATGTTGTCGGCGCGGCCGCTGCCGATGTCGACCCGCCACAGCTTGCCCTGCGCCCAGATCACCACCGCGCGGCTGTCCGGGGTCCAGTCGAAGTTCGCGTACGGACCGAAGATCGCCCAGGCCTCCTGCTGGTCGTGCGAGAGGCCGTCCCAGACCGGGCGCACCTCGCCGCTGGCCAGGTCGAGCACGTGCAGCACCGACTTCTCGCGCACGCGCTTGACGAAGGCCAGCGAACGGCCGTCCGGGGACGGCTGCGGGCGCACCGCGCCGCCGGGGGTGGCGAGCAGGGTCTCGACTTCGCCGGTCTCGCGGTCCAGGCGCTTGATCGCATAGATCACCGCGTGCGGGTTCTTGTTGTACTGGAAGCTGGGACCGGGGCTGACGTCCTCGGAGAAATAGACGTGGCGACCGTCCGGCGACAGCGCCGGCTCGCCGAGATCCTGCTGGTCGTTCTTCTTCTCGGTCAGCTGCAGACCGCCTCCTGCCGCGGCGCCGCTGGCGTGGTACTGCCACAGCTCGCCGGCGCCGAGCGAGCGCTCGGAAGTGAAGTGCTTGCGGCCGATGATGAAGCGCCCGTCCGGGGTCCAGGCCGGGTTGTTGAGCAGGCGGAAGTCCTCCTGGGTCACCTGCACCGGGTTGCGGCCATCGACACCGATGCGCCACAGGTTGTTGCCGCCGCCGCGGTCGGAGGTGAAGGCCAGTTCGCGACCGTCGGGCGAGAACCGCGGCTGCACGTCCCAGGCCGGGCCGGAGGTGACCCGCTGCGCGCGGCCGCCGCCGATCGGCAGGGTGTAGAGGTCGCCCAGCAGCGAGAACGCGAGGGTGCGGCCGTCCGGCGACACGTCCACGTCCATCCAGGTGCCCTCGTCGGTCTCGAAGCGCACGGTCCTGACCGGGCCGTGCGGCGCGTTGACGTCCCACTTGGCCTCCGCGTCCTCACCCTCGATGTGGCCGCGGCCGCGCGCGGTCTGCGTCGACGCCTTGGCCGGATCGTTGCCGACGGGGTCGAGTGCGTCCTGTTCCAGCTGCGCGTCCTCGTCCCTGTCGGTGGGCGGCGCATCCTGCGACCAGGCGGGCAGGGCGGGAACGGACAGCGCGCTGGCAAGCGCGACGGCAAGCAGTCGGCGGGACATCATCGGTGCGGGTTCCAGGACAAAAGACCCCGCAGCCTAACCCGACCAGCGGCCGCCGGCATCGGGCCGAAAGTCGTACCCGGCACGGTCGCAGGAGCGGCGCAAGCCGCGATCGGGTTCATCGGGAAGGCCCATCGCGGCTCACGCCGCTCCTACAGGGATCCCGAGCCCCAACGACGACCAAGCCGTAGCCCTGCCTCTTGCCCCATATCCGCGTTCCAGAAAATCGTAGGAGCGGCGCAAGCCGCGATAAGGGCAATCGTGTCGGCGCGCTAGTCGAACGACGGCACCCGCTCGGCGGCGAATCCGACCACCAGCGCGCCCTTGCCGACGTTGACCATGCCGGTCAGGCTCATCACGCTCTCGAACAGCTCGATGTTGTTGTCCGCACAGGCCCGCTTGAGGTCCTGGTAGCCCGGCAACATGCGCATCTCCTCCAGCTCGCCACCGTAGCTGAGGCAGACGGTCGGGGTCATCAGCCCGGCCTGGACCTGCCCGATGGTGACCTGGAGCAGCTTCTCCACCGCCGGCTCGAAGCCCTTGATCTTGGCGGCGGGGCCGGTCTCGCCGCGATACGCGTGCAGTACCGGCTTGATGTCCAGCGCGCTGCCCAGCGCCGCGCTGAGCAGGCTGACGCTGCGGTCGTTCTTCTTGCGGGCCCGCGCGCGCAGGTAGTACAGGTCGCGCGGGATCATGTAGCCGTGGGTGTGCAGGGCTAGGTGCTCGAGCCGGGTGCGGATCTTCGGTGCGCCCTCGCCGGCTTCGCGCAGGCGGATCGCCTCGACCGCGGTGATGCCCTGGGCGGCGAACAGATTCTGGGTATCGATCACCCGCAGCGCGAACGGGGTGGTGTTGCCGGCGGCCGCGCGCGCGCTCTTGTAGTCGTTGAGGATCGCGAAACCGGCCTGCTGGGCGTTGTCGAAGATCGGGCTGCGCGACTTGGTGATCGTCATGCAGAACACGTAGTCGTAGTCGATCACCAGCCGCTCCAGGAACAGATCGTGGATCTGCTGGACGCTGAACGGCATCGTCTCGGCCTCGGCGCCGCGCTCGGCGACGTGGGCGTGCAGGAACTCCAGCGTCGCCTGCTCGTTGCGATGGTCGGCCAGCACCGCCTCGCCGATCCTGACCGTGATCGGCAGGATGGTGACGTCGTGCTGTTGCAGGTATTCCAGCGGCAGGTCGCAGGCGGAGTCGACGACGAGTCCAATGCGCATATGCGATCCAGACGGTCAGGGAAGCGGATTGCGGTCAGGATAGCGCCGAACTGCGGGCACGCTCATGTTGCGCTGCGGCACCCTTTGCCCGCGATCGCCGTCACGACCCGTGGCCGACGCTCTGTCCGCAGCCCCGTCACGCGCGTTCAGCCGCGCCGCTGGACCGCGACCGGCAGCGTCGATACGCGCCGCATCTCGGCCGAATCGAGCAGGCCGGGGTCGGCCTGCACGGCCATCGCGAAGTCGTGCGCATCGTTGCCCCAGAACAGTTCCCCGCCGACTGCCAGGGTCGGGACCCCGTACACGCCGGCCGCCAGTGCGCGCTCGGTGTTCGCGCGCAGCGCGTCCTTGACCTCGGCCCGGTCGATCGCGTCGGCGTCCTGCCCCAGCGCCCGCGCCAGCGGGGCGATCGCGGCGGCGCTGTCGGCCGCCTCGCCCCGGCGCCAGATCGACTCGAAGATCGCATCGACGGCCTCGACCCCGCCGCCGGCGGCGAGGCACAGCCGCAGCGACGGCAGCGGGTTGAACGGGTGCGCCGGCGGGAACCGCAATGTCACGCCCTCACGCCCGGCCTGCCACAGCACGTGGCGATAGGTGAACTCGCGCTTGCCCGGAATCTCCGCCGGCCCCTTCTGTCCGCGCGCGGCCAGTACCGCGGCAAACACGATCGGGACCGGTTCGATCGCCACCCCGGCCCCGTGCAGGGCCCGGATCTTCTGCCAGTGCAGGTAGGCGAACGGCGAGATGAAGTCGAAGTACCAGCTCAGCGGCATCGGGGGGCTCCGGTTCCGACGGGGGGCTTCCACGATACGCGATGCGTCCGTCGGCCCGGACTTGCGGTGACGGCGATCGCGACCGAGACTGGCGGTGGGGTAACCGGGGTCGCGATGAGCCGAGTCTTGCTTGTGCTGCTGATGATCCTGCTGGCTGGCTGCGCGCGCCAGGATGGGGCCGGCATCCGCTCGATCGATCGCCATGTCGACGACCGCCTTCCGGCGGCCGCCGCGGACCTGTCCGCCGATCGCGTGGTCGCCGCCGACGATGCCCGGTTCCAGCCGCTGGCGCGGACCGAGCACCTGGCCGGGGCGGTCGATGGCCGCGGTTGGTGGCGGCTGCGTCCGGAGCCGTCGACGGCCGGCGCATCGGCGACGCACGGTCGCGGGCGCCTGTTGCTGGTCTATTACCCGTACAGCGCGCGGGTCACCGTCGCGTTGCCGCCGGACTACCGGCCACGCAGCGCGTCGATCTTCACCTCCGAGCCCGATCCGGCCTATTCGCGGCGGGCGCTGGTGTTCCCGTTCGAGGGCGACGGTCCGCTCTACGTCGGCGTCGAATCCGCCCGCTACCCGTTGCCGGTCGAAGTCCGCGACGCCCACGACTATGCGGTGCAGGACCAGGCCCACGCGCGCCTGTTGTGGGGCAGCGTGGGCATCCTGATCGGGGTGTCGCTGGCGGTGCTGCTGTTCTGGTCGCTGCTGCGCGAGCGCGTCTACCTGCTGTTCGCGCTGAGCATGGCGCTGCAACTGTTGTACGTGCTGTGCGCCTACGGCGACGCCTACAGCCTGCCGGCGCTGGCCTGGCTGGGACGGTTCGGGGTCGAGGGCATCTGGTTCGTCGCCACCTCGTCGACGATCGTGACCGTGCTGTTCCTGATCGAGTTCGGCGAACTGCGGCCGCGGGCGCCGCGGTTGAGCGGGATCCTCGGCTGGGTCGGCGCGCGGCTGCCGGGCCTGTTGCTGATCGCACTGGTGCTGCCGTGGCCGGCCTACAAGGGCTGGTTCCCGCCGCTGGGCAACGGCCTGCTGCTGCTGGCCAACCTGGTCGCCATCGTCACCCTGGCGGTGGCCTGGCTGCGTGGCAGTCGCCACGCCGGTTTCGTGTTGATCGCCTGGGTGCCGATGATCAGCGTGTCGACCGCCCGCACCGTCCAGCTCGGCGCCGGCATCCCGCTGACCCCGTGGCTGGAGTACGGCCTGCCGCTGCTGATGGCCTTCGCCGCGGTGGTGCTGGTGCTGGGACTGGCCGACCGGATGCTGACCTTCCGCCGCGAACGCGATGCCGCGCAGCGCCACGCCGAGCGCGACGGTCTTACCGGCGCCTACAACCGCGACGGCATCACCGCGCGCCTGGGTCATGCGCTGAACGAGACGCGGCGCCTGCATCAGCCGCTGGCGGTGCTGTTCCTCGACCTGGATCACTTCAAGGCGATCAACGACAACTACGGCCATCCGATCGGCGACGCCTGCCTGCGCGCGGTGGTCGAAGTGATCCGCGACCAGGCCCGGCTCGGCGATCAGCTCGGCCGGGTCGGTGGCGAGGAGTTCCTGCTGTACCTGCCGGGCGCGACGCTGGCCGCGGCGCGCGGCACCGCCGAACGGTTGCGCTCGGAGGTGCAGACGCGCTGTCGCGAGGTGATGGGGGCGCCGGTGCGGCTGACCCTCAGCATCGGCGTTGTCGAATGCGAGCCGCGCGACACGGTCGAATCGCTGATCCGGCGCGCGGACGAGGCGATGTACCGGGCCAAGCACGCCGGCCGCAACCAGGTCGTGGTGCTGGCTTAGGTGCCGGGAGTGAGAAAATGGAAGTGAGGAGTGAGAGAAAGGCAAACGCCGAAGCTTTTCCTCTCGCTCCTCGTTTCTCACTCCTGTCACTCACCCCCGGCCGGGTAGGCGCGCGGCAGGCCGCCCTGGTCGCGCGGCAGTTGCGGGCGCAGGTAACGGTCGCGCAGCTCGGTCTGGCGGCTGCGCATCGGCACCGCCTGGCCGTTCATCCAGACCTGCAGCGCCACCGCGTCGACCTCCAGCGGGTCGCCGCTCCACAGCACCAGATCGGCGCGGCGGCCGACCGCGATGGCGCCGACCCGGTCGGCCACGCCCAGCGCCTGCGCCGGCACCGTGGTCAGTCCGGCCAGGCCCTGCTCCCACGGCAGGCCGTGGGCGACCGCGTTGCCGGCCAGCTGGCGGATCTTGCGCGCATTGTGCGAGGCGTCGCCGCCCTGGCTGAAACCGACCTGGACCCCGGCCGCCGCCAGCCGCGCGGCGTTCTCGAAGCTGGAATGGATCGCGTCGAAGCTGGACGGCAGGTTGGCCAGCGGGTCGACGAACACCGGAACCTTGGCCGCGGCGATGTCGGCCGCCAGTTGCCAGGCCTCGGCGCCGCCGGCGATCGCGATCCGCACGTTCTGGCGTTTGGACCAGCGCAGCAGCTGGCGGATGTCGGCGGCGCGGTCGATGCCGACCATCACCCGGCCGCCGCCGTCGAGGTAGCGCAGCAGGCCGCGGCGCCCGGCCGGGGTCAGCAGGGCGCTGTTGGCATCGAGCGGAATGCGCCCGCGGGCCTCGTCGATCAGCTGGTCGAGCAGCATCCATTGCGCCGCCCGCGACTTGCCGCTCAGGCCCGAGGCCTGGCTGCCCAGGCGCACGAACAGCACCCGGTTGCCGATCGGGTCGGCGCTGCCGTCCAGCCGCACCACGCCGCCCTGGCCGCCGATGATCGAGCCGCCCTCGGGCGTGCCGGCGCCGAGCAGGGTCCAGCCGATGCCTTCGATCCGGCTGACCGGGATCAGGACCGAGGCGGGGTTGTAGGCGAGGGTGACGTCGAACTCCGGCCGCACCACCATCTGCTTGGTTTCCGCGCCCAGCGCCAGCGAGGCGTCGACCGTGCTTTCCTCGGCCGAGACCTCCTCCAGGCCGATCTCGGTGATGCCGCCGAACAGGGTCGGGGTCAGCGGCCGGCCGCCGGCATCGACCACCCGGACCCCGGCCGGGGCGGCCAGGCCGTTGCCGATCGCGCGGATCGTGCCGGCGCCGATCAGCACGTCGGCGTTGTCGAGCGTGCCCTGCGCGGTCGCGGTGTGGACGCGGGCATTGCGGACCAGCAGGTCCTGGGCGGGAGCGCCGGCCGAGGCCAGGGCGAGGACGGCCGCGGCCAGCGCGGTCAGGGACAGGCGCTTCATTCGACACCTCCGGTCATGCCGGCGCGGTCGCTGGCGCCGTGGCCGAGCATGAAGTCCGACGCCGGTTGTCGCGCCGGGTCGGCCAGGTCGTACACCCGCGCGCCGTCGACGTAGACCTGTTCGGCCCGGGCGTAGACGCTGAACGGGGTGCGGTTCCAGACCACCACGTCGGCCATCTTGCCCGGCTCCAGGGTGCCGGTCCGGTCGAGGATGCCCAGCGACTTCGCCGCGTTGGCGGTCAGCCAGCGGATCGCGCGCTCGGGCGGGATCTCGATCCCGGCCAGCCTGGCGTGGGCGATCACCTTGGCCGCCTCCTGGTTCAGCCGCTGGATGCCCTCGGCGGAGTCGGAGTGGACGATCGCGCAGCTGCCCTCGGGGCGGTCGACCAGGGCGATGTTCTCCTGGATGCCGTCGAAGGCCTCCATCTTGAAGCCCCACCAGTCCGCCCACAGCGCGCCGCAGGTGCCGGCCTCGGCCAGCCGGTCGGCGATCTTGTAGGCCTCCACGCCGTGGTGGAAGGCGGCGATCTTGAAGCCGAACTCGTCGGCGAGGTCGAGCATCGTCATCATCTCGTCGGCGCGGTAGCAGTGGATGTGCACCTGGATGTCGCCGTTGATCGCCCCGGCCAGGGTGTCGAGCTTGAGGTCGCGCTTGCCGCCGGTGGCCTGGTCGCTGTCGGCGCCGTTGCCGTCGCCCTGCCACCAGCGGCGCTTGCCGCCGTCGCGGGACTTGGGCGTGTTCTTGGCCAGGTACTCGGCGGCGTCGATGAAGGCCGCACGGTAGCCGGCGACGTTGCCCATGCGCGTGCCCGGCGCGGTGCCGCGACCGCCGTAGACGCGCTTGGGGTTCTCGCCGCAGGCCATCTTCAGGCCCCACGGCGCGTCGGGGAATTTCATCGCCTGGTAGCTGGTGGCGGG
Organism: Marilutibacter maris; assembly: GCF_003233695.1. Lineage (NCBI taxonomy): Bacteria > Pseudomonadati > Pseudomonadota > Gammaproteobacteria > Lysobacterales > Lysobacteraceae > Marilutibacter > Marilutibacter maris. Next base: position 3,736,314 of record NZ_CP029843.1, on the reverse strand, counting down.
CACGTTCTTCAGGGTCACGCCGCGGCCGCCGACCAGGTTGGCGCTGCCGGGCAGGATCTGCAGCGAGGTCACGCCGCCGGCCAGCGCGGCGGCGAAGCCCGGGTCCTGCGGCCATACCGAGTGTTCGGCCCAGACGTTGGCGGTGACCGGCGAGGTCATCTCGTTGCCGTCGCTGTGGGCGTTGACCCCGGGGCTGGCATAGACGCCCAGATGCGAATGCACGTCGATGATGCCCGGGGTGACCCACTTGCCGGTGCCGTCGACGAGGGTCGCCGCGTCCGCCGAAAGCCCCTGGCCGACCTCGACGATGCGGCCGTCGCGCATCAGCACGTCGGCGCCGTCCAGGCGCTGGCCGGTGCCGGTCAGCACGGTGGCGTTGCGGATCAGCACCGGCGGCGAGGCGATCGGCCGGTAGGTGCTCGGGTACGGGTCGTCGATGAAGCGCGGCTTCGCGCCGTCGCGGTCGGCGGCCGTGGCGGCGCCGCAGGCCAGCGTGGCGGCGAGCGCCACGGCGAGTGCGGCGTGGGCGGTTCGGAACATGCGGGCATTCCCCTGGTTGCGCATGGCGTGTTGCGCATGGCGTGCGCGTGATGTGGCGCGGAAGACAACCTTGCGACCGTAGAGGCCGCCATTGGCGGTGCCAACCCTGACGAAGGTCATGGGCCGTGCCCTCCCGGCTGCGGCGACGGCCGCGATACCCCATAAGATGGCGGGACTCCCCCCGACCGACCGCGATGCCGAGATGAAGAACAAAGAAGAAATCGTCGAAAACTGGTTGCCCCGTTACACGGGGGTGCCGCTGGACGCCTTCGGCGACCACATCCTGCTGACCAACTTCGGCGGCTACCTCGACGTGTTCGCCCGCCTGACCGGGGCCGAGGTGGTCGGCCTGGACCGGCCGATGCCCAGCGCCACCGCCGACGGCATCACCCTGATCAACTTCGGCATGGGCAGCCCCAATGCCGCCACCGTGATGGACCTGCTGTCGGCGATCTGTCCGAAGGCGGTGCTGTTCCTGGGCAAGTGCGGCGGCCTGAAGAAGAAGAACGCGCTCGGCGACCTGATCCTGCCGATCGCCGCGATCCGCGGCGAGGGCACCAGCGACGACTACCTGCCGCCGGAAGTGCCGGCGCTGCCGGCGTTCGCGCTGCAGCGCGCGGTGTCGACGATGATCCGCGACCTCGAGCACGACTATTGGACCGGTACCGTCTACACCACCAACCGCCGGGTCTGGGAGCACGACGAGGCGTTCAAGGAACGGCTGCGCGCGATGCGCTGCATGGCGATCGACATGGAGACCGCGACCGTGTTCGCTGCCGGCTTCGCCAACCGGATTCCCTGCGGCGCGCTGTTGCTGGTGTCCGATCAGCCGATGATCCCGGAGGGGGTCAAGACCGAGGCCTCCGACGCCAGGGTCAGCGCCAACTACGTCGACGCCCACATCAACGTCGGCATCGAGGCGCTGCGGCTGATCCGCCGCCACGGCAAGTCGGTGCGCCACCTGCGCTTCGACGAATGAGCGCCGGCGACGTTGTCGAAACCCGGGTCCGTGCCGCCACCGCGGCCGATGCCGCCGCGTTGGCGGCGGTCGGCGCGGCCAGCTTCCTGGAGGCCTTCGCCGGGGTGCTGGACGGGGCCGACATCCTCGCCCACTGCGCGCGCCAGCATGCCGAGCCGGTCTACGCCGACTGGCTGGCGCGCGCCGATACCGCGCTGTGGCTGGCCGAGACCGGCCGCGGCGCCGCCCCGGTCGGTTATGCGGTGCTGACCCCGGCGGCGCTGCCACTGCCGGACCCGCGCGCCGACGACCTGGAACTGAAGCGGATCTACCTGTTGCACCGCTTCCACGGCGGCGGTCTGGGCGCGGCCCTGCTGCGGGCCGCGGTCGGGGAGGCGCGTCGGCGCGGCGCCCGGCGGCTGGCGCTGGGCGTCTATGCCGGCAACGAGCGGGCCCAGGGGTTCTACCGCCGCGCCGGTTTCCAGACCGTCGGCGAGCGCCGCTTCCAGGTCGGCCAGCGCCACTACGAGGACGCGGTCATGGCCTTGGAACTGTGACCGCGAACGCCCGGGTTCGCAACGCTTGAGACCCCTCGCGGGCACACTATCGACATCGCAGGAGCGGACATCGGGCGCGTGCATGGGCACGCGATCACAGGGTCGGTAGAAGGAGCGCAAAGGGATGGAAAAGCTGGTGTATCTGATCGTCGGCGCGGCGCTGACCTGGGCGTTCTATTTCGTCCAGCGGCGGGTCGAACGACGCGGCGAGGTCGATGCGATCGAGCGTCACCAGAAGCTGCTCGCGCTGATGCGGGGGCTGGAGACCGCCGAGACCGATCTCGACGAACTGCGCCGCTTCGAGCACCGCCTGCTCGGTCGCGCCGAGACCGCGGCGCGCATCGCCGACAGCTACTTCAGCAAGGCCGAGGAAGTCGCGCGCCACGCCCGCGACGTGGAGGGCGTCGACGCGATCGACCACGAGGCGGCCCAGGCCTTTCGACGCGTCGACGCCGAGCTCGGCGAGTTGGTCGTGCACCTGCGCCGCCAGCTCGACGGCGAGGCCCTGCACACCTTCGAGCAGGCGCACGCGCGCTGGCTCGATTACCGCGAGCGCTACGCCCGTTTCATCGCCTCGTCCTACTCCGGCGGCGCGCTGCGTCCGTTGATCCACGCGGTGACCCTGGAGAGCGTGACCCTGGCCTGGATCAGCGAGCTGGAGATGCAGCTCGGCGACGAGGATGAGGACGGCGAAGGCGAGGACGGCGGCGATGCGACCGAGCCGGAAGTCGAGGCCGGCGCTTGAGCCTCGCCGAAGCGCTGCCCTGGCTGGGCCTGGCGGCACTGCCGCTGCTGGCGGCGGTCGCGCGTGCGCTGATCGAGCGCGAGGCGACGCGGATGTCGCCCGTGCTGCCCTGGCAGGCGCTGGCCTGGGATGCGAGCCGCGACGCGATCCTGTGTTCGCTGCGGTTCCTGCTGTTGGGGCCGCCGATTGGGGCCGCGGTGCTGTGGCTGGTGATGCTGGCCACGGACGGCGCCGGCGCGATCGGCAGCGCCTGGAAGGCCGGGCTGATGATGCTGGGACTGGGGTGGCTCTTCGGTGGCGTTCAGGCGCTGGTGGCCGGTGCCGTGGCGGGCCTGCTGCGCCCGCTCGGGGGCTCGGTGCCCGCCTACGCGGCGGTGACCGTGTCGGGGTTGCTGGCCTGCGGATGCATGGCCTTCGTGTTCGGTTTCGCCGAGGGCGCCCGCGCGCTGGAGCGGGTCGCGCTGCTCCTGCTGCTGCCCGCGTTGGTTGCCGGCCCGGTCTGCATGTGGACGCTGCATCGGGACCGCGATCGCGCGCGCGCCTGTTAGGGTATGGCGCCCCACGCAAGCTAATGAGGTGTATCGCCATGAACGTGACCGCAAAGGAAGTCGTTGATTTCTGGCGCGATGCCGGCCCCGAGCGCTGGTTCGCCAAGGACGAGACCTTCGACGACATGTGCGAGATGGCGTTCGAGGACGCGATGGACGATGCCGCCGCCGGCAAGGGCGAGGCCTGGATGAAGTCGGCCGAGGGCGCGCTGGCGCTGGTGCTGCTGCTCGACCAGATGCCGCGCAACATCCACCGCGGCACCGCCCGTGCCTTCGCCTACGACGAGATCGCGCGCCGATACGCCGGCGAAGCGGTCGATCGCGGTTACGACGCCGAGATCGACCCGGCGCTGCGGGCGTTCTTCTACCTGCCGTTCGAGCATTCCGAGGACATCGGCGACCAGGAGCGCTCGGTCGAGCTGCACCGCAATCTGGAAGGCGAGGGCGCCGACAAGTGGGCGGTGCTGCACAAGGAGATCATCGAACGCTTCGGCCGCTTCCCGCATCGCAACGCGGTGCTCGGCCGCGACACCACGCCCGAGGAGCAGGCCTGGCTCGACGCCGGCGGCTTCAAGGGCTGAGCGTGCGTTCCGGCAGCGTCTTCCGCCAGTCCCGCGGCGACAGCCCGCAGTGCTGGCTGAAGGCGCGCGACAGGGCGGTCGCGCTGCCGTAGCCGACCGCCTCGGCGACCAGGCCCAGCGGCCGGCCGCGCCGCAGCAGGTCCTGCGCCAGCGCGATCCGGTAACCGGCCAGATAGGCCATCGGGGTCTGCCCGACCGTGCGCGCGAAGGCCTCGGCGAAGCGGCTGCGCGACATCCCGGCGCGCGCGGCCAGCTCCGGCAGCGTCCACCCGTTCTGCGGCGCGTCGTGCATCGCGGTCAACGCCCGCGCCAGTTGCGGGTCGGCCAGGCCCGCGAGCGGGCCGTCGTCGAGCCGGCCCTGGTCCATCAGCCGCCGCAGCACCATCACCAGGACCACCTCGAACAAGCGATCGACCACGTGGCGATGGCCGCACAGGCCCGAGAACGCCTCCTCGAACAGCAGTTCCAGCACCCCGGCGCCGCCGGCGGGCAGCTGCTCCAGCGGCATCACCACCAGCGGTGGCAGCGCGCGGGTCACCGGATTGTCCGGGGTCGCGCCGAGGCGGACATTGGCGCAGGCCATGTCAGCGCCGCGCTCGGGATCGGTGAGGAAACGGTGCGCGCGCGGGCGCGGGTACAACAGCAGGCTTGGCGTTTCGATCAGCTCGCGGCCGTCGTCGCCGTGGCGGATCTCGACGATGCCGCTGCGGATCAGGTGCAACTGGCCGGCATCGGCGTGCTCGGGGATCTCGTTGATCCCGCACAGCGGGCCGGAGTGGAACATGCCGGCGCTGACACTGAAGCGCTGGAGCAGGGCGTGCAATCGGTCCATGGCGGGGCCTGGGGGATCGGGAGGGTGAGCGAATCGCCGATTGGGACGATGGGTGGATAATTTCGGACTATACGTGACTTTTAGTCCCGTCGTCTGCGCGACATTGTCCTGGCGCCGCTTCCGGCGTTCACATCACAACCAGGAGAACCCCATGTCCCGCATCCCGCAGACCACCCTCGACAGCGCCCCGGCCGCCAGCCGTCCGACCCTGGAAGCGATCAAGGGCGCATTCGGCGTCGTTCCCAACATGTTCGCTACCGTGGCCCAGTCGCCGGCCGCCCTGGCCGCGTTGTGGGGCAGCTTCGGCGCACTGGGCGGCGGCCGCCTGCCGGCCGCGCTCGGCGAGCAGATCGCGGTCGCGGTCGCCAATCGCAACGAATGCGGTTACTGCCTGGCCGCGCACACCGCGCTGGGCCGCAAGGCCGGGGTCAGCGCCGAGGCGATGGCCCAGGCCCAGACCGGCCACAGCGACGACCCGGCCACCGCCGCGGCGCTGGCGTTCGCGTTGAAAGTGGTCGAGCGCCGCGCCCAGGTCGACGACGCCGACGTGCAGGCGCTGCGCGACGCCGGTTTCGACGACGAGGCGATCGTCGAGATCCTCGCCCACGTGGCCCTGAACCTGTTCACCAACTACGTCAACGTCGCCTTCGACGTACCGCTGGACTTCCCCCAGGTCGCCCTGCGCCGCGCCGCCTGAGCCGCGATCCCCGGGCTGCGCCCGGGAATCCCCAAAGTTTGCTGTGCAAACCTTGGGCCCCGCCGTTGCGCTTCCAGACCCCCAATTCGTGCCTGCGGCACGAATGGGGGTCTGACTCAGGGGGGGCATGCCGTACCGCATTTCGTAGGCGCGGCGTGAGCCGGCGACCCCCGGGCTGCGCCCGGGAATCCCCAAAGTTTGCTGCGCAAACCTTGGGCCCCGCCGTTGCGCTTCCACACCCCCATTCGCGCTGCGCGCGAATCGCCCCCTGACTCAGGGGGCTGGGGCCGTGCTGCATCGCTTTTCGTAGGAGCGGCGTGAGCCGCGATCCCCGGGCTGCGCCCGGGAATCCCCAAAGTTTGCTTCGCAAACCTTGGGCCCCGCCGTTGCGCTGCCAGACCCCCATTCGCGCTGCGCGCGAATCGCCCCCTGACTCAGGGGGGCTCATGAGGCAGACAAGCGCTCTTCGTAGGAGCGGCGTGAGCCGCGATGAAGCGTTCATGGGAAGGCCCGGTCGCAGCTCACGCAGCTCCTACAGGTCAATCCCGCGGCATGTCGATGCGCGCATCGAAGCCCCGAGGAGTCTTCATGGGAAGGCCCGGTCACAGCCGGATCTCGCAGCCCTCAGTAGCGCGCGATCGAGCTGTCGATATCGGCCCAGGCGTCGATGCCGCCCTCGATGTTGTAGAGCTCACGGAAGCCGAGGCCGCGGAAATGCTCGGCCGCCTGCGCGCTGCGCCCGCCGTGGTGGCAGAGGAAGGCGATCGGGGTGGTCTTGTCGAGCGCTTCCAGCTGCTTCATTCCGCCCCCGTCCAGGGTCGAGAAGGCGATGCCGACCGCGGCCATCTCGCGTTCCGCGGCCGGGCGCACGTCGACCACGGTCAGGGTGCCGGCGGCAACCCGCTCGGCGACCTCGGCCGGGGTGATCGGCCGGACCTTCGGCGGTGCGTTCGGGTTCTCGATCACCAGCCCGCGGCCGCGCTCGTCGTCGACCCAGTCGATCGACAGGCCGTCGGCGCGGCGCACCCCGGCCAGGTCGAACTGCAGGCGCAGGCCGTCGATCTCGACCGCGATCGCGTTGGCGTCGGCCGGGGCCAGCTGCAGCCGGGTCTGGAAGCGCGGGTCGACCTCGACCTGCACCGCGTAGCCCTCGCCGGCGTTGGCGGCGGCATCGAGCAGCATCTGCCGGGCGGCCGGGGTCACGCTGACCGACGGCGGGCTGCGATCCGGCGCCGGCAGTCCGAGCACGCCGTGCAGCTCGCCGGAGTTGAGCATCTGCTCGACGATGTCGCTGCCGCCGACCAGCTCGCCGCCGATGTACAGCTGCGGGATCGTCGGCCACTGGCCGTATTCCTTGATGCCCTCGCGGATCTCCGGGTCGGACAGTACGTCGATGTGGGCATAGCCCTCCGGCAGCAGCGCGTTCAGCGCGCCGGCGGCCTTGGCCGAGAAGCCGCACTGCGGCGCGTCAGGGGCGCCTTTCATGAACAGGACGACCTTGTTCGACTGCAGCAGGGACTCGATGCGCGAACGCAGGGCGGGATCGAGGGACATGGACACGGTTCCGTGAAGCGGGGGAGAACCTGACATTTTACCCCTGCTCGCTAGCGGCCGTCGGACCCGGCCGGCGAGGCGTCCTCGCGGACCTCGCTGACCAGGGTCGGCAGCGGCCAGGCGCCACCGGGAAAGCCGCGGCACAGCCCGGTGGTCTGCTCGTGGCTGCCGACGAAGGTCTCGCCGTTCCAGGTCCAGGTCCGCGAGCCCCAGCAGTCGCCCACGCCGCGGCCCTTGTGCCCGGCCTCGATTCGGCCGCGGTAGTACTCGTTGCCGTCGGTGGTCACCAGCACCGGTCGATACGGCGCCTCCGCGTTGATCACCCAGAAGGCGCTGCCGCTGTTGTAGGCGGCGAGCCAGCAGTGCGCCGACACCAGGCGCTTGCCGTTGGAAAGTCCGCTGATGCTGAGGTCGGAGACCGGATTGCCGTCGTTGCCGAAGGACAGGCTCGGGCACGCGTCGGGCTCCAGCTGCGCCTCCAGTTCGCGCAGCAGGGCCGTGTGCTCATCGGGCGACAACGCGATCCCGGCATCGTCGAGCGCGGGCAGATCGATCACCGGCATCGGCCGCGCGGCCGGCACCTGGGATTCGTCGCGCGTGCCCTTGCGCATCAGCGCGCCGGGGGTTCCGAGCCGTCCCTGGGCCTCGTCCATCTTCAACAGCACCGCGGCGGCACCGTGGTCGGAAAGCGGGTAGACCGTACCGCCCGGGGCGATCCACTCGATCCGGGTGTCGCGGGCGAGCGCCCCGAGCAGGGCGGCGGTCTGGGGCGAGGACAGCGCCCCGTCGGCGGCGACCGTGCCCAGATCGCCGCCGTCGATCCGCAAGGTCAGCGGAAACGCTTCCTGCGCGGATTCTCCGGAGGCGTCCCAGGCGTCGCCGATCTGGACTTCGGCGGTCACCGTCTGCCCCGGTCCGGCGTGGCGCGTGAGCAGGACCGATACCGGCAGGTCGCCGCCGCCGGGCTGGTAGCCGGCCGCACGGCAGGTGCCGGTGTTGTCGCAGGCCAGCAGCCAGTCGTGGTGCTCGAAATGGACGCCGGGGCGGGTGGTGGCCGATGGCGACGACGCCAATGCGGCCATGAGTACGATCCAGCCGGGCATTCCCTGCATGGTCCGGTTCACCTGTCCGTGGGAGAGTGGCGATTCTACTCGTTGCCCATTCCCGTCAGGCGGGTTCCGCGCCGGGCGGTTGCCGGCGTGGCATGATCGCGCGCATGTCCGCTTCGTCCCCGCACCGCCCGCCGCGATACCCATGGGCCTGGGCGTGGGCCTTCGCCGTCTCGCAGCTGGCGGTGTTGGCGCTGTGGGCCTGGGCCGGTTGGCGTTGGGGCCTGCCGGCGTTGCTGGCGACGCATCTGGCCATGGTCTGGGGCACCTTGAAGCCGCAGTCGCGGTTGTTCGGACCGGTGCTGACCCGGCTGCCGACCGATGCCCGCGAGCTGTGGCTGACGATCGACGACGGTCCCTCCGACGACACCCTGGCGATCCTCGACCTGCTCGACGCGCATGGCGCCCGGGCCACCTTCTTCGTGGTCGGCGCGCGTGCGCTGGCACGCCCCGAGCTGGTGCGCGAGATCGTGCAGCGCGGCCACGGCGTCGGTAACCACAGCTTCGACCACCCCGCCGCGAGGTTCTGGATGCTGGGGCCGCGCGCGATGGCCCGGCAGATCGGCGAGGCGCAGGCGGCCCTGGCCGGCATCCTCGGGCAGCCGCCGCGCTGGTTCCGCGCGGTGGTCGGCATGGCCAATCCGTTCGTGGCCGCGGCGCTGAAACGACACGGTCTGGCGCGGGTGGCCTGGTGCGCGCGCGGCTTCGATGCGGTCGAGCAGGATCCGGCGATCGTGGTCACCCGTCTGGAGGGCGGCATCGGGCCGGGCGCGATCGTGCTGCTGCACGAGGGCGCCGCGCATGGCCGCAGCGTCGCCATCCTGGCGGCATGGCTGCGGCGGATGGACGAACTGGGGTACCGCGGCGTGCTGCCGGACGCGCGCTGACCGCCTGTCGGGACCGCGACGCGATCCTGGCGGCACGGTTTTTCGTAGGAGCGGCGCAAGCCGCGATCCCCGGGCTGCGCCCGGGAATCCCCAAAGTTTGCTGCGCAAACCTTGGGCCCCGCCGTTGCGCTTCCACACCCCCATTCGCGCTGCGCGCGAATCGCCCCCTGACTCAGGGGGCTGGGCTCATGAGACAGACAAGCGCTCTTCGTAGGAGCGGCGTAAGCCGCGATGAAGCGCTCATGGGAAAGCCCCGGTCGCAGCTGACGCAGCTCCTACAGGTCAATCTCGCGGCATGCCGATGCGCGCGTCGAAGCCTCCCGTAGGAGCGGCGTGAGCCGCGATATCCGGCTGCGCCCGGATATCTCCCAAAGTTTGCTTCGCAAACCTTGGGCCCCGCCGTTGCGCTTCCACACCCCCATTCGCATCTGCGATGCGAATCGCCCCCTCACTCAGGGGGAACGATATCCGGCTGCGCGCGGATATCTCCCAAAGTTTGCTTCGCAAACCTTGGGCCCCGCCGTTGCGCCTCCACACCCCCATTCGCATCTGCGATGCGAATCGCCCCCTCACTCAGGGGGAAACGATATCCCGCTGCGCCCGGATATCTCCCAAAGTTTGCTTCGCAAACCTTGGGCCCCACCGTTGCGTTGCCACACCCCCATTCGTGCCTACGGCACGAATCGCCCCCTGACTCAGGGGGCTGGGCCCGCGCTAGATCGCTTCTCGTAGGAGCGGCGTAAGCCGCGATGAAGCTTTCGTGGGAAGGCCCTCGCGGCCTACGCCGCTCCTACATGGGATGTGGGCGCACCGCAGGTGCCTATGGCGCGTGAGCGACGACCCGCCAGTTGTTGAACGGGGTGTCGCCGGACAACGAGTCGACCTCGACCCTCAGTCCGGCGTCGGCCAGGCGCGCGCACAGCGCCTCGCGCTCGGGGTAGTGTCGCGGCGCGGCGTTCATCCAGCCCAGCACCCGCGAGAACACGTCGACCGCGCGGGTCACCCGGGCGCGGCTGCCGCCGTCGTCGAAGCCGGTACGGATCACCAGCTTCGCGCCCGGCGCCAGCATCGCGATCGCGCCGTCGAGGATGCCGTCGTGCGCTTGGCGCGGCACGAACTGCAACACGTCCAGCACGGCGACGCTGCCGCGGTGCGCGGGCAGTCCGCCGGCCAGGTCGAGGCGGGCGAATCCGGCGTCGAGTCCGGCCCGGTCGGCCGCGCGCGCGGCACGGGCGATCTTGCCGGCATCGATGTCGACGCCGCGGTAGGGCAGGGCGAGACCGGCGTCGCGCAGCGCATGGGCGAGCAGGCCCAGCCCGCAGCCCAGATCCAGCACCGGCGCCGAGGTGCCGCGCAGGGCGTCGACGATGCCGGGGTAGAGCGGATCGCTGGACAGTTTGCCGCGGACGTAGAAGTAGTCCCAGTAGCTGCCCAGCGGATGCGCGGGGCGGTAGGCGCGTGCGATCGCGCGTGCGGTGGCCGAAGGCAACGGGCGCGCGTCGTCGCTCATCCGGCGGACTTAGTCGGCCAGCAGCCCGCGTGCCACCGGCAGTGCGACCCGGGTCCACTCGGCGTACATCGAGGCCGACGGATGCAGGCCGTCCTCGGCCACCATGGCCGGTTCGGCACCGTGCTCGCGCGAGACCGGGGTGATGTCGACGAACACGACCCCGCGCGCCGCGCACAGTTCTCGGGCGGCGGCATTGAACGCGTCGATCTCGGCGCCGATCGCGTCGACGCCGCGGTCGTCGCGCTCGCCGAACGGGGTCACCCCCCAGTCCGGGATCGACAGCACCATGACCCGGTCGGCGCGGCCGCCGGCATAGCCGATCGCGCGCACCAGCAGGGCATCGAACTCGCTGCGGTAGTTGTCCAGGCTGCGTCCGCGGTACTGGTTGTTGACCCCGATCAGCAGGCTGACGAAGCCCCATTCGCCCAGCGGCTCGGCCGCGTCCAGCGCCTCGGCCAGCTCGTCGGTGGTCCAGCCGGTGGTGGCGATGATGCGCGGGTCGGCCAGCGCCACGCCTTCGTCGCGCAGGGCGGCGGCGAGCCGTACCGGCCAGCGGTCGTCCTCGGCCACCGCCTCGCCGATCGTGTAGCTGTCGCCGAGGGCGAGGTAGGGCGTCGGCGTCATCGTCGGTTCCTTGGGTCGGGTGGGGCCGGCGCAGGCGGCCAGCAGCGCGGTCGTGACCAGCGCAGCGACGAGCGGATGGCCGGCGCCGAACGCCCGCCGCGCCGTCGCGAGGGCGGTTTCAGCCCAGCGCCGCACGTGCCGATCCGCCATCCGCGTCGCGGTCGGCGCGGCGGTCGAGGACCCGTTCGATGCGCTGGAACACCTCGCGCAGTTCGTCGGGTTGCGGCAGCAGGGTCACCCGGAAGTGGTTGCGGTAGGGCACGTTGAAGCTGCTGCCCGGCACCACCAGCACGTTTTCGGTTTCCAGCAGTTCCAGCGCGAAGCGGTGGTCGTCGAAGCCTTCGGCGGCGGCGCCGGCAACCGCCGGGAAGGCGTACAGCGCACCGGCCGGGGCGACCAGTTGCAGATGGCGGCTGGCGGCGACGCTGTCGATGACCGCGCGGCGCGCCTCGTACAGCCGGCCGTCGGGCGCGCACAGCGCGTCGATGGTGTTGTCGCCGTGCAGCGCCGCCTCGACCGCGAACTGGCCGGGCACGTTCGCGCACAGGCGCAGCGCACCGAGCAGGTCCATCGCGTGATGGAACTCGCCGATCGCCAGCGGATCGCCGGACAGCACCGCCCAGCCGACCCGCCAGCCGCAGGCGCGGTGGACCTTGCTCAGGCCGCCGAACGACAGGCAGGGCACGTCGCCGGCCAGCGGCGCGATGGGCTGGAAGCCGGCACCGTCGTACAGGATCGAGTCGTAGATCTCGTCGCACAGCAGCAGCAGGCCGTGGCGCGCGGCGACCGCGACGATCCGCTCGATCAGCTCGCGCGGATAGTTGGCGCCGGTCGGGTTGTTCGGGTTGATCAGCACGATCGCGCGGGTGCGGCTGGACACCAGCGCCTCGATCTCGTCCGGGTCGGGCAGGAAGCCGTTCTCCGGCAGGCAGCGGTAGTAGACCGGGCGACCGTCGTTGAGGATGGTCGCCGCCGACCATAGCGGGTAGTCGGGCGAGGGCAGCAGGACCTCGTCGCCGGGGTTGAGCAGGGCCCGCAGCGACAGGTCGATCAGTTCGCTGACGCCATTGCCCAGGAACACCCGTTCGGGGGTCGCGTTGGGCGTGCCGCGCTTGCGGTAGTGGGCGGCGACCGCCTCGCGCGCGGCCGGCAGGCCCTGCTGGTGCGTGTAGGGGTCGGTCTGGTCGATGCCGTCGACGATCGCGCGCTGCAGGTGGGCCGGCGCGCGGAATCCGAACGCGCCCGGGTTGCCGATGTTGAGCTTGATCAGGGTGCGGCCCTGGGCCTCCAGCTCGCGTGCGCGCCGGGCGAGCTCGCCGCGTATCTCGTAACGGACTTCGGACAGGCGTTCGCGGGTCTTGAGGCTGGATGGCGGCATCGGCGGAGGGGGCGGCGGGCGTGGAAGGGGCGCGTCGGCGCGGGGCCTGGCGCTGCGTGGAAATCGCGATTGTCCGCCAGACTATCCGAATGCGGAGCCGTGTCCAGCGTCCCCGCAACGGCCCTTCAGCGGCGATCCGGGCGCTCCCGGCTGGCCGCGACGACACCCGGCGCGGATAGAATCCGCAGCATGCGACCGGACAGCTGCCGCCCTTGACCGCCACCATCGCCGACCTGCAGTCGATCGGTTGGCCCGTGAACGGGCTGCGCACCGGCATCGACGCCGCCACCGACGCGGCGCTCCCGCCGGGCTGGGCCCGCCTGCTCGACGCGCATCCGGCCGCGCGGCCGGCGCGGATCGTCGAACAGCACCGCAGCGGCTACATGGTCGCCGAATCTCCGGATACCGGCGACGCTCCCGGCAACAGCTATCGGGCCGAGTCCCTGCCGGAATGGACCCGGCCGGCCCAGTACCGCAAGGGCGAGGTCGCGCCGGAGGAACGGCCGGCGGTCGGCGACTGGGTGCTGGTCGAGGGCGAGGGCGGCTCGGCGCGGATCGTCGCCCTGCTGCCGCGCTGGAGCGCGATCAAGCGCGGCGCCGCCGGCGAGCACTACCGGCAGCAGCTGATCGCCGCCAATGTCGACACCGTGTTCGTGGTCAGCGGGCTCGACGACGATTTCAATCCGCGCCGGATCGAGCGCTACCTGCTGCTGGTGAGCGGCACCGGCGATGCCGCCGAACGCTCGGCGCTGGAACCGGTGATCGTGCTGACCAAGGCCGACCTGGCCGAGGCGGCCGAGCCGGGCGCGGTCGCTGCCGCCACCCAGGCGCTGCGCGCGCTGGGCGACCCCGGTCTGGCGGTATGCGCGCTCAACGCGCGCGACCGCGATGCCGTCGCCACCCTGTCGCCCTGGCTGCGGCCCGGGCGGACCGTGGTCCTGGTCGGCAGTTCCGGCGCCGGCAAGTCGACCCTCACCAACAGCCTGCTCGGGATCGAGCGGATGAAGACCGGCGAGGTCCGCGGGAGCGACTCGCGCGGCCGCCACACCACCACCCATCGCGCGCTGATCCCGCTGCCGTCCGGCGCCTGCCTGATCGACACCCCGGGCATGCGCGAGCTCAAGCCCACCGGCGAGGAGGACGTCGCCGAGAGCTTCACCGACATCGAGGCCCTGGCCGAGCAATGCCGCTTCCGCGACTGCGCCCACGCCCGCGAGCCCGGTTGCGCGGTGCGCGCGGCGATCGAGGCCGGGACCCTGGACGCGCAGCGCTTCGCCAACTACCTCAAGCTGCGCGACGAAGTCGCCGGTGCCGCCGGCAAGCTCGCCGACCGCCTCGCCCAGAAGGCGCAGACCCGGGTCCAGAGCAAGGCCGTGAACAAGCGGCAGACCGACAAGTACGGCAAGCGCTAGCAGGAGCGCCCGCGGGGCCCGGACGGCGGTCCGCTCACCTTGCGCCGGCCCGGCGCGAACGATCGAATCCAGCGGCCGGGTCATTGAAGGGCTGGCCGTCGAAGGGCTGGTCGTCGAAAGGCTGATCCGGCACCTGGCCGATCCTGTCCGTCCCGCGTGCGCGATCGTGGGCGATGAAAACGTTTCATTGACAAATGTGAACGGGGTTTGCAGACTCCCTTGACCAGCCAGCCGAGCGTCTTTCCAGACGTTCTCTCGCCAGCGGATCCGGCCCGACCGGCCTCCTTCCGCTTCGAGAGTTCCGATGAGATTTCTGACACTCGCCATCGTTCCGATCATGGCTGCCGGCGCGCATGCCGCCGAGCGCGTTGACGATGGGGCACCCGCATCGTCCGAATCCGCCACCGACACGTCCGCGTCGAGGTATCTGGCCGATCCGCCGACCCTCGACACGATCACCGTCGTCGGCCAGCGCCTGTTTCCGTACCAGGAAGGGATGGTCCTCAACGAGGGCTACATCGACGACCAGGTGCGCGGCAACGGCGATATTGGCACCCTGCTGCGGATCAATCCGAACGTGCAGTTCGACGATTCGGCGGCCGCGTCGTCGAACCGCATGGGCGAAATCCGTCCTTCTGACATCAGCATCAATGGCGGCCTGTACTACCAGAACCTGTTCCGGTTCGACGGCGCCACGTTCAACAACGATCTCGACCCCAGCTCCGACAATCCGCACCACGTCGCCGACGTTCCCAGTTCGACCCAGGGCATCGCCCTGGACACCGAGCTGATCGGCCGGCTCACCGTCTACGACAGCAACGTGCCGGCGGGTTTCGGCGGGTTCAACGGCGGAGTGGTCGATGCGCAGAGCAGGAAGGCCAAAGACGGCTTCGGCGGCAAGGTTTCCCTGCGCATGTCGCGCTCGGCATGGAACGAGATGATCCTGCCCGAGGGCGACGAGGACAGCGCCGGGCTTTCCTCGCGCTATACCACCCAGCCCAACTACGACAAGTACCGACTCGCCGCGATGCTGGAGGGGCGCACGTCGCGGGGGCTGGGCTGGATCGCCAACGTGCAGCGCACCCGCTCGGACATTCCGCTGCGCGGCTATTCCTCGGGCAACGTGAGCCCGGACGACGCCTTCATCAAGGAACAGCGTCGCCAGAACACCAGCGCCAGCCTGCGTCTGGACTGGACCGGCGAGCGCGTGGATCTGGCCGCCAGCCTGACCTACGCGCCCACCGATGAGCGCTACTTCACCCAGAACGCCAAGAACTCCTATTTCGACCTGAAACAGGGCGGGCCGATCGCCAGTGTGAGGATGAGCAGCGGGCACGGCGCCTGGACGCTGGCCCAGACCCTGAGCCACAGCGATATGGAGAGCTCGCGCCGGGTGGAACCGGCGGTCGACTACTGGAAGTCGTGGGCGCGCTCGAGCGAGTTCGACTGGGGCGTCAACAACAGCAGCTTCGAGGGCAACTGGGGCAACGTCGACCAGCGCAATCGCACGAGCGGCTACGGGCTCACCCTGTCGCGCGAGCCCATGCGCTGGGGTGGCAGCGAGCACGCGCTGCAACTGGGCCTGCAGTACCGGGACCGCTTGGGCACCTATCACCGCCTCAACGACCATTACAGCTATCTCAGTCCAAGCGCGACCACGACCTGCACCACGGCCTCGGGCACGGTCGATACCGAGGCCTGCTCGCTCGCGCCGGTGTACGCCAGCACCAGCGGCGGCCTGGTGGCCGGACAGGGGCAGTACTTCCGCACCATGAACGTCTACCGCGCCGGCCACTTCGAGGCCCGGGTGAAGGAGTGGAGCGTGTTCGTCGAGGACGACATCCGCCTGGGGCGCTGGAGCCTGCGCGCCGGGCTGCGGGTGGACGGCGACGACCTGATGGACAAGACCACCGTGGCACCGCGACTGGCGCTGTCGTGGGACATGTTCGGCGACCGCCGGACCCTGCTTACCGCGGGCGCCAACCGCTACTACGGCCGCAGTTTCTTCTCCTACAAGCTGCGCGAGGGGCGCGAGAACCTGCAGACCACCCATACCCGCACCGCCGACACCCTGGAGTGGACGCCGAGTCGGCAGTACACCGCCAACAACAGGTTCGAGACGCTGGATATTCCGTACAGCGACGAGCTCAATGGCGGAATCAACCAGCGCTGGCGCGGGCTGGACATCAACCTGAAGTACGTCCGTCGCGACGGCCACGACGAGGTGCTGCGCCAGCGCGTGGCGAGCGATGACGACAGCGGCTACTACTCCAGCAACGTCTACCAGTACGTCAACGCCGGTCGCAGCCGCAGCGACACCTACACGCTCAGCATCGGGCCCGAGAAGCCCTGGGCGTGGCGCGGCGCCGCCACCCACTGGCAGTTCGCGTTCGACCACACCGATGTGCGCCGCAACTATTCGGACTACGAGAGCAGCTACACCGACGGCAGCTACAACCGCTGGGTCCGTTACGAAGGCACCTTGATCCGCGCCTACGAGCTGCCGCAGAGCAGCTACAACCGCCCGTGGACGGCGCGCCTGTCCAGCCAGACCCGGATCGCGCGCTGGGGCCTGTTGTGGAGCAACTTCTTCCGCTATCGCGCCGGCCATACCGGTCTGGCCACGGTGGATACCGAGCCGTACCAGGGCGAGGAGATCGACGTGATCCGGCGCTACGAGTTGCCGCGCACGTTCACCTGGGACAGCACGGTGGAATACACGCTGCCGCTGGCCGGCGACAGCGAGGCCTATGTGCGGGTGGAGGCGCAGAATGTGACGAACCGGCGCAACCCGCTGTCGGGGGCGCCCGGCGGAGTGAGCTACTACGAGCCCGGGCGCAGCTACTGGCTCGAACTGGGGTACCGGTTCTGAGATGAGACGGGTCGCACGATCGGGCAGCGCCGCGGCGCTGCTGTTGCTGGCCGGCCTCGCCCCGGTCGCGGTGGCGGATGCGGACAATGCGGTGCAGGAGGGGGGGGACGTCTGCCGGCAGCGGATTGCTCCCAGTGCTCCGTCGATCGACTTCGCCTGCCTGCGCGAGATCTACTCGCGGCCGATCGGCGAATGGCCGGCGCCGCAGGTCGCCGAGGGCGCCGTCTGGCAGGAGCTGGCGCCGCTGCCGCGACGGGTGCCCGAGCCGCCCGACAATCCGGGGACGCCGGAGAAGGTGGCGCTGGGCAAGGCCCTGTTCGAGGACCCGAGGCTGTCCGGGTCCGGCCAGATCGCCTGCGCCAGCTGTCACGACCGTCAGCTGGGCTGGGGCGACGGACGCAGCGTGTCGTTCGGTCATGACCGCCAGGCCGGCAGGCGCAACGCGATGAGCGTGGCGATGGCGGCGTATGCGGCGCCGCTGTTCTGGGACGGGCGCGCGGGCAGCCTGGAGGCGCAGGCGCTGCATCCGATCCAGGACCGGGTCGAGATGGCGGCCAGTCTCGCCGACGTGGAGCGGCGCCTGAATCGCGACGGGGCTTATCGCGAACGGTTCCGACAGGTGTTCGGCGAGCGTCGCATCGGCATCCACCGGGTCGCACAGGCGCTGGCCGCCTATCAGCGCAGCCTGGTGCCGCGCTCGAACCGCTTCGACCGGTTTCTGGAAGGGCGCCGCGACCTGCTCAGCGACCGGCAGTTGTGGGGCCTGCACCTGTTCCGCACCCACGGCCGCTGCATGAGCTGCCACAGCGGTCCGGCGTTGACCGACAACCGTTTCCACAACCTGGGCCTGCACTTCTACGGGCGTTCGCGCCAGGACCTGGGCCGCTACGAGGTGACCGGCGATCCGGCCGACAGCGGCAAGTTCCGTACCCCATCCCTGCGCAACGTGCGCCGGACCGGCCCGTACATGCACAACGGCATCTTCAGGGACCTTCGCGGGGTGATGAACATGTACAACGCCGGGATGCCGAGACCCCGGCCGAGGCCCGGCCAGGAGGACGATCCGCTGTTTCCGCGCCCGGACCCGATGCTGGAGCCGCTCGATCTGCACCGCAGCGAACTGGAGGCGATCACCGAATTCCTGCAGACGCTATGAGCCCGCGCTCCCGCCTCAGCTGCCCCACAGCACGCCGGGCGTGCGCGGGCACTGGTTCACCGGCTCGGGGTCGTCGCGGTTGCTGTCCAGTAGCCAGCACTCGTCCAGCACCGAGCAGTAGCAGGCGCGCAGGCGGACGTTGTGGCGTTCGCGGTCGAGCGCCTCCCAGGCCGGTGTCACCGGGTCGGGCTGGGGGTAACGGACCAGGTTGATCCACTCGCCGGGGGCGATCACCCGCCGCTGGATGCCGCTGGACAGCAGGGTCGGATCGTCCGCGGCGTTGGCCGGGACCCCGCAGCACAGCGACAGTAGCGTGTCGGAATCGCGTACCGGGGCATCCTTGTAGAGGAGCTCGGCCCAGCGCACGCGGGCCGGACCGGTGCCGCGGTTGAGCAGGTCGAGGGTGATCTGGGGCGCGCCTTCCGTCGACGCGTTGCTGGTGCCGAACATCAGCGACGGCCACACGCTGGCGGCGAGGATGCGCTCCTGGGTGCGGTTGGCGTTGACCGCGACGAAGACCGAAACCACCGAGATCACCAGCACGCCGATGCCGATCACGATCTCGAACAGGCGGCTGCTGGAGCGGAGCGGGGGCTGCGGGGTCGCGGGTTCGGTCATGGCGTTTTCCTGGTCGGGTCGAGGGGCCGGCGCACCGGGTCGGCCGGATTATTCCATCTCCCGTCGGGTCGGCGTGACGCGCGGCGGCACGGCCCGGTCGCGAATGGGTAGCATGCACGGATGAAGGGAACGAGCGCCGACGACCTCGCGATCGCCCACCATGCCGCGCTCGATGCGCGCATGGTCCAGGCCGCGCGCGGAATCCGTCTGCTGACCCTGACCAGCTGGCCGGCCGGGCAGGAGCAGCGGTTCCTGGAGGAACACGCTACCGGGCGCCTGGCCCTGCCGCGGATCGAATACCCGCGCCACGACTTCGCCGAGGTCCGCGCCGAGCTGGAGGCGGTCGCCGCCGAGGCCGATCCCGACCACCCGCTGGGCCAGTACCTGCGCGAGTCGGCGCACAGCTGGGGGATCGCGGCGCAGTTGCTCGAATCGCTGGGCACGCCGGCGGTGACCGCGCATTCGGTGCGGCTGTTCGGGCGCCCCGACGAGGCCCTTCCCGGCGACGGCCCGAGCGCGCGCGAGGCGGCGCAGCACTTCATCTCGATCGCCGACGAACTCGACCGCGAGCTGATGGCGCCGGCCGAGCACATCACCGTGTCGGCGACCGCGTTGCAACTGCAGTTGCAGCGCGAGCTGGACAATTTCTTCGGCGAACGGGTGATCGAGGTCGAGCTCGACCCGGAGCTGATCTCCAAGGCCGCCGCCGGCGCCACCCGCATCCGTCTGCGCAGCAATGCCGCCTTCAGCGACTACGACCGCGACCAGCTGCTGCAGCACGAGGCCTTCGTGCATTCGCTGACCGCGATCAACGGCCGCCAGCAGCCGGTGCTGCCGAGCCTGGGGCTGTCCTCGCCGCGCAGCACCGAGACCCAGGAGGGGCTGGCGACCTTCGCCGAGCAGATCACCGGCAGTATTGATATTGGCCGGATGAAGCGGATCAGCCTGCGCATCGAGGCGGTCGACATGGCCCTGGGCGGGGCCGATTTCGTCGAGGTGTTCCGCTACTTCCTCGATGCCGGCCAGGCCGCCGAGGAGAGCTTCGCCTCGGCCCAGCGGGTGTTCCGCGGGGTGCCGGTCAGCGGCGGCTGCGCGTTCACCAAGGACACCGTCTACCTGCGCGGCCTGGTCTCGGTGCACACCTTCTTCCGCTGGGCGCTGCGCGAACAGAAGCTGCAACTG
Organism: Marilutibacter maris; assembly: GCF_003233695.1. Lineage (NCBI taxonomy): Bacteria > Pseudomonadati > Pseudomonadota > Gammaproteobacteria > Lysobacterales > Lysobacteraceae > Marilutibacter > Marilutibacter maris. The sequence goes on along the minus strand of NZ_CP029843.1, from coordinate 3,716,554 downwards.
TGCCGTTGGCTGTTCGCCGGCAAGATGACCCTGGCCGACGTGCAGCGCTTCGAGCCGCTGTTCGTCGACGGCGTGCTCGAACCCGCGCGCTGGATGCCGCACTGGATCACCCGCGCCAATGGCCTGGCCGGAATGCTGGCGTTCTCGCTGTTCGCCAACCGCATCCGCCTCGACGCCATCGCCGGCGGCGACGAACCGCTGGAGCTCTAGCGGTCCGGCGCCGGCAGCGGCTCGATGCGGCCGTCCGCCCGCACCACCGCATCGGCCGCGGCATCGCCTTCGACATCGCCGTCGACCAGAACCACGCGCCCCCCGATGGGTTCGCCGCGCACGTGCGGAATCTCGTGGGTCAGGCGCATGAACATCCAGGCCTTGGCATCCGCGGCGACCCGCAGGCGCAGCGGCCGGGCCGGGTCGCGGTCGCGCACCGCCTCCACCAGCGCCGGGGTGAATACCGCCTGCACCTCGCCGACCCGGTGCATCCAGCGCATCACGTGGATGCCGTGCCAGAGCACCAGCACCGCGAGCAGGCCGGTGGCGGCCCTGCCCCAGCGCGGCAGGCGCGGCCAGGCGAGCGCGAACACGCCGGCGACGACCGCGGCGAAGCCGTAGCCGTACTGGTTGTAGGCGGTGGGCAGCACCAGCACCGGGCCCAGCGCGGCGAGGCCGCCGCCGACCAGCGCCGCCGGAGCCCGCCAGCCGGTCCGGGCGAGGGCCGCCAGCACCACCAGCCACAGCGCGATCGCGACCCACACCGAGGGGTCGGCGAACCCGCGCACGAGGGCGCTCAGGGTTTCGAAGGCGCCGAACTGCGGCAGGAACACGAAGTACTCCAGGGCGCGGACCGGGATCCGCTCGATCGACCACGCATACGCCCCCGAGCCCTCGCCGGCGGCGCCGAGCACGCCGATCCGCAGGGCCAGGTAGGCCGCCGCCGGCAACGCCGAGCCCAGCAGGCCCCAGCGCCAGCCCGGCCGCTCGCGGTCCAGCAGGGCGGCGACCGCCAGCAGGGCCGGGATCGACAACGCCGCTTCCTTGGCCAGCAGGCCGATGGCGGTCAGCAGCGCGCAGCCGATCGCGACCGCCGCCTGGCGCGGGCGCCGCGCGCCGGGCAACGTGCTGCTCGACGTGCTGCACACCCAGCCGCAGGCCAGCGCCATCGCCACCCACAACAGGTCGCCGATGGTGCCGACCCAGCCGTGCACATAGGTCGCGTAGGGGCCGAGCGCGAAGCCCAGCGCGCCGATCAGCGCCATCGCCGGCGCCGCGCCCAGGCGTCGCAGCAGTCCGGCCAGCAACGCGGTGTTGAGCGCGCCCATCGCCACCAGCACCGCGTGGAAGGCCATCGGCGTGTCGAACAGGTGCCGCGACAGCCACAGCCACAGGTTGAAGGTCAGCGGGCGGTACTGGAACACGCCCGGATCGGTCCAGGCCATCCACGGCAGCGGGCCGCCGTCGGCCGACCATGCGCGCGCCGCCCATTGCAGCTCGTCGTGGCTGAAGTAGCCCGGGTTGGCGACCAGCGGCCACTGCGCCAGGAACGCGAGCAGGGCCGCGGCCGGCAGCAGCCAGGCCGGGATGGGGGGCGTGGAGGTCGGCGGGCGGGCCATCCGGAATCCGCAGGTTGCGAACCGCCAATTCTGGTCAATCGGGCCGGGTTTGCCAAAGCATGGCGGCGCCGGCCGGTTTTCGTACGTGGGCGTATGGCGCGAGGTGCTTGACGGATCACTGGTTGTTGTGGATATCGCCGGTAGAATCACGGGCCCGTCCCTGGTTCCCGTCCTGATGTCCGACAACGACGCCTTCAAGCAAGCCGCGCTCGACTACCACCGCCTCAGCCCCGCCGGCAAGATCAAGGTCACCGCGACCAAGCCGATGGTCACCCAGCGCGATCTCGCCCTGGCGTACTCGCCCGGCGTGGCCTACGCCTGCGAGGCGATCGCGGTCGATCCGAACACCGCCCGCGACTACACCGCGCGCGGCAACCTGGTCGCGGTGGTCAGCAACGGCACCGCGGTGCTGGGCCTGGGCGACATCGGCGCGCTGGCCGGCAAGCCGGTGATGGAAGGCAAGGGCGTGCTGTTCCAGAAGTTCGCCGGCATCGACGTGTTCGACATCGAGGTCGACGAGCGCGACCCGGACAAGCTGGTCGACATCATCGCCAGCCTGGAGCCGACCTTCGGCGGCATCAACCTGGAGGACATCAAGGCGCCGGAGTGCTTCATCGTCGAGCGCAAGTTGCGCGAGCGGATGAAGATCCCGGTGTTCCACGACGACCAGCACGGCACCGCGATCATCGTCGGCGCGGCCGTGCTCAACGCGCTGGAAGTGGCCGGCAAGGACATCGAGAACGTCAGGGTCGCCACCACCGGCGCCGGCGCCGCCGGCATCGCCTGCCTGGACATGCTGGTCGCGCTGGGGGTCAAGAAGGAGCACATCACCGCGTTCGACCGCGAGGGCGTGATCTACAGCGGCCGCCCCAACCTGGACCCGGACAAGGCGCGCTACGCCAGCGACACCGACAAGCGCAGCCTGGAGGAAATCGTCGAGGGCGCCGACCTGTTCCTGGGCCTGTCCGCCGGCGGCATCCTCAAGCCGGAGATGGTCGCGAAGATGGCCGACAAGCCGATCATCCTGGCGCTGGCCAACCCCTACCCGGAGATCCTGCCGGAGGACGCCAAGAAGGTCCGTCCGGACTGCATCATCGCCACCGGCCGTTCGGACTACCCGAACCAGGTCAACAACGCGCTGTGCTTCCCGTACATCTTCCGCGGCGCGCTGGATGTCGGCGCGACCGTGATCAACGAGGACATGAAGCTGGCCTGCGTACGCGCGATCGCGCGGCTGGCGCGGATGGAGGCCGGCGACCTGGGCAGCGCCTACGGCGGCGACGTGCCGACCTTCGGCGCCGAGTACCTGATTCCGCGTCCGTTCGACCCGCGCCTGCTGGTGATGCTGGCGCCGGCGGTGGCGCTGGCGGCGATGAAGTCCGGCGTGGCGACCCGTCCGCTGGACGATGTCGAGGCCTACGTCGAGCAGCTCGGCCAGTTCATCCACCGCACCGGTCTGGTGATGAAGCCGGTCTACGACCGCGCCCGCAGCGACCGCAAGCGCGTGGTCTACGCCGAGGGCGAGGAGGAGACCGTGCTGCGTGCGGTGCAGACCGTGGTCGACGAGCGCCTCGCCTATCCGGTGCTGATCGGCCGCCCGGAGGTCATCCAGGCGCGGATCGAGCGCCTCGGCCTGCGCATGCGCGAGGGCGCCGACTACGAGCTGACCAACATCAACGACGACCCGCGCTTCAACGACTACTGGCAGCAGTACCACGCGCTGACCGAGCGCCGCGGCGTCACTCCGGCCGCGGCCAAGAACCTGCTGCGCTCGCGGCCGACCCTGATCGCCTCGCTGATGGTCGAGCGCGGCGAGGCCGATGCGATGATCTGCGGCCTGGTCGGGCGCTTCCACAAGAAGCTCGGCTACCTGCGCAGCGTGTTCGACTTCGAGCGCGGCGTCACCGGCACCGCCGCGATGACCGGCGTGATCAACGACAAGGGCGTCTGGTTCTTCCTCGATACCCACGTCCAGGTCGATCCGCCGGCCGAGCAGATCGCCGAGGCGACCCTGCAGGCGACCTACCGGCTGAAGCTGTTCGGGGTCGAACCGCGGGTCGCGCTGTTGTCGCACTCCAACTTCGGCAGCCACGACAACCCGTCGGCGGCGAAGATGCGCAAGGTCCGCGAGATCCTGGCCCAGCGCATGCCCAAGCTGGTGGTCGACGGCGAGATGATGGCCGACACCGCCTGGGACGAGGACCTGCGCAAGCGGATCTTCCCCAACACCACCCTGGAAGGGCGCCCGAACCTGTTCGTGATGCCGAACCTGGACGCGGCCAACATCACCTACAACATGATCCGGATGATGACCGAGGGCGTCGCGCTGGGGCCGATCCTGATGGGCCTGGACAAGCCGGCGCACATCCTGACCCCGAACTCGACCTCGCGCCGGGTCGTCAACATGACCGCCATCGCCGCGGTCGACGCCCAGATCCGCGCCGCCCGCGAGGCCGGCCACAAGGCCTGATCGCATCGCGCCGCTCCTGCCTTTCGTAGGAGCGGCGTAAGCCGCGATGGGGCCTTCATGGGAGAGCCCGGGTCGCAGCTCACGCAGCTCCTACAAGTCAATCCTGCGGCATGCCGATGCGTGCGCTGATGCCTTTCGTAGGAGCGGCGTAAGCCGCGATGGGGCCTTCATGGGAAAGCCCGGGGTCGCAGCTCACGCAGCTCCTACGGAACCCACATGGTGAGCGGGTCATAGCCACACCGCATCCCAGTACGGGTACCACCCACAGCGACGCACCAGGCCGGCGCGCACCGGGTTCATCACCAGATAGCGGGCGGCGCCGAGCAGGTCCTCCTCCTTGCGTAGCGCATGGTCGTGGTAGGCGCGTGCCCACACTGGCCCAGCATGTCGCTGGTCACGGCGCACGCAGCGGGCGGTACTGGTCTTGATCCGTCGGATCAGGGCGGGCAGGGCGTCGTCCTCGCCGAGAGCGACCAACCCGTGCCAGTGATCCGGCATCAGCACCCACGCCAGCAGGTGCGACCTGGTCCAGCAGCGGGGATCGACCAGTGCGCGGGCCGCGGTCATCGCGCGTGCCGGGTCGGCGAACAACCGGCATCGATTGTGGGTGGTGAAGGTCACCAGGTAGATCTGGCCGGCGGTGGAGGTTCGCCCCCGCCGCAGCGCGGCGTGACCATGTCCTGATGATCGAGTGGTCTTCATGCGATGAGCATGCAGACGCGATATGCGGCACGAAGATCGGTGAATGGCGCTGGTTAAGGTCGGACTTTGTCCCGGGAACGGGCAGGGCTGGCAATGCAACTCCTGCCTTTCGTAGGAGCGGCGTAAGCCGCGATCCCCGTGCTGCGCCCGGGAATCCCCAAAATTTGCTGCGCAAACCTTGGGCCCCGCCGTTGCGCTTCCACACCCCCATTCGCGCCTTCGGCACGAATCGCCCCCTGACTCAGGGGGCTGAGGTGCCATGACACCTGACGTAGGAGCGGCGTAAGCCGCGAGGGCCTTCATGGGAAAGCCCGGGTCACAGCTGACGCAGTGCCTACGGGTCAATCCTGGGGCATGCCGATGCGTGCGCGGATGCCTTTCGTAGGAGCGGCGTAAGCCGCGAGGCCCTTTATGGGAAAGCCCGGGTCGCAGCTGACGCAGCTCCTACGGGGCAATCCCGGGGGCATGCCGATGCGCGCGCGGATGCTTTTCGTAGGAGCGGCGTAAGCCGCGATGGGGCCTTCATGGGAAGTCCGCGGGTCGCAGCTGACGTAGCTCCTACGGGTCAATCCTGGGGCATGCCGATGCGCGCGCTGATGCCTTTCGTAGGAGCGCGGTGTCGGGTCAGGGGGTGCCGTCGTCGGGCATGTCGAGGTCGCCGTCGAGCACGCCTTGCTGGATGCGGTCGAGGTAGGCGTCGGCCTCGTGGCGGGTGTCGAAGACCGCTTCCAGCGGCACCGCCCTGGCCAGGTCGATGACCTTGCGGATCTGCGGCGGCGGATGCAGCAGCAGGACCTGGCCGCCCTCCGGCGCCAGCGCCTTGCGCGCGCGCAGGAGGGTGCGGATGCCGGCGCTGCTGATGTACTCCAGGTGGGCGATGTCGAGCACCAGCGCGCGCGGTCCGGCATCCAGCAGCGGCGCCAGCGCGGTCTCCAGTTCGACGTGGGTGTGGGTGTCCAGCCGTCCCGACAGCCTCAGGTACTGATTGCCGTTGACCGGCGGGTAGGTCTCGATCTGCAGCATCGTCGTGCCCGTCCTGCGCCGGTGGCCGTTCAGTCCTCGTCCTCGTCGGCGCCCTGCAGCACCTTGCGCTGCATCGCGTCGAGATAGGCGTCGGCCTCCTCGACCGAGGCGAAGATCGAGTTCATCGGCACCGCCTTGACCATGTCGAACACCTTCTTGATCTGCGGCTGCGGGTTGGCGACCAGCACCTTGCCCGAGCGCGTCGCCAGCGCCTTGCGCGCGCGGAACACCGAGCGGATCCCGGCCGAGCTGATGTACTCCAGGCCACTGAGGTCCAGCACCAGGGTGGTGATCGACGGGTCGGCCAGCAGCGGGGTCAGCGCGGCGTCCAGCTCGGCATGGGTGTGGGTGTCGAGACGACCGCCGAGAGCGACGCGCTGGCTGGCGGCGGCGGGCTGGATGTCGATGTTCAGGCTCATCACGCGGACTCCTTCTGGTTCATGCGAAGGCTGAGGTCGAGCAGGTTGTACGGCTCCTCGCGCCGGTAGCTGACCGATTCGGCGAGGCTGCGGATCAGATGCACGCCCAGGCCGCCGACGTCGCGTTCGAGGATGTCGCCGTCGAGGTCGGGCGGCGGCGCCTGGGTCGGGTCGAACGGAGCGCCGGTGTCGCGGAACTCCAGCCGCAGCAGCTCGCCGGCGATCGCGATGTGCACCGACAGCTCGTGACGCGGGACGCCCTCGGGGTCGCCGCCGTACTTGATCACGTTGCTGGCCAGCTCCTCGACGATCAGCCGCACGTCGGCGCACAGCTCGGCGTCGATGCCGTGCAGCTTCAGCACCGCCTCCAGCGATGCGTTCAGGTCCTCCACCCGGGCCAGTTCGCCGGGCACGATCAGGCGGATCAGCATGCGTTCGATGCCTCCATGGGCGTTTCGGGGGTCGGGTCCAGCCGCAGCCGGATCGCCAGCACGGTGATGTCGTCCTGCGCCGCCGGCTGGGCGAAGGCGTGCACCTCGGCGATCAGGCGTTCGCACTGGCCGCGGGCGTCGCGATGGGCGCGCACGCTGGCGATCAGGCCCTCCATGCCGAAGGCGACGTTGCCGGCGTCGAAGGCCTCGGTCACGCCGTCGGTGTAGGCGAGCAGGGTCATGCCCGGCTCCAGCCGGCAGCGCCACAGCGGGAACGCCTCGGCCGGCTCGAAGCCCAGCGGTCCGCCGGTCTCCACCGGCAGGGTCTCGATGCGGCCGTCCGGGTGCAGGCACACAGGCGGGTCGTGGCCGGCGCTGGCCAGCACGCAGTCGCCGCTGCGTACGTTGATCCGCCCGCACAGCACGGTCGCGAACATGCAGGTGTCGTTGCCCTCCACCAGCCGCCGCGACGCCGCCGCCAGCACCTGCGAGGGATCGCCGCCGCCGCGCGCGGCCGCCTCCAGCACGGTGGTGGTGCGGGCCATGAACAGCGCCGCCGGCACGCCCTTGTCGGAGACGTCGCCGATCGCGAACCACAGGTCGTTGTTGCCCAGCTCGACGAAGCTGTAGAAGTCGCCGCCGACCGCCTTGGCCGGCTCCAGCTGGGCATAGGCCTCCAGGTGATGGTCGGCGCGATCGATCACCCGGCCCGGCGGCAGCATCGCCAGCTGGATGTCGCGCGCGATCGACAGCTCGCTCTCCAGCTTCTGCCGCGCCGCGCCCATCTCCTCGATCTCGACCAGCTGGCGCTGGATCGAGCTGCGCGCATGCTCCAGGGTGCGCGCCATCACCCCGACCTCGTCGCCGCGATGCAGGTCCGGCACCGGGGTCGTGTAGTCGCCGTCGGCCAGCCGCGCGGCCGAGTCCGACAACCGCTGCACCGGCTGGGCGATGCGCCGCGCCAGCCGCCCCACCAGCAGGGTGCACAGCAGCGCCAGCACCAGACCGCCGGCCGCCAGCAGCGCCAGCGCCTGGTTGAGCCGCGCCTCGATCAGCGCATGCGACTGCGAGACCAGCACCGACCAGCCGCTGTCGCCGACCGGGCCGATCACGCTGAGCAGGTCCTCGCCGCTGCGTTGGTTGGTGTGCGACAGCAGCAGGTGACGGTGCTCGCCCGCGGCCGCCGCCAGCGGCGCAAGGTCGCCGCGGCCGGTGTCGGCGACATGGACGTCCAGCGAGCGCTGTCCAGCGTCCGCCGAGGCGTCGGGCCCCATCGCCACGGTGCCTTCGGGGGCGACCAGCCAGACCTGCCAGCCGGGCAGGTGGGCGAGGGTCTGCAGCGGGTCGGTCAGCGCGGTCAGCGGCAGGTCCAGGCTGACCATGCCAAGCGCCTCGCCGCTGCGGCCCCGCCGGCGCAGCGGCGCGTTGTAGGTGACCATCCACACACCGCCGGCGGTCTCGTTGAAATACGGCTCCGACCACCAGCCCGCGCGCTCGGACAAGGTGCGCTGGAACCAGGCGCGGGTGCGGTAGTCGTAGCCGTCGGCGATGAAGTCGCGGTCGGGGCGATCGAGGCTGACGTAGCGGGTGTAGGCCTCGCGGCCGCCGTCGGCTTCCAGCGCCAGCAGGCCGCCGGCGCAGCCCGGGGTCGCCTCGACCAGCGCGCGCAGGGTTTCGGTGAGGTCCCGCGGATCGAGGGGGGAGTCGGCCGCCAGTTCCGACAGCGCGCCGGCGGTGACCGCGACCGTGTCCATCATCGTGTCCAGGTGCTCGGCCATCTGCTGGCCATTGGCCAGGGTCGTCAGCCGCGCCTCCTGGTCGATCCGCCAGTGCGTGTACCCGGCCATCGCCGCGGTCATCAGCACCACCACCGTCACGCTGACCAAGCCGGACCACAACGCGATCCGCGTGCGCAGGCTGTGCCGCCAGTGGACCTGCCGGCCCGGCGTGCCCGAACGCTGCTCCGTTGGCCCCCCTGCAGGCCCGTGCTCACTCCGATCCGTCATCGGTGGCGAATCCTCGCCGCACCGGAACCGCACGCCCTGGACTGCCGAGCGCGTGGATCGCCCGGGGGCACCGGGCGCCTCGAGGCCGACGCAGGCCGATCATACGCAGCAGCCATGTGTCGGAAATGTGCATTGCGCCGCGTTCGCGGTCACCGATCGGCCCGCGGCCCCTCGCCTCTGTAGGAGCGGCGTGAACCGAGAGGGCCTTCATGGGAAAGCCTGGGTCGCAGCTCACGCAGCTCCTACGGGTCAATCCTGGGGCATGCCGATGCGTGCGCGGATGCCTTTCGTAGGAGCGGCGTCAGCCGCGATGAGGCCTTCATGGGAAAGCTCCGGTCGCAGCTGACGCGGCTCCTACGGGGTTCCGGCGCAGGGATGGGACGCGCGAGGTTCTTGCTCTTCGTAGGAGCGGCGTGAGCCGCGATGGGGCGTTCATGGGAAGGCCCGGGTCGCAGCTGACGCAGCTCCTACGAAAGGCAAGACCGGGGCGCGCGACCGGCCGCTGGTATGCAATGCCTGCCGGCTTCGCATACCAGCGACCAAAGGCTGAGCCGGGGGCGGCCGGGGCGGCACGGAAGGGCGCGGTCCGGCTGCTAGAATCGGGACTCTAATTTCCCCCACCTGACTCACGAGGCGCGGCCATGGGGCCGCGGAGCGCATGACCCAGACCTACGAGAGCCCGTTCGCCGACCTGCTGCAGAACGACCCGGACCCGGCCGAGACCCAGGAATGGGTCGAATCGGTCCAGGCCGTCATCGCCCATGACGGTGCCGAGCGCGCCCACCAGCTGCTGCAGGGCATGGTCGAGGTCACCCGCCGCGCCGGCGCCCACCTGCCGTTCTCGCCGACCACCGAGTACATCAACACCATCCCGCCGCACCTGGAGCCCAAGACCCCGGGCGACCAGACCATGGAATGGCGGATCCGCTCGCTGATCCGCTGGAACGCGATGGCGATGGTGGTGCGCGCCAACCGCAAGCCCGGCGACCTGGGCGGCCACATCGCCAGCTTCGCCTCGGCGGCGACCCTCTACGACGTCGGCTTCAACCACTTCTGGCGCGGCCCCGAGGGCGACCACCCCGGCGACCTGATCGGTGTGCAGGGCCACAGCTCGCCCGGCATCTACGCGCGCTCCTTCCTCGAAGGCCGGATCAGCGAGTCGCAGCTCGACCACTTCCGCATGGAGGTCGACGGCCGCGGCATCAGCTCCTACCCGCACCCCTGGCTGATGCCCGACTACTGGCAGCTGCCGACGGTGTCGATGGGCCTGGGCCCGATCGCCTCGATCTACCAGGCGCGCAACTGGAAGTACCTGGAAGGCCGCGGCCTGATTCCGAAGTCCGACCGCAAGGTCTGGTGCTTCATGGGCGACGGCGAGTGCGACGAGCCGGAGAGCCTGGGCGCGATCTCGGTGGCCGGCCGCGAGGGTCTGGACAACCTGGTGTTCGTGATCAACTGCAACCTGCAGCGCCTGGACGGCCCGGTGCGCGGCAACGGCAAGATCATCCAGGAGCTGGAGGGCCAGTTCCGCGGCGCCGGCTGGAACGTGATCAAGACCATCTGGGGCAGCTACTGGGACCCGCTGCTGGCGCGCGACACCAGCGGCAAGCTGCGCCAGCTGATGATGGAGACCGTCGACGGCGAGTACCAGAACTGCAAGGCCTTCGGCGGCGCCTACACCCGCGAGCACTTCTTCGGCAAATACCCGGAGACCGCGCGCCTGGTCGCCAACCTGTCCGACGAGGACATCTGGCGCCTGAACCGCGGCGGCCACGACCCGCACAAGGTCTACGCGGCCTATGACGCGGCGACCAAGATGAAGGGCATGCCGACCGTGATCCTGGCCAAGACGGTCAAGGGCTACGGCATGGGCTCGGCCGGCGAATCGCTGAACCCGACCCACCAGACCAAGAAGCTCGACGACGAGGCGGTCCGCGCCTTCCGCGACCGCTTCAACATCCCGGTCACCGACAAGCAGCTGGCCGACGGCCAGGTGCCGTTCTTCCACCCGGGCAAGGACTCGGAGGAAGTGCAGTACATGCTCGAACGGCGCAAGTCGCTGGGCGGCTTCCTGCCGCAGCGCCGCCGCCAGGCCAGCCAGTCGCTTGAAGTGCCCAAGCTCGAAGCCTACGAGCGCCTGCTCAAGGCCACCGGCGATCGCGAGATCAGCACCACCATGGCCTTCGTGCAGACCCTCAACATCACCCTGCGCGACAAGCAGGTCGGCCCGCGCTGCGTGCCGATCGTCGCCGACGAGGCGCGCACCTTCGGCATGGAGGGCCTGTTCCGCCAGCTCGGCATCTACGCCCCGCAGGGCCAGAAGTACAAGCCGGTCGACCGCGACCAGCTGATGTACTACCGCGAGGACGCCGCCGGCCAGGTGCTGGAGGAAGGCATCACCGAGGCGGGCGCGTTCGCCAGCTGGATGGCCGCCGCCACCAGCTACAGCACCAACGATTTGCAGATGCTGCCGTTCTACATCTTCTATTCGATGTTCGGCTTCCAGCGCATCGGCGACTCCGCCTGGCAGGCCGCCGACATGCGCGCGCGCGGCTTCCTGCTTGGCGCCACCGCCGGCCGCACCACCCTCAACGGCGAGGGCCTGCAGCACGAGGACGGCCACAGCCACCTGCTCGCCGGCGCGGTGCCCAACTGCCGCAGCTACGACCCGACCTTCGGCTACGAGGTCACCGTGATCGTCCAGCACGGTATGCAGCGCATGCTCGCCGAGCAGCGCGACGAGTACTACTACATCACCCTGATGAACGAGAATTACACCCACCCGGAAATGCCCGAGGGCAGCGCCGACGGCATCATCAAGGGCATGTACCTGCTCAAGGACGCCGGCAAGCCCAAGAAGGGCGAGCTGCGCGTGCAACTGATGGGCAGCGGCACCATTCTGCGCGAGGCGATCGCCGCCGCCGAGCTGCTGGACAAGGATTTTGGTGTCACGGCCGACATCTGGTCCTGCCCCAGCTTCAATGAGCTGCGCCGCGACGGCGTCGACGCCGAGCGCTGGAACCGCCTCAACCCCGAGGCCAAGACCCCGCGCAAGCCCTACGTGACCGAACTGCTGGACGGCCGCCAGGGCCCGGCCATCGCCGCCACCGACTACGTGCGCGCCTTCGCCGACCAGATCCGCGAGTACGTGCCGATGCGCTACACCGTGCTGGGCACCGATGGCTTCGGCCGCAGCGACACCCGCGCCAACCTGCGCCGCCACTTCGAGGTCGACCGCTTCCACATCGCCCACGCCGCCATCGCCGCCCTGGCCGCCGATGGCAAGATGAGCGCCAAGGACGTCACCCGCGCGATCAAGGAGTACAAGATTGACGTGGAGAAGCCGAATCCGATCGGGGTTTGATGGTTCTCAAGACCATGCCTTGACGGATATATGAACGGAGGGGTGATGGATCCACGAGTTACGGAACTCCATTGCATCATGCCGATGGGAAATATTTCATCGGTTTTAGTTAATGGTATTCTGTCGTACGAACGGGCTAATACGCTGCCACACGAATCCATAGCGATGGCGCCAGTGCAAGAGCGTCGAGACCAAAAGCAGGTTCCTGGCGGTCTCCGTTTGCATCAATATGCCAATCTTTACTTCCACGCTCGGAACCCTATGCTCTACAAGAGGCTTGGCGAAGCTCCGACCTTGGCTGTTCTCCGGGTTTCGACCGATGTGCTGCGTGTGCGAGACGTTGTCATTACTGATTGTAATGCCGCTAGCGATTACGCTAGATACCTGGCGCCTGGGCAATGGCAACTTCTCGATTTCGATGACATTTACGCGACGGATTGGAGGCACCCAGGAAATGCATCGCGATACTACCAGCATAGATCAAGAAAATGTGCAGAAGTTCTGGTGCCTCACTTAGTTGATTCTCGATTTCTGAGAGGCGCCTATGTGATAGATGTTCAAGCAGAGCATCGGTTGAGGAAGGTCGGGTTCAATTTGCCCATTGCTGTGAATCCAAGCTTTTTTTTCGCTAAGTGAGAGCGGATATGGTTAGGGCACTTATCGGGGACATGTTTGAGAGCAAGGCGTCCGCTTTGGTCAATACGGTCAATTGTGTTGGCGTTATGGGGAAGGGAGTCGCCGCCGAGTTCAAAAAGAGGTTCCCCCAAATGTACGAGGACTACCGCGATCGGTGTGATCGTGGGTTGGTTCAGTTGGGGCAGCCTTACGTTTACCGCGACCTGGCAGGTGTGATAGTTGTGAATTTTCCAACGAAAGGTCACTGGCGATCAGCTTCTCGCCTTTCTGATATAGAGCGCGGCTTGGATTATCTCGTAAACCATCTCGAAGAGTGGGGTATTTCTAGCCTTGCTATGCCGCCCTTGGGGTGTGGAAATGGTGGGCTAGATTGGGCTGAGGTGGGGCCCATGATTTTTCGAAAGCTCAATTCATTATCAGTTGATGTTGAAGTCTACGCGCCATATGGAACTGCCAAGACGAAGTTGACTCAAGAGTATCTTTCAGCTCCTTCGCAGATGAGCTTGGATGGCAAGGGAAGGAAGCCAGAAAAACTAAATCCGAGTTGGGTTGTGTTGGTTGAGGTGCTTCGTGAGCTTCAGCAGCAGCCTTATGCGACTCCGGTAGGACGAACGATCTTTCAGAAGATTTGCTATGTTGTAACGGAAATGGGAGTGCCGACCAACTTTTCATTTGGAAAAGGTAGTTACGGGCCATTCTCAGACGGCGTTAAGGATGCGCTGCACGATTTTGCCAATAGAAATTGGATACATGAAGAGCAGCTTGGTCGAATGCTAGCGCTACGCGTGGACGAGTCGTATGAGAAGGATCGCACCAAATACTTAGATCAAATCAGCGAGCATCAAAGGCGTATCATGAAGGCTGTTGATCTATTTAGTCGGATCAAGAACACAGAGCAAGCTGAAGAGGTTATGACGGTATTGTATGCATGTCGACAGATTAAGGATGGGGCTGTCGACCGAGAAGTTGAAGAGCTAGATCTCTATAAGTACATCCTGGATTGGAAGAAGAGCTGGAATACGGATGAAAAGAGAGCCTCTTTAGCAGGCGCTATCAGAAGTCTAGTTTTACTAGGTTGGATGAAGGTGCGCATCAGTGAATCGATGGTTCATGATGATTTGGAAGCTGCTTGACGTTGCCGTAATGGCCAGCGCAGCTCGAGTAAGCGCGTCTGTGCAAAAGAGGCGGGTTGGACTTCATATTTTTTCTGACATGTCAGTTTTTCGATTCAAAAGAGTAGCTGCTGACCGTCGCTCTCCAACGGAATTACTTCGTTCACTATGAGCGTTGGCCGCCGATCGACGTGTGTCAGAGATGCGACGTGTCTGTTAACAGTCGCATGGAGACGACAGTGAAGAAACATCGCGGACTTGAACCGGCGAATGCTGCCGCTCGCGGGGTTGCAGTTTAAGATGTGGTCTTGGTACTGGAACCCTATAGAATTTGTTTCTTGGTTGCCGCGAGTAATTATTCCTTCGAGCGTGACGTCGATGCCGTGTTTCAGCTCTGGGAAGAGGAATTCATCCTCTTCTTTGTCTTCAGAGTCGAACAGAGATGTTTGATCCGACGTAATTTTCGTGGTGTGAAGATCGCCGATCTGTGGGTATGATCCGACAATCATGGAACGTCCCTTTGTTATCGGCGCCACTAATTTTCTTAAGGTTGTCTTCGGTATCTCGTAGTACCACTTTAGATACTCGGCAGGCAGATAGAGCACTTCGCCATCGGAATTTAGTATTCCGACGATTGTCGCGCTCTCCTTCCATTCCGCGTTGGTAGTGCCCCATCCGGAGGCCTTTCCAGTATGCTTCACAAGATCAATGAATATCCGAAGAGCGTCAACAGATTTTCTTGCGATATCTTTGAATCCTAGATCGGAAAAGTCGCGTTCTGCCATCTTTTCACCAGCTTTCTTGGCGTATCCGGTAGCGAAAGCGGTGGCCGGGATTGCGATAATTCCTAAAACGTAGGCGATCCAAGATCCTTCACCGGTTTTGATGGGGATCTGGTACTCAATCGAGCTGAAGCCTCTAGTTTGCTTTCGATTGAAGAAGCGGATGGCTTCGTCAATGCCGATCAGAGCTGTGCCGCCGGAGTTGGCATCGATGACGCCAGGAGGAGCGCCGCTCCATTCGTAGCTTAGGAATCCAACCGAATATTCTTCAAGATCGTTCATCTGTCTTCCTTGTCAGCGTTGCTTAAAGAATTTCTTCAAAATGAGAGGTCGTTGAATATGGGGGCGGTGTATTTAGAATGATATCTTGTTAAATTAGGGAGTGTCCGGACAAGTATTTTTGTGCGATATATCGTGGTTGGGCTTCTGCTGTCTGACGAAATGAGCGGTCTTGTGCTGATCTTGCTCAGCGCTCGCCAAGCGATTGATCAGTGTGATCCACCGATCACCGACCTGTATCCCCGTCTTAACGGTCTCTTCGTGGGTTAGGCAGGTGAACGCGACAAAGCAGGTAACCACAGCGCTGATGCCATAGACCCAGCCGGTGAAGCTTGTGTGCCCGGAGTGTGCGGCCAGCAAGCCCATGAGTGCCGCAGCGGATGCAAGTGCAAAGTAGGTGATCAGGCAGAGGGCGCTCCCGTGCCGAGATCGGGCGAGCCGTGCAAGCACGGTGCCGTTCCAGTGGACTGTTTGATCATCCGGGTTGAACGTGAGCAGGTCCCAGATCTCCGACAGCTCCTGTAGGGACCGGCTTCGGTTCGGTTGCTCCAGGGCCAGGCGAATGATGTGAGACGGCAGGTAGGTGCCGAACAGATGCCTCACGGATACCTCCAACCAGAGGTCGCCCGTGCTGCATGACTTGTCCCACAGTTCCAGGAATTCGCGGCGGTGCTGGCCGCGTCGGCCGTGTAGTCCGAACACGCCGCGTGCCGCGTATAGCACCAGTACGAAAAGAACGGCAGGAAGGAGGAATCCGGCGCCCCCTGCTTCAAGAATCTCCTTCACGGTTCCCTCCGTTGCAGTGGTAAATGCGGCTAGGCCAAACTACAAAAGTGGTTCTGGAAGTACTCTCATCACCCTAGCCTCGCCGCAAAAGCCTTGCGATGGTGGCTTAGGAAAGCCGCCTGTTCCGGTCCGAAGCGATCGACCTTCGTAGAGGGTGAAATCGACCAGCGTTCAAGCACGTCCTTGCTGAGGGAGGGGTGCATCCGCATCCGGCCATCGTCCTCAAACGTGATCAGTCGTTCGTCGAATAGGGCGTCGATGTGCGGGGACAGCATGATTCCGTTGAAGCCGTTGATACGTTCGGCATTGCTCGAATCCCGCCACGGCTTGATGTGGCTGGCGACCAGAAGGCGAGAGTCTTCTACTCCCGTGACGCGACAACGTGGATCGAGCGACATCACGCGGTTACGGAACAGCCCTTGGCCGATACGGGCCTTGGTCAGTTGGAGGCGTTGTGTTTCGGGAATCGTGGTGTCGCTCTCGACAAGATGCAGGTCTTCGAGCACTTCGGCATTGGGCTCTGCGACCGCGAGCATGGGCGAAAATACCGGCGGTGCCTCCACGCCGAGCAGGGCGAGCAGGATGTGGCCCAGCGCGTCCGAAATCCCGGCCAGATAGCAGCCTTGGTTGCCATCTCCTGTCTTCTGGATGGGGGAGTATTTGGTGGGGAGAAGCGGTGCGATGCGCTCGATATGCGCTTTCGGCCTCAGGGGTTTGGGGGCGTCGTTGAAGTAGACGCTGACTAACCAGCCTTCGTCCGACCAGTAGTCGCCAACATGGCCAAACTCACTAGGCTTGGGGCTAGCGGAGACTGTCTCGATCACTTGCCCGATCGCGCCGATCTGGCCATTGGCATACGAAAACACGATGTCGCCGGGGCGAACCAGACGCATGTTCTCGTAGGTCTGGTTGAACGCGCCATTTGCATTGCGCTTCGGTGACCACAGATACCCGCCACGAACTTCGTGGTCACGGGTCTGCTTGTGGTTCACCCACCAGAACGCCATCGCTAGATCCTCCCCGGCCGCCAGGATAGCGCCAGAAGGGCGGCGTGGAGCAAGTCAACACGGCCTGAGGTAGGCGCAATGCCCCGAGAATGCAATCGGCTCTGGCTAAGTTTTGATATCCGCCAGCAACTTGCGCTGCTTGGCCAGCGACAGGCCCGCCGCCGCACGCACGATCTCAGCCAGGGTGTCGGAGTCGGCCAGCAGGTAGGCCAGGGGCACGCCCAGTGCGTCCGCGAGTTGGCGCGCGGTCTCGAAATCCGGCTCCGACGTGCCTTTCTCGTAGCGGGTGATCCGGCTCGACACCACGTCCTCGGACAAACCGATCCGTCTGCCGAGCTCGCGCTGGGACAGGCCCGCCTTGAGCCGTTCGGCGCGCAGGCGGCGGGCGAAGGTTTCCCGGGGAGTGGGCGGTTTGGTGGCCATCCGGCAGGGGCGTTTGGGACCCCGTCAGGATGGCGTCAGTCCCTGCTGGTGTATGCTACATTTAATGTAGCAATCAAGCGGGGCTATGAAGATGCGCGCGGCTCTCAGTGACCATGAGGAGTTCATCGCGAGCGGAGCCGAGGTCGATCCGACTGCGCCCGCCACCGGCTACCTGCTCCCCGAGGATGCTTATCGCACGCTGGAGCAGGCGCGGGACCGCCTGGATCTGCTGGCGCGCCTGGCGGCGCCGCGTGATCCGCAAGATGACGCGCCCGAGGCCGAGTTGCCGCTCAGGATTGCCGCGCTGGCGCAATGCTTCGAGGAGTTGGCCGACCAGCTCGATCGCGGCCTGCGGGCGGCGCGCTGGTCGAAATCGCTGCCTTGATGCGTGGCTGAGCGCGCTGGCCGCGTGCCCTCGCCAGGCAAGGTGCACAGAACCCGCCCCTGCGCATCCAATCCCCCGGCCAGGCAGTCCCCGGGTAGCACGCGCCCGCCTTCAGGACGGACGCGGTGGGCCGATCAATCCTCTTCCGGAAGCATGACGGTCAGCGCGTCGAGGCCCTTGAAGTCGCTGGTATGGAAGGCGACCACCTTGCGCCCGTCGACGGTCCATTCGTCCCAGGGCTCGTCGTCCTCGTCGGAATCCTCGGGCGGGCCCAGTTTCTTGCGCAGCGATGCGCGCGAGTCCTCGTGGTCGACCGAATAGGGCAGGGGGCCGGTATAGCCCTTGTCGCCGGCCTGCTTCAGATGAAGGGTGATGACCGAGAAGATGCCGACGCCCCGTCCGAGGCCTTGGTGATTGCCGAAGACTGAAGGGTCGCGGACGCTGACGGTCAGGGCGCCGATGTCCTCGCTTTCCTCGAAGTCGTCGCGGGCGATGACCGGGGTCTTGGCGATGCCGGCGTCGCGGAAGGCGGCGACCAGCTCCGGGTCGCGGGTGGACTTGCCGAAGAAACGTGCCCAGTGGGCGTAGTCAGCGTTCTGCGCTTTCGTCATGCATGCAGTCCTTTACTTGGTTGGGGTGCGACGGCGCGATGTTCCCGACATGCACCTCCGGCCCCGGTGGCCCCGGGGCGCCGCCGGGAGACGCGGACCCATCGGCCCGTTCGCCCCATGGCTGCCCACCTTGCCAGATTCGTGGGGTCTGGGGCGCAGCGCCAGGCATCGCGGGGGGAGCACTGCGGTGGACTGTCCAGAGATGGCTTGCCGTGGGGTGTATTCCGAATCGCGCCACTCATTGGCGCGATTCCATCCGCTGTGGCGCGATTCGCGCTCGGCTGTGAGGCGCCGGGCGATGACTCAGCATGCAGCCAGGCCGGCCAGTCCTCGCTATCCGCCACCATATGTCGACATTTTTGTTGAAATCGTACGTATTGGCGCCTAATGTCGATCGTGACGACATGTCGGCTATTTGTGTCGACAAATATAGGTTTTATCGACATATGTCATTCGACCCGCGACGTCCCTACAACACGCTTCCGGAACTGCCCCCGGCTGCGGAGATCGAGAGCAAGCCGGTCCTGAAGGCCTGCATCGAGGCCAGGGCGGCGCTGGCCGAGTTGAAGGCCGTCGGTGGCCTGATCCCCAGCCAGGCGGTCCTGATCAACACCATTCCCTTGCTGGAGGCCCAGGCCAGCAGCGAGATCGAGAACATCGTCACCACCAGCGATGCCCTGTTCCGGTTCTCCCAGATGGAGGAGCGCGCGGACGACCGGGCGACCAAGGAGGCCCTGCGCTACCGCGGTGCGTTGCACCGGGGGTTCCAGTCCATCCGGGAGCGTCCGCTCAACACCAATACTGCGGTGATGGTCTGCAGTTGGATCAAGGGCGGCGACATGCAGATCCGTCGCGTGTCGGGCACCGCTTTGTCCAATGCGGCGACCGGTGAGGTGATCTACACCCCTCCCGAAGGCGAGGCGCTGTTGCGGGAAAAGCTGGCCAACTGGGAGCGCTTCATCCACGAAGCGACGACGGTCGACCCGCTGGTCCGGATGGCGGTCGCCCACTATCAGTTCGAGGCGATCCATCCATTCCTGGATGGCAACGGCCGCACGGGCCGCGTGCTCAACCTGCTGATGCTGGTGGAGCTGGGCTTGCTCGACCAGCCGGTGCTGTACCTGTCGCGCCATATCCTCCGCAACCGTCCCGAGTACTACGCCAGGCTGCAGGCGGTGACGCGCGATGGTGCGTGGGAGGCGTGGATCGGTTTCATGCTTGCGGCGGTCACCGATACTGCCCGCTGGACAACCGCCAAGGTCAGGGCCATCCGCCAGTTGCAGGCTGAAGCCACCGCCTTCGTGAAGGCGCGGGCCGGCAAGATCCATTCCCGCGAACTTGTGGACGTCCTGTTCGAGCAGCCGTACTGCCGCATCCAGAACCTGGTCGAGGCCGGGGTCGCCAAGCGTCAGACCGCTTCGGTCTACCTGAAGCAACTGGTGGACATCGGCATGCTGCGAGAAGTCCGGATGGGGCGGGAGAAGCTCTTCATCCATCCCGGTTTCGTCCGCCTGCTTACCAGCGACGAACACCCGGTCTCCGCCTATGGCCAGGACTGAGGGCTGGGCCCGCCATCCCAAGCGTTGGCCCCGAGGGTGAGTCCACCCGCGGACGTTCACACACCTCCGCCCACGACGTCCTTGAAGCAAGGGGCGCCCCGACCGCGCCCATGGAGGACGTGATGATCGAGGCATTGGTGATAATCCCCCGCAACGAGCAGACCGCGCTGATTCCCGAAGGGGCGTCGGTGGTGTTGAACGGCATGCATGGCCAGGCCGACTGCCGGGTATTCCTGCGGGTCGACCCCGACGGCGTCGGCCCCGACGACAGGACCTATCTGCACATACGCACCCGCGCGCCCTGGTACACGCTGGAGGGGGTGAACACCCTGCAGTGGTTCGGGCCGGGCCTGGTGGAGGCGCCGGTGCTGGGGGTGGAGCGGCTGCGCTAGGGGCTGCCGTTGCGATTCATGCCGGGTCCCGGGCGATCACGTCGCCAGGACCGGGTGAAGGATTCCGTGCCCGCCCCCTCACCCCAACCCTCTCCCCCCGCGGTTGGGGGAGGGGGGGGCTGTTCGAGCCAATGGTCGGGGCGGGGGCCTGCGCGGGTGGGGGCTTGCCGAGTGGGTCCGCAGTATTTATGTTAGTGCTTACGTAAATTCTGTCGGATGCCGCCATGAGCTTCCTTTCGGTCCAGGGCACCCTGGCCCTCGCCAGCCGTCTGAAGGTGATCAGCGAGCGCAGCTACGACCTGATCGACCAGGTCTACCGTGAGCACGGCATCGGCCTGCAGGCGCGCTGGTTCCCGGTCCTGCGGCTGTTGCAGGAGCGCGGGCCGTTGAGCGTGGGCGAGATCGCCCGCGAGATCGGCCTGACCCACTCGGCGATCAGCCAGCTCGCCACCAAGCTCACCCGCGAGGGCCTGCTGCAGCGCGAGCCGGCGCCCGGCGACCGCCGCCAGCGGGTGCTGGCGCTGACTGCGCGCTGCCAGGCCGAGCTGAAGGCGGCGCGGCCGCTGTGGCAGGCGATGCGCGAGACCGTCGAGCACCGCATTACCGCCACCGGCGTCGACCTGCTGGATGCGCTGTCGCGCTACGAGGCCAGCCTCGACGAGCAGCCATTGCCGGCCGAGGTCGCGCGGCGCCTGCGCCAGCGCCGGGCCACCGAAGTGCGGGTGGTGCCGTTCGCGCCGCGGTGGCGCGGCGACTTCTACCGGCTCAACGCCGAATGGCTGGCGAAGTACTACCGGATCGAGCCGATCGACCACGCGGTGTTGTCGGAGCCGGAAAAGCACATCCTCGAGCCGGGCGGCGCGATCCTGATCGCCGTGGTCGGCGACGAGGCGGTCGGCACCTGCGCCCTGATGGTCGATGCTCCCGGCGTCTACGAGCTGACCAAGATGGCGGTCACCGAGCGCCACCAGGGCCTGGGCATCGGCCGCAAGCTGATGGACGCGGCGATCGCCGAGTTCGAGCGCCTCGGCGGCCGCGAGCTGTTCCTGGAATCGCAGCAGCGTCTGCAGCCGGCGCTGCGCTTGTACGAGAGCGTCGGCTTCGAGCTGCAGCCGGGGGTGAAGCCCGGCACCCACTACCAACGCGCCGACGTCTACATGATCTATAGGGGCCGGACCGCTCGCGACCCGGGCGGCGACGCCCGCTCGGACGCCGCCTGAGGAGGGCAGGGCCGGCCCGGCCGCGGCGCGCGGCCCGTGCCGAAGCCGTGTTCGCCCCGGCTACGGCAACGGCGTGCCCTGGTCGGCGATCGCCAGCCAGGTGTCGCCGTTGTGGCTGTAGGTCACGCCGGTCAGGGCGCGCTGGCGGTAGCCGATCGAGGGCAGCTCGTAGACCGTTTCGTAGAGGATGAACGCCGATTTGCAGCCGTCGACCACGCGGTAGCGTTCGCTCCAGCGCCACAGACCTTCGCGGCCGCTGAAGTGTCCGGCCAGGGTCTGCATGATCGCGTCGATGCCGTAGCGGACGGCGCCGCTGGCGAACACCGTCACCGCGCGTTCGTCGTGGACGGCGCGGAAGGTCTCGGCGTCGTAGTCGCGGAACGATTCCATGTCCATCCGTTGCGCGGCCTCGAACTGGGCCGCGCAGCCGGCGGCATCGCCGGCCTGGGCGGTGGGGGCGATGGCCAGGGCGAGCAGGGTGGCGAGGGGGGCGGGGTTGCGGATCGTCATCGTCGTCGGCCTCATGTCGGGGAGGGCAGGGCGACGATAGGCGCGCAAGTGGGTCTATTCGATATCCGATGAAGGCATGATCAATGGGGCCAATCGGGCTGGTGCCGCCGCTCGGGAACGCGTGTGGCGCCTCTACAATCCCGCCCCATGAGCGACACCCTGATCCGCACCAGCAAGTTCCTGAGCCTGATCCTGCGCCACGAGCCGGGGAAGATCGGCCTGCAGCTGGATCCGCAGGGATGGGCCGATATCGATGAGCTGCTGCGGTGTATGCGGCCGCACCATCGGATCGACCGCGCGCTGTTGCAGCGGGTGGTCGAGGGCAACAACAAGCAGCGCTTCGCGATCAGCGAGGACGGCCGCCGCATTCGCGCCAATCAGGGGCACTCGGTCGCGGTCGACCTGGCGCTGGCCCCCTGCGAGCCGCCGGCGCAGCTGTTCCATGGCACCGCGACCCGCTTCCTCGATTCGATCCGCGAGCAGGGGCTGCTGCGCGGCGCCCGCCATCATGTGCACCTGTCCGCCGACCGCGACACCGCCACCGCGGTGGGTCGGCGCCACGGCAAGGTCGTGGTGCTGTCGGTCGATGCCGGCCGCATGCACGCTGAGGGCCACCGCTTCCACCGGGCCGACAACGGCGTCTGGCTGACCGACACGGTGCCGCCTGGCTTTCTGGGGAATCTCCCGGACGATGCCGAGGGCGCTGCATCCGGCGTCGATTGATCGAGCAAGCGCTGCGGCGGTAGCGCCCCACCTCAGCGTCGATGTCAGCCCTTGCCCGGCGACCTCGCCTGCGCGCACGGACGCAACAGGACATAGGACGCCAGTGCGAGCATGGCGGCCAGCGTGGCAAGCGTCTGCAACAGGGTCGCGAAGGCGTCGGTATGCACCTCACCAGCAACTGGCGAGCTACGCCGGGGAGCTGAAGCGCGGCCCCGGCGAGATCGCCGCTGGCGAGGAAGCGACCGGCTCCGGCAGCGACGCCGGTCCCCGGCTGTTGCGCCATCCGCTCTGGGCGAGCGTCGCCGGCATGCCGGCGGCCGCAAGGACGATCGCCTCGCCGGCCACGCGGGTGGTGGTGAAGATGGCCGGTGGCCATGCCGGCGCGCTCCTTGGGCAACACGCTGATCGACAACGCGTCCATTAGCCCTCAGGGCAAGCGGCTGCCGATACCTGTCACGACCAGCGGTCCGGCCAGGACCGCCGTCGAGGCGTCGGGTGCGATCCGGCTCAGCCAGCCCGGACCGGCGGCGGCAATCAGCTGGCCCGGTCCAGACAGCACCGCGGCGGATATCCAGCGGGTGAACAGGGCGCCGACGAAAGGCACGGGCAGCATCGGGGCCGACAGCGGGATCATCATCAGACCGGCGGCGGGCGACCTCGCTGAGGGCGGCGTGCTCGAGGGCGTCGATGTGGCCGCGATCGCCGCCTGCTACGTCAACCTGCTCAATGGACTGTCGCTGCAGGTCCGCAACGGCGCACTGGGACTGCCTGCTCGGACACGACCGCGACTGGCGCGCACCGTGGTCCAGAGGGCGCCGGAAGAGCGTCCCTGTGGATGCGGGGGCGTCGGGAACACGTCATGCGATCCACTGCATGCCCTGTGGTCCGGCCCCGACGGGCGGCTCCGGCCGCCAGCGGGTACGCTGTGGCCAGGCGCGCGGGTCCGTTGGCGGAATGGCCGGACGACGGTCGCGCGATGTTGCCGGAGTGGGGACCGAAGGGGCGATCGACAATGCAGCAGGACACAGTGTGGCGGGACCCGGATTTTCGCGTGGACGGGGCGCAGGGGCGGGCATTCGCGTCCGCGATGCCGGTCGCGGTGCTTGATCGCATCCAGGCCGGCACCATGCGGACCTGCTATCGCGGCGTCCCGTTCTTCAAGAGCCCTTTCGACATCGGTCTGTACCTGCAGCTGCTGGGCCGGCTCGCGCCGCGTACGGTGATCGAGATCGGCACCAAGTTCGGCGGCAGTGCGCTCTGGTTCGCCGACATGCTGACAGCCCAGGGGATCGAGGACCCACGGGTGGTGTCGGTCGACATCAATCCGCAGTCCCGCGTCGAGGATCCCAGGATCCGCTTCCTGCACGGCGATGCCGGGCGCCTGGGCGAAGTGCTGACGCAGGAACTGCTGCGGGCGTGCCCGCATCCGTGGCTGGTGGTCGAGGACAGCAGCCACTTCTACGAGCACAGCCTTGCGGCGCTGGAGTTCTTCGATGCCCATCTGCTCGGCGGCGACTACATCGTCGTCGAGGACGGCATCGTCGACGGGCTCAGCGGCGAACACTACCGTCGCTACCGCAACGGCCCCAACCGCGCCGTCGCCGACTTCCTCGCCACGCGCGGCGACGCCTACGTCATCGATGAGGCGCTGTGCGACCTCTATGGGCACAACGCGACCTACAACCCCAACGGCTGGTTGCGCCGGCTGTAGTCGCGGGCACGTCGTTCCCGGACCGGTGTCGGGGAACGACGTATCGTGCCGGCCTCCGCCGCGTCCGCGGCTGTCCAAATGGTCGCGACCTCTCCCCTGCATCGCGTGATCGCGCTGCTGCAGGGTACGGGCGCGTCGGCGATCGCCGACGTCGGCATTGCGGATCTGCTGGCCTCCGAGCTTGACGCGCCGGTCCGCTCGGCGGAAGAGCAGGCCGAGCTGTGCCGCGAGCGTGCCGAACTGATGCGGCAATTGCTCGAGACACGACTTGCCGGTGGCGTCGGCTATCCGGTCGCCAACATGTTGATTGCGAGCCGGCACCTGGTCGGGCTACGCCATGACCTGCGGCGTTGGCGCGATCTGGCCGGCAGCGCCCGCTACTACCGCGAACATCCGGCGATCGCGCTACGGATCGCCAGGGCGGGGAAGACGGTGATCGGCGACGGCGAATGTCCGGCTTGACCGGACGTGTCGGTACCGTCGCCGCTGCCGGTGACCGTGGCGAAGTGGGGTAGGCTTGGCGCGACTTGAATGTACGGATACTGATCGATGATCCAAGACGGCTTCCTGATCCAGGCGCTGACGATGATGGCCTACCACCTTCCCACCCTGCTGGCCACGGTCTTCGGCCTGGCCATGCTGTGGGCACGCGCGCCGGCAGCGGCGCCGGGACGCGCACTGGCGATCGGCGGCACGGCGATGATGCTGGGGTCGTCGGTGCTGGGCATGCTGATCAGCATCGGCCAGACCTGGCTGATCCACAACACCGACGACGGGTTCGTGAGCATAAGCAGCATGGTCACGATCATCGGCGTGTTGAGCATGCTGCTGACCGTAGTCAATGCGGTTGGCCTTGGCCTGTTGGCCTGGGGCGCCAGCAAGGCGATGAGATCAGTCGCGCACAATGGTGGCCCGCGGGCCTGAATACGAGGGTGTCCCGCCGACGGGGATTTGGATCGGCGGCGACCATGGAATGGAGCCGTCGATGAAGCCTGGAGCGATACCTGCCGTGGTGTTGTTGCTCGTGGTGCCGCTGATCTCGTGTTCGCGGGAAGAACCTCGCGAGGTGGCGCGACCGGTGGACTGGCCGACCTGCCGTCCCGGACAACTGCTCGGGCATGTGCCCGATCGCGAGGCGGTGGACACGCACCGCCAGGGGCCGGCACCGGTGGTGCGCTACCCCTTCGGTACCGAGCGCGAGTATTGGGGAGGGGAGCTGATCCTCAGGGTCGACGAGACAGGACAGGTCGTCTGCTACAGCAGCTCCGGGAGACCGGTCGGTGACGAACTGCCCCTGAGCGACACGCAGCGCGCGGCGCTGGCATCGTTGCGGTACGAGCCCTTCGTCCGCGGCGGCCAGCCGGTCGCCTCGATCGTCACCGAGTGGTTCGACGAGGAGGAACTGCCGCAGACGCAGGTTGCGATGCCCACGGCTTCGCTGGAGGACGTACGCATCACCCTTGAACGCACGTCGTGCCTTGGTTCGTGCCCCGATTACAGGGTCGAGGTCCGCGGCGATGGCCAGGTGGTCTACGAGGGTCGCCGCTTCGTCGATGTCCCGGGTCGGTATGCGTATCGCGTGCCGGCACAGGAGGTCGCGCGGCTGGTCGAGCGCGCGCGCGAACAGGACCTGTGGTCGCTCAGGACGGATTACAGCGCCGCCATTACCGATCATCCCAGCCAAATCGTGACCCTCGATATCGGCGGGGAGGTGCATCGCATCCATGACTATTCCGGGCGCAGGATCGGCATGCCGCGTGCGGTCACGGAGTTCGAGAACGAGATCGACGCGGTCGCGCGCACGCGGATGTGGACCATCGTTTCCACCGAGGCGGTGAACCGGATGCAGGCGGACGGGTTCGATTTCGCTTCCGTGGCGGGCCGTGAGCTGCTGGAACGTGCGCTCTTCAGGGGCGAGGACGCCGACGATGAGGCGATGGCGCGCCTGGTCGAGCTAGGGGTACCGGTCGACGATGCCATGTTGAAACACGGCTACGGCGGCGCGCCCATGTCGCTGCTGGAGTTGGCGCTGCTCAGGGCTCACCCGGCGGTGGTCGAGGCGTTGATTGCCCGCGGCGCACTGGAGACCCGCGGCAAGCCCGATCAGGCCAAGATCGATGCCGCTTTCCGCTCGGCGATCGCCGGCGGCAGGTTCGCGCTGGTCGAGAGGATCTGGAACGTGGCGGCGACGCGTCCTCATCCGTCGCTGTACTTCGATGATGTGTCCGATGGCGAGCAGAAGGCCGCCAAGCGTTCGCCGGTGACCTTGCTGCTATCGCGTCCCTTCGCCGATGCCCGGCCGTGGGAGGGGCGGGCGATCGCGCGCTGGCTGATCGCCCAGGGCTGCGACATGACCGCATCGGCGGCGGATGGCGCGACCCTGTTGCATATCGCGGCGGCGGCCAACGATGCCGGACTGGTGCGCGATCTGCTGGACCGGGGCTTCGATGCATCCACTCCCGGCCGGTACGGCCTGCCGGCGCTGGGCAGTACCGAGGACGAGGACATCGCGCTGATGCTGCTGGAAGCCGGGACCGATCTGTCGGCCCTGCCGGACCTCAGGCGGCAGGCGACCAGGGGCCGCTGGCAGCGCGTGGTGACGTGGCTCGACGCGCACGATAGTCAGTGACGATGCGGGCCCCGTGGCGCCGTGCTCCACGGGTGAGGCCCCGGCATCGATGACCCTCAGGCGGCCCGGCAGCCTGAGCGTGCCGGGCCGCCCGCAATCACTCCGCGACCCAGACCGTCTTGCCGTCCTGCTTCTGGATCCGGCCGACTCCGGGGAACGGGCCGTGCACGTTGTAGGTGCGCTGTCCGTTGGAGGCGAGCTGCTCGACCAGGGCGCTGCGACTGGTCGCGGCGGTCTCGGCGTCGCCGTCGAAGCCGTTCGGCCATTCGGGCTTCTGCACCGAGATCACCGAGTGGTGGGTGGCGTCGCCGACGTAGAGCAGCGAGTCCTGGCCGGAACTGATCAGGTAACCGCTGTGGCCGGGCGTGTGGCCCTTGATCGCCACCGCCTTGACCTGCACCGGCAGGATTTCGGCGTCGGGAGCGAAGGTGGCGACCTTCGGTTCCAGCGCGGCGACGAAGGCGGCGTGCCCGGGGATCATCACCGCCTTCGAGGTGTCCGCGTCCATGCCGGACAGGAACGTCCATTCGGGCTCGGACATGTGGATGCGGGCGTTGGCGAAGGCCAGCGCGCCGTCGGCGCCGACCAGACCGCCGACGTGATCGCCGTGCGCGTGCGAGATGAAGATGTCGGTGACCTCGGTGGGTGCGACGCCGGCCGCGGCCAGAGATTCGCCCAGGTGCCCGGCGGCATCGCCGAAGGCGGCGCCGGCGCCGGTGTCGAACAGCAGCACGCGGTCGTCGGCCTTCACCAGCAAGGGCTGCAGGCCCAGCTCGAGCGCATCGGTCGCCAGGCCGGCGTCGCCGAGCACGCTGGCGACCTCGTCCGGGGTGTGGCCGACGCCGAACACCTGGTTGTCGTTCGGAAACGCCAGCGCGCCATCGCGCAGCGCGGTCGCCGACAGCTCGCCGATCGCGAAGCCATGGATGTTCTCATCCGGCACCGGCGCTTCGGTGTGGAACGGGCTGGCGCCGGTGGCGGCGTCGCCCGATGCCTGCGGCTCGGCGGTCTGTTGCGAGCAGGCGGCCAGGGTCATCGCCGCGGCAAGGGCTGCGAACAGGGACGAAGCACGAACGGTGGAGCGGAGCATCCGGATTCTCCGATTGCATGTGGGGAGGGTCCGGATTCTGTCCGCGACGGTGGTGCCCGACAAGGCCCGATATCGGAAAGCAGTGTGCCAGGCGGTGGTTGCAACGGCGTTGCGCGGTTGCCGGCGCGCCTATTCGCAGCCGATGCCGTCGCCGTCGCGATCGAGGTGGCGCGCGTAGCCGGGGTCGCCGCGTCGCACCGGTGCCGCGCCGGCGGCGCGGCGGCATTGCCGCGGTGGCAGTGGTAACCGCCATTCTTGCGGTCGTTGTGACAGCCCTGCGCGTTGAGGCGGCCGCCATGCGCGGCGGCGGTCTGGGCGCAGAACAGGACGCCGGCGACCAGCCAGGCCAGTGTCGGAATCGCGGATCGGATCGTCACCATCGGGCACCCCCCATGCCTTCGTGCGATAGCGCGATCCTAGCGCTGCCGATCGCCGGCTTCAAAGCGCGGCCACCGGCGAGGGGCGGCTCAGGCGCCGGAGATGCCCAGGGTGCCGTGGCCCTCGACCAGGTCGATCAGGGTACCCAGGCGATGGGTCTCGGCGGCGCGCTGCAGGGCCAGGTCGATGCGCGCACGGCGCGGGTTGTCCTGCCAGTGCGGCACCTTGTAGATGACCGCACGCGGGTACTGGCGGACCACGTCGGCGTCCTGGATCCATTGCCAGTCGCCGGGCATCAGCTCCTCGTGCTGGGCGAACGCGCGTGCGGTGGCGTAGTCGTGCGAGTAGATCAGGTTCATGTGCGCCTCGTCGGAGCGGCGGCGTCGATTCCCGGACTGTCCGGGGATACATGAACCAACGCCGCCGCCAGGCGCACGCGGCCAGGCGCGTGTCCGCCGGTGACGAAACTGCCGCGAGCGGCTCAGGCGGCGGTCGCCACCGCCGTTCCCGCGTCGGCTTCCGTTTCGTCGTCCGTACCTGCGCTGCGCAGGTGCGCGGCAAAGCCGTGCACGCCGGGCGCGATGTCCTCGCGCAGGGTGCAGGCGGGAATCTCGTAGTCGCCGTGGTTCTGGCGGCGGAACGGAATCGGCGCGGTGGTCTCCAGGGTGTCCAGGCGCGCGGCCAGCTCGGCGCTGACCTGCCGGTAGCGCGTCTCGTCCATGCGGCCGCTGCGGTAGAGCAGGAACGGCGGCAACACGTCGAAGCCGGGGTAGTAGAGGGTGCCGTGCTGGATCGGGAACAGCAGGTCGTCGATCGGGCCGTTGATCCCGCGCGCGGCGTAATGCGATTCCCAGCCGCCGGTGGTCACCACCAGCATCGCGCGCTTGCCGGCCATCGTGCCCTCGCCGTAGCGGTCGCCCCAGTGGCGGTCGGAGTGCTCGCCGACGCCGTAGGCGAATCCGTAGGCGTAGACGCGCTCGACCCAGCCCTTGAGGATCGCCGGCATCGAGAACCACCACAGCGGGAACTGCAGGATCACCACATCGGCCCAGCGCAGCTTGTCCTGCTCGGCGGCGATGTCCGGACTCTGACGGCCGTTCTCGAATGCGTGCCGGGAGTCGCGCTCGGGATGGAAGCGCTCGCCGATGGCGCCGTCCAGACTGTCGTCGGGGTCGAGCACCGCCTTCCAGCCCATCGCGTACAGGTCCGAGACCTGCACCGAATGCCCGTTGCCCTGCAGGCGGTCGACGATGAAATCCCTGAGCGATCCGTTCAGCGACTGTGGTTCGGGGTGGGCGTAGACGAGCAGGATGTTCATTGGCGATGCCTGTCGGGAGTGGGGTCTCCAGCATCGGCTCCGGCCATGTATATTTGAAATGAATTACGAATATTTCAGGTATCAGCACTGTTGATATGAGTGGCGTGGCTTTCAAGGGGCTCGACCTCAACCTGCTGGTGACCCTGGACGTGCTGTTGTCCGAGCGCAACGTCACCCGCGCCGCCGAACGCCTGCACCTGTCCCAGCCGGCGGTCAGCGTGCAACTGTCGAAGCTGCGCGACGCGCTTGGCGATCCGTTGCTGTTGCCGGGCGCGCGTGGCATGCGGCCGACCGTGCGTGCCGAGGCCCTGCGCGGGCCGTTGCGCGAAGCGTTGGAGACCCTGCAGCAGGCGGTGGCGCCGGCGGGCCCGTTCGATCCGGCGACGGCCACACAGGATTGGCGGATCGCCGCCAGCGACTATGCCGCCGCCACGGTCGTGCAGCCGCTGCTGGCAGGGCTGCGGGCCGCGGCGCCTGGCACGCGCCTGGCCATGGTCGACATGGTGCCGGCGCGGATCGCGCGCCAGGCCGAGGACGGCAGCATCGACCTGGCCTTCCACACCTTCGACGATGCGCCGCCCGGATTGCGCCAGCGCCGCCTGTTCGTCGAGCGCTACGTGCTGGCCGGCCGCGCCGACCATCCGCGGCTGCGACGCCGGCCGACGCCGGCGCAGTTCTGCGGGCTCGAACACGCGATCGTCTCCCCGGATGGCGGCGGCTTCCGCGGCGCGACCGACGAGGCCCTGGCCGCGCGTGGACTGTCGCGCCGGGTGGTGCTGTCGGTGCCGCATTTCCTGCTGCTGTTGTCGGTGCTCGCCGAAACCGACCTGGTGGCGATGCTGCCCGAGCGGCTGGCGGCCCGGCATCCCGGGCTGCGGGTGGTGGCGCCGCCGGTCGAGGTGCCGGCGTTCGAGCTGGTGATGCTGTGGCACGAGCGCGTGCATCGCGCCCCGGCCCACCAATGGTTGCGCGGCCATATCCTGGCCTCGCTCGCCGGCTGATCGCATGCCGTGCCGGAATCGATGCGCCACGGTGTTCCAGCGGTACCGGCCCGGCACGCTTGACCTCAACCGTGCTTGAGGGCGCAGCATGACGCTCCCCCCGCACGAGGACGCCGCGATGGCGACGCCGCTCACCGATATGGATCTGTACCTGCAGCGCCTGGGCTTCGATGCGCCACCCGCGCCGAGCCTGGATACCCTGGGTGTGCTGCAACGCCGCCATACCGCGGCATTCGTGTTCGAGAACATCGCCAGCTTCATGCACGCGCCGGTGCCGATCGATCTGCCGGCGCTGCAGCGCAAGCTGCTGCACGAGGGCCGTGGCGGCTATTGCTACGAGCTCAACGGCCTGTTCCTGGCCCTGCTGCAACAGCTGGGATTCGAAGCGCGCGCGCTGACCGCGCGGGTGGTGATGGGCACCGGCGAAGATGCGCTGACCGCGCGCACCCACCAGCTGGCCCTGGTGACGATCGACGGCGTGGCGCATGTGAGCGATGTCGGCTTCGGCGGCATGGTGCCGACCGCGCCGTTGCGGCTGGATACCGAGGCCGCGCAGGCGACCGCGCACGAGCCTTATCGCTTGCTCCGGCGCGGCGACGGCTACCTGCTGAGCGCGCAGGTAGGCGACGAATGGCGGCCGATGTACGTGTTCGATCTGCAGCCGCAGGCGGCCATCGACCTGGAAGTCGGCAACTGGTACGTCGCCACCCACCCGGACTCGGGCTTCCGCCACCAGCTTCGCGCCGCCCGCACCGGTCCCGGATACCGCAAGACCCTGCGCGACGGCAGCTTCGCGATCCATCGGACAGGCGCGGACAGCGAGCGCCGCGAGCTGGCCGATGCCGACGCGGTGATCGAGGTGCTGCGGCGGGAGTTCGAGTTGCGCCTGCCGCAGGGCCCGGCGCTGCGCGAGCGGATCGCCGGGCACCTGGCGAGCGCCGCCGCGGCCGCTGCCTGACCTGCTTCCCCGTGTCTGCCGTAGGAGCGGCGTAAGCCGCGACGGGGCTTTCCCGCCAAGGCCCAATCGCGGCTGACGCCGCTCCTGCGGTTGAGGTTCGTCGCGAACGCCGCGTCGCCCGACCGCGCCTGACATAATCGCGACAATGAGTCATTGGGTCGTCATCTACGCGATCGGTGCCGCCCAGGCCCTGCTGCTGGCGCCGGCGCTGTGGCGCCGCCCGGCCAACGCCGCGGCGAACCGGGTGCTGGCGGCGTGGCTGGCGCTGGTGGGACTGGACCTGGCGGTGAAGGCGGCGTTCCTGGCGACGCCCGCGCCGGCGCTGTTCCGGGTGCTGCTGCTGGTCGGGACGTTCCCGTTCCTGTACGGCACCTTCTTCTATCTGTACGTGCGCACCTTGACCACCGCGCGACGGCTGGTCTGGCGCGATCTGTTGCATCTGCTCGGCTTCGCGGTGGCGCTGGCGCTGTTCGCGCCGGGGCTGCTCGCGGACGCCGCGCTCAATGCCGAACTGATGCGCCAATGGCTGTCGCGCGCGCTGCCGCCGCCGGTGCCCTGGTACAGCCTGTTCCTGTACGCCTGGAGCCTGAGCTACGTGGTGGCGGCGCTGCTGCGGGTGGTCCGCTACCGGCGCGAGGTGCGCGAGCGCCGATCCGATGCCGATCGCATGTCGCTGCGCTGGGTGGTGGTGATGGCGCTGGGCCAGGTGCTGATCTGGGCGATCGCGCTGTTGCATGACACGACCCGCATTCCCGGCATCGACTATCTGCTGGTCTACGGCGCGGTCGCGGTCTGGGCCTGCGTGCTGGGCTATCTGGGCCTGATGCAGGCGCCGGTGTCGCCGGAGCGGGAAGGTGAAGCGGTGGACACGGACGTGGACGCGATCGCGTCCGTCGATGACCCGGGCGCTGGCGCATCGGCCGCCGTCGCGGCGGTCTCAAGTCCGGAGGCCGCCACCGACTCCGCCGACGATCCGCGCCTGCCCGAGGTGCAGGCGCGTTTGCAGCGGTTGATGGACGAGGAAGCGCTGTACCTGGCGCCGGCACTGACGATCGCCCAGGTCGCGCGCCGCAGCGGCTATCCCGAGTACCTGGTGTCGATGGCGATCAACCGCGGATTCGGCTGCACGTTCTGGGACTACATCAATCGGCAGCGTATCGGCGCGGCCTGCCGATGCCTCGCCGACCCGGACGACGGCCGCACCATCCTCGACATCGCCTATGCCTGCGGCTTTACCTCCAAGTCGACCTTCAACGCGGCGTTCAAGCGCGAGACCGCTGCGACCCCGAGCGCGTGGCGGGCTCGGCGGGCGCAAGCGCAGGCGTGCTGATCGCTACGGTCCGTCCCGGCGCCCGCGCGGACTCGCGGGCGGGTGAGCGTCGGTGCGCGCGCCATTGCGGCCAGCGCAGCCACAGCTCGCAGAGCGCCATGTTCAGCGACCAGCTCGCCCACGCCGAGAAGATGTAGACGGTGTCGAACGGCAGCGCCAGCGGGCCGGTGCCGACGAACAGGATCACCCGCAGGGTCACCGCGGAGAAGGTCATCGCCAGGCTGTGGCTCATCCAGCGCCGGTGGCCGACGAAGTCGCCGGCCACCGCAAGGCGGATGCCGTTGGCGGTGATCGCCAGCCACAGCACCGACAGCAGCGCGAAGCCCGCGCCCGAGGCCCAGCCTCCGTGCGCGTCGAAGGCCAGCGAGAGGCCGCCCAGGCCGCCGATCAGCACCCCGCCCGCGTACAGCCAGCCGGCGGTGCGATGCACGGCCGGCAGCCGGCAGCGGATCCAGCCACTGGCCTGCAGCGGCACCAGCAGCAGGGCCAGGCCGGCGCCGAAGAAGTGCATCGGCACGTCGATCCCGGACACCGCGAACTTGACCATGAACGGGTCGTGCGGGTTGAACGGGCGCATCCGCAGGAAGGCGAAGGCATAGGCGGCGACCAGCAGGCTGGAGGCAGCGAACAGGGTGTAGCGCAGGCCGTGCAGGCCGTGTCTGACGATGGAGGCCATCGCAAGCTCCGTCTGTGGAATGACGGCTCGATGCTCGCTGGCGGCCGCGCCGGGGTCGTCCGATCCGGCCGGACCGGACGACCGGACCGGCCGATCGCACCCCATGCCGGTCCGGGATTCCGTATCGAGGCCCCGTAGGAGCGGCGTGAGCCGCGATGGGCTGTTGTCGGGAAAGCGCCATCGCGGCCTGCGCCGCTCCTGCCGTCGACGCGCGCGTCCGCGTCTTCCCGAATGCGGGATGCTCATTCCCTGTTCCCGCACTTTTGTCCCGGCCGCCGCGTGCGCATCTGGAGTGGGGTGACGGCCAGCCGCCGTCCGCCTCCTCCCGCCATCAGGACAATCGAAATGAGCAAGTTGCAGAACAAGGTCGCCATCGTCACCGGCGCTTCCAAGGGCATCGGTGCCGCCATCGCCATCGCACTGGCCGCCGAGGGCGCCGCGGTCGTGGTCAACTACGCCACCAGCAAGGCGGGCGCCGACGCGGTGGTCGCGAAGATCGTCGCCGCCGGCGGCCGCGCGGTCGCGGTGCAGGGCGACGTCTCCGAGCTGGCCGACGCGCGCGCCCTCGTCGATGCCGCGACCGGGCAGTTCGGACGCCTCGACATCCTCGTCAACAATTCCGGCGTCTACAGCTTCGCGCCGCTGGAGGAGATCGACGAGGCGCAGTACCGCCGCCAGTTCGACGTCAACGTGCTGGGGCTGTTGCTGACCACCCAGGCCGCCGCGGCGAAGATGGGCGAGGGCGCCAGCATCATCAATGTCAGCTCGGTGGTCACCCGGGTCACCCCGCCGCACACCGCGGTCTACAGCGGCACCAAGGGCGCGGTCGATGCGATCACCGGGGTGCTGTCGAAGGAGCTGGGCGCGCGCGGGATCCGGGTCAACGCGATCAACCCCGGCATGGTCGAGACCGAGGGCACCCACAGCGTCGGGGTAATGGGCTCGGATCTGGAGGCGGAGACCATCGCCCAGACCCCGCTGGGCCGGATCGGTCAGCCGGACGACATCGCCACGATCGCGGTGTTCCTGGGGTCGGACGATTCGCGCTGGCTGAGCGGTGAGCAGATCGTCGCCAGCGGCGGCCTGCACTGAGCCACCGCGACCCGGTCCGGGCATGGGCCCGGGCCGGCGCCTTCCCGTGGCCGGGTCGCTCCGGGCCGCGGGAAGGCGCGCTCAGGTGCGGTTGATCGATACGCCGCCGTCGACCCGCATCGCACTGCCGGTGATGAAGCTGGAGGCGTCGGAGGCGAGGAACAGCGCCGCTTCGGCGATCTCGTCCGGTTCGGCGATGCGCTTGAGCGCGTGCAGTCCCTCGACGAAGGCCCGCGATTCGGGCGCCTGGGTGAAGTCGCGCGCGCCGGGCGTATCGGTGCCGCCGGGTAGAAGCGCATTGACCCGCACGCCGTGCGGTCCGGCTTCCGCGGCCAGCACCTGGGTCAGTCCGATCACGCCGGCCTTGGCGGCGGCGTAGGCGGCCATCCCGGGCATGCCGACGGTGTGGCCGACGAAGGTCGAGGTGAAGATGATCGAACCGCGACCGGCCTCGAGCATGGCCGCGAGCTGTCGGCGGGCGCCGAGGAACGCGCCGGTCAGATTGGTGTCGAGGGTGTCCCGCCAGTCGGCGACGGACATCCCGGTGACCGGTCCCATGGTGCCGACGCTGCCGGCATTGTTGAAGGCGATGTCGAGCGCGCCGAAGCGATCCAGCGCGCCATCGACAAGCGCGGCCGCGTGAGCCTCGTCGCGGACATCGCCGGGGCAGGCCAGCGCCTCGCCCCCGGTGCGCTCGATCTCCTTCACCAGCTCCGCGAGCGCGTCGGCGCGGCGCGCGCCCACCACCACGCGCGCGCCTTCTCCGGCGAAGCGCAATGCCGCCGCGCGTCCGATGCCCGAGCTCGCGCCGGTAATGATCGCGACCTTTCCGGAAAGCGATTGTGCTGCCATGGGTGCCGTGCTCCTCGAAGTGGGCGCACAGTGTCGGCAGTCGCCAGCGCCGATGCTGGCCGGATTCGGACCTGTGGTTGGGTCGGGACGCCGCCCGTGCGCGCCGCGTAACAAAAGGATGGACCCGTGCGGGCCCATCCCCGCGGTTGCCGCCGCCGCGATGGCCGCGCGGTTTGCCGCCCTAGTCCAGTTCCGCGGTGGGGATGATGTCGTAGCGCTCGATCCGGCCCACCGCGGCGATCGCGGCGGTCACGTCGTCGCGGGCCAGCATGGCCGCGCGTGCGGCGCGCATGGCGACGTTTCCGGGGAGCGGCTGCGGCAACGGATAGTCCTGCAGCCACTCCAGCATCCGCCCGCGGCGATCGTCCGATTGCAGCTGCGCGATCAAGCGGGCGGCGGCCTCGTCGATCCGTCCGGCGCGCAACAACGCTTCGAGCAGGATCGTTGGGGCTTCGTCTTCGTTCCCGTCGAGATGGGCCAGGGAGGCCCCGCCCATCCGCGCATCGCCGCGCTGGACGGCCGCGCAGTGACGGACCTTGTGCAGGACCATCTGGCCATAGGCGCTCATCTCGCCGATCTGCGCGACCGCGGCCATTGCCTCGTCCGGACGCCCCAGGCTGCAGTAGAAGTCGCCCAGATTGAGGGCCTGGCTGACGTTCTGTTCGCCCTGCTCGCTCAGCTGGCTGGCGCGTCGCATTTCGTCGAGGGCGTCGTCGACCCGACCCAGCCTCCTGAGTGCGACGGCGCGGCTGTCCATCAGCCAGACCTGCTCGTCGATGTGGGTGAACGCGGGGCGCTCCAGCGACGCGCGCGCGAGCCGGGCCATCGTGCGGTCGGCGAGCTTGATCACTTCCTCGTTGCGGCCGGCCGACAACAGCGCGTAGCTGAGCTGGACGTGCGCGCGCACGTCGTCGGGGAAAATCACGGCGTGCTGCTTCTGGGCCTCGATCTGGCGGCGCAACGCGCCATCCACGTCGTGGCCGGGCGCGTCGCGGTTGAACACGCGATCGAAGCGCTTGTCGCTGCGGATACGGATCAGGTCGACGGGCGTGTCGATACGGGTCAGCACCGCCCGTGCCTGCTCGGGCTGGTTCTGGCCGAGGCGCGCGAGCGCGAGGTCGTACCAGATCGAGCTGTCGCCACCGTAGGGGCTCTTCCAGTTCGCGTCGAACAGCGCCTGGGCCATCTCCACGCGCGCCCGGGAATCGGCCGGGAGGGCGTGGCGCAACTGGTGGATGACGATCTCGTCGATGTCTTCGAGCTGCTCCGGCCACCGTTGCACGAATTCGATGAACGCCGCCGCCGCCGCTTCGTGCTCGCCAAGGAAACTCTCGAGCATCGCCAGCCGATACCAGTCGTCCGAACCTGCTTCGGCGTAGCCGATGGCGCGCTGGCACAGGTCGCGCGCCCGTTTCGCCTGCTCCTCGCGGGTTGCGGCCCAGCAAGCGGTCGACAGTATGTGCAGCTGGACATCGCGGCTCAGCGTGTCGAACAGCGGGCTGTCGATGACCGCCGACAGCTCGCGGCCGACGCCCGCCATGTTGTCCTCGCGCAGCAAGGCGTTCGCCAGTGCGAGCCGCTGCCGGTAGAAGGTCATGTCGCGGTCCGGGGGCGCCACCGTCGAGGTTTCCATCGGCGCGGTCGTCTTGTCGATCGCCTTGGCGGCCGATGCCGGCGGTGCCGGCGCAAGTCCCGCCGCGGCCAGCAACGCCCCAAACAGAGCGCTGCGCCCGAACCTGCGTCCATCGATCAAGGTCTGCCCCCGTCGGAAGTCGTTGTCCGGGGCAGTGTCGCAGTCATGCGCATGCGGGGCCAGCGCCGACGCGATTCGGTGTCGCCCGGCGCGAATGCGAACGGGGCCTTGCGGCCCCGTCCGGTGTTGCGCGATCGGCCAATCGATGACCGCGCGGTTTACAGCCCGAGCACCTTCTCGGCCGGGACGTAGGCCAGGCCGTGGGCCTGGGCGACCGGCTCGCAGGTGACCTGGCCCTCGCAGACGTTCAGACCGTTGCGCAGGTGGACGTCGTCGATCAGCGCCTGCTTCCAGCCCTTGTTGGCCAGCGCCAGCGCGAACGGCAGGGTCACGTTGTTCAGCGCGAAGGTCGAGGTGCGGGCGACCGCGCCGGGCATGTTGGCGACGCAGTAGTGGACGACGTCGTCGACCACGTAGGTCGGCTCGGCATGGGTGGTCGCGCGCGAAGTCTCCACGCAGCCGCCCTGGTCGATCGCGACATCGACGATCACCGAGCCGGGCTTCATGGTCTTGACCATGTCGCGGGTCACCAGCTTGGGCGCGGCGGCGCCGGGGATCAGCACGGTGCCGATCAGCAGGTCGGCGCGGCGCACCAGCTCCTCGATCGCCGAGCGGGTCGAGAACACGGTCGAGATCGAGGTGCCGAACTGGGTCGCCAGGCGCTTGAGCGCATCGGCCGAGCGGTCGACCACGGTGACGTTGGCGCCCATGCCGATCGCGATCGTGGTCGCGTGGGTGCCGGACACGCCGCCGCCGAGCACCACGACCTCGGCCGCCGGCACGCCGGGCACGCCGCCCAGCAGCACGCCGCGGCCGCCCTGGGCCTTCTCCAGCGCGTGCGCGCCGACCTGCGGGGCGAGCCGGCCGGCGACCTCGGACATCGGGGTCAGCAGCGGCAGCGAGCCGTTGTTGGCGGTGACCGTCTCGTAGGCGATGCAGACCGCGCCGGACTCGATCAGGTCCTGGGTCTGCGGTGCGTCGGGAGCCAGGTGCAGGTAGGTGTACAGGATCTGGCCCTTGCGCAGGCGCTTGCGCTCCTCGGCCAGCGGCTCCTTGACCTTGACGATCATGTCGGCCTGGGCGAACACCTCCTCGGCGGTGCCGAGGATGGTGGCGCCGGCGGCGACGTAGTCGTCGTCGGTCAGCCCCGCGCCGAGACCGGCACCGGCCTGCACGACGACCTCATGGCCGTGGTGGACGAGTTCCTGGACGGACGAGGGGATCAGGCCGACCCGGTATTCGTGGACTTTGATTTCGCTGGGGACGCCGATGCGCATGGCGGTGGTCTCTGGGGTTGGAAGGTGCCGTCGTGGCCGGACCCGGGCAGTGGCAGCAGGAGCGTTGCCGGAACGATGGCCGGTCAGGACAGCGGACGATTATGTTCCGCAGTATGAACGAACAACCGCGCACTTTCTTTCCAAAATAATTGTCTTTTGGCTTCGAAAGTCGCACTGTATTCGAATCATTGATCGACTATTGAAATATCATGCGAGCGATCCAGCCCGACCTCGACGAGCGCGACCGCGCGATCCTGCGCCTGCTGCAGGAGGACGGCCGGCTGACCAACATGGAGTTGGCCCAGCGCATCAACCTGTCGCCGTCGGCCTGCCTGCGCCGGGTCAAGCTGCTGGAGGAACGCGGCCTGATCGCCCGCTACGTGATGCTGCTGGACGAGGAGCTGGCCGGCCTGCCCGGCACCGCCTTCGTCCTGGTCACCCTCGACCAGCAGGGGCGCACCGCGCTGGATGCGTTCGAGGGCGCGATCCAACAGCATCCGGAGGTGACCGAATGCTGCCTGCTCGCCGGCGCGGCTGACTACATGGTCCGCGTCGCCTATGCCGATGCCGCCGACTTCGAACGCATCCACACCGAGATCCTGACCCAGCTGCCGGGCGTGGTGCGGGTGCAGTCGACGCTGGCGCTGCGCACGGTCAAGAAGACCACCGCGCTGCCGGTGTAGCGGACCGTCGCCCGCGCCGCCGCGGTCAGTCGATCCGGAAGTGGATCGTGTACTGGGCGGTCTCGCCGCGGCGGGCCTGCGCACGCGGCTGGAACACCTCGATGCGGTAGCTGCCGTCGGCCGGCAGCTCGCCCGACCACTCGGTCCGCTCGATCGCGTCTTCCATCGCGAAGTCCTGCCCGGGTGCGATCACGTTGAAGTAGGCGTTCGCGCTGCCGGTCAGGCGCACCTCCATGGTCTGTCCGGCCTTCGCGCCCAGGGTGTAGCTGGCGGTGTCGTAGCCATGCACGCGGCCGCTGACGCTGCTGGCACTGGCGCCCTTGGCGAACTGCACGGCCTGGACGGTCTTGCGGTCCTCCGCGGTGGCGGCGGCGCCCGCCAGGGCGAGGCCGAGTGCGAGCCAACGCAGGAAACGGGGCATGGTGTGTTCTCCCGACTGGAACCGTGGAGGCGGCCCTCCCTGGCCGGGATGGACGCCGTCGGCGTCCGGGCCACCGATGCTGCGCCTGCCGCGGTGGCGTGGGAGTGAAGGCGATGACCGGGGCGCGCCTGCGCGCAGACCGCGGCGGCCTGTCCGGATCGGGCGTAACGCGCGAGGAGCGTGCCGTCGCGCGCATCGTCGGCGCGTACTGCCTACAATCGGCGGCCCTTCAGCATGGAACGCCGATATGCGAGCCGCTTCCGGATCCGCACGTTCAAGGACGGCCGTCGCGCTGGCGCTCGCGCTGGCACTGATCGCGGCAGCGGCGACGCCCGCGGTGGCGACATCGTCGCTGGAGCGCTTGTTCGAACGCGGGCGCTTCGACGCCTTCCTGGACCGTGCCCGCGATGCGGCGCAGCGCGACGACGCCGAAGCGCTGTTCCTGCTCGGCAAGGCCTACGACCTGGGGCGCGGCGTCGAGGCCGATGCCGGCACCGCGCGGGCCTATTACG
This sequence comes from Marilutibacter maris, assembly GCF_003233695.1. NCBI lineage: Bacteria > Pseudomonadati > Pseudomonadota > Gammaproteobacteria > Lysobacterales > Lysobacteraceae > Marilutibacter > Marilutibacter maris. Next base: position 3,676,423 of record NZ_CP029843.1, on the reverse strand, counting down.
AGCGCGCCCGCGCGCTGGGCTCGGCCCGCGCCAGCCACAACCTCGGGGTGATGGCGATGTCGGCCGACGACAACGACGAGGCGATCGCGCTGTTCGAGGAAGCGCTGGCGCGGGGGCTGCGGGTGCCGACCCTGTACAACCTCGGCCGTGCCCACACCCCGCCGGACCCGACCACGAGCTTTGGCCTGCGCGGCTTCGTCGATCGCGCCCGCACCGCCGGCGGCTATTACGCCCAGGCCTGCGACGAGGCCCCGGATGCGGCCTGCATCGCCGACGCCGGCCGCCAGTTCCTGCGCGCCTACATGATCGCGCGGCAGATGCCGACCATGACCGACGAAGAGCTTTCGCAGCTGCGCGAGTCGGCGCTGCTGTGGCTGCGCAAGGGGACGGAGGCCGGCGACGGTCTGGCCTGGACCAACTACGGCGTGTTGCTGAAGCTCGACGGCGACGATGCCGGAGCGCGCAAGGCCTTCGAGGCCGGCATCGAGCGCGAGGTGCCGGTGGCCTATTTCCAGTTGGCCGAGCTGGCCCGTGCCGGCGAAGGCTTCGAGCAGCGCGATACGGCGCTTGCGCTGAAGCTGTACGAGCAGGCGGCCGACGCCGGGATACGCGAGGCGATGGCGCCGGCCTTCAGGCTGCTGCAGGAACGGCTGGAGCACGAGGAGGACCCGGCTGTGCTGGAGCGTGGGCTGCAGCGCCTGGCCTCACTGCAGCCGGAGCCGGGTTTCGGCGACTACGGCATCGGCCGTCTGCAGAAGCGCCTGGACTGGTTGCAGTTCCGGGCGCTGAATCGGCAGTCGTTTCCGGCGCGGGCAATATCGGCGCGCGAGGACATGACACTCGCGTTGGATGCCTGCGGCCTGGATCTGGGCGGCGCCCACGGCGCGGCCTACAACATCGGTGTGAACTCGCACTGGCGGCTGGTCGCCTACGCGGCGCCGGGCGAACCCGTACGCCTGCCGATCGAGGGGCGGGTCGATGCGAAGGGGTGCGTGCGGAAACCGCTGAAGCTCAACGAAGAGCTGTACCGTCTGATCAACGATGGGGCGGAGTTCGCGCTGGGGTTCCCGAACTACAGCCTGCCGCTGCTGGTGCGGTTCGAGGGCGAGCACCTGGTGCTGGAGCTAAGGCCGCTGGGTACGCCGTTGCCGCCATAGGCGGCCGGCTCGGCGCTCAGAATCCGCTCGGTACCGGCAGGCCGCGCAAGCGTCGCGTCGCCATCCCGATCATGCCCAGCGGCTGCTTGGTCCGGTCCAGCCAGTCGCGTTCGCCGGGCATCCGCGGTTCGATGCCGACGCGCCTGAGCATCCGGTTGGCCGCATGCGCGTAGGCCTGGCGACGGGTCAGCGGGGTGTAGAACACCACCCCGAACGAGATCGAGACGCCGTCGCCGGGCGTCACCCACGCCGGTTCGCTGCGGGTCATGTGCGGCGAGGTGGACGGGAAGTAGGCGCCGTCGCCGGGACCGCACGCCAGCACATGCGCGCGCGGCCGCAGTGCATCGGTGAGCCTGACGTTCTCCAGCGAACGGGCGACGATGAAATCCTCGACGTCGCGGGCGGCGACGGTGACGCGGTCGGTGTGGTCCCACACGTTGAGCGTCTTGCGGCCGCGGATCTGCAGCCAGAAGTTGTTCTCGCGGTCGATATGGAACGGGGTCACCGACGGCGGCGCGGAGATGAAGATGAAACCGCGGGCCTCGCAGGGGCGCTCGCTTCCCCGCAGAACCGCGCCGGTGCTGCCCAGGATGTCCCAGATCAGGGCCCGGTACTGCGGGTCGGTCTGCACGTTGTACAGCGCAAGCCATGAGCCGGGCTCCTCGATCCGCTCGAACACCTCGTCGATGCCGCGCCCGTCCTGTGGCCGTGAGCGATGGTCGAACCTCGATGCATCGGTCGTCTCCGGCAGGATGAAGCGGCATTGCCGGGTCCTCATCAATGACCTGGCCAGGTCCTCCAGCCGCTCGAGCTGCATCAGCGGATGCAGGTGATAGTCGTGCCTGATCGGACACATGCGGCGCGTGGAGAAGCCCGCCTCGTCGTCGATGCGGATGCGGTGGCAATCGCTGTCCGTCAGCGGAGCGGCGGTGGGAACCTCCAGCAGACCGGTGGCGGCGACGGCATCGACGCTGGGCATGGGCGTTTCTCGGACATGGGCGAATACGTCCGAAAACGCGGCGTCACTGCCGGGGCGGCCAACGCCGCCGCGGCCGACATCGGATTCAGAACCCGTGCGGCAGGGGGAAGCCGCGCATGCGGCGGGCGGCCATCTGGACCATGCCCAGCGGCCGCTTGGCCCGGTCCAGCCAGACGTGTTCTCCGGGCATGCGTGGCTCGAGCCCGGCGCGCCTGAGCAGGCGGTTGGCCGCGAACGCATAGGCGCGGCGGCGGGTGTCCGGGGTGTAGAACACGACACCGAACGACATCGAGACCGCGTCGCCGGGTTTCACCCAGCTGCGGTCGCTGCGGGTCATGTGCGGGGTGGTGCAGGGGAAATAGGCGCCGTCGCCGGGACCGCATTCGAAGGCATGGACCCGTGGGCGGGCGGCATCGCTGAGACCGACATGCTCCAGCGACTGGGTCACGATGAAGTCCTCGACATCGCGGGCGGCGACCGCGACCCGGTCGGTGTTGTCCCACAGGTTCAGGGTCTTGTGGCCGCGGATCTGCAGCCAGAAGTTGTTCTCGCGATCGATGTGGAACGGGGTCAGCGATGGCGGCGCGGAAATGAACAGGAAGCCGCGCGCCTCGTAGGGCCGCTCACCCTGCAGCAGGGCGCCGGCGCTGCGCAGGACTTCCCAGACGAAGGCCTGGTACAGCGGGTTGGTCTGGATGTTGTACAGCGCGATCCACGAACCGGGTTCCTCGATGCGCTCGAAGGTCTCGTCGATGCCGCGCCCGTCCACCGGCCGCGAACGGTGATCGAACTTCGAGGTCTCGGTCATTCCCGGCACGATGAAGCGGCATTGCCGGGTCGGCATCAGTTCATGGGCGAGCGCGGCCAGACGATCGAGCCGCAGCAGCGGGTGGTCGCAGTAGTTGTGCCGGAGCGGGCACAGGCGTCGCACCGAAAAGTCCGCCTCGTTCTCGACGGTGATCCGGTAGTGGCCGCGGGCGGCCGTGTCGGCGACGCTTGCCGGTCCATGCCCGCCCAAGGCACGCGCGCTGGGTATCGCGCGGGACATGGGATCCTCCACAGACTCGTGCAGACGGCAGGTGTGGGCAAAACAGGTGTGGATATGCCCGGGAACGCGGTGGCGGCGATCGAGCGGCCAGGGCGTGGCGCGATCGCCGTGGCGGGGCTGCAATCGTATTCGCGGCCGAAACCCCGGATCCGGCAACACAGTGGTGCAGCCATGGGCTTTCGCCGGTTGCTGCAATGCACAACAATGCGCCCTGGCACTTCCTGTCCCGAGCTCCGTCCATGGCCGACTCCGGTATCCCCGCCGCTACCGCCGAGCGCGTGCTGCCGCCGGCGACCGTCCGCGCGATCCTGTTCGCGCTGGCGATGGGCGGTTTTGCGATCGGCACCAGCGAGTTCGTGGTGATGGGGTTGATGCCCGACATCGCCCGCGGACTCGGCGTCACCGAGCCCCAGGTCGGGCATGTGGTCAGCGCGTACGCGATCGGCGTGGTGGTCGGCGCCCCGCTGCTGGCGATCCTCGGCGCGCGCCTACGTCGGCGGCCGCTGTTGCTGGCGCTGATGGCGTTCTATGCGCTGGGCAACCTGGCCAGCGCGCTAGCGCCCAACTACGCCACGATGCTGCTGGCGCGCTTCGTCGCCGGACTGCCGCATGGTGCCTACTTCGGCGTCGCCTCGCTGGTCGCCGCCTCGATCAGTCCGCCGGGACAGCGCGGCACCGCGGTCAGCCGGGTCCTGCTGGGTCTGGCGGTCGCGTTGCTGATCGGCAATCCGCTGGCGACCTGGTTGGGGCAGACGCTGGACTGGCGCTACGCGTTTGGCCTGGTGGTGATGGTCGCGGTGGCGACGGTGGTCTCGCTGACCCGCACCTTGCCGCCCGATCCGGACGAGCCCCGCGCCGACCCGATCCGCGAACTGCGCGACTTCAACCGCGCGCCGGTGTGGCTGGCGCTGGGCATCGGCGCGATCGGTTTCGCCGGCATGTTCTGCGTGTTCAGCTATCTGGCGCCGACCATGATCCACGTCACCGCCGTGCCCGAGGCCTGGACCCCGTTCGGCATGCTCGCTTTCGGCGTCGGCGGCATCCTCGGCAGTCTCGCCGGTGGGTGGCTGTTCGATCGACTGCAGTTCCGCGCTGTCGCGGTGATCCTGCTGTGGTCGGCGGTGGTGCTGATGGTGTTCCCGTTCGCCGCCGGTTCGCTGTGGACCCTGCTGCCGGCAGTGGTCGCGGTCGGCACGATGGGCGCGCTGGCGCCGGTGCTGCAGGCGCATCTGATGGACGTGGCCGGCGATGCGCAGACCCTGGCGGCGGCCTCCAACCACTCCGCCTTCAACACCGCCAACGCGCTCGGCCCGTGGCTGGGCGGCATGGCGATCAGCGCCGGCCTGGGCTGGACCTCGACCGGTTATGTCGGCGCGGCCACCGCGCTGGCCGGGCTGGCGGTGTTCGCGATCGCCTGGCGGCAACGGCACGCGCCGCGACCCTGACGGCGCCTCAGCGCGGCGAGGGGATGCCGCCGGCTTCGGTATCGCCGGCGTCCTGCCGCTGCTTCAGTGCCAGGCAGAACTCGGCGGTGGCGGCATCGGCGGGATAGTTGCACTCCACGTGCAGTTCGTCGACGGTGACGTCGCGCGGGGTGCCGAAGGTGGTGAGGGCCGAGAAGAAGCCCAGCTCCAGTCCCTGGTGGCGGAACCCGACGTTCAGCACCGGTGCCGGCACGCTGCCCAGTTCGCGCCGCCGCCACTGCGATGGCACGCCCGGGTAGGCGGTGACCTCCTCCAGCAGGGTGCGCGCATTCAGGTCCGACGGGGTCGATGCGACCAGGGCGTGCAGGTGGCGCAGCAGTTCGCCGGCGACCTCCTCCCAGTTGACGACCCGCGCACGCAGGTCGTCGGGATCGAAGAAGTGCCGCAGCATGTTGCGATGCCGGCTGTCGCGCCCGTCCAGCAGCCAGCGATTGACCCGGATGGCGGCATCGTTGGCGATCAGGATGTCCCAGTGCCGGTTCATCACGAATGCCGGATAGGGTTCGTGCTGGCGCAGGATGCAGTCGATCGTCTGGCGGATCCGCGCCATCTGCGGCGCGTCCAGTCCATGCTCCGGATACTGCGGCGCATGCCCGGCGGCGAGCAGCAGCGCGTTGCGCTCGCGCAACGGCATCTCCAGCGCGTCGGCAAGGCGCCCGACCATCTCGCGGCTGGGGCGCGCCTTGCCGGTCTCCACGTAGCTGAGGTGGCGCGCCGAGATTTCCGCCGTCATCGCCAGGTCGAGCTGGCTCCAACGGCGGGCGCGCCGCCATTCGCGCAGCAACAGGCCGGCCTGGACATCGGGAGTCGCGGCGAGGGACATGGTGTCGGTTCGTGGTGATGGCTCGCGGGCAAGCATAGGGCCGTGCGTGGCCGGGAACCATGACCTGCGAGGTCATCGGCCCATGACCGGCGACGTCATTGCCGCGATGCGGGCGTCACCGCAGGCTTTGCCTCGACCGGGGAGGTGCCCCGACGGAGAACGACACATGCAACGCAGGCACTTCATCGCGCTGGCGGCCGGGACGCTGGCAACCGCGGCCACGGCCGGTTCGGGATTGCTGCCCGGTCGCGCGGCCGCGGCCACCGCGAAGGACGGGATCGATGCCGCGGCCTGGCATCGGCTGCGACGCTTCGTTCCCACCCGCTTCGGCGACATCGCCTGCATCGACCATGGCCAGGGCGAGGCAGCCCTGTTCCTGCACGGCTTCCCGCTCAACAGCTTCCAGTGGCGTGGCGCGATCGAACGGCTGGCACCGTACCGTCGTTGCATCGCTCCGGACTTTCTTGGCCTGGGGCACAGCGAGGTCGCCGACGGGCAGGACCTGGCGCCGCGCGAGCAGGTAGCGATGCTAGTCGCCGTGCTCGACCGGCTCGGCATCGACCGCGTCGACGTGATCGCCAACGACAGCGGCGGCCAGGCCGCGCAACTGCTGGTTGCCGCCCACCCGCTGCGGGTGCGTTCGCTGTTGCTGAGCAATTGCGACAGCGAGATCAACAGCCCGCCGGCGGCGATGGCGCCGGTGATCGAGCTGGCGCGCGAGAACCGATGGGTCGACGAGTGGATCGTGCCCTGGCACGCCGATCCGGTGCTGGCGCGTTCGGACGCGGGCATCGGTGCGATGTGCTACGCCGACCCGGGCCATCCGGGCGACGAGGCGATCGCCGCCTATTTCTCGCCGCTGATCGCCTCGCCGCGGCGCAAGGCACTGGCCAACGCCTATGCGGTCGCGCTGGCGCGCAACCCATTGACCGGCATCGGTCCCCAGTTGGCCCGCTGCGGGGTGCCGACGCGGATCGTATGGGGGATGGCCGACACGATCTTCGCGCCGGCCGATGCCGATCACCTGGACCGCGCGTTCGACCGCTCGCGCGGTGTGCGCCGTCTGCCCGGCTACAAGCTGTTCTGGCCGGAGGAGCGGCCGGACGTGATCGCGGCCGAAGCGCTGGCGCTATGGGGCCTGGAAGCCGGCGAGGCTGACATCGGCTCGTTCAGCCGCCCGGCCACAGCCACAGGAACGCCGCCGCGGTGACCACGCCGTAGATCAGCGCGTCGAGCAGGTCCTTGGCGACGCTGCCCCAAGGCTTTCCCATCCAGATCCCGGCCTGCACGCCGCCGCCGCCGTAGGCGAGGAAGGCGAGCACGCCGGCCAGGTGGGCGGCGTACGGAGGCGGCGCCGAGGCGCCGAGCAGGTGCACGGTCAACAGCGCCGCGATCGCGGCGATCGCCAGATTGAGCGCGAACCACTGCAGCAGCGATTCGCCCATCCGCGGCGGCCCGTTGCGGAACACGGTGATGAAGGCGACCGGGCCCTCGTGCAGCTTCTTCAGCATCGCCTCCTCCTGCATCGCCTTCATGTCGGCGCAGTGCGGCACGGTGTACAGCCCGGGCGTCGGCGAGGCCTTGCGCAGCGCCGCCTGCACCGCGTCCTCGTCGGCGAGCTTGCGGTAGTCGCTGTTGTGCCACTTGAAGACCATGTGGATCAGGCTGCTGGCGACGAACACCAGCGCCGCGGCAACGAGGACGGGGAGCCACAACTGGGTCAGTGCGTTCATGACGACCTCCTTCGGTGGATGGGCGCAGCGGAACGTGGGGTCTGTGCGTCAGGGACTGGGTCAGGACCTGTCCAGGCCGAGTGCCGGAACTTGACTCGCGGTTGCCCGTCGTCCCCGTCGAGATCATACGCCGATGCCCATCGGGCAGGCAGATGCGGTGCTGACGGCAGCTCCCCGAGGGTGTCCGGACCGGCGCCGGTCGATGTGATCGGGCAACCGCCGGAGCACTGGCGAGTCGAGAGTCTCACGAGTCGAGAACCTCATGATGCATCGTGGCCACGCAGCCATGACACGGAGCGTGTGCATGCAGAGCTGCGACACAAGGAGGATCAATGAAGTACAAGCATGCAAGGCGCGTCGCCGCGCCACTATTCGCCCTAGTCGGGATTATCGCCAGCGGCATTCCCCAGGCGAATGCCGCCGACCCGGAACGGCCATCGCGCCGATATCAACTGGTGCACGAAATCGTCATGAAATGGGCGCCTGTCATCGCCAAGACCCATCGGGTGCCCCCTCGAGCCTGGGCTCGCGGCATGGGTGGGGTCTTCGCGGACAGCGACCTGGATGCATTGCAGGCGGCGGTGGATGCCCGCAGCCTGGATGGGATGATCCGGGCGCTGGTCCCGGCTTCCGGCAATGGCACTGCGATCGGCGGTGTCAGTGCGCTGGCCGGAACCCTTTCGGCCCAGAATCCGGCGAGCGTCGGTGCGGAACTCGTCTACGTGCCGGTTACGCCGTGTCGGATCTTCGATACGCGCGTCACCGGGGAAATCCTCACATCCGGCAGCACGCGGGACTTCGACGTGACGGGGGTCTCCAGCTATGCGCTCCAAGGTGGCGATGCGGGCGACTGCAACGGCGTCGGGGCGGTCGGCGCGTTCGCGGCGGCGGCGATCAGCCTGAGCGTGGCGACCCCGGCCAGACGGGGATTCATTACCGCATATCCGTTCGGGACCACACGTCCGCAGGCGGTAACGATGGTCTATAACCGGGGTGTGCGGGATACCACGCTGTCGATCGTTGCCCTCGACCAGGATGCGTCCGCCGCCGACATGTCCATCTACTCGGCCAGCGATACGCATGTCGTCGGGGATATCGTCGGTTACTTCATCAAGCCCCGGCCCATCGCCCTGGAGTGCATCGAGACCGGGCAGACGGTGGAGGTCGCGGACCCCGGAGTCGCCAGGAACGCGATTGCGCCGGCCTGTGCGACCGGCTTTACCCAGACGGCCACGAACTGTCAGTCGTCGTCTTGGCAGATGCCTTTCGTCTACATGTCCAATGGGATCTGCTCGGCGCAGAACAATGGCGAGAGTGCCGCCAATCTGAGGGCTTCCCGCACCTGCTGCCGGGTGCCTGGGGGCTGACGATGCCCGACGCGATGGTCGGGGTGGTCCCCGGCCATCGCCGCGTCGGGTCCGGCAGCGGGCAGTTCCGCCTCCGTCATCAATCCGCTGCCGGAGCCCCGGGCTCGCGTGCCAGCATCGCCCCGACCGGCTCCGACACGCTGCGCAGGCGTCCGTTGTCCATCCGCCTGCGGATGGTGGCCGGACCGTGGCACCAAATTCCGCGACCTTGCGTTTTCCCTTTTGACCATGGCGCGGAGGGTGTCCATGGACGCAACCTAATGAAGGGGATTCAGCAGATGAAACTCAAGTACGCAGCGAATGTGGCGGCTCCGCTGCTTCTCGCGGTCGGTGCGATGACCTGTGCCATGCCCAGCGCGAATGCCGCCGAGAACGGGCAGCCTTCCCGTCGCTATGAACTGGTCCACGAGATCATGATGAAGTGGGGACCGTTCGTGGCCGAGACCTACCAGATCACCCCGCAGGCCTGGGCCCGGGAGATGGGCGATCTGTTCGCCACCAGCAGTCTGGACACGCTGCAGGCCGCCGCCAATGCAAATACCCTGGACCAGATGACGCTCGCCTTCACTTCGGTTTCAAGTGGCGGTGCCTCGATCGGTGGGATCAGCACGCAGGCCGGTGACATTTCGATCCAGAGCCTGGGCGATGCGGCAGCCGACCTGGTCTACGTGCCGGTTCCTCCCTGCCGCATCTTCGACACCCGGGTTGCCGGTGGGATCATCGGTGCCGGCAGCACCCGCAATCTGGACGTCACCGCGATCGGCAACTATTCCGGCCAGGGCGGCGACGCCAGCAACTGCAACGGCGTCGGCGCCGCCGGTTCGTTCGCCGCCGCGGCGATCAACTTCAGCGTGGTCACGCCGTCCGCGCAGGGCTTCATCACCGCGTTCCCGTTCAACACCACCCGACCGCTGGCGGCGACGATGGCCTACAACCCGGGCGTGATCGACACCACGCTGTCGATCGTCGCCCTCGACCAGGGGCCGTCGGCCGCGGAGATGTCGCTCTATTCCTCCGCCACCACGCATGTGGTCGGCGACATCGTCGGCTATTTCATCAACCCGCAGGCGACCGCGCTGCAGTGCGTCGAGACCGCGCAGACGATCGACTCGGTCGCTCCCGGCGCGACCAAGAACACCGTGGCGCCGGCGTGCGCGGCGGGCTATACCCAGACTTCGACCAACTGCGAGTCGTCGACCTGGCAGATGCCCTTCGTCTTTTTCTCCAACGGTACCTGCTCGGCGCAGAACAACAGTGGCGGCAATGCTTCGCTGCGTGCCTCGCGCACCTGTTGCCGCGTGCCCGGCCGCTGAAACTGGGACCGCTTGATTCACCGATCGCAGGCGGGTTCCCACGGGAGCCCGTCTGCTTCATGTCGAGGTGGGAGGCCTGGAGGCGATGACGCTCGGCCAGGCCTGTGGCGGAATCCGCCCGTAGCAGGCGGCCGCACGCGCCGGAGGCCGGTAGTCATGCCCCCGGATTGCGACGAACTCGTCATGGAACTCCGCCCAGCGCGAGCGCGGAGGGGCATTGGTCGCGATGCCACCATGTACCTGGTGGAAGGTGGTTTCCCCCAGCAGCATCGTCACCCGGGCGTCGGGCAGCGCGCAGGCCCGGGCCCAGGTGTCGAGGTTGACCAGGCCGCCGCCGGGGGTGACGAACGCGGGGTCGTAGCCCCCCAGTTGCTCCCATTGGCCGCGCCGCAGGAACAGCGCGTTGGTCTCCGAGGGCACGGTGAACCAGCCTTTCGCGGATGAGCCGGCGAACACCGCGATGCGGAACAGTTCGTAGCCGTCCTTGCGCCAATCCACCGAATCCAGCAGGCGGTCCTCCTCGGCCTGGTCGTAGCCGTTGCCGACGCTGCGCATCTGCACGTCGGGGCCGAGATGGAAGGCGACCGTGCCGATGACCGCGCACGGATGCAGGCGCGAGGCTTCCAGCGCCGAGGCCAGCAGTCGCGGCGTGGCCATCCGCGCACCGTCGATCATTACTCCGATCAGCTCGCCGCGAGCCAGCGACAGGCCCTGGTTGATTGCCGAGACTGGCGAGGGTGGGGCGTCCTCGATGCGATGGAAGCGCAGTCCCGGGCAACTGGCCCGCAGACGTTCCAGCTCGGGACGGTGCGGCGAGCCGTTGTCGATCAGGATGACTTCGTAGTCGGAGGGATCGATGTCGCGCTGATAGGCCGGCGACAACGTGTGCAGGGTGCGCGGCAGTTCGCGCGCCATGTCGTAGCCGATCAGCACCACCGACAGCCGCGGCGGGCTCATTCCGGTCGGCTCGCGATGGCGCGCAGTCGGCGCAGGATGTCGGTGCGACTGGCGCCGGATGCGCGCGTTTCGCGCAGGGCGTCGGCGATCGATCCGACCCGCGGGTCGTCCGGGGCCCAGGCCTCGTCCCGTCCCAGCACCTCCGGCGGCGGATCGGCGGGCGCGGTGAAGCGGCGAACGATCGGGTTGTAGCGATCCCATAGCACGCGGTTGCCCGGGTCGAGGCCGGCAACCAGCAGCAAGCCGGTAGGCGCGGTGTCGAGCGGAATCAGCAGCAGATCCTTGCGGAACTCGGCCAGGCAGGCATGCAGCTTCCAGACATCGCCGGTCCATACCCGGGTGCGGCGCTCCCGGCTCGCCTGCAGCGGGTGCGACGGGAAGATGTCGTCGATGACGATCAGGGCGCCGGGATGCGCGCGTCGCTCGACATTCATGAAGTCGCGCAACACAAACTCGAACAGGTGCATACCGTCGATGAACGCGAAATCCGGACGCGGCGCCGAGGCGCTGAGCGCGTCGGCGGCAAAGTAATCGTCGCTGGCCAGTTCGTGCAGGGTGGCATTGGCCGGCAGCGGCGAATCTAGTTCGGGCTGGGGGTCGATGCCGATCGCCTCGCAGCGGGCAAGCGCCAGGCTACCGCCCCGGCGCACGCCTATTTCCAGATAACGGCGCGGCGCCAGTCGCTCATGCAGCGCGGTGAGCGTATCGCGGTAGTGGATGCGGCCGGAGACCGCCTCCTGCTCGGCGCTGCCGGCGGCGACGTCGATCGGCGCGATCGGCTGCCGCGTCCGGGTCGGGCCTTCCGGCACCGCGACCTGGGCGTGGCTGAACACCCCGACCAGGTCGCGCCAGGGGCCGCGTTCGTCGAGCCAGCTTTCGATCATGTGGCAGCCGCTGTGGCGTGCCAGTGCGCGATAGGCGTCGGGGTAGAAGCGGTAACAGTCGACCGGATAGCGGTGGATCGGACCTGCCGATGGCGCGATCAGGAACAGGAAGCCGTCCGGCTTCAGCACCCGCATCATCTCGGCGAAGCTCAACCAGAAGAACTCGCAGTGTTCGAGCATCTGCCCGGATACCACGATGTCGAGCGAACCGTCGTCGAACGGCAGACGGTAGGGATCGTCGAGGACGACGTCGACGCCGTCGCCGGCGCTCAGGTCCGCGGTCAGGTAGCGCACTCCCGGTCCTTGGAAGATCGGGCGATAGCCGCCGTTGACGTCGGCGCCGCCGACATCGAGCACGGTGATACCGTCGCGCGCCTGCGTCCATGCGCCGGTCACGTAGCGCGCGTGACAACGTTCCATGTTTTCAAATGAGGACGCGTGCATTCGAAAAGCCGTGGTTGGCGAGGACTCGGCAGTGTCCGCGAAACCCGCGGCACCGGGCAAGCCCACGGCCGGAGCGGGCTTGCCGTGCGGGCTGACGACGTCGCCCGATGGTTCGGCTCAATCCCGGGGGCGGTCTCCGCTGGCACCGCCGTCGTCATCATCGCGATCGCCACGTCGCGGCTCGCGCACCAGCATCGCCCCGACCGGCTCCGACACGCTGCGCAGGTGCAGGTCCTGCTGCGGGAACGGGATCTCGATGCCGGCCTCGTTGAGGGCGGCGTAGATCCGGGTCAGCAGGCGGCTGCGGATCGCGAACCAGCTGTTGTAGTCGCGGGTCCAGGCGCGCACCGAGAAATCCAGCGAGCTGGCGCCCAGGCCGATGAAGTACGCGGTTGGTTCGGGCACCTTGGAAACGCTCGGGTCGGACTGGACCACGTCCATCATCAGGGCGATGACCTGCTCCGGGTCGCTGCCGTAGGCGACGCCGACGCCGATCTCGATCCGCCGGAACATGTCGCGCAGGGTCCAGTTGGTCAGGTTCTCCGACAGCAGGGTGCCGTTGGGGACCACCACGTCGGCGCCGTCGAAGGTCTTGATGGTGGTCGCGCGCATGCCGATCTCGCGGACGTTGCCGGAGATGCCGGCGATGTCGACCACGTCGCCGGGCTGGATCGGGCGTTCGAACATCAGGATCAGTCCGGAGACGAAGTTGTTGACCACGTTCTGCAGGCCGAAGCCGATGCCGACGCCGAGCGCGCCGAACAGGAACGCGAGCTGGCTGATCTCGAAGCCGGCGACGGCCAGCGCGACCAGGAACCCCAGCATCAGCAATGCGTAGTAGCTCAGCGAGGCGACGCTGTTGCCGACGCCGCGCGGCAGCGACATCTTCGGCAGCACTTCCTCCTCCAGCACGAAGCGCACCGCCTTGGCGCTCCAGAACGCGATCAGCACCGAGGCGACGAACAGCAGGACGTCGCCGAGGGTGAGGCTGATCTCGCCTATCTTGAAGGTATGGGTGAGCACCGCCTCGACCGTCGAGTAGACCGGCCGGAAGATGCGGAAACGGTTCATCGTGTAGGCCAGCCAGCCGATCACCGCGGCGACGTTGAGCAGGCGTACGAACAGGCGCAGCATCAGCACCGCGCGCTCGCGGACGCCGCGCAGGCGGTCGGCGCTGCGGCGGACGATCAGCAGGTGCAGCAGGGCGGTGAACACGTTGACGCCGGCGTACAGCATCAGCCCGAAGTAGCCGCTGTCGATCACCCCGCCGGTCAGCATCTCCGCCAGCGAGAACGCTCCGACCACGTTGGCGATCGCGGACACCGCCAGCAGGACCACGGCCGCCCAGGCGATCAGCTGGACGGTGCGCTGGATGCGGGTGGCCGGCCCGGTCCGCGCGATCCGTCGCGAGCGCCATAGCAGCCACGCGGTCAGCGCCAGCGCCAGCACGGTGAGGCCGAGCTCGTAGAGCCGGTACAGATCGGTGCCGGCGAGCAGCGCCAGGAAGCCCAGCCGCTCCAGCAGGTACAGCGCGGTGGCGACGTAGGGCCACGGACCGAGCAGGCGGAAGCCGTGCGCGGGCAGCAGCCGCAGCACCGGGATCAGCGCAACCAGCATCGCGAACTGGTGCAGCATCAATGGCGCGTCGGCCTCCAGCACCAGGATGCCCATCATCCACAGCAGCAGCCACGAGGACAGCGGTCGCCGCAGTACCCGCGCCGCGGTCTCGTCCTCGACCGTGCCGGGGGCGCTGCGGCGGTTGTGCAGGCTCAGCCAGATCAGCAGCGGCAGCAGCAGCAAGCGCAGGACATTGAGGACGCGCTGGTTGCCGAGGCCGGCGGCGTTGTAGTCGGCGGCGAACTGGGATTCGATCCTGGCGTTCTGGTCGATCGATTCCAGCACCGTCTCCTGGTCGCCCGCCTGCTGCCGCATCCGCCAGATCGGCGGCGCGTCGGCATGCAGCAGCCGGCTGTCGATGTAGTCGATCGCGGCGGCGACGGTCTTCTGGCCGGCCTCGATGCGGGCCTCGACGGCATTGGCGCGCCGGCCGACGTCGATCTGGCGGGCCAGCGGCGCCGACACGGCCTGCTCGGCGGCTTTGAGCTGGGCGATGACCGCGTCGACCTGGGTGGTGAGCGCCGCTGCGGCGCCCGACCCGGCCAGGCCGGCGCGGGTCGCCTCCCAGTCGGCGCGGCGCTTGGACAGCTCGGCGACGTCCTCGGCATACGGCGCCGTGGCCTGCTGCAGTTGCGCCTTCAGCGCGGCGAAGCGGCGGGCGTCGAACCGCCAGTGCCGCTCCAGGCTTTCCAGCCGCATCACCGGCAGGGTCTTGAGGTTCTCCAGCTGGAGCAGGTCGGTGCGTGCGTCGATGGACGCGTCGATCGCGTCGAGCTGCGGCACCAGCCGGGCACCGGGGTCGGGCAGGCGCGCGCGCACGATCACGGTCTGGGCGAAGCGCTCGTCGTCCTTGGCCCGGGTCGGGATATCCGCGACCGCGATCGCCGACGGCCCGGCCGGAGCTTCGCTCGCGACCGGCGCACCGGCGGTTTCCTGGGCGAGCGCCTGGCCGATACCCAGCAGGGCGAGCAGCAATATCGGAACGAGGGACTTGGGCATCGGGGGCATCGTGGCTCCGGTCGGTCGTCGCACCGGGACGCGGTGCGTGCTGACAGAAACGCGGCGGCGTCGCCGATGTGCCGCCGCGCTACCGCCGGCAGTCTAGCCCGGCGGCCCGTGAGAAGCCGTTCACCCGTTGCCGCGGATGGCGGCGGCGCCGGTTCGCGATCGCCCCGGAGCCGGCTCCGGGGCGAGGCGGGCAAGTGGATCAGAACTTCAGGCGCGCGGTGATGCCGTACATCCGCGGCGAGCCGGGAATGTAGGTCGGGGTGCCGAACAGGCGGCCGGTGTTGCCGGCGTCGATCAGATACTCCTTGTCGGCGAGATTACGGCCCCAGATGCCGATGTCCCAGCGGCCGTCGTCCAGACGCACGCCGGCGCGCAGATTGAACAGGCCGTAGGCGTCCTGCTCCAGCCCGGCGGTGTTGTCGTCCTCGAAGAACACCCGCGACTGCCAGGTGTAGGACGGGCGCAGGTAGAATGCGTGGCCGGCGCCGAACGGCACCTGCCAGTCCAGGCCCAGCGAAGCGGAGTGCTCCGGGGTCAGCCGGAAGCGGTTGCCGGCGAAGGCCTGCGGGTTGCCGTCGTCGTCGCGATCGTCGAAGGTCGCGTCGATCCAGGCGTAGTTGAGGAAGCCGACCAGGCCCCGGGCCAGTTCGCCGTTCATCGCCACCTCGATGCCGGTGGCGGTGGCATTGCCGGCATTGGTGGTGATGAACAGCGGAGTGCCGCCGCTGGGGTTGGGGATGTCGGTCTGGAAGTTGCTGTACTCGTAGCGGAACGCGGCCACGTCCCAGGCGAAACGGTTGCCGCCGAGGCTGCCCTTCAGGCCGATTTCATAGCTGTCGACGGTCTCGGCCGGGACTTCCTCGGAGACGGTCGGGGAGAGGTTGAACGCCTCCGGGCGGCGGCCGCGGGAGATGCTGGCGTAGCCGCTGAGGGTGTCGCTGAAGGCGTAGCGCCCGACCAGGCGGCCGACCGCGGAGTCGAAGCTGCCGCTGCGGGTCAGGCGGCCGTTGGTGGCCAGGTTGAGGATGTTGCGGGAGCCGGGCATCGGCACGCCGGCGCCGAGGCCGCCGAGCAGCGACGGCGCGCTGCCGGGATCGGCCTGGTAGCCGGCCTCGATGTCCTCGCGGCTGAAGCGCAGGCCGGCGGTCAGCTCGAAGCGATCGTTGACCCGCCAGGTGCCGTCGGCGAACACGTCCCAGGCCTGGGTGGTGCCGTAGTTGCTGAAGCTCTCGTTGTGCGCCGGGTTCAGCGGCAATGGCAGCGGCGGCAGCGGATAGTTCACGTTCGGGGTGCCGTCCGGCAGCAGCACCGGGATCTCGGGCAGGGTCAGGCCGAGCTGGGCGATCGCCGCACGCACGTTCGGATCGTGCGACAGCAGTGCCAGCAGGCTGCGCTCGTCGGTGGTGAACGGCACCGTCTGCGAACCGTCCTCGAAGAAATAGCTGGCGCCGAAGAAGCCCGCGAACGCGCCACCGGCGTCGTAGTTGAAGCGGAATTCCTGGCTGAACTGCTTGCCCTCGGCAATCTCGGCGAACTCCAACGCGGCGATCTGCGAGCCGTCGGCGTCGAACTGCTCGGTGGACTCGAAGTGGCGCCAGCCGCTGATCGTGTCCAGGGTCCAGTTGTCGCTCAGCGCGAAGTCGCCGAGCACGGTCGCGCCGTAGACCTTGCGGTCCAGGCCCAGCTCGTCGCCGCGGTTGAGGTCGGCCGGCCCGAACAGGTCGGTGCTGCCGCGACGGTTCGGAATCGTGCCGCTGCGGAAGTCGGTGCCCGGCGGGGTGTCGCGCTGGTAGTTGAAGATCACGTCGATCCGGCTCATCTCGCCGATCAGCATGCCCAGGCTGCCGCGCACGGCGCGGGTGTCCTTGCCGTTGAGGTCGCCGCCGGACAGGTTGTCGACGGTGCCGTCGTATTGTTCGCCGAACACCGCCAGGCGGGCGTACAGGGCCTGGTCGGCGATAGGCGCGTTGAGCACGCCGCTGAAGCGGCGCAGGTTGTAGTTGCCCAGGCCCAGTTCGACCTCGCCGCCGAACTCGCCGTTGGCCTTGTTCTGGATCAGGTGGACCGCGCCGATCTCGGCCGCGCGGCCGAACAGGGTGCCCTGAGGACCGCGCAGGATCTCGACCCGCTCCATGTCGAACAGCTCGACCGAGGCGCCGCGCGAACGGCTCAGCGAGACGCCGTCCTGGAAGATCGACACCCGCGCCGGCACGTTGGCGGCGCCGCTGTCGGAGGTGATGCCGCGGATCACGAAGCCGGGGTTGTTCGGGCTCTGCTCCTGCACCTGCAGGCCGGGCACGTAGCCGCTGAGGTCGCCCATCGTGCTCACGCCCAGCGACTCCATGAACTCGCCGGAATAGGCGGTGATCGCGATCGGCACTTCCTGCACCTGCTGCTCGCGCTTCTGCGCGGTGACCACCATGCGATCGAGCTCGACCGCGGTTTCGGG
The DNA here is from genome assembly GCF_003233695.1 of Marilutibacter maris. Taxonomy (NCBI): domain Bacteria; kingdom Pseudomonadati; phylum Pseudomonadota; class Gammaproteobacteria; order Lysobacterales; family Lysobacteraceae; genus Marilutibacter; species Marilutibacter maris. Next base: position 3,659,160 of record NZ_CP029843.1, on the reverse strand, counting down.
ATCGGCGACGGCGCCCGGCGCCTGCTGCGCCGAGGCGGTGACCGGAAGCATGGCCGCGATGGCCAGTTGCAGCGCGCAATGCAGCGGGCGGAGGCGCCGGCCCGGGCGGGCGCCTGTGCGAATCGTTGTCATGGGTTCCCCGAATGAAAAGTGGACAGCTGGAAAGTGGACAGCGGAACGGAGCAGCGAGCCCGAACGGCAGGCCGCAACAAACGCCGAAGTATGGAAGTGCGTGGTTGCAGTTGTGTTGCGCGTCAACGGCGCCACGCCTGTCACGAAATCGACACCTGCCGGGGCCACGATCGGCCGCCTTTCCGGCCGCCCGCCGCGGTCCCGACAGGAGCTGCCGATGACCGCCGATCCGCAACGCCGCCGCCTGCTGAAGGCGCTCACGATCACCGCCAGCGCATTGCCGTTCGCGTCGATGTGGCCGATGCGGGTGGTCGCCGCCGCGGCCGCCGGGGCGTTGGAGTGGTTCCCGCAGTCGGTCGCCTCCGGCGATCCGCGGCCGGACCGGGTGCTGCTGTGGACCCGCGCGCCGGATAGCGGCGGCGGGGCGGTCGTGCTGCGCCTGCAGGTCGCTGCCGACGCCGGCTTCGAACGCCTGCTCGTCGAACGCGAACTGCGCGCGGAGGCATCCGCCGACCACTGCGTGCGGGTCCGCCTGCGCGGACTGGCCCCCGGCACCGGCTATCACTACCGCTTCCTGCGCGAGACCGCGCAGGGCTGGGTCGCGTCGCCGCACGGCCGTACCCGGACCGCGCCGGCAGCGGACAGCGACGAGCCGGTCAGCTTCGCCGTGCTCAGCTGCCAGGACTACGGCGGTCGCTGGTACAACAGCCTGTTGCCGCTGCTGGAGGCGACGCCGGCCGACGACCTGCCGCGGCCCGACTTCATCCTGCATCTGGGCGACTTCATCTACGAGTCGGTCGGCGACCCGAGCTTCCAGAGGACCAGCGACGAGCGCCGGATCGCGTTCGACGACGCCGGCGGCGCGATCGTGCGCGGCCGCGACGCCCTGGCCGCCTGCAGCCTCGACAACTATCGTCAGATCCACCGCACCGTGCGCACCGATCCGGTGCTGCAGCAGCTGCTGGCGACCACGCCGCTGGTCGCGATGTGGGACGACCACGAGTTTTCCGACGACTGTTGGCGGGAGCACGCGACCTACAGCGACGGGTTGCAGGGGGAGGGCGATCGTCGGCGCCGGGTCAACGCCGAGCAGGCCTACTTCGAGTACATGCCGATCGACATCGAGGTCGGGCCCGAGGATGCGGCCGGACAGCAGACGGTCGACACCGAACGGTTGTTCCCGCATACCCGGATGTGGCGCGAGCTGCGTTTCGGGCGCGACCTGCAGCTGCTGCTGGTCGACTATCGCAGCCACCGTCCCGACCACCTGATTCCCGAGGACGCCTTCCCCGGCGCGCTGGCCTACGACGAGCCGGCGCTGCGCCGGTTGCTGCCGCGGATCGGCCAGGACTTCGAGCCACTGCGTCCACAACTGCTGCCCTATGTCGACGCCACCCATCCGCACTGGCCGCGCTGGCGCAAGGCGCTGCGACGGGCGCTGCTGAAGGCCTATCGCGACCAGGGCCTGGAGCGGGCCGCGGCGCGCCGCCGTGTCGCCGCGATCCTCGACGCACCGATCGCGGTGCTGGTGCTCAACGACATCCTGCGCCGCTACAACGCCGCGGTGCCGGGCTTCATGGAAGTGCCGCTGGCGGCGAGCGACGACACCCTGCCGCGCGGCTTGCCCTGGATCGCGCTGGGCAAGACCGGTCTGTTCGAGGACCTGGGCAGCCGCTATTTCGTGGTCAAGGACACCTACGACCTGCTTGCCGCATTGCGCGCGAGCGAGGATCCGGCATCGGCGCTGGGCGAAGCGCAGGCGGCCTGGCTGGCCGAGCGCATCGCCGCCAGCGACGCGCGCTGGAAGCTGGTCGCCAGCTCGGTATCGATGACCTCGATGGTGCTGGACCTGACCCGCCCCGAGTTGCAGGCGCCGGAACTGCTGCGACGCCGGTTCTACCTCAACGTCGATCAATGGGACGGCTTTCCGGTCGAACGCCGGCAGCTGATCGATCAGGTGTTCGAACCGGCCGGCGGCGTGGTCGTGCTGTCCGGCGACATCCATGCCGGATTCGCCACCCAGCTGGCGCCGCGGACGGTCGAGTTCACCGTGCCGGCGGTGTCGTCGCAGACCCTCAACGCGATCATGGCCGGCAGCGTCGAAGCCGATCCGCAGGCCGAGTCGGCCGAGGCCGGGCGCCGCCTGGTCGCCGCGTTGGACACGCTGCTGCCGCTGGGCAACGAGGCGATCCGCTACGCGCAGACGGTGCGTCACGGCATGGGCCTGCTGACGGTCGGCGGCGAGCGCCTGCAGGCCGGGTTCTTCGAACTGCCGGCCACGGCCTGCGAACAGTGCCACTACGCGCGGCCCGAGGAGGCGCTGGCGCAGGGGCAATGGGTGCGTTTCGAGGTCGATGCCGGCTCGCGCCGGCTGCGCCGGGTCTAGCCGGCGGACGGCCGGGGGTGGACGGGTGGAACCTGTCGCTTTCGGCCTCCATGATGGGGCCACCCCAACACGGAAGAACCCACCATGAAGACAGTCCTGATCACCGGCGCCAACCGCGGCATCGGCCTCGCCCTGACCCGCCGCTTCCGCGCCCGCGGCGACAAGGTGATCGCGGTCTGCCGAAATTCCAGCCCCGAGCTCGAGGCCACCGGCGCACAGGTCGAGGCGGGCATCGATGTCACCGACGCCGCGGCCCTGGCCGAGCTGGCCGGACGCCTGGGACATACCCGCGTCGACGTGCTGGTCTGCAATGCCGGCATCCTGTCGCGCGAGGTGTTCGGCGACATCGACGGCGACGGCTTCGAGGCGATGCGCCGCCAGTTCGAGATCAATACGCTGGGACCGCTGCGCACCGTGCAGGTGCTGGCCGGCGTGCTCGGCGAGGGCAGCCGGGTCGGCATCATCACCAGCCGGATGGGCTCGATGGCCGACAACGGGTCCGGCGGCTACTACGGCTACCGGGCGTCGAAGGCGGCGGTCAATGCGATCGGCAGATCGCTGGCGATCGACCTCAAGCCGCGCGGCATCGACGTGTTCCTGCTGCATCCGGGCTTCGTCTCCACCGACATGGTCGACAACGCCGGCGAGATCAGCCCGGACGAGTCGGCCGCGCAGCTGGTCGAGCGCCTGGACACGTTGTCGGACGCCGACAGCGGTTCGTTCTGGCACGCCAACGGCACGCCACTGCCCTGGTGAAGCCTTGCCGGCCTCAGGTGTGGTCCGCCCGCGCGTCCGGGGCCGGCGGGGCTTGTTATGCTGGATCGCCGTATCCGGTGAAGCTTCGATGCGATCCTTCCTGAAACGGCTCCGGCCGGGCCGGCGGTCGTCGGTTATGTCGCCGCTGCTGATCTTCTCGCTGGCCCTGGGCGTTCACGCCCAGGCCGCCGCGCTGTCGACGACCTCCGGCGATCCCGCGCCCGACCGGCGCATCGCCGTCACCATCGACGACCTGCCCTGGCAGGGGATCGGCAATACCGCCGACGACGACCTGGCGGCACGGCATGCGCGCCTGATCGCGCAATTGAAGCTCGCCGGCGCGCCAGTGGTCGGCTTCGTCAACGAATCCAAGCTGGAAGTGGATGGCCGGGTCCGGCCCGAGCGCCTGGCGATGCTGGAGAACTGGCTGGACGCGGGTTTCGAGCTGGGTAACCACACCTGGGGCCATGTCGATCTGCACGAGGTCGGAGTAGCGGCATTCCAGGAGGACATCCTGCGCGGCGAGCGCCAGCTGCGGCCGCTGATGGCCGCGCGCGACCAGGCGCCGCGCTGGTTCCGCCATCCCTATCTGCGCGCCGGGCGGAGCCAGGCCGACAAGGCCGCGGTGGTCGATTTCCTCGCCGGCCGCGGTTACCGGGTCGCGCCGGTCACCGTCGACAACAGCGAGTGGATCTGGGCGTTCGCCTACGAACGGGTGCTCGCACAGGCCGACCCGGCGGCCCGCGAGGCGACGCTGGAGCGCCTGCGGCTTGGCTACGTGCCGTACATGCTCAACAAGCTCGACTACTACGAGCGCCAGTCGATCGACCTGCTCGGTTATGCACTGCCGCAGGTCTGGCTGCTGCACGCCAACACCCTCAATGCCGATACCTATGCGGAACTGGTCGCGGCGGTGCGTCGTCGCGGCTACCGCACCATCGGCCTCGACGAGGCGATGGCCGACCCGGCGTACGCGCGCCCGGATGGCTACGAGGGGCGCTGGGGGCCGAGCTGGCTGCACCGCTGGGCGATGGCCGAGAAGCGGCCGAAGGCGTTCTATGCCGGCGAACCGCAGGTGCCGCGCTGGGTGCTGGACCTGGCGGGGCTGGAGTCGGAATAGCCGGCGCGGCGGCGCGTTTCCGCCGTCGGTCGGCACGGCGCCGTGGGTCCGACCGGCGGTGACCGCCGCCGCCAGGGCCGCGCGTTGGTTCGGGGGCCTGCCCATCAGGGCGTTCCCCCGGGAGTTCGATCATGAACACCACGCGCCTGCCGCGATCAGCGGCGATCCCTCTCGCCTCCCTGTCCATCGCGCTGCTGGCGGTGCTGGTCGGCTGCAAGCCGGCGGGTACCGGCAGCGAGCGTCCCGATTCGACTGCCGCGCCGATGGAGGCCGAGGCGCCGGCGGCGGACGCGGTCGCCACGCCTTCCGCCGCCGAACTGGAACAGCTGGCCGAACGCATCGTCACCCAGGCCGCCGCGGTCGAGCCCGGCGAGGTCGTGTGGATCTCCGGACGCCCGCATGACGCCGAGCTGTTGGAGGACCTCGCCGTCCAGGTGCGCAAGGCCGGCGGCTATGCGGTGGTCGAGTACTCCAGCGACCGCCTGACCCGGCGCTCGTTCTTCGACGTGCCGGCCGAATTCGACGGCACCCCCAATGCGGCCGGACTGATGCTGGCCAACAACGCCGACGTGATGATCGAGCTCAGCAACGGCACCAGCGAGAACCTGCTGGAGGGAGCCGACCCGGCCCGGATCGCGGCGCGGATCAAGGCCGACGAAACGGTCCAGAACGCATTCATGAAGAACGGCGGGCGCTTCATCGAGGTCGGCAACGGCCTGTATCCGACGTCCTGGCGGGCCGAGCGTTACGGGCTGTCGGAGGCGGCCCTGGCGAAAATGTTCTGGGCCGGCGTCAACCTCGACTACGCCGCGCTGCAACAGCGCGGCGACGCGGTCAGGGCGGCGTTGGCCGGCGCCGACCAAGTGCATGTCACCCATCCCAACGGCACCGACCTCAGTGTCAGCGTGAAGGGGCGCGCGGTGATGGTCAGCGACGGCGCGATCAGCGCCGAGGAGAAGCGCCAGGGCGGCGCGGCGCTGATGACCTACCTGCCGGCCGGCGAAGTCTATGCCGCGGCCGTGCCGGGCAGCGCCAGCGGGACCCTGGTGCAATCGTACGGTTACTACCAGGGCAAGCCGGTCGAGAACCTGACGCTGACGTTCGAGAGCGGCGAGCTGATCTCGGTGACCGGCGACGGCGAGGGCTTCGCGGCGATGAAGGCGGTCTACGATGCGATCGACGACGACCGCAAGAAGCAGTTCGGCTTCGTCGACCTGGGCATCAATCCGAATGTCAGCCTGCCGGCGGAGAGCCGGGTCGGCAACTGGGTGCCGGCCGGCACCGTATCGCTGGGCACCGGCAGCAACACCTGGGCCGGTGGCGACAACTCGGTGCCGCACAGCTTCAGCGTATCCTTGCAGGGCGCCACGGTGACCTTCGACGGCAATACCGTGGTCGAGAACGGCGAGTTGAGGCTGTAGGTCGCGGCCGGACGCGTGGCGGACCCGGCGCTGCCGCCCGCCATGCGCCGTCGTTCCGGAACGGGTCTGGAGCGGGCCGATCTGGAGCGGACCGGTCCGAAGGCAGCCGGTCAGCCAGAAATCGCGATCCAATGCTTGACCTCAACTTAAGTCGAGGTCTTAGGCTGTGCCGCCAATGGCCACCGTGGCCATCGATACAGGGAACGAGGCCCGATGGAACCCAACGCACTTACCGTTATCCACAAGCTGGTCCGTCACGAGATCCATGCGGTGTCCGACCGGCTGGCCGCAGCTGGCGACAGCGACGATCGTGCCGTGCTGGAGGCGATCAGGCGCGCCGCCGAAATGTTGCGCGGCCACGCCGAACAGGAGGACGCGCACCTGCTGCCGGTGCTGCAGGCGGTGGCGCCGGAACTGGCGCGACGGCTGGACGAGCAGCACCACAGCCTGGATCGCGACATGGAGGCGATCTGCGCGTCGGCCGAGGCCTTGCAACGCCTGCCAATGTCGCGCCGGGTTCGTGCGCGGCGGCAGTTGCACGACGCCTGGAACCGCTTCGTCGCCGACTGCCTGTTGCACATGGACGAGGAGGAACGCGCGATGCAACCGCTGCTGGGCGAGGGCATCGTGTTGTCGAAGGTGGCCGAGTCGACGCTGGCGATGGAACAGGCGAACGCCGACGAATTCCTCGCCAACCTGTGGCGTGCGATCACACCGCAGGAGCGGATCGCGATCGAACGCGCCCGCCTGCGCCTGCAACTGGAACGCGCGGCCCGCCGGGCCGAGGACTGCTACGAGGCCGACGCCGCCTGAGTGCCGTTCGCGTGGCGCAAGGCCTCAGGCGCCGACCCGGTCGCGGACCGCGTCCATGTCGCGGACCGGGCGGATCTCGATGTGTCCGGTCTGCGACCACGGGAACTGGCGGGCGATCTCCATCGCCTCGTCCATGTCCGCGGCCTCGATCAGGTTGAAGCCGGCCAGCACTTCCTTGGCTTCGCTGAACGGGCCGTCGGTGATCGACATCCGGCCTTCGCGCTGGCGCAGGGTGCGCGCGGTGCGGCCGTGTTCGAGTTGCTGCGAGTCGAGCAGCTTGCCGGCCGCGCGCAATTCGTCGGCCTTCTCGAAACAGCCCTTCATCAGCCGGTCGAACTCGCCCTCGGGCAGCTCGGCGACCAGGTCGTCGTCGGTGTGGATCATGACCAGGAACTTCATCGGAAACCTCGCTCGGGGGAGAGGGGGCAGGCGACACGGTAACCGGTTCGCGATGCATATGCATGACGCGTCGCAGCCATCGATGCCGGACCTGGAGCGGTGCTCCTGCGCCGCCGCGAACAAGCCTGGCGGGGCGCCGTCTCAGGCGCTGCGACCGCGGCCGCGCAGACTGTCCCGAACGCGGGAATGAGCATCCACCCGCCAAGACTTATCACGCCGCCGCGTGCGCGCTAACGTGCCAATCCCGAGGGGCTCGACGGGGCCAATCCCGGTCCTGGCCGTATTCTTGCCCGCGCGGGGTCGCGGAACGGCGCCGGGTATGGGACCGTTCGGGCCGTCGCGCCGCAGCCGCCGTCGACGCCCCATCCACGCAGGGAGAACGCATGCATCCGATCATCACCGTCAGCGGCCTGACCAAGACCTACGGGTCGGGCTTCCAGGCGCTCAAGGGCATCGACCTGGAGATCCGCCGCGGCGAGATCTTCGCCCTGCTCGGCCCCAACGGCGCCGGCAAGACCACCCTGATCAGCATCATCTGCGGGATCGTCAATCCGAGCGGCGGCACGGTCGTCGCCGACGGCCACGACGTGGTGCGCGACTACCGTGCCGCGCGCCGCAAGATCGGACTGGTGCCGCAGGAGCTTTCGACCGACGCGTTCGAGACGGTGTGGGCAACGCTGCGCTTCAGCCGCGGCCTGTTCGGCCGGCCGCCGGATCCGGCGCATCTGGAGAAGGTGTTGCGCGCGCTGTCGCTGTGGGAGAAGAAGGACAGCAAGATCATGGCGCTGTCCGGCGGCATGAAGCGGCGCGTGCTGATCGCCAAGGCGCTCGCGCACGAGCCGGAGATCCTGTTCCTCGACGAGCCCACCGCCGGCGTCGATGTCGAGCTTCGCCACGACATGTGGCAGCTGGTGCGGAAGCTGCGCGAGGACGGCGTGACCATCATCCTGACCACCCACTACATCGAGGAGGCCGAGGAGATGGCCGACCGCATCGGGGTGATCAACCACGGCGAGCTGGTCCTGGTCGAGGACAAGACCACGCTGATGCGCAAGCTCGGCAAGAAACAGTTGACGCTGAGCCTGCAGGAGCCGCTGGCGGCGATCCCCGCCGAGCTGGCCGGGTTGCCGCTGGAGTTGTCGGCGGACGGCCAGTCGCTGGTCTACACCTTCGACGTGCAGTCGGAGGAAACCGGCATCGCCGGCCTGCTGCGCCAGCTGCACGCGCACGGCATCGATTTCCGCGACCTGCATTCGAGCGAGAGCTCGCTGGAGGACATCTTCGTCAGCCTGGTCCGCAACAGTGCGCGCAACGGTGCGGACCGTGAACGGGCCATCGCGCAGGAGGCGCAGGCATGAGCACCGCTTCGATCAACATCCATGCGATCAAGGCGATCTACCGCTTCGAGATGGCGCGGACCTTCCGCACCCTGGGCGAGAGCATCCTCTCGCCGGTGCTGTCGACGTCGCTGTACTTCATCGTGTTCGGCGCGGCGATCGGCTCGCGGATGGGCGACATCGAGGGCGTCAGCTACGGCGCCTTCATCATCCCGGGCCTGATCATGCTGTCGCTGCTGGGCGAGAGCATCTCCAACGCGTCGTTCGGCATCTACATGCCCAAGTGGGCCGGCACCATCTACGAGCTGCTGTCGGCGCCGGTGTCGTCGCTGGAGGTGGTGATCGGCTACGTCGGCGCGGCGGCGACCAAGTCGTTGATGCTGGGGCTGCTGATCCTGGCCACCGCGCGCGTGTTCGTGCCCTACGAGATCGCGCATCCGGTCTGGATGGTCGCCTTCCTGCTGCTGACCGCGGTCAGCTTCAGCCTGTTCGGTTTCATCATCGGGCTGTGGGCCGACGACTTCCAGAAACTGCAGGTGATCCCGCTGATGGTGGTCACGCCGCTGACCTTCCTCGGCGGCGCGTTCTATTCGATCAGCATGCTGCCGCCGGTCTGGCAGAAGATCACCCTGTTCAACCCGGTGGTCTACCTGATCAGCGGCTTCCGCTGGAGCTTCTACGGGGTCTCCGACGTCAACGTCGAGATCAGCCTGGCGGCGATCCTCGGCTTCCTGGCGGTTTGCCTGGGGATCGTCATGTGGATCTTCCGCACCGGCTGGAAGCTCAAGCAGTAGGCGCCGGGAAGCGCTCTGGCTCAGCCCTCGACGGCGTCGCCCGCGTCGCCGGCCGGGGTCAGGAACCAGGCCTCGACCGTGCCCCTGGACTTCATCGTCATCGGCTGGCCGCGACGGTCCAGCGCCTTGCCGACCGCCATCCGCACCCAGCCCTCGCTGATGCAGTACTCCTCGACGTTGTGCCGCTCGATGCCGTTGAAGCGGATGCCGATGCCGCGTTCGAGCAGGGCCTCGTCGTAGAACTTGCTGCGCGGGTCGTTGGACAGGCGGTCGGGCGGGGTGTCGGACATGGCGTGGCCTTGCGTGTACGGATGTGTCTGGGCGCCAAGGATAGCGTGGGGCGCGGCGATGCGCCCCGGTCCGCGCGACCCGGCTACCAGGTGTCCTCGAGCATCCGCGGCCGGCAGGCGAGCAGGCCGCCGGTCGCCAGCACCGCCAGGCACAGGCCAAGGAAGGCGAACGGCAGGCCCCAGGCATGGCTGGCGTCGTGCAGGGCGCCGAACACCACCGGGCCGGCGCAGCTGAGGGTGTAGCCCACGCCCTGGGTGAAGCCCGACAGCGCGGCCGAGCCGCCGGCGGTGCGGGTACGCAGGTTGATCAGCACCAGCGACAGCGGGAAGGTGCTGGGGCCCAGTCCGAGCAGGGCGACCCACAGCACCGGCGCCGCCATCGGCGCCCACAGCAGGCCGAGGAAGCTGGCAGCGAAGCAGGCCAGGCAGGCGAGCACCACCGGGAACGGGTTGCGCATCCGCACCGCGATCGCCGGCATCACCAGCCCGGTGGCCAGGCCCAGGGTCGAGAACAGCGCGACCATGTTGCCGCCGAAGGCCGGACTGGCGCCGGCGGCGGCGAACAGCGCCGGCAGCCAGGTGAACATCGAATAGGTGACCAGCGAGGTCATCCCGAACATCAGCGCCAGGCCCCAGGCCACCGGCGAGCGCCACACCCGCCCGCGCGTGGCCGGACGGGCCAGCTCCGGCGCCTCGTCGTCGCCGGCCACCGCGCGGTCGTGGGCGTCGGCGAGCGCGCGCGCCTGGGCCGAGCATTCGGCGCCGGCATGGGCGCGACGCTCCATCCACAGCACCCCGGCCCACGGCAGCGCGGCGGCGATCCCGACCACCGACCAGGCGGCGAGCGACGCTCGCCAGCCGACCGTATCGGCCAGCGGTACCGCCGTCAGTGCCGGCAGGATCGTGCCCAGTTGCAGCAGGGTGATATAGGTCGAGCTGACCGTGCCGACCCGGTCGGGGAAGTAGCGTTTGACCAGCGGCGGCAGCACCACGTTGCCGATGCCCATGCCCGACAGCGCCAGCGCCGAGGCCGCGAGCAGGGTCCAGGTGTCCGGGGCGAGGCCGCGGGTGAGCAGGCCGGCGGCGGCCATCAGCATCGCCAGCAGGGCGGTGCGCTCCAGGCCGACGCGATGCGCGATCGCCGGGGTGGCGACGCCGAAAGCGGCGAAGGCGGCGGTCGGCACCATCCCGAACACGCCGGTCATGGTGCTGCCGAAGCCCAGGGTCTCGCCGATCCGGTCCAGCAACGGGGTCAGCGAGGTCACCGCGGTGCGCAGGGTGAACGCGGACAGGCCGATGCCGGCCAGCACCCAGGCGCGCCCCCGCCAGAGGCCGCGGACGGCCGAAGGGGCCGCGGCCGGGCTGGCGGCGGACGGAGCGATCGCTGGGGTGTCGTTGGAAGACATGCGGTCGGGCGGACGGCGGCGGTCGCCGCCGTCGTGCATCGTTGTGGGGAGGGCGGGCAGTGTGCGCCGATGCCGCCGCCCAGACCAGACGGTCATCGGGGATGCTGCGTTTCAGCGGTGGTCCGAGTGGCTGCCGCCAGGTCCCGGCAACGTCGCCGCCCGCAGCGGCAAGGCCCGGCCTACTTGCGGCGCCGGCCGCGGCCGCTGGGTTCGGCGGCGGAGTGTTCGTCGGCGGTGGCGGGCGCGATCTTCTGCAGCACCCGGGTCACGCCGAGCTTCTCGATACGGCCGCCGGACTTCTGGAAGTCGGCGATGTCGGCGGAGATGCGTTCGCTTTCGATGCGCTTCTGGACGTTGTGGTCGGCGCCTCCCGCGGCGGGGCCGCGACGGGCGGGTGAGGTGCTGCCTTTCTTGGCGCGGGCCATCGAGGGTCCCCCGTGGTTGGGTGGACAAGCCGCGGCGGCGGGTCGGCGCGGCGAGAACCCCCACTATGCGCCTTTTGCGGCGCCGTGCCCATGCCGGGGCCGGCGGCCGGCACCGCGCCGTTCAGGGGTGCTCGCCGCGGCCCTGGGCCTTGGCGACGCGGATCACCGCACGCACCTGTTCGCGGTCGCGATGGCGGGAGATCGCGACCGCGCCCAGCGCCAGCGCGCGCTCGCGCAGATCGCTGGGCACGTCGTAGTGGGCGCCGCTGGTCTTGTTCTGGAACGCGTGACGGGGGATGCCCAGGCGGGCGGCGAAGGCATGCAGCTCGTCGAGGGTATCGGCCATCAGGTGGGCCCAGCGCCGGCCGCGCCACTGGGTGACGGCGTCGTCGACGTAGACGCTCATGCGATCGGGGGCTCGGGGACGTTCATCGGGGCATTGTCGCCTGTCGGGGATGGATTCTGCCTGCCGGGTGAACGGCGTTGGCCGCCGGGTCTGTTCAGGATTGTGTTTGCAGGCAAGTACCGGTAATGTTCGTAGTGCTGTGTTAGTCAGGGGTCACTCTGAATCGTGACCCGGTGTCGTTGATCTTCACGATCCGCCCATCGTTTCGCCTCGTCTGCTCCTTGCAACCAGCTTCAACGCCGCATCCGCGGCTCATTCAAAACGCTCCAGGAGCAACATCAAGATGTCCAATCGCGAAACCGGTACCGTCAAGTGGTTCAACGACGCCAAGGGCTTCGGCTTCATCAGCCGCGAGAACGGTGAGGACGTGTTCGTCCACTTCCGTTCGATCCAGGGCTCGGGCTTCAAGAGCCTGCAGGAAGGCCAGAAGGTCAGCTTCACCGTCGTCCAGGGCCAGAAGGGCCTGCAGGCCGACGCCGTCGAGGCGCTGTAAGGCCAACGCCAATATCGCCATGCTCCGCGCCGCCACCGGCGGTGCGGACTGACGACGGAAGCCCGGCGAAAGCCGGGCTTTTTCGTGGCCGCGATCCGGCGCCGGAGCGGTCGATTGGGCGCGGTGAAGCCTTCCCATGAACGCCCCATCGCGGCTCACGCCGCTCCTACGAAGAGCGTTTGTCTACCTCATGAGCCAACGGCGGGGCCCAAGGTTTGCGCAGCAAACTTTGGGAGATATCCGCGCGCAGCCGGATATCGTTCCCCCTGTAGGAGCGGCGTGAGCCGCGATCAATTCTTGCGGTGAACGTGTCGTCGCCGCTTGCGCTTCTACTTCAGCTGCAGCTCGACCCGCATCCGGCCTTCGTGTTCGGCGGCCTGCAGCGACGAGGCCAGGAACACCCGGGTCGGGTCGAGATTGCCGTCGGCGAGCAGGGCCGCCTGGATCGCCACCGCGCGCGCCTGCCCCAGTTGCAGCAGCTCGTTCTCCGCCACCGCGTAGCGGGGCCGCAGTTCGCCCTCCAGCCAGGCGATGTCGGCCTCGCGCCGGCTGGCGCGGCGCTCGGACCACGACTGCTCCGCCAACGCCTCCTTGGCGACTTCCGGGGGCTCCGGCCTTTCGCCGGTGCTCTGCCGGTACAGGTCCTCCAGCAGGTCGAGCCGGTCGCCGGGTTCCATGCCGGCATAGTCGAAGGCGCTGCCTTCGGCGGTGTTGCCGTTGGCCTGCGCCAGCGCGGCCATGAAGCGTTGTTCCTGCAGGGCCTGGGCATCGGCCGCGCCGGCGGCGCCGGCGGGAATGTCGAGATTCAGCGCCGGGCGGTCGTTCAGTCCCTTGGCCAGCGCCGCCAGGGCGCCGGCGGCGTCCGTCGGCAGTTCCGCCGAGCCGGGGGCGAAGTCGACGTAGCGCGCGTCCTCGGCGCCTTCGAACAGCGAGCCGAGGAAGGCGAACGGCGCGGTCACCACCTTGACGATGAGGTTCTTGATGATCTGCCAGACCACCGGGCCGATCCGGAACTCGGGATCGTCGAGGGTGCCGCTGACCGGCAGTTCGAGATCGATCACGCCGTTGCGATCCTTGAGCAGCGCCGTGGCCAGGCGGATCGGCAACGACACCTTGTCTTCGCTGTCGGTGGCGCCTCCCCACTCGAGCTGGTTGATGACGACATGGTGGTCGGCGACCAAGGCGCGGTCGTCGATCCGGTAGTGCAGCTCGGTGCTGAGCTTGCCCTTGGAAATCGCGTAGCCGGCCCAGCGTCCCGAATAGGGGTTGAAGATCGGCAGTTCGATGTTCTCGAACGCCATCTCCACGTCGGTGTGCCGGTCCCAGGCGGCGATGTTGGTCTCGCCGGTGATCCGCACCGGCGAGAAGCGGTTGACCACATGGCCCTGCAGGTCGATCCGGGCGCGGCTGTCGGCGGCGGTCGACAGCCCGGTGACCGATCCGCGCAGGGCCTGGATCTCGGCCTGGAAGTTCGGGTCGATCGAGAAGTCGGCGAAGCTCATCGTGCCCTGTGCCAGTTGCAGCCGGCCGATCCGGATCGGCATCGATCCGCCGGAGGGGGCCGGCGCGGACGATCCCCCGTCCTCGCCGAACATCGTTGCCAGGTTGATCGAGCGATCCTCGGCGATCACCACCCGTGCATACGGACGGGTCGCCCGTACCGTGCGCACCTTCAACGTGTCCGGCCCGGCACTGAATTCAAGCCCGTCGACATCGAGACGTTGCCAGGACAGGAACCGGCGCCTGTTGCGCGCCTCGATCAGGTCGAAGTCGGAGACGGTCGCGCCGCCGGAAAACCGCAGCCAGGGCCCGGACTCCGACTGAGGTTGCAGGGACAGTTCGCCGCGGGCTCCGGCGCTGCCCGAGCGCAGCTGCAGGCTGGGCAGGGCCGGCAGGTAGCCGCGGACCTGGGCGATCGGCAGCGTGTCGATCTCGACCTGCAGGGTCGCGGTGACGGTGTCCGGCACCACCTCGCCGCTGACCCGCAGCGGAGCGGCCTGGTTGACCGTGGCCTGCAGCTGGATGCCGACCGGGCGGCTCATGTCGAGGCTGATCGGCTGCGCGGTCAGTGCCAGCGGCGCGAGCCGGAAGCGCGCGGCGGGCGCGATCGTGCGGTCCTCGAAATCGACCTCGCCCTGTTCCAGTCGCAGTTCGCCAAGCTCGAAACGCCAGGTATCGTCGGCGGCGGGCGCCGCCGACGACACGGTCGTGGTGGACGGTTCGGCCGTCGCGCCCTGGGCGCCGGTGCCCGTGGTGGTGGCCGCCATGGTTGCGGGCAGGGTCGCCGGGGCAGCCGCTGCGGCGGACGGAGCGAGCAGGCGTTCGAGATTCAGATGACCGTCGGCTTCGCGCCACAGGCTCGCCTTCAGTCCCTGCACCTGCGCCGAAGCGACGTCGACCTGGCGTGCCGGCCACGCCAGGCGGGTGTCGGCGACGCTTGCCGAGGTCAAGGTCACCCAGTCGCTGTCGACGCCCTTGGCCCGCAACGCCAGTTCGCCGGCGTCGATCCGTGGCAGGCTGACCTCCAGTCGCAGACCCTGCCCGGGCACCGCCTCGAAGCGGTAGTCGCCGGTCAGGTCGAAGCGGCCGGCGCTCAGCTGCAGCGGCAGTTCGTCGCTGAAGAATGCGTACACGCTGGTGGCCAGGAGGCCGCCGACCTCGAAGTGGCCATCGGACTTGAGCGGCTCCAGCGACAGCTGGCCATTCCAGTCCAGGCGCTCGCTCTCGGCACTGGCGGTGCTGAGGCGAAAGCCGCCGCCCTCGGGAGTGGTACGGAAGTGGCTGAGCGTGAAGTCGATCGGTGCCAGGGTCTTGCTCGGCTCCAGCGTCCTGCTGTGGTCGGCGAAGTCGATGCGGCCGCCGGCGACCGAGAGCGCCTGCAGCCAGAGCATCGGCAACGGCTCGTCGGTCGGCTCGGATTCGGGGATCAGCTCGGCCAGGTTGAGCGTGCCGTCGGGTCCGATCCGGGCATCGGCGTACGGCCCCACCAGGCTGACCTCGCGGAAGTTCCAGCTGCGCTGCCACAGCGACGATGCCTCCAGATCGACGAACAGCCGGTCGGCGGCGAGCAGTGGCTTGCCGCCATCGGCATCGGCGATCGCGATATCGGAAACCTCGAGGGTGAGCTTGAACGGATGGGTGCGGATCTCGCCCAGGCGCAGCGACTTGCCGAGCTCGTCGTGGACGAAGGCGGTGGCCTGCGAGCGCACCAGCTTGGGCGCCAGCCAGAACCCGGCGGCCGCATACAGGCCCAGGGCCAGCGCCAGCAGGGCGGGAATGAAGAACCACGGTTTGCGGATCAGTCCCATCGCGCACGCATCCCCAGGAGTCCGACCCGGCCAGGGCGGGCATGGGTCGGCGGCGACTGCCATTGCGGGAGGAGGGCGGCGCCCTCACATAGCCGGTACGGTGCCACGCGGTGCCGGTCGAACCCTTCACGGAGTCTTCATATGTCAACGGCTGCTGCGATCCGCATCGATTTCGTTTCCGACGTCACCTGCCCGTGGTGCGCGATCGGCCTGAACGCGCTGGAGCGGGCGATCGAACGGGTCGGCGACGAGGTCGCGGTCGAGCTGCATTTCCAGCCGTTCGAACTGAACCCGCAGATGGCGCCGGAAGGCGAGGATGCCGCCGAGCACCTGGCCGCCAAGTACGGACTGTCGCCGGAGCAACTGGCGCGCAACCGCGAGCTGCTGCGCGAGCGTGGCGAGGCGGTCGGATTCACGTTCGGCGAGCGTACCCGCGTCTACAACACCTTCGACGCGCACCGCCTGCTGGACTGGGCCGGCGCGCAGTCCGCGGACCGCCAACGCGCGTTGAAGCACGCGCTGCTGCACGCCTATCACGGCGAGGGACGCGACATGTCCTCGCACGACGTGCTGGTCGAGGTCGCCGCCGGGATCGGTCTGGATGCCGACGCCGCGCGCGCGGTGCTGGCCTCGGATGCGCATGCCGAGGCGGTGCGCCGGCAGCAGCGGCTGTACGCCGGGCGCGGCATCCAGGCGGTGCCGTCGGTGATCTTCGACGACCAGCACCTGGTCCAGGGCGGTCAGCCGGTCGAGGTGTTCGAGCAGGCGCTGCGGCAGTTGGCGAAGCTGGCGCACACCGCCTGAGCGCGCCCCGGGCGCTCAGAGCTCGGGGAGCTGCACGATCCTGACGATCCGGTCGACCCAGATGTCGCGCGGCGTGCGCGCCGCATCGAAGGCCACTTCCTCCAGCCGCACCAGGGCGTTCAGGCCTTCGTTGCCGTGGCCGTCCTCGAACACCTGCACGGTCGGCCGTGCGGCGACGGTGCCGCGAACCACGTCGCCGTCGTCGAGGGTCAGCTCGACATGGGCATCGTTGGGCAGGCGCGCGATCAGCGACTCCAGACGTGCGATCTCGGCGCGGTCGGTGTGGATGCGTTCGGCGGTCTTGCCCATCGTGGACTCCTTGCCGATGGCGGGTGCGAAGCGCAGAGGCTAGCGCGGCGCGCGCCATGTGCCGGTGAAGACGTCCCTTGCCAGTGCGGCGTGGAGGCCGGACGCAAAAAAAAAAGGCCGCTCCCGGAGGAGCGGCCTGGCGGTGTCGCCGATGCGGATCGGCACCTGGGGCCGACTCCTGGAATCAGCCCTTGATGCAGACCACCTGGCGAAGCGTATGCACGACCTCGACCAGGTCGGTCTGCGCGGCCATCACCGCGTCGATCGACTTGTAGGCCGCCGGCGACTCGTCGATCACCCCCTGGTCCTTGCGGCACTCGACGTGGGCGGTGGCCTCGCGGTGCTGCTTGAGGGTGATGCTGCGACGCGCGGCGGTACGGCTCATGACCCGGCCGGCGCCGTGGCTGCAGCTGTGGAAGCTGTCCGCGTTGCCCTTGCCGCGCACGATGTAGCTGCGCGTCCCCATGCTGCCGGGGATGATGCCCAACTCGCCCTCGCGCGCGCTGACCGCGCCCTTGCGGGTCACCAGCAGCGACTCGCCTCCGTGCTGCTCGCGCTGCACGTAGTTGTGGTGGCAGTTCACCGCCATCCGGTCGAGCTTGAACTTGGGCAGGCGGTGACGCATCTCGTGCAGCACCCGCGCCATCATCGCCTCGCGGTTGATCCGGGCGTAGTCCTGCGCCCACGACACCGCCTCGACGTAGTCGTCGAACAGCGCCTCGCCCTCCAGGAAGAAAGCCAGGTCCTTGTCGGGCAGGTGGTAGCCGAGCACCCGCTTCTCCAGCTGGCGCCGGGCCTGCTCGATGAAGTAGGTGCCGACCAGGTTGCCGGTGCCGCGCGATCCGGAGTGCAGCATCACCCACACCGAGTCGGCCTCGTCGAGGCAGATCTCGATGAAGTGGTTGCCGCCGCCGAGGGTGCCGGCCTGCACGTCGATGCGGTCGGGCCGGATCTTCGGGTGCTTCTCGCGGATGTGCGCCAGCCGCTCGACCAGCCCGGATCGCGTCAGCAGGGTGCCGACGCTGTCGGGCACGCGCCGGTGGTTGCCGCCGGGGCCGTTGCCGACCGGCACGCTGCGCTCGATCGAGTTGCGCAGCAGCGCCAGATCGTCGGGCAGGTCGTTGGCGGTCAGCGTGGTCCGCACCGCGGCCATGCCGCAGCCGATGTCGACGCCGACCGCGGCCGGGATGATCGCGCCACGGGTGGGCACGACCGAGCCGACCGTCGCGCCCTTGCCCAGGTGCACGTCCGGCATCACCGCGACCCAGGGGCCGACGAACGGAAGCTCGGCGATGTTCTGCAACTGGCGGTGGGCCTGATCCTCCAGCGGCACGCCGTGCACCCAGCCCTTGATCGGGGTGGTGGCGCCCTCGGCGTGGAGCAGCTCGAAGCCGGCTTGTGCGTTGTCGTTCAAAGTGTTCATCTTGAATTCCCTTCATGAATGACTCCGCATCGCGAATCCGTTCGCGACGCGGAGCTTGCTACTGCGCCGGCGCCTTCAGGCTCACCAGCTGCTTCATCACACCCTCCAGGCCACCGAACACGGTCATCGAACCGACCTTCTCGGTCACCTTCTCCAGCGCCTCCAGTTCCTTGAGGCGCATGAGCACCGGGTTGTCCTCGATCAGCTTCGCGGTGTTCAGCAGCGAGCGCGTGGCGTTCGCCTCCTCGCGACGGCGGATCACGTTGGCCTGGGCCGACTTCTCCGCCTGCACGACGCTGTTGAGGATGTCCTTCATCTCGCCCGGCAGGATCACGTCCTTGACGCCGACCCCGAGCACCTCGGTTCCGAGCTCGCCGACACGGCCTCGCACGTAGGCGAAGATGTCCGCGTCCAGCGACGCCTTGTCGCCGAGCAGCTCGTCGAGCGTCTTGGCCGCGACCGCCTTGCGCAAGCCGTACTGCAGCTCGCGGTAGACGTAGTCGCCGTGCTTGGCGACGCGGGTCACGGCCGCGACCGGGTCGGTGATGCGGGTGCTGGCGGCGAGGTTGACGCGCAGGCTGACCTTGTCGCGGGTCAACAGCTCCTGGCCGGAGACCTCCACCGACTGTACGCGCAGGTCGATGACCTGGGCGACAACGTTCTTGCGGAAGTTCCAGAATGCGTAGCTGCCCGCCTCGAGCACGCGCGACAACCTGCCGTCGACGAACAACAGGCCGGCGAACTCGGCCGGAACCTCGACCATGAGCGCCTTCGACGTCGCCGTGTTCGACAGCATGCCGAGCTGACGCAGACGCATCCGTACGTCGTCGCGCAGTTCGAGGCCGTCGGCCAGCGACACCCGCTCGACCGCCACGTCGACCAGGCCGCGCCAGTACAGGCGACGCGAACCCGGAGCGAGCACGTCCTCGAGCTTGCCGTTCCTCATCACCAGGCCGATCTCGTCGGCACCGAGGTCGACATGCACGAACACCTCGTCCAGGCGCGCGCCGAGGCGGGCGATCAGGATGTCGACGTCGTGGCCGCAGTATTCGGGTGCGGCGATGTTGAAGGTTTTCACCTCGATTCGGCCGAACGGGTCGGAAAAGCGATATACGCCGGCGACCAGCACCTGATCGAACTGACGGTTGCGATACACCAGGCCGCGCTCGCCATCACCGATCACGACCCTCTTGGTCCAGAACATCGGAATTCTCCTTGTTGGCTCTGGTGTTCCGGTCCGCTTGAGGGCGGGGGACCGGTTGCCGCCGCGCACGGATGCGCAAAGGCTTCATTGAAAGATCCGCACACGGATGCGCGGGGTTCTGCGCACGGGTGCGCAGGACAAATAAGTGGAAACACCCCCGACGCTGGAGCCGCGGAGCCGGAGCGCTTTCGACGGCGGGCGACGATGCGTCGCCACGCGACGGTGCCGCTGTCGCATGGTTCCGCCTCGTCGCCGGACCGCCCTAAGGGCCCGGGCCCGACGACTTCACCGCTGCCTGGCGTGCTCCCGCGATGCGCGGGGCATCGTGTTCGCACGCCTGGCAGGGGGTGTTTCCTGGATGGGACTTGCGTCCCTGTAGCAACGACACGACAGGTCGTATACCGGAGCGGGATTTGAACCCGCGACAATCGGAATCTGAATCCGACGCTCTACCCATCTGAGCTATCCAGTGGCGAAACGCACGGGACTCGAACCCGTAACCTCGGCATCGGCCGCGCTCTCCCCTTGAGCCAGCGTTTCCATTCCGGAACGCCTCCTCGCGGATTCGGGCATACGCCACGGCAACGCCGCGCGCACCGGACGGGCCTTGGAACCCGTACCGCAGGAATCCGTCTGAATGACGTTCCGCATTGGCGCCTGAAACAAGCGCCAATCCGTTGTGCGATCGCACCGCATCGCCGCCCGGGCCGAAGCATCCAGGCCCAGCGCAAAGCGCTTCACGGCATTCCCCGCCTCGCATCGGCCTGCATTGACGGCGATACGGATGCTTCGGGAAGACGCGATGCAATCGCGATGATCGTTTGAGGGGTGAAGGCTCCCTTGCGAACGCCAGAAACAAAACACCCCCGGGTTGGAGACCCGAGGGCGTTCGCGTTCCTCGGGAGGTCGGGGTGACCGACCTCCCGTTGGGAGATCAGTCCTGCAAGGGCGGCAGTTCGCGCCGTGCTTCGATCGATCGAACGAAGTCGCCTTGCACGCAACTGCCGCTGCCGAGGCCGTTGGGCCGCAGCGCGAAGCCGTTATCGATGTGCTTGGCGGAATTCATGGAAACGAAGCCTTGCAGGAGTGTTTGAGAAGAAATCTGTCGAACGGGTGCGCGTCGACAAGGCCGCGAACGATACGCCGCTGATTCTCCACATGCAAGCGCCGCTCGTCGGGCACCAGCGGCGGACGGCGCTTCCCACGGTGTGTCACCCAGGTGACAGAGTTCCCGGCGCCGGCCTGCGCAGACTCGCGATCAGCGACGTGACATGGAGTGTTGCCGATGCAGGATCGCGTATCCCGAAACGATGGCATGCGTGCCGAGGACCGCATGTTCATCGAGGCATGGAACCGGACCAGACCTGAGCTGCTAAGGCGCGCCAGGCGCCTGGCCGAAGGCCACGCGGACCGCGCGGACGACCTGATGTCCGCCACCGCGATCAAGGCGTTGATGTTCATGCGCCGATCCCCCGAAGCCATGACCGATCCCGACGGATTCCTGTTCGTCGTGCTGCGCCACGTATTTCTCGACAGCGTCCGCCGGCAGTCGCGGGAGCGCGCGGTCATCGACGAGAGCGCCGATGTGCAGGACGAGCACACCCATGCGTCCGGGTCGTTGGCGCTGTCGCAGACGCAGCGGCTGGAGCTTCACGAACAGCTGGACAGTGTGGTGTCGGCGGTGAAGCGATTGACCCGCGAGCAACGGCAGCTGTTCGGAATGAGGTTCGTCGAGGAGCTCTCGTATCCGGTGATCGCCGAGCAGTTGCAGGTCAGCGAGGCGTTGGCGCGCAAGCGGGTGCAGCTGTTGCGCGCACGATTGCGGGGACGGCGGCAGGAGGCCTCCTGAGCGGGAGTGCTTCACATCGTCGTCGCTGCCGCGTTCCTGTGCAGGGGTCCCAGCGACGGCCCCACCTCCGTTTCCATGACAGGGAGATCGATATGGCGCTCTACATGACCCAGACGATGAGTGAAGGCCTTCATCCCACCATCCAGTACTACCGCAAGCAGAGCCAGCCGCACGTCAGTCATACCGAGTCGGGCAAGTTCACCACCGATGCGGTGAAGACCTATGCCGAGACCTACGACGTACCCGTCGACGATGTCGAAAAGGGCAAGTACATGAGCTCGCAGGGCAAGCCCAAGTCCAGCACCGCGGTCGAGATATGAGCGGGTGCGACTTCGCGTTCACAGCGAATGCCGGCCGGCGTTCCAGTTGAAGCAGGGTCGGCGCGTATCGGTTGATCGATTGCGCGTCGACCGCTTCTTGCCCGATGCGTTCTTCCCATATCAAACACCTTTCAAATCCCGCCCCGAACCAAGGATTGCGCCATGGCCGACCCCGTGCCCGTCAACTCGCAGATCACCGATGCCGTCACCCAGACCAACGTCAAGGTCGTAGCGGAGGCGCCGGCGCAGGCGATCGCAGCGCTCTACCAGGTATCGAGCCACTCGACCGGACTGTCGCTGCAGAACGCGGTGCACAGCCAACAGGCGCTCAACCAGATTTCGAACGCGGTGGTGTCCAAGGCCGCGACGCTGATCATGGCGATCGGAGAAAAGCCATGACCGCGGTCGCGGGCGCGCTTGCTGCCGCCTCCATCCCTGAACCCGCGACAGCGAGGTAACCTCGATGGCGTTCTGGAACAGACGCAAGAACAAGCCCCGGCCCGCGTCCGCCGCTTCGGTCGCGGCCACGGCAGCGCCGGGAGCGGCGGCCGATGAGGGCGACACCCAGGCGACGGATGGCGACGCCGGCGCGGACACGCCCGCGGATGCCGATGGCGCGGACACGGGCGCAGACGCCGCGGCCGCGACCGGTGCCAACCACGCTACTGGCGGCTCCGGCTCCGGCTCCGGCTCCGGTTCGGGCCGTGGCGCCACGCCGCCGCGATCGACCCTGGGCCAGATGACCGACCGCCTGCTCAGCCAGGCGTCGACCCCGGCGACCACGGCACTGAATCCCCAGATCGTGCAGGCCGTGCAGTTGAGCAATGCCGAGACCACGTCCTATGCGCCTTCGCAGATCGCGATCGGCCCGGACATGATGATCAGTCAGGCGGCGGGCCTGGTCGCGCAGTCGGCGGCCGCGTATTTCGACGGGGTCAGCAAGTTGGCCCTGGCCAGCCAGGGCGTGCTGTTGAAGGACATGACCGAGGCCCTGGTCAGTCAGCAACTGGAGAAGGCGGCCGAGGACGCGGTAGGCGTGCTCGCGACCGACGTGATGATGGGGGCCGCCGCCGCGGTGGCGGCGGCCGCGGGTGCAATGGAGGCGGAATCGGCGAGCTTCGCGATCGACAGGATCGATCAGAGCATCGCCAAGTACGCCGACCTGCTGGCGAATCGTCGTGACAAGGGCTGAGCGCAGCGGGGCGCCGCCACCGACGCACGACGAGGGAGGGTCGCCGCCGCCCGCGGCCGCCGCCGGCCCGCTGCGAAACGCGGTGCTGGAGTTCTCCGAGCGCTATCTCAAACGCGCGCTGACCGAGGCCGAGCGCGAGACGCTCGACAGCCTGGTCGCAAGCGGCATGAGCATCGCACCACCGGATCCGGGCGACACCGATCCGGTCAGGCTGGTCGTCGATGCGGTGAAGTCGGGGCAGCAGACGATCGACGAGACCCTGTCCCGGGTCCGCGAGGAAGCGGCCAATCACCTCGCGCGCGCCGGCGCGGGAGCCGACAGCGAGACCCATGCGTTGTTGCAGGTGCTGGAGAAGGCCGAGGACCTGGGGGCGCTGCGACCGTCGCGGCTGCAGCCGGGCCAGGCGTCCTCGAACAGCCACGTGCTGATGACGCAGATCGCGGACCGACTGGCCAACCTGGTCAAGAAGGAAGTCGAGTCGCTGTTCCAGTCGCGCTTCGGCGCGCTGGCGCAGCAACTCGAGCAGGCGCTCGCGGCGTTGCCGGGCGCGTCCGCCGAGCCTGTGCAGGCGACCCCCGAAACGCCTGCCGCCGAGCCTGTGCCCGAGCCCGCCCCGCAGGCCGGGAAGTCGTCCGCAAAGGGCCGCAAGGGCGGCTCGGGCACGGGCCGCGGGTCCTGACTCCCAGGGCCGCGGCGGCACCGGAGAAATGCGTCGAGTGTGTTTCACAAAGCTCCGGTGACGACGTTTTTTGAAACGTACGGCAACGGCCGTGCATAACCCCAAGAGGAGTCGAAGCAATGGCATTCCCTACCGCGGTCAACGACCAGATCACCGATGCAGTCACCCAGTCGAACGTCAAGGTCGTGGGCGAGGCCCCGGCCATCGCAATGAGTTCGATCTACCAGACCATGGCGCACTCGACCGGCATCCTGTTCGAGAACGCCGTGTCGGCGCAGCAGCAGCAGAACACGCTGTCGCAGGCCGCCTCCAACCAGGGCGTGATGCAGATCTACACCCTCGACACCACCGCCGCCGCCGGCGCCACCGAGAAGGTCGCGCAGACCGGCGTGGCGGACAACCTGACCAGTCTCTTGACCGTGCTCAACGCATTCCGCTGACCGGTCAGGTCTGATCAGCCGAGGCTGAGCGACCCGGGCAGGAGGGCGATGGCCTGACTGCCCGAGTTTGAGCGTCATTCCCATGGCCGGCATGGCCATACACATGGAGAAGTCAAATGGCATATCCCACCTCCGTCAACAACCAGATCACCGATGCGGTGACCCAGTCGAACGTCAAGATCGTCGGCGAAGCGCCGGCGATGGCGATCGCGTCGATGTACCAGACCATGGCGCACTCGACCGGCATCCTGTTCGAGAACTCGGTGTCGGCGCAGCAGCAGCAGAACTCGCTGTCGCAGGCCGCCACCAACCAGGGCGTGATGCAGATCTACAGCGTCGACACCACCGCCGCGGCGGGCGCTTCCGAGAAGGTCGCCCAGACCGGCGTGTCCGACAACCTGACCAGCCTGCTGACGGTGCTCAAGTCGTTCAGCCCGCAGCAGTCGAAGGGCCTGTAGCCCGGGCGCCCGAAGCGGCGGGCATCACAGTCCACCGGCCGGTAGCGGCCGGGGCCTGAACTGCGCGATGCCGGAACGCTCCGGTATCGCGCAGTCCTTTGCGAAGGAGCCGGAGCGTGGGCCGCGACAGGGCCTGCGCGGATTGCGGCTCCGACGGTCACGGCGCACCGGAGCGCCACTTGCGTGACCGCGATGAGGCCCGCCCCGGGCGGGCCGGAACAGGGGCATCGAGAAGCACTGGGGAAGGAGACATGGACGCGACGACAGAGGCGGCGCAACCGTCGAGGAGTGTGCGGGCGAGGTTCGGAACGGTCGGGGTCGATCCCAGGGCGGACGGAGCGCGCTCGGGCGCGTTGTCGTCCGCAAGATCGGCAGGCGGCCGTCTCCATGGGTAGTGGCCGCTCACGGGTGCGGGTGGCCGATGACGGAGAGGCGGAGGCACTGCGCGGGCGGCAACTGGCAGCGAGCGCCTTCTTCGAGGGCGTTCCCGAGCGTGTCGTCAGGCACGTCGCGCGGCATGCGGTCGAACGCCGGGTCGAGGATGGCGACACCTTGTTCTTCAAGGGCGATCCCGGCGACTTCATCGCGGTGGTGACCGCCGGCCATCTCTACAAGATCCTGTACGGGCCCGAAGGGCAGGAGCTGATCGTCGACAGCATCGGCCCCGGCGAGAGCGTCGGCGAGACCGCCCTGCTCGACCAGGGGCGGCGCAGCTTCACCACCGTCGCCTACGGTCCTGCCACCGTGCTGGTGCTGGCGCGGCGCCACTTCGGCGCGTTGGTGGCCGAGCCGGCGATGATCGAGCGGGCCTACGCGGTGCTGTGCGCCAGGCTCAGGCGCGCGGTCGACAGCCTCGAGACCATGTGCCTGCATCGACTGGAGTCGCGCTTGGCGCGGCATCTTCTCAATCGCATGGACGATGCCTCGCCGGCGGCGCCCGATCGTTTCGAGGTGACCCTGCCGCCGACCCAGAGCATCCTCGCGGCGATGATCAACGCCAGCCGTCCCAAGCTCAACGCCCAGCTCCAGCGCTGGCACCGGGCCGGGCTGGTGAGCCGGCGCCGCAACACCCTGAGGATCAACGACATCGACCTGTTCCGCTGCAAGGCGCAGCTGGGCTGCCGTTGCGCGGGAACGGTGGTGGCCAGAGGCGGCGACCGTGCCTGAACCGCGCCGGCCCGGTCGGCCGCGCCGTGCGGCCGGATCGCTGCGGCAGGGTCAGTCCAGCAGCGGCTTCAGCGCCGGCCACACGTGGTCGCGCAGGCGGGGCTGGGCCTCGGCGACCGGGTGCAGGTTGTCGTCCTGGAACGCGGAACGGTCCAGCGCGATCGGCTCCAGCAGGAACGGCACGAAGGCCAGTCCGTCGGCTTTGGCCAGCTCCGCATAGTTGCGGGCGAAGCCCTCGGTATAGGCGCGGCCGAGGTTGGGCGGCATCCGCATGCCGATCAGCAGCACGCGCGCGCCGGCCGCCGTCGAAGCCTCGATCATGCGCTCGAGGTTGGCGCGGCTCTGCGCCAGCGGCAGGCCGCGCAGGCCGTCGTTGGCGCCCAGTTCGATCACCACCACCGACGGGCGGTGCCGCCGCAGCTCGCCGGCGATCCGCGAGGCGCCGCCAGCGGTGGTCTCGCCGCTGATGCTGGCGTTGACCAGCTTCCAGCCCGGGTGGGTGGTGGCGATCCGGGCCGAGGTCAGCGCGACCCAGCCCTGCGAGGCGGCAAGGCCGTGCGCGGCCGACAGCGAGTCGCCCATCACCAGCACGGTCCGGGTGGGCGCGGGCGCGGCGCGGGCGGTGCCCTGCGCGGCCGCGGCCAGGGGCAGGGCGAGCAGCATCGACAGCATCGCCACCCAGCCGATGGCACATTGAACCCGGCGTGCCGATGCCGCATATCGGGAGGCAGCCACGCGCGTCGTCTTAAAGAACATTTAATCCATGCTCCCGATGATCGAGGTCGGATGATCGCGGACACCAGCATAAGGAAGATCATGGCCGATTCCATCGCCCCCCGGACCCCTGCCTCATTCGCGCTTCAGGTCGCCGGGCTGGGCAAGCATGTCGCGTTGCCCTCCGGCGAGCTGACCATCCTCGACGATGTCGGTTTCGACGTCGCCCACGGCGACACGGTCGCGATCGTCGGCGCGTCGGGCTCGGGCAAGAGCACCCTGCTGTCGCTGATGGCGGGACTCGACGTGCCCAGCAACGGCCAGGTCAGCCTCGATGGTGCGCCGCTGTCCGCGCTCGACGAGGACGGCCGCGCCCGGGTCCGCGGCGAGAAGGTCGGCTTCGTGTTCCAGAGTTTCCAGCTGCTGCCTTCGCTGACCGCGCTGGAGAATGTGATGCTGCCGCTGGAGCTGCGCGGCGACCGCGAGGTCGAGGCGCCGGCGCGCGCGATCCTGGAGAAGGTCGGGCTCGGCCAGCGGCTCGGGCACTATCCGCGCCAGCTGTCCGGTGGCGAGCAGCAGCGCGTCGCGCTGGCCCGCGCCTTCGTGACCCGGCCGTCGCTGCTGTTCGCCGACGAGCCGACCGGCAACCTCGACACCCATACCGGCCAGGCGGTGATCGAGCTGCTGTTCGAGCTCAATGCCGATGCCGGCACCACCCTGGTGCTGGTCACCCACGACGACCATCTGGCGCTGCGTTGCCGGCGGCGGCTGCGCCTGGACAGCGGGCGCCTGGTTGCCGACGACATCGTTGCCGACGACCTCCGCGTGAGCGCATGAGGACGTTCGCGCTTGCCTGGCGCCAACTGCGCCGCGACCTGCGCGCGGGCGACGTGCGGATCCTGTTCGCGGCGATGGTGCTGGCCGTGCTGGCGGTCACTTCGGTCGGTTTCGTCACCGACCGCGCCGAGCGCGCGCTGGCGATCGAGGCCAACCGCCTGCTCGGCGGCGACGCGGTGGTGCGCGCCGATGCCCCGATCGGCGAGGAGATCCGCGACGCGGTCGGCCGCAACGGCCTGCGCGGTGCCGAGACGCTGGAGCTCAACAGCATGGTCAGCGTCGGCGAGGGCGAGGCCATGCGGCTGCAGTTGAGCGAGCTGCACGCCCTCGGCGAGGGCTATCCGCTGCGTGGCGCGTTCGTCGTGCGCGACGCCGACGGCGTCGAACGCAGCGCCTCCGGCGGTCCCGCGCCGGGCACCCTGTGGCTGAGCCGCAACGGCGCCGATCGCTTGGATGCCCGCCCCGGCGACATGCTCGGGGTCGGCGACAGCCGGCTGCGGCTGGAAGCGCTGGTGGTGCAGGAGCCGGACGCGTCGATCGACTACTTCAACATCGCGCCGAAGGTGTTCATGAACCTGGCCGACCTGCCGGCGACCGGCCTGGTCCAGGAAGGCAGCCGGATCCGCTACCGGTTGGCGGTGGCCGGCGCGCCGGGCGCGGTCGAGGCGTTCACCGATGCGGTGCGTCCCGCGCTGGGGCGCGGCCAGCGCCTGCAGACGATCCAGGACGCGCGTCCGGAGGTGCGTTCCTCGCTCGACCGCGCCGGCCGCTTCCTCGGCCTGGCGGCGCTGGTGTCGGTGGTGCTGGCGGCGGTCGCGGTGGCGATGGCCGCGCGCCGCCACAGCGAGCGTCACTTGTCCGGCAGCGCGGTGATGCGCTGTCTGGGGGCGCAGCAACGGACCCTGGCCGCGGTCCACATCGGCGAACTGCTGATGCTCGGCCTGGCCGCCTGCGCGACCGGTGCGCTGCTGGCGTTCGCGTTGCAGGCCGGCGTCGCCCACTGGCTGGCGCGCGCGCTGGAGGTCGACATTCCGCCGGCGACGGTGTGGCCGGTGTTGCGCGGCTTCGCGGTCGGCCTGGTGGTCCTGTTCGCGTTCGGCGCGCCGCCGGTGCTGGCGCTGCGGCGGGTGTCGGCGTTGCGGGTGCTGCGGCGCGACCTCGACCGGGTCGAGCCGGCGGCCTGGCTGGTCGCGCTGTCGGGCCTGCTCGGCCTGGCGGCGCTGCTGTGGTGGCAGGCCGGTTCGGCGACGCTGGCGCTGGCGATGCTGGGCGGCCTGCTGGCCGCGTTCGCGGCGCTGGCGCTGCTGGCCTGGGCGTTGATCGTCGTGGTCCGGCGCCTGCGCGGTCGCCTGCGCGGCAGCCTGCGCTACGGGCTGGCCAATGTCAGCCGCCATGCCGGCACCAGCATCGCCCAGGTCGCCGCGCTCGGGCTGGGGTTGATGGCCTTGCTGCTGCTGACCTTCGTCCGTACCGACCTGCTCGACCGCTGGCAGCTTGCGTTGCAGGCGGAGGCGCCGAACCGCTTCATCATCAATGTGCAGGACGACCAGCTCGATGCGGTGCGCGCCTTCATCGCCGAACGCGGCGTCGACGCGCCGACCCTGTATCCGATGGTGCGCGCGCGGCTGGTGTCGCACAACGGCGAGGCGGTCACCGGCGAGGACTACGCCGAGCGCGGCGGGCGCGCCGAGCGCATGGCCGAGCGCACCTTCAACCTGTCGACCGCGGCGGTCCTTCGCGACGACAACCAGGTCACCGACGGCCGTTTCTGGTCGGGCGAGGTCGCCGCGCCGGAGCTTTCGGTCGAAGAGGACTTCGCCCGCGACCTGGGTTGGGAGATTGGCGACAGGGTCGGCTTCGACGTCGCCGGGCAGCCGTTCGAGGCGACCATCAGCAGCCTGCGCAGCGTCGACTGGGAGAGCTTCCGCCCGAACTTCTTCGTGATCGCCTCGCCGGGCGCGCTGGACGGCTACCCGGCCAGCCACATCACCGCGGTCAGCGTGCCGCCGGAGCGGACCCGCTTCACCGCCGAGCTGGTGCGTGCGTTCCCGAACCTGTCGGTGATCGACGTCGACGCGGTGCTCGACCAGGTCCGCAGCACCGCCGACCAGGTCTCCACCGTGGTCCGGGTGGTGTTCTATTTCTCGCTCGCCGCCGGCGTGCTGGTGCTGATGGCGGCGGTCACCGCCAGCCAGGACGAGCGCATGCAGGAAGGCGCGGTGATGCGCGCGCTGGGCGGCAGCCGGCGCCAGCTGCGCCTGGCCCAGGCCTCGGAGTTCGCCGCGATCGGCCTGCTGTCGGGCGCGGTCGCGGCGATCGCGGCATCGCTGCTGTCGGGGGTGATCGCGGTCCGGGTGTTCGATCTGCCGTGGCAGCCCGACTGGCGGATGGCGGCGGTCGGCGCGGGTATCGGCGTCGCCGCGGCGGTGCTGGCCGGGTTGTTCGCGACCCGCCGGGTGCTGGATGCGCCGCCGTCGGTGACCCTGCGCGAGCTGGACAACTGAGGCACGGGGGGCCCTCGGCGTTGCGGCGCTCGGGGTCGCGGCGATTTAGAATCGCCGCTCCCCCGCCTTTCTTCCTGCCCATGCGCGACGCCGCCGCGGACGATGCCCTTGCCACCCTGATGTTGCCGTTCGAGGCGGGCCCGTTGTCGTGGCCGGCCGAGGGCGGCGCACTGTTCCTGCGCGCGCGCGACGGCTATCCGCTGCACCGGCAGCCGCGCCCGGGACTGGTCTGCGAGCAGAGCTTCCGCCCCGAGGCCGAGCGCCTGGAGCGCTCCGGCCTGACGCTGCGCGAGGCCGACGGGGACGGCGCCGAGCGCTACCCGTTGGTATTGGTGCTGCCGCCGCGCCAGCGCAGCGAGTCGCGGGCGCTGCTGGCCCGCGCGGTCGCCGCCTGCGCGCCGGGCGGGCGCGTGCTCGCCTGCGTGCCCAACAACGAGGGAGCGAAGTCCGCCGAGGAAGACCTGCGCCTGCTGGCCGGCGCGGTCGGCTCGCTGAGCAAACACAAATGCCGCGCGTTCTGGACCGCGCCGCTGCACGGCCCGGCCGATGCCGCGCTGCTGCGGCAATGGCTGGCGCTGGATGCGGTCCGCGAAGTCGCCGACGGTGGCCTGTTCAGTCGTCCCGGCGTGTTCGCCTGGGACCGGGTCGACGCCGCTTCCGCGCTGTTGATCGAGCACCTGCCGGGCGACCTGCGCGGACGCGCCGCCGACCTGGGCGCCGGCATCGGCGTGCTGGCGAAGGCCGTGCTGGAGCGCTGCCCGGGGATCGAATCGCTGGAACTGTACGAGGCCGAGGCGCGCGCGCTGGCGCTGGCCCGCCGCAACCTCGCCGACGCGCGGGTGCCGGTCGGCTTCCACTGGCACGACGTGACCGCCGGCGTGGCCGGCGGTTTCGACACCATCGTGATGAACCCGCCGTTCCACGGCCAGGGCCGCGGCGAGCGTCCGGACATCGGCCGCCGCTTCATCCAGGTCGCCGCCGAGGCGCTGCGTCCGGGCGGGCACCTGTGGATGGTCGCCAACCGTCATCTGCCCTACGAGCAGACGCTGGACGCCTCGTTCGGCGAGATCCGGGTGCACGCGCAGCGCGATGGCTTCAAGGTGGTGGAGGCGGTGAAGGCGCGGGGGCGCGGACGATGAAGCTGGTCCGCCTGATCGCCAACCTCGGCTATGGCAGTCGCAAGCAGGTCGCGTTGATGTTCCGCGAGGGCCGCATCACCGACCCCGACGGCGAGGTGCTGTATGCCGACGACAAGGTTGGCCACGCCGACGTGCGCATCGACGGCGAGCCGCTGGACCCGCCGGCCGGGCTGGTGCTGATGTTGCACAAGCCGACCGGCTACACCTGCTCCACCCGCGACCCGGGCCGGATCGTGTTCGACCTGCTGCCGCCGCGTTTCCGTCTGCGTTCGCCGGCGTTGTCGCCGGTCGGCCGGCTCGATCGCGAGACCAGCGGCCTGCTGCTGATGACCGACGACGGCGCCCTGCTGCACCGGATCATTTCGCCGAAATCGAAGCTGGCCAAGGTCTACGAGGCGCGATTGGCCGGCGATCTGCGCGGCGACGAGGGCGCGACCTTCGCCAGCGGCGGCCTGATGCTGGAATCGGAGACCACGCCGCTGGCGCCGGCGACGCTGCAGGCACTGGCGCCACGGCATGCGCGACTGAGCCTGACCGAGGGCCGCTACCACCAGGTGCGGCGGATGTTCGCCGCGGTCGGCAACCACGTCGAGGCGCTGCACCGCAGCCGCATCGGAGGCCTCGAGCTCGGCGATCTGGGCGAGGGGCAATGGCGTCCGTTGCACGCGGCCGACCTGGACCGACTGTTCGGAGACGACCCCTGATGGATACCCGCAGCGACGAGATCACGGCTGCGGCCCCGCCGCCCGCGATCGGCTTCCGCCCGGCGGCGGTGCTGTTCGACATGGACGGCCTGATGATCGAGAGCGAGCGCACCCTGCTTGAATGCTGGCGCCAGTCCGCGGCCGAGCTGCAACTGGCGCTGGACGACGCGCTGTGGCTGTCGATGATCGGCCTGTCCGACAAGGTCTGCCGACAAATGCTGCACGACCGCCTGCGCACCGACCAGGCCGAGGCGCTGACCGCGCGTCTGGGAGCACTCTACGGCGCCCGGGTGGAGGCGGGGTTGCCGCTGCGCCCCGGCACACGGCGCATCCTGGATTGGGTCGAAGGCATCGGCCTGGCGCGCGCGGTGGTGACCTCGACCCACCGCTGGCGTACCGAACAGAAGCTCGAACGCTGCGACCTGCAGCGCTACTTCGTCACCGTGGTCACCGGCGACGAGGTCCGCGAATCCAAGCCGGCACCGGACATCTACCTGCTCGCCGCCGCGCGGCTGGGGGTCGAGCCGGCGCGCTGCGTGGTGCTGGAGGACTCGGTGCCGGGCGTGCGCGCGGCGCTGGCGGCGGGGATGACCCCGATCCAGGTCCCGGACCTGGTCGCGCCCGACGCCGCGGTGCGCGCGCTCGGCCACCGCATCGTCGCCAGCCTCGACGAGGCGCGCGCGCTGATCGCACCCGCGCTGGCCTGACCTGCCCGGAACCCGCGGGAGCGGTGCGAGGGGTGATGAGGCGCCAACGGTAAGGCCCTCGCGGCTTACGCCGCGATCCCCGGGCTGCGCCCGGGAATCTCCCAAGGTTTGCTGCGCAGACCTCGGGCCCCGCCGTTGCGCTGCCACACCCCCATTCGTGCCTGCGGCACGAATCGCCCCCTGACTCAGGGGGAACGATATCCGGCTGCGCGCGGATATCTCCCAAAGTTTGCTGCGCAAACCTTGGGCCCCACCGTTGCGCTGCCACACCCCCATTCGCGCTGCGCGCGAATCGCCCCCTCACTCAGGGGGCTGGGATCATGAGACAGATGAATGCTTTTCGTAGGAGCGGCGTAAGCCGCGATGGGGCTTTCCTGGGAAGGCCCTGGTGCCTTGGGGGCGTCAGGGCTTCAGCAACTCGCGCCAGCCGTCGACGCCGAGCTTCTCCAGGGTGGCGATATTGCGCTCGACGATCACGTCCGGGTCCGGGTAGGCGGCGACCGCGCGGTCGATGCTGGCCTCGCGCAGCAGGTGCAGGGTCGGGTACGGCGCGCGGTTGGTGAAATTGCCGATCTCGTCCGGATCGGTGCCGGCGAACTGGTAGTCGGGGTGGAAGCTGGCGACCTGGATCTCGCCCTCCAGTCCCAGTTCGGCGACCAGCGCATCGGCGGCGTCGAGAAAGTCGTTGAAGTCGAGAAAGTCGCGCAGCACCTGCGGATGCACCAGCAAGGTGGTGTCGACCGTGTCGGCATCGGTGGCGTGCAGCAGGCGCAGCTCGTCGGCCAGTTGTTCCAGCAGCGCCTCGGGGGTCTGCGCGGGACTGAGCACGTAGCGGATCTGGCGCTTGGCGTGCACGGCCTTGGCGAACGGGCACAGGTTGAGGCCGATCACCGCCCGCTCCAGCCAGCGCCGGGTCTCGATGATCGCCTCGGGCGTGGTTTCCGGCGCCGCGCTCATGGGCGTGGGCCGCGTCCCCGGCAAGGTCGGATCGCCGGCACTGGCGGCATCAGTCGCGGAAATTGTCGAACTGCAGCGGCAGCTCGAACTCGCCGCCCTTCAGCAGCGCGATGGCGGCCTGCAGGTCGTCGCGCTTCTTGCCGTTGACGCGCAGTTTGTCGCCGTTGATCTGCGAGTCGACCTTGATCTTCGAAGCCTTGATCGCGGCCTGGATCTTCTTCGCCATCTCCCGGTCGATGCCCTGCCTGACGGTGATCTTCTGGCGCGCGCCGGCCAGATTGGTCTCGATCTCTCCGAACTCCAGCGCACGGGCGTCGATGCCACGGGCGATCAGGCGCGCGTTGAGGATGTCGGCCATCTGCTTGAGCTGGAAGTCGCTGGGCGCGGACTGGGTGATCACCGCCTCGTCGAGGGCGAACTTCGCGTCGACGCCCTTGAAGTCGAAGCGGTTGCCGAGCTCGCGGTTGGCCTGGTCGACGGCGTTGGTGAGTTCGTGGCTGTCTACTTCGGAGACGATGTCGAAGGAAGGCATGGCGCGCAGCGTGGTGACGGGCCGCACAGATTAACGCACCGTGGCCGGATTCGCCGATGAGCGGCATTTCCCTTGCCCTGCAGGAACTTACAGGTTTGCCGAATGCGGCCGCAGTCACACTCCCGCGCGTCGTTCAGTCCACGCGCGGGTAGCGCGGTCACGCCTGTGCCAGCTTTCCGGCGGGGCGTGCGTCGCTTCCCCCGCTTGCGCGGCGCCGTCCCGATGAAGCCTGAACGTCCGAAAGCAGCCTTCGAAGGAAAATTCCATGCGCCTGCAGAAAATCCATCTGATCCTCCCGCTGGCCATCGCGTTCGCGCTGGCCGGCCCCACTGCCTTGGCACAGGACGCCGGCGATGACGCCATCATCCAGGACGCGAGCGTGCCCCGCTCCAAGCTGGTCGAGCGCTACACCGATCTGGCCGGATCGCCGGAAGCGGCCGGCATCCTGGTCGACAACCTGCGCGAAGGCGGCGATTTCGTCGTCGTCGAGGAAGTCACCACGGAAAATCCCGACGGAACCACCTCGACCACGACGGTCGAACGGACCATCGCCAATCCCAACGGCCCGATGGGCTGGGGCGAGGTCAATATCAGCCTGTCGCTGGCCGGAGCGCTGATCGACTCCGGCAACGCGCCCGACCTGCAGTCGGCCCTCACCGGCATCGAGACCACCGTCGTCCAGGACGACGGCAGCTCGGTGACCACGGTCGAGGGCGGTGTGCTGGCGATGCGCGCCGACCACATGGGCTGGGGCCAGATCGCCAACGAGCTGGGCTTCAAGCTCGGCGCGCTGGTCAGTGCCGGCAATCGCAGCGAACACGCCGCGGCACGCGCATCGACGCGGGTCGAGCGCGGTGGCGGCAAGCCCGAGCGGGTCGCCCGCGCCGAGCGCCCGGAGCGACCCGTGCGTCCGGAACGTGCCGAACGGCCCGAGCGGCCTGAAAAGCCCGAGCGTCCGCAGCGCCCCGAGCGCCCCGAGCGCGGCGGCCGCTGATCCAACCGTGTAGTGCATGACGGGCGTCCCCGCGCGGGGCGCCCGTCGTCGTGCCCATTCTTCCAGGAGTCCAGATGAAGCGTTCCATCCTGTTCTTTGCGCTGGTCGCGATGTCCGCCGGTGCGCAGGCCGCGGACGGCCTCAAACTCGGTGTCGGCGTCGACTACAGCAGCGGCGACTACGACAGCGATACCACCACCACGATCCTGTCGGTGCCGTTCACCGCGCGCTATACCCGCGGCGACTGGTCGTTCAAGGCCAGTCTGCCGTGGGTCCGGGTCGACGGCGACCCGAACGTGCTGCCCGGCCTGGGTGGGGTCGACAACGGCAACCCAAACGGCCGCGGTCGCGGGCGCGGCAACGGCGGCGGCGGTACCACCGCGCCGGCCGAGAGCGGCGCCGCTTCCGGGATCGGCGACCTGCGGCTGGCGGCGATCTACAGCGTCGACACCGGTTCGGACCTGGGGCTGGACCTGACCGGCAACTTCAAGCTGGCCACCGCCGATGAGGACAAGGGGCTGGGAACCGGCGCCAACGACTACGGCGTTGCCGTCGACCTGTATCGCCAGGTCGGCAGCGCACTGCTGTTCGGCGGCGTCGGCTACACCTGGCTCGGCGATTCGGACTACATCGACGTGGATGCCGTCGCCAACGCCAACCTCGGGGTCAGCTGGCGTGCCGGCGGCGGCAACCTCGGGCTGATCTACGACTACCGCCAGGCAGCTTCCGACGGCTACGACCCGCGCAGCGAGGTCACCGCCTTCTATGCCCTGAACGCCGGCGAGAGCACCCGGATCCAGTTGTACGGTGTCGCCGGCCTGTCCGACGGCAGCCCGGACTGGGGCGGCGGTGTCAGCCTCACCCGCGGGTTCTGATCGACCGCGAACCTGGCCCGTTGTTTCGCCGGCAATGGCGGGAGCGCATCCCGCCATTGCGCCGCCCGTCGCGGGCGCTAGTCTTGAGGACCTACCCCCTCGAGAGCGCCACGATGGACAAGACTCCCGCCTATGCCGCCCTGGATGCGAAATCGCCGCTGGTGCCGTTCTCGGTCGAACGCCGTGAGCCGGGTCCGAGCGAGGTCCTGATCGACATCCTCTATTGCGGCGTCTGCCATTCCGACATCCATCAGGCCCGCGACGAGTGGGGCGGTTCGATCTTCCCGATGGTGCCGGGCCACGAGATCGTCGGCCGGGTCGCGGCCGTCGGCGACGCGGTGAGCCGTTACCGGGTCGGCGACACCGTCGGCGTCGGCTGCTTCGTCGACTCCTGCCGCAGCTGTCCGCAGTGCGAGGCCGGCGAGGAGCAGTATTGCGACTTCGGCATGAGCGGCACCTACAACAGTTACGAGCGCGACGCCGAACACCGCTTCGACCGTTCGCGGCCGACCTATGGCGGCTATTCGACCCGGATCACCGTCGACGAGGCCTACGTGTTGCGGGTGCCCGACGGCATCCCGCTGGAACGCGCGGCGCCGCTGCTGTGCGCCGGCATCACCACCTATTCGCCGCTGAAGCATTTCCAGGTCAAGCCCGGCGACCGGGTCGCGGTGGTCGGCCTGGGCGGCCTGGGCCACATGGCGGTCAAGATCGCCGCGGCGATGGGCGCCGAGGTCACCGTGCTCAGCACCTCCGAGTCCAAGCGTGCGGATGCGGCCGCGCTGGGCGCGCACGACTTCGCCGCGACCGGCGACGGCGAGGTGTTCAAGAGCCATGCCCGGCGCTTCGACATGATCGTCGACACGGTATCGGCCGAGCACGACTACAACGCCTACCTGGGGCTGCTCAAGGTCGACGGCACCATGGTGCTGCTGGGCATTCCCGAGGTGCCGGCACCGGTCGCCGCCGGCGCGCTGATCTCCAAGCGCCGACGCCTGGCCGGCTCGATGATCGGCGGCATCCGCGAAACCCAGGAAATGCTGGACTTCTGCGCCGAGCACGGCATCGCCGCGGACATCGAGCTGATCGACATCGACGGCATCAACGACGCCTATGAGCGGATGCTGCGCGGCGACGTGCGCTACCGCTTCGTGATCGACATCGCCAGCCTGCGCGGCGAGGGCTGAGGCGGGGTCATGGCCGGCAGGGGAGCGGGGGCCGCGTGAGCGCGTCGCAATCCAATGTCCGCGCGGCCTGGACCATGCTGGTCGCGGTCGCCGCGTTCTCGTTGATGGACGCCGGCCTCAAGCAGCTGTCGGCGCACTATCCGTCGTTCCAGGTCGCCAGTCTGCGCGGCGCCGCGTCGCTGCCGTTCGTGCTGGTCTGGGTGCTGGCGACCGGTGGCCTGGCCTCGCTGCGGATCCGGCGCTGGTCGCTGCACCTGCTGCGCGGTGCGATCGGGGTCGGGATGATGGCGAGCTTCGTCTACGCGCTGCGCAGCCTGCCGCTGTCGACCGCCTACTCGATCTTCTTCGTCGCCCCGCTGGTGATCACCGCGCTGTCGGTGCCCTTGCTGGGAGAGAAGGTCGGACCGCGGCGCTGGACCGCGATCGCGATCGGCCTGCTCGGCGTGCTGGTGCTGCTGCGGCCCAGCGGCGAGGGCCTGGTCAGCCTGGCCGCGCTGGCGGTGCTGGCCGCGGCGCTGGGCTATGCGCTCAGCGCGATCACCGTGCGGGTGCTGGCGCGTACCGACAGCGTGCAGTCGATCATGTTCTGGCTGCTGGTGATGATCGCGGTCGGTTCGGGACTGCTGGCCTGGCCGGACTGGGTGCCGATCCGCGCCGCCGACGCCTGGCTGATCGCCGGCGTCGGCGCCGCCGGCGCGCTCGGCCAGTACGCGATCACCGAGGCGTTCCGGATCGGCGAGGCCTCGGCGATCGCTCCGCTGGAGTACACCGCCCTGGTCTGGGGCGTGCTGCTGGACCTGAGCGTGTGGGGGGTGTTGCCGGACGCGGTGACCTGGATCGGGGCGGCGATCATCGTCGCCAGCGGCCTGTACCTGCTGCGCCGCGAGCGCGTGCATGCCGAGGCCGAGCATCCCTGAGGAGGAAGACGCCCAGCGATGCACCGTGCCGTGACCCGGGCGTGGCATCGGTATAACGTGCCGGTTCCATCCCGGGGAGTCGGCGCATGTCCGTGGTTCCGTATTCGCAGGTGTCTGCCCGGTCCTGTCCGCTGGCGGACTGAGGCGGGCATGGTCAGCAGCACGGCCGCCACCGTCGACGCTTATCTGGAGGAGCTGCCGCCGGAGCGGCGTGCGGTCGTCGCCGCGGTCCGCGATGTGGTCAATGCGGCGATGCCGGCCGGTTACGGGGAGGCGATGGCCTACGGGATGATCGGCTGGAGCATCCCGCTGTCGCGATATCCGGCGACCTACAACAAGCAGCCGCTGGGCTACGTTGCTCTGGCCGCGCAGAAGCGCCACTACGCGCTGTACCTGATGGCCGCCTACGCCGACTCGGTGCAGGAGCGGTGCCTGCGCGAGGCCTATGCCAGGGCGGGCCTGAAGCTCGACATGGACAAGTGTTGCCTGCGCTTCAAGTCGCTCGACACGCTGTTGCTGGAGCCGGTCGCGGAGGTGATCGGGTCGATGTCGGTGGAGGACTACATCGCCCGCTACGAAGCGGCGCGCGGGGTCGCCGGCAGCTAGGTGAGGTGCGCAAACGACAACGCCCCGCGGTGGCGGGGCGTTGTCGGGTCCGGAAGACCGGAGCGTATTGCCGGGCGTGGCCGATCAGAAGCGCGCGCCGAGGCCGACGCCGACCACCACCGGGTTGAGCTTGGCCTCGCCGACGGTCTGGCCGTCGAGGTAGAGGTCGGAATCGCCGTTGAGGTAGCGCAGGTCGGCGCGGGCGAACCAGGTCGGCGACAGCTTGACGTCGACGCCGGCGGTGGCCATCGCGCCCTTGGCGGTTTCCACGCCCAGGCGCTGGCCGGCGAGGGCGCCGCTGGAGGTCACCGACTCGTCGTCGAAGTTCTGCTCGTAGTAGCCCAGGCCGACGAACGGACGCACCAGCGCGTCGGCATCGCGGAAGTGGTACTGGCCGCTGATCGCGTACGGCTGCGAGTCGACGCTGCCGGCCTTGCCGTTGGCGGCGTTGACGCGGTGGCCGAACTTGCTGGCCGCGCCCCAGGCTTCGATCGCGATGTTGTCGTTGATGTACCAGCTCGCGCTCAGGGTGGCGGCATTGCTGCCGTCCAGCTCCAGGCGCTGGCTGTCGCCGATCCAGGTGTTCTCGGTCGGCTCGGCCAGGGCGACGCCGCCGACCACGGCAAAGCGCTTGCCGGTCGAGGTTTCGGTGCTGAACGCGTCCTGCGCGAACGCGGTGGGGGCGATGGCCAGGGTGCCCAGCAGGGCCAGGGTCAGGTGACTGAAACGCATTTTGGATTCTCCTGGAGCTTCTACGGCTCCTGTTTTCGGGGGAGCCCCGCCGACGCAAAGGGGGAGGGAGCGTTGCAGGGCGCGCACACCGTATCCGGGCCTGCATGAATGCGAGTTGCGCGGTAATTGCCGCCTGAATGAACTTTTCACGCCCGCGACCGGTCGCGCCGTCGCGTCCGCGCGGGCCTTCCGTACCGCCCCGTGTGGTGCCCGGATGCGCGCAATGCCCGTCGCGCAAGGCCTGCGGGGCCAAAGTCGCGGTTGGCGCTGCCGCGATCAGCCGCCACAATAGGATTTTCCCCTCCCACGGCGAACCCGAACCATGGCTGACTTGAAGGAAGCGCGCGTCCCCGACATTGGCGATTACCAGGGCGTGCCCGTGATCGAACTGCTGGTCGCCGTGGGTGACCAGGTCAGCCAGGACCAGGGCCTGGTGACCCTGGAGTCGGACAAGGCGACGATGGAAGTGCCGGCCCCGTTCGCCGGCGTGGTCCGCGAGCTGAAGGTCAAGATCGGCGACGAGCTGTCCGAGGGCAGCGTCGTCGCCCTGATCGAGGCCCAGGATGCCGGCGCCGCGCCGGCCGCCGATGAATCGGCCCCGGCCAAGGCCGCGGAGACCGCAGCGGCCCCCGCGCCGGCGCCCGCGCCGAAGGCCGAGCCCGCCCCGCCGGCGCCGCCGACCCAGGCCGCGGCCGGCGAGCCGAAGTCGCCGCCGGTCGCGTTCGACGCCGACGAGCTGTTGCCGGACAAGGTGCCCTACGCCAGCCCGGCGGTGCGCCTGTACGCCCGCGAGCTGGGTGTGGACCTGTCGAAGGTCGCTGGCAGCGCCCGCGCCGGCCGGATCACCCGCGAGGACGTGCAGAAGTTCGTCAAGGGCGTGATGTCGGGCGAGGTCGCTTCCGGCGCCCCGGCGGCGGCCGGCGGCGGCCTGAGCCTGCTGCCCTGGCCGAAGGTCGACTTCGCCAAGTTCGGCGAGATCGAGAGCAAGCCGCTGTCGCGGATCAAGAAGATCTCCGGCGCCAACCTCGCCCGCAACTGGGCGATGATCCCGCACGTGACCCAGCACGAGGATGCCGACGTCACCGAGCTGGAGGCGCTGCGCGGCACCCTCAACAAGGAGAACGAGAAGGCGAAGAACGGGGTCAAGCTGACCATGCTCGCCTTCCTGATGAAGGCTTCGGTGGCGGCGCTGCAGAAGTACCCGGAGTTCAACGCTTCGCTCGACGCCAGTGGCGAGAACCTGGTGCTGAAGAAGTACTTCCACGTCGGATTCGCCGCCGATACCCCGAACGGGCTGGTGGTGCCGGTCGTGCGCGACTGCGACAAGAAGGGCGTCATGCAGATCGCGAAGGAGATGGGCGAGCTCGCGGGCAAGGCGCGCGAGGGCAAGCTCGGTCCGGCCGACATGAGCGGCGGCTGCTTCTCGATCAGCTCGCTGGGCGGCATCGGCGGCACCGCGTTCACGCCGATCATCAATGCGCCCGAGGTCGCGATCCTCGGCGTCTCGAAGTCGTCGATCAAGCCGGTCTGGGACGGCAAGGCGTTCCAGCCGCGCCTGATCCTGCCGCTTTCGCTGAGCTACGACCACCGTGTGATCGATGGCGCGGCGGCGGCCCGCTTCGCCGCCTATCTGGCGACCCTGCTCGGCGACCTGCGCCGCGGCCTGCTGTGAGCGCCCGCGGCACGACGACGATGCGTCGCGCCCTGCGTCTGGGCGCCTTCGTGCTCGCCTGCGCGGCGGCGGCGCCGGCGTTCGCCGACGACGAGGCCTGCAAGCCGGCGCTGGGCCACGGCTGGCCGCCGGCGACCGAGAACTACGGAACCGCGGTCGAAGGTCTGCTCGCCGACGGCAT
Source organism: Marilutibacter maris (assembly GCF_003233695.1). Classification (NCBI taxonomy): domain Bacteria; kingdom Pseudomonadati; phylum Pseudomonadota; class Gammaproteobacteria; order Lysobacterales; family Lysobacteraceae; genus Marilutibacter; species Marilutibacter maris. The sequence continues at coordinate 3,618,571 of NZ_CP029843.1, read as the reverse complement.
CGCGCCGGAGCTGATGTTGACCCGTCTGCCGGCGCGCGGCAACGAGGACGCGTTGATGCTCGCGCGCGACGCCAGCGGAGGCTGGACCCTGCGCTATGCCGAGGCCGACGAGCGGGTCATGAGCTGGACCGGCAACGGCCTGGAGATGCGCCGCGAGCTGATGGTCGACCAGGTACCAGAGAAGCTGGAAGTGCCGATCCCCGCGATCCTGGCCACCCGTGTCGTCGATGCGTGGCGGCAGGCGCTGACCGAGGCGGTGCCGGCCGGAGTCGAGGCGCCCTACAACGAGGGCGACACCTGGTTGGTGGTGATCGGCGGCGACCGGGTCAGCGGCGCGGCGCCCGACTGCGGCAGCGCCCGCTTCATGGCCGAGCAGTTGGAACTGCTGATCGACGCCGCCGACACCAAGGCCTCCAAGCGCGACCGGCGCTGGGCCGAGGTCGCAGAGTCGCTCGACGAGATGCGCGAGGCGCGGGCCCGCGCCGATGGCGGGAGTGCCTGAGCGATGATGAACGAGACGGCCGCCAGTCCGATCGAGGCGGTGGGCGAGCAGACGCTCGACATCGCCGATGCGGCCGCGAAGCAGGGCATCGACGGGCTGCGTTCGCTTCTCGAGTTCCAGTTGCTGCACACATCCAACGTCACCATTGCCGTCGGCAGCCTGCTCGCCGCCGTGCTGGTGATGGTCGGCACGCTGCTGGTTTCGGCGCTGGTCCAGCGCGCGCTGGGCCGCTATGGCAAGCGCACGCCCAGCGTCAACCAGGCCTCGCTGTACACGCTGAACCGGGTCGTGCACTACCTGCTGCTGGCGGCCGGCCTGCTGCTGGCGCTGGAAGTGCTGGGGATGTCGGTCACCAAGTTCGCTGTGCTGGCCGGCGGTCTCGGCGTCGGCCTGGGCTTCGGCCTGCAGGCGATCTTCAACAACTTCGTCTCCGGCCTGATCCTGTTGTTCGACAAGTCGCTGAAGGTCGGCGATTTCGTCGAGCTGGAGGCCGGCACGCGCGGCATGGTCAAGGCGATCAACATCCGCGCGACCCTGATCACCACCAACGACAACATCGACATCCTGGTGCCGAACTCGGAGTTCGTCAGCGGCCGCGTCGTCAACTGGACCCACCGTTCGGCGAACCGCCGCATCCGGGTGCCGTTCGGCGTCGCCTACGGCACCGACAAGGAGCTGGTGAAGAAGGCCGCGCTGGAAGCCGCCGCACGGGTGCCGTTCACCCTGGCGATGGAGGGCCCCGAGGGGCCGCAGGTCTGGCTGGACAACTTCGGCGACAGCGCGGTCGAGTTCATCCTCGCGGTCTGGCTGACCGAGGAGGCCGCGCGTCGCAATGCCGCGATCAGGGCCGCCTACCTGTGGGAGCTGGATACCTCGCTCAAGGAACACGGCATCGAGATCCCGTTCCCGCAGCGCGACCTGCATATCCGCAGCGCGTTCGGACGCCACGGCGAGGCCGCGCTGGCGGCGTTCGCCCGCGGCGCGGCGGCGCCCGGCGACGACACCGAGGACGCCGCGCCGGCGCTTGCGCGCGAGGAGCGCGAGGCGCTGTCATCCAACGATGCGACGCTGGACGTACAGCAGGGCGGCGTCGATGCGCCCGCGTCCGCCGATCACGAACAGACACCGGACACCGACGCGCGCGACCGCTAGAGCGCGCGCCTGACAGGAGAGCCCCCCGCAATGGCAACACAGATCGAAGTAAAGGTTCCCGATATCGGCGACTACGACGACGTCCCGGTGATCGAATTGCTGGTCGCCGTCGGCGACAGCGTTGCCGCCGACCAGGGGCTGGTCACGCTGGAGTCGGACAAGGCGACGATGGAGGTGCCGTCGCCCGCCGCCGGCGTGGTCAAGGCGCTCAAGGTCAAGATCGGCGACGCCGTATCGGAGGGCAAGGTGATCGCGATCCTCGAGGCCGAAGGCGAGGGTGGCGGCGATGCCGGCCCGGACGCGGGCGCCGAAAAGGCCGCGCCCGCCGAGGCGGCGCCGGCTGCTGCGGCCGCCCCGGCCCCGAGCGCGGCCGCGGCCAGCGGACGCAAGGCCGACATCGAATGCCGGATCGTCGTGCTCGGCTCCGGCCCCGGCGGCTACACCGCCGCCTTCCGCGCCGCCGATCTGGGCCTGGATACCGTGCTGGTCGAACGCTACCCGACCCTGGGCGGCGTCTGCCTCAACGTCGGCTGCATTCCGTCCAAGGCGCTGCTGCATGCCGCCGCGCTGATCGACGAGGCCTCGCACTCGTCGACGATCGGCATCGACTTCGGCAAACCGAAGATCGACCTCGACACCCTGCGCGGCTTCAAGCAGGACAAGGTGGTCGGCCAGTTCACCAAGGGCCTGGCCGGGATGGCGAAGCAGCGCAAGGTACGCACCGTGCAGGGCGTGGGCCGGTTCCTGTCGCCGAACGAGATGGAGATCGCCGACGCCGACGGCAACACCCGGGTGCTGCGCTTCGAGCAGTGCATCATCGCCGCCGGCTCGCAGGCGGTGAAGCTGCCGAACTTCCCGTGGGACGATCCGCGGGTGATGGATTCGACCGATGCGCTGGAGCTGGCCGAGGTGCCCAAGCGTCTGCTGGTCGTCGGTGGCGGCATCATCGGCCTGGAGATGGCGACCGTCTATCGCGCGCTGGGCAGCGAGGTCACCGTGGTCGAATTCATGGACCAGCTGATGCCGGGCGCCGACAAGGACCTGGTCAAGCCGCTCGCCGACCGCCTGAAGAAGCAGGGCGTGAGCGTGCACCTGAAGACCAAGGCGGCCCGGGTCGAGGCGGCGAAGAAGGGCATCACCGTGCACTTCGAGAGCGCCGACGCGGGCCAGAAGCCGGCGCTGGAATCCGGCACCTGGGACCGCGTGCTGGTCGCGGTCGGCCGCGCGCCCAACGGCGGCAGGATCGACGCCGACAAGGCCGGCGTGCAGGTCACCGAGCGCGGCTTCATTCCGGTCGATCGGCAGATGCGCACCAATGTGCCGCACATCTTCGCGATCGGCGATCTGGTCGGGCAGCCGATGCTCGCGCACAAGGCGACCCACGAGGGCAAGCTCGCCGCCGAGGTCGCCGCTGGCGAGAAGAAGGAGTGGGTCGCGCGGGTGATCCCGTCGGTGGCCTATACCGATCCGGAAATCGCCTGGGTCGGCGTCACCGAAACCGAGGCCAAGGCCAAGGGGTTGAAGATCGGCGTTGGCAAGTTCCCGTGGGTGGCCTCGGCGCGCGCGGTGGGGATCGGCCGCGGCGAGGGTTTCACCAAGCTGGTCTTCGACGAGGCGACCCATCGGATCATCGGCGCCGGCATCGCCGGCGTGCATGCCGGCGACCTGATCTCCGAGCTGGCGCTGGCGATCGAGATGGGCTGCGAGGCGGCCGACATCGGCCACACCGTGCATCCGCATCCGACCCTGGGTGAGACCGTGGCGATGGCCGCCGAGGTCTACGAGGGCACGATCACCGACCTGTACATCCCCAAGCGCAAGTAGCCGGAGTGGTTCCGCAGCGCGCGATTCTGTCGGAGCGGCGTAAGCCGCGATGAGGCGTTCATGGGGAGGCCGTCGCGCTGCGCAACGCATGCGGGCGCCGGACAGACAGAAGCCCCGGCATGCCGGGGCTTCTGCTTTGAGGCCACCGCGGTTCAGGCCTTTGACGAGGAAGTAGTGGCGGGGCGCTCGCAGGGTATGACCGCGCCGACGCGCTTTGGTTCCCGGCGCTGCGCCGCACGTGCCGGTTCGCGCGGCGGCGATGGTCAGCCGGCCAGCATTCCGGTCGAGGGCGGGCCGCGGCGGGCCTCGAGCCGCTTCCAGACCTTCTCGTGCAGGTGGAAGGCGACGGTGTTCAAGGCCGGCTCGACCAGGGCCAGGGCGCCGCCCACCAGCACGCTGCCGGTCATCAGATAGCCGACGCTGAAGGCGACGCTGAAATGCACTGCGGCGAAGCTGAGGGTCTTGCCCATGACGGCGGCCTTTAATGAGAATGATTCTCAATCATCACAAAGCGCGGGCCGGATGTCCAATCGAAAACCGCGTTCGGGCCGATAGCCGGGGGCTATCCCGGCCGGTGGCCGGTGCGCACTTGTGGCGGTTGCTGGAGGGCGGTCCTCAATCTATACTCTCGGGGCTCACCCGGGCGTTTTTCTCCAAATACAACCGAGTCCCGCGTGTACGATCCCTTGCAAGCAGGCCATCGCCTGGCGCGCCGCAGCGCTGCCTGGCAGGCCGGAACAACGGCGCTGTTGGCTCTGATGTTCCTGCTGCAGGGGGTTCCGCACGCCCTCTCGGCGCTGGTTGGAGGCGCGTCCATGCTGGCTGGCGGGGCGGTCGCGGCACGACTCATGGTCGGCGGCGGCGTCCAGGCCGCGGCGGGGGTGATGATCCGCTGGTTCGCCGGTGCGGTCATCAAATGGGTGTTGGTGGTCGTGGTGCTGGCGTTGGGGCTGCTGTTGTGGCGCCTGCCGCCGGTTCCGATGCTGCTGGGCGTGATTGTCAGCCTGGTCGCACAGATGCTGGCGATGAGCCGGCGCTGACCCGGCCGGCAGCTCCAAATTCATTTCACTTCAATCCAGGATTCAGGATAAATGGCGGGCGAGGCAGAACTGACTCCCACCGGGTATATCAACCACCACTTGCACAACCTGACCACGTCGGTTGGCGAGGGCGGCTTCTGGACCCTCCACCTGGATACGCTCATCACCGCGGTGCTGATGGGCCTGTTGATCGTTGTCGCATTCTGGGCCGCGACCCGCAAGGCCACCTCGGGCGTGCCGGGCAAGTGGCAGGCCTTCGTCGAGATCTGCCTGGAGTTCGTCGACAAGCAGGCGCGCGACACCTACCACGGTCCGAGCAAGCTGGTGACGCCGATCGCGATCACCCTGTTCTTCTGGATCCTGATGATGAACCTGCTGAAGATGATCCCGGCAGACTTCATCGCCAAGCCGCTCGAGCTGCTCGGCGTGCATTACTGGAAGCCGGTCCCGACCGCCGACGTCAACGCGACCCTCGGCATGTCGATCAGCGTGTTCTTCCTGATGCTGTTCTTCGCCATCCGCGCCAAGGGCTTCGGCGGCTTTACCAAGGAATTCCTGACCGCTCCGTTCGGCAAGTGGATGATGCCGTTCAACCTGATCCTGAACATCGTCGAGTGGCTGAGCAAGCCGATCTCGCTGGCGATGCGACTGTTCGGCAACATGTTCGGCGGCGAGATCGTGTTCCTGCTGATCTGGGTGCTCGGCGGCGCCGGCATCCTCGGTGCCCTCGCAGGCGGCGCGTTCGGCCTGGGCTGGATGCTGTTCCACCTGCTGGTGATCCCGCTGCAGGCATTCATCTTCATGATGCTGTCCATCGTGTACCTGAGCCTGTCGGAAGACGCGCACTGACCGCCGGCCAGACCGCAACAAACTCCAGTTTCACCCTTCCACCCTTAAGCAACACAACAAAACCCGTTCGGAGAAAACCATGGAAATTCTTGCCCACCTCGCTCAAGTCCAGGCTTCCACCGTGCTGGCCGTCGGCATCATGATCGGTCTGGCTGCGCTGGGTGCGGGTCTCGGTCTGGCGATCATGGCCGGCAAGTTCCTCGAGTCCGCCGCGCGTCAGCCGGAGCTGATCCCGGTCCTGCAGGTCCGCATGTTCATCACCGCCGGCCTGATCGACGCCGCGTTCATCATCAGCGTCGCCGTCGGCCTGCTGCTGGCCTTCGCCAACCCGCTGGCCTCCGCGCTGCTGGCCGAAGCCGCGAAGGTCGCCGGCTAAGCACCGGTTGAGCGTGTCGCACCGGGTGCCCTGCGCGGGTACCCGGTGCGGAGATGAAGGGTCGGCGCCGTCGGTGCCGTTCGCCCCATTCCATCTGGCAGAGCCTTACGTATGAGCATCAACCTGACCCTATTCGCCCAGGCGCTGGCATTTGCCGGCTTGATCTGGATCATCGCGACCAAGATCTGGCCGCCGCTGCTCAACGCCATCGAGGAGCGCCAGAAGAAGATCGCCGAGGGCCTGGCCGCCGCCGATCTGAGCCAGAAGCACCTGGCCCAGGCCCAGGAAAAGATCGACGCGGAGCTGCGTGCGGCCCGTACCAAGGCCAACGAGATCATCGAGCAGGCGCATCAGCGCGCCAATCAGATCGTCGATCAGGCCAAGAACGAGGCAATCACCGAAGCCGCCCGCCAGAAGGCGCTGGCCGAGGACGAGATCGCCGCGGCCGCCAACCGTGCCCGCGAGGACCTGCGCAAGCAGGTGTCCGCGCTGGCCGTCAGCGGTGCCGAGAAGCTGATCCGTCGCGAGATCGACGCCGCCGCCCACAAGGCGCTGCTCGACGAACTCGCGGCCGAGATCTGAGCAGGGAAGGCTGAGCGATGACCCAGGCCCTGACTCTCGCCCGACCCTACGCCCGCGCGGCGTTCCAGCTGGCCCGCGAGGCCGGCCGTGCCGCCGACTGGTCGCTGGCGCTGGCGTTCGCCGCCCGCGTCGCCGCGGACCCGCAGGCGCATGCGCTGCTGGGCCACCCCCAGCTGGGCGAGGCCGATGCCGTCGCCCTGCTGGCTCCGGACGGCGCGGACGACACCTTCAAGCGCTTCCTCGGTCTGCTGGTGAGCAACCACCGCGCCGCCCTGCTTCCGGAAGTCGCCGGTCTCTACGAGGACCTGCGCGCCGAGGCCGACCGCGTGGTCAACGCCAGGGTGACCTCCGCCAGCGAATTGCCGGTGTCCGAGCTGGAGTCGATCAAGGCCGCGCTCAAGCGCCGTTTCGGCCGCGAGGTCGAGGTCAGCACCGCGGTCGACCCGACCCTGATCGGCGGCGCGGTGATCGACGCCGGCGACGTGGTCATCGACGGCTCGCTCCGCGGCAAGCTCGCGCGCCTGCAGACGCAGCTCGCCCAGTAACCGAATTCACGTACACGCATTCACTCCGGTTTTGGCCGGATCAAGGGAACCACCCATGGCAACCACCCAGCTCAACCCGTCCGAAATCAGCGAACTGATCAAGACCCGCATCGACCAGGTCAAGCTGACCGCCGAGGCGCGCAACGAAGGCACCGTTACCTCGGTGTCCGACGGCATCGTGCGCATCTACGGTCTGGCCGACGTGATGCAGGGCGAAATGATCGAACTGCCAGGCAACACCTACGCGCTGGCGCTGAACCTGGAGCGCGACTCCGTCGGCGCGGTGGTCCTGGGTGACTACGAGCACCTGCGCGAGGGCGACGTCGCCAAGACCACCGGCCGCATCCTCGAGGTGCCGGTCGGCCGCGAACTGCTCGGCCGCGTGGTCAACGCGCTGGGCGAGCCGATCGACGGCAAGGGTCCGATCAACGCCGCGCAGACCGCGCCGGTGGAGCGCGTCGCGCCGGGCGTGATCTGGCGCAAGTCGGTCGACCAGCCGGTCCAGACCGGTTACAAGTCGGTCGACTCGATGATCCCGATCGGCCGCGGCCAGCGCGAGCTGGTCATCGGCGACCGCCAGACCGGCAAGACCGCGCTGGCGATCGACGCGATCATCAATCAGAAGGACACCGGCATCAAGTGCATCTACGTCGCGATCGGCCAGAAGGCCAGCTCGGTCGCGAACGTGGTGCGCAAGCTGGAAGAGAACGGCGCGCTGGCGCACACCATCGTGGTCGCCGCGACCGCTTCCGAGTCGGCCGCGATGCAGTACATCTCCGCCTACTCCGGCTGCACCATGGGCGAGTTCTTCATGGACCGCGGCGAAGACGCGCTGATCGTGTACGACGATCTGTCCAAGCAGGCCGTCGCCTACCGCCAGATCTCGCTGCTGCTGAAGCGTCCGCCGGGCCGCGAGGCCTACCCGGGCGACGTGTTCTACCTGCACAGCCGCCTGCTCGAGCGCGCCGCCCGCGTCTCCGCCGACTACGTCGAGAAGTTCACCAACGGCGAGGTCAAGGGCCAGACCGGTTCGCTGACCGCGCTGCCGATCATCGAGACCCAGGCCGGCGACGTCTCCGCGTTCGTGCCGACCAACGTGATCTCGATCACCGACGGCCAGATCTTCCTGGAGACCGACCTGTTCAACGCCGGCATCCGCCCGGCCGTGAACGCCGGCATCTCGGTGTCGCGCGTCGGTGGCGCGGCCCAGACCAAGATCATCAAGAAGCTGTCGGGCGGCATCCGCATCTCGCTCGCCCAGTACCGTGAGCTGGCCGCGTTCGCGCAGTTCGCCTCGGACCTGGACGAAGCCACCCGCAAGCAGCTCGAGCGCGGCCAGCGCGTCACCGAGCTGATGAAGCAGCGCCAGTACGCGCCGATGTCCATCGCGATGCAGGCGCTGTCGATCTACGCCGTCAACGAGGGCTACCTGGACGACGTTCCGGTCAACAAGATCGGCGCCTTCGAGGACGGTCTGCACGCCCACTTCGTCAACACCAAGGGCGAGCTGGTCGATCAGGTCAACTCGACCGGCGGCTGGAACGACGACATCGAGGGCGCCTTCAAGAAGGGCATCGAAGAGTTCAAGTCGACCGGTACCTGGTAACAGGCGCAGGACACAACGGACGGCCCGCGGCGCGGGCCCGGCCCCAGCAGCGACAACAGCGAGCGATACATGGCAGGCGGACGCGAAATCAAATCCAAGATCAAGAGCGTGCAGAACACCCGCAAGGTGACGCGCGCGCTCGAGATGGTCTCGGCTTCCAAGATCCGGAAGGCGCAAGACCGGATGCGCGCCTCGCGGCCGTACGCGCGGGTGATGAAGCAGGTGATCGGTCATCTGGCGCAGGCCAATACCGATTATCAGCATCCGTTCCTGCAGGAGCGCGAGCAGATCAAGCGGGTCGGCTACATCATCGTCTCCTCCGATCGCGGCCTGGCCGGCGGCCTGAACAACAACATGTTCCGCAAGCTGCTGGCCGAGTTCCGCGGCTGGCAGGAGAAGGGCGTCGAGATCGACGTGGTGACGATCGGCCAGAAGGCTTCGGTCTACTTCCGCCGCCTCAAGGTCAACATGGTCGGCTCGGTGACCCATCTGGGCGACACCCCCAAGCTCGAGCAGATCGTCGGCGTGGTCAAGGTGATGCTGGATGGCTACAGCGACGGCAACCTCGATCGCGTGTTCGTCTGCTACAACGACTTCGTCAACACCATGACCCAGCGGGCGACCTTCGACCAGCTGCTGCCGCTGCCGAAGTCGGAAGAGCAGGTCGCCAAGCACGACTGGGACTACATCTACGAGCCCGGCCCGCAGGATGTGCTGGACATGGTGCTGACCCGCTACGTCGAGTCGCTGGTGTACCAGGCGGTGCTGGAGAACGTGGCTTCCGAGCACGCCGCGCGCATGGTCGCGATGAAGGCGGCTTCGGACAACGCCAGCAAGCTGATCGACACCCTGCAGCTGGTCTACAACAAGGCCCGCCAGGCGGCGATCACCCAGGAAATCTCCGAGATCGTCGGTGGCGCCGCCGCTGTTTGACGAAACCCCATGTGGGAGCGGCGTGTGCCGCGGCCTGCAAACCACCAAGCGGTCGCGGCTGACGCCGCTCTTACAACAAGATTTGAGAGTTCAGAGGAAACAACCATGAGCCAGGGCAAGATCGTTCAGATCATCGGTGCCGTCGTCGACGTCGAGTTCCCGCGCGCCGAAGTACCGAAGGTGTACGACGCGCTGAAGGTCGAGAACACCGCCATCACGCTGGAAGTCCAGCAGCAGCTCGGTGACGGCGTTGTCCGCACGATCGCCCTCGGTTCGACCGACGGCCTGAAGCGCAACCTGGTCGCCACCAACACCGGTCGCGCGATCTCGGTCCCGGTCGGCGCCGGCACCCTGGGCCGCATCATGGACGTGCTCGGCAACCCGATCGACGAGGCCGGTCCGGTCGAGGCCAGCGATGCCTGGGAAATCCACCGCAGCGCCCCGAGCTTCGACGAGCAGGCTTCGGCCACCGAGCTGCTGGAAACCGGCATCAAGGTCATCGACCTGATGTGCCCGTTCGCGAAGGGCGGCAAGGTCGGCCTGTTCGGCGGCGCCGGCGTCGGCAAGACCGTCAACATGATGGAGCTGATCAACAACATCGCCAAGGCGCACTCGGGCCTGTCCGTGTTCGCCGGCGTGGGCGAGCGTACCCGCGAGGGCAACGACTTCTACCACGAGATGATCGAGTCGGGCGTCGTCAACCAGGACAATCCGAAGGAGTCCAAGGTGGCGATGGTCTACGGCCAGATGAACGAGCCGCCGGGCAACCGCCTGCGCGTGGCGCTGACCGGCCTGACCATGGCCGAGTACTTCCGCGACGAGAAGGACGCCAGCGGCAAGGGCAAGGACGTGCTGCTGTTCGTCGACAACATCTACCGCTACACCCTGGCCGGTACCGAAGTGTCGGCGCTGCTGGGCCGCATGCCGTCGGCGGTGGGCTACCAGCCGACCCTGGCCGAGGAAATGGGCGTCCTGCAGGAGCGCATCACCTCGACCAAGACCGGTTCGATCACCTCGATCCAGGCCGTGTACGTGCCCGCGGACGATCTGACCGATCCGTCGCCGGCGACCACCTTCGCCCACCTGGATTCGACCGTGACCCTGTCGCGTTCGATCGCCTCGCTGGGCATCTATCCGGCGGTGGATCCGCTGGATTCGACCAGCCGCCAGATGGACCCCAACGTCATCGGTCACGAGCATTACGACACCGCCCAGCGCGTCCAGCAGACCCTGCAGAAGTACAAGGAACTGAAGGACATCATCGCGATCCTGGGCATGGACGAGCTGTCGGAAGAGGACAAGCAGGCCGTGTCGCGCGCACGCAAGATCGAGCGCTTCTTCAGCCAGCCGTTCCACGTCGCCGAGGTGTTCACCGGCTCGCCGGGCAAGTACGTGTCGCTGAAGGACACCATCCGCGGCTTCAAGGGCATCGTCGATGGCGAGTACGACCACCTGCCGGAGCAGGCGTTCTACATGGTCGGTACCATCGAGGACGCGGTCGAGAAGGGCAACAAGATGATCGAGAAGGCCTGACCGGTTTTCTCTCCCGTCCGCGGGAGAGAACCAGGGTGAAGGCATCGCTGCCCGCACCCTCACTCCTGCCCTCTCTCGTCTGCGAGAGAGGGGGAATCGGAAGAGAAGCGAGTTATGAGTACCACGATCCGTTGCGACATCGTCAGCGCCGAGAGCGAGATCTTCCACGGTGAGGCCGAGCTGGTCGTCGCCACCGGCGAGATGGGCGAGCTGGGCATCGCACCCAAGCACGCGCCGCTGATCACCCGGCTCAAGCCCGGCAAGGTCGTGGTGACCCTGCCAGGCGGCGAGAAGCTCGACTTCGCGATTTCCGGCGGTCTGCTGGAGGTGCAGCCGCAGGTGGTGACCGTGCTGGCCGACACCGCGATCCGCGCCGAGGACATCGACGAGGCCGCGGTGCGTTCGGCGAAGGAAGAGGCCGAGCGCATCCTCGCCCATCGCGGCGAGCAGATGGAGATCGCCGAGGCCCAGGCCAAGCTCGCCGAGGCGATGGCGCAGCTGCAGGCGCTGGAGCGTCTGCGCCGCAACATGAAGCACTGACGGCGGGCGGCGTCAGCCGCCTGTCCGAGCGAAAGACGCCGGCCCCGTGCCGGCGTTTTTTGTGCCCGAGCGTCCGACAATGGGAGGGCGACGCGGCGCTAGCGGCGATAGACCCAGTGGCGCGAGACCACGAATCCGACCATTGCGAGCAGGGCCTCGACCGGCAGCTTGGCAATCCAGGCCCATTTGAGCCCCAGTTGGGCGTCGATCGTGGTCATCGCGGCGGTGCTGACCGCGGTCGTGCACAGCCACATGGCGATGAACCGGCCGAGCTGGCGACCGCCGACCCGGGTATCGTCGCCGGCGAAGGTGATCCGGCCGTTCAACCAGAATCCCAGCAGCGCGCCGCTGACGCGTCCGCCGATGTTGGCGGCGACCATGGGGACGCCGGCATGGCTGAGCATGACCATCACCGCCCAGTCGACCAGCCACTGGATGCCGCCGATGATCAGGTAGTGCCGCGACTGCCTGAAGAGGGTCATGGCGCGGATCGGATCCGCCAGGCGCGGGTTTGCCGGGCGCAGGGTCCATCGGACCGGCGCGGCAGCGCTACCGGACGGTGTCGGGCGGACGGGATGAAGACCGGCATCGCGGGAGCATAGCAGGGCGACGATCGCTAGAATGCAGGGTCCGATATCGAGTTGCGAAAACGCCGGAGCCCGCATGAGCGCACCCCTGCACGTCGTCATCCTCGCCGCCGGCGAGGGCAAGCGCATGAAGTCCGCGGTGCCGAAGGTGCTGCAGAAGATCGCCGGAAGGCCGATGCTGGGGCACGTGATCGATACCGCGCGCGCGCTGGCGCCGGCCGGCATCCACGTCGTCTACGGCCATGGCGGCGAACAGGTGCGCGCGGCCTTCGCCGACGATGGCGAGCTGTCGTGGAGCGAGCAGAGCGAGCGCCTGGGCACCGGTCACGCGGTGCAGCAGGCGATGCCGGACGTGCCGCAGGACGCGCGGGTGCTGGTGCTGTACGGCGACGTGCCGCTGATCGCCGCCGACACCCTGCGGCGGCTGCTGGACGCGCCGGGGCGGGTCGCGGTGCTGGTCGCCGATCTCGACGATCCGACAGGCTACGGCCGCATCGTCCGCAATGCCGAGGGCAACGTCGCCCGCATCGTCGAGCACAAGGACGCCGACGACGAGCAGCGCGAGATCCGCACCGTCAACACCGGCATCCTGGTCGCCGACGGCGAGCCGCTGCGGCGCTGGCTCGACCGCCTGGACAACGACAACGTCCAGGGCGAGTACTACCTGACCGACGTGTTCACCTCCGCGGCGGCGGAGTTCAACGCCGCCGAGATGGTGCATGTCGCGACCCCGGTCGAGGTCGAGGGCGCCAACGATCCCTGGCAGCTGGCCCAGCTCGAGCGCGCGTTCCAGTTGCGCGCGGCGCGTGCGCTGTGCGTCGCCGGCGCGCGCCTGGCCGATCCGGTGCGCTGCGACATCCGCGGCGAGGTCAGCGTCGGGCGCGACGTCGAGATCGATGTCGACGTGGTGTTCGAGGGCCGGGTCGAGCTGGCCGACGGCGTCCGGATCGGTCCGTTCTGCCGGCTCAAGGACGTGCGCCTCGGACCGGGCACCCAGGTCCACGCGCACTGCGACCTGGAGGGAGCGGTGGTCGAGGGCGCGGCGGCGATCGGGCCGTATGCGCGCCTGCGTCCGGGCACCGTGCTGGCCGACGGCGCGCGTATCGGCAACTTCGTCGAGACCAAGAACGCACGCCTGGGCGTCGGCAGCAAGGCCAATCATCTCAGCTACCTCGGCGATGCCGACATCGGCGCCGGAGTCAACGTCGGCGCCGGCACCATCACCTGCAACTACGACGGGGTGAACAAGTCGAAGACGGTGATCGGCGATGGCGCCTTCATCGGCTCCAACAGTTCGCTGGTCGCGCCGGTCACGATCGGCGCCCGGGCCACCATCGCCGCCGGCTCGGTGATTACCCGGCCGGCGCCGGAGGGTCAGTTGACCGTTGCGCGGGCCCGGCAGAGTGTCGTCGAGGGCTGGCAGCGGCCGGTGAGGCGGGCACGCCAGGACCAGGAATGACCGCACTGGCGCGGCCGTCTCCGCCGCGCGACTCCGCCTTCCCCGCGTTGCCGCCGGGCGGGTCCGCGGTGTGGGGCGGGCACGATGGCGCGCCGATCTCGCACGCCCCCCCATCGCAAGGCGGGACGACCGGGGCACATCGACGCTTGGCCATGAGCGCGATGGTCCTGGGGACGTTGCTGCTGTGCGCGCTGCCGGGCAGCGTGCAGGCGGCATTCCGTCTGTACCTGTCGGCCGACGGCGACGATGCCCGCGACGGCAGGCGCGCGGCGACCGCGATCCGGACGCTGTCCCGTGCCGACCGCCTGCTGCACCGCTACTCGCCGAAGGAAGAGGTCGAGATACTGATCGCGCCCGGCCTCTATCTCGACCAGCAGGTCCGCTGGACCTATCTCAACGGCTGTCGGATCAGCTTCATGCCGATGCCGGACGCATCCGGGCGCGCGGTGTTCGACGGGCGCGGCGATGGCACCTGGTTCCAGCTCAGAAGCGGCTCCGGCGCATCCAAACTGCGCTTCCGCGGTCTGACGGTGACCCGCTACTGGTTGGGGATCGACCTCGTCGGAGACCGCGACGACCCCGGGCGGTGGAATGCGGACAACGAGCTCGACGGCATGCACTTCCTGCGGATCGGCAACAAATACCCTCCCACGGGCGGGCGCTACTCGTATGCCGCGGTACGGCTGGTCAACTCGCGATCGAACCTGATCGTCGGCAACGTGTTCGAGAAGATCGAGAACGTCGAGGCCCGGTCCGGCTACGTGCACGCGATCTACGCCGCGCACCACTCGCGGTGGAACCGGATCGAGAACAACGCCTTCATCGATGTCAGTGGCGATGCGATCCGCACCCGCGATGCCTCGAACGGCAACCGGATCATTGGCAACAGCTTTGTGCGCGCCGGCAAGTACGCCGCCTATTCGGACTGGTTCTGCACCCGCAACTGCGGTCTGTTCCGCCACGAGTGCCCTTCGGTTTCCAATGTCTTCCGCGACAACCGCGTCCAGGACGGCTACCACGGGGCGCTGGCGGCGACCCGGGCGTTCGGGCCGGACGATGCCTGCGGCGCACCCGGACAGGCGAGGATCATCGAGGTGCGCTCGCCGTAACCGCCCCGATACGGGAGGCCCGGCGGAGATGCTCAGCCGCGCGCATCGTGCGTGCTGGAAAAATACAGCGATACGCACAGCCCACCGTCCTCGCGGTTGAGCAGGGCGATGCGGCCGCCATGGGCCTCGGCGATCTCGCGCGCCAGGGCCAGGCCGAGGCCGGTGCCGTTGCGCTTGGTCGAATAGAACGGCAGCAGCGCGTTGGCCAGCACCGCCTCGTTCATGCCGCTGCCGCGATCGAGCACGTCGACGCGCCAGGCGTCGGGCAGGCGCCGCAGGGACAGCCTCACGTCCTCCGGCGCGGAGCCGGATTCGTGCGCGTTCTTGAGCAGGTTGAGCAGGCACTGTTCGAGCTGGGCGGCATCGACGCTGATTCCGCCTTCGTCCGGCACACCCTCGGCCTGGAACGGCACCTGGGCCTGCAACTGGGCAACGAAGCGCCGCCACTCGATCGGCTGCAGGCGCGGTGCCGGCAGCTTGGCGAAGCGCGCGTAGTCGCGGATGAACCCTTCCAGGTGGCGTGCGCGCTCCTCGATCGTCGCCAGCGCCTGCGGTACCCGTTCGGTCTGGCCGCGCCGCAGCAGCTCGGCGCCGGAGTGCGCCAGCGACGCGATCGGCGCCAGCGAGTTGTTGAGCTCGTGGCTGATCACCCGGATCACCTTCTTCCAGGTCTGCACCTCCTGTCGGCGCAGTTCCGCGGTCAGCAGCCGCAGCATCACCAGTTCGTGGCGGCGTCCGTTGAGACGGAAGTGGCGCCGCGACAGATGGTAGATGTCCTCATTGTCCTCGTCGCCGACGGTGAACATGCCGTCGCCGCCGCGGGCCAGCGCCTCTCGCAGCGCCTCGGGCGCGCTGTCGACGATCGTGTCGAAGGCGTGGCCTTCGAGCCGGCGGCCATCGCCAAGCATCTTGCGGGCGGCCAGATTGCCGTGGACGACGCGTCCGCTGGGATCGACCAACAGCATCGCGACCGGTGTGTTCTGGACCATGGTGTCGAGCAACAGTTCGCGCTGGACCAGCGCGTTGCGTTGCTCGCGCAGGGCGGCGCCGAGACGGTTGTGGGTTTCGACCAGCTCGCCCAGTTCGCCCTTGCCCTTCCAGTTCAGCCCGAAGCTGTAGTCGCCGTCGCGGTAGCTGGCCACGGTGCCGCTGAGCGCGCGGAACAGCGAGCGCATCGGCGCGAATGCGCGGCGCACGTGATAGATCAGCAATGGCACCGGCAGCACGGTGGCCAGCGCCACCGCCATCCAGGTGTGCGGCAGCAGCCGCGACAGGCCCGCCGTCAGCAAGGCCGTCGACAACATGTAGGCCACGGCGATGCCGGTGTAGATCAGGCTCAGCGGCAGACGGCGCCAGTCGAACATGCTCAGTCCCGCTTGATGCCCAGGCGCTCGAGCCGGCGATACAACGCCTGCCGCGACAGCCCCAGGTCGCTGGCGGTCTGTGCCATCACGCCGTCGTTGCGTTCCAGCGCCGCCTCGATCGCGGCGCGATCGGGTTCGTCGCCGGAGGCGCCGCTGTTCGACGAGGCCGCGGCCGGGGGCGGCGGCAGGCCCAGGTCGGCGGCGGCCACGGTCTCGCCGCGGGCGAGCAGGGCGCCACGCTGGAGCGTGTTGCGCAGCTCGCGGACGTTGCCCGGCCAGGCGTGCGCGAGCAGCGCGCGCTCGGCGTCGGCCGACAGCGAGCGGCCGTCGGGAAGGAAGTGCCGGGCCAGCGGCAGGATGTCGTCGCCGCGCTCGGCCAGCGCCGGCACCTTCACCTCGATCGCGTTGAGGCGGTAGTACAGGTCCTCGCGGAACTGGCCGTCGCGGATCATCGCCGCCAGGTCGGCATTGGTCGCGCTGACCACGCGGACCTTGACGCTGCGCTCGCGGTTGCTGCCCAGGCGCTCGAAGCGCCCGGTTTCCAGCACCCGCAGCAGCTTGACCTGTCCGGCGGGGGGCAGGGTGCCGATCTCGTCCAGGAACAGGGTGCCGCCGTCGGCGGCCTCGAACTTGCCTTCGCGCGCCCGGCTGGCACCGGTGTAGGCACCGGCATCGGCGCCGAACAGCTCGGCCTCGATCAGTTCGCCGGGAATCGCGCCGCAATTGAGGGCGACGAACGGGCCGTCCTTGACCAGGGAGTTGGCGTGGACGATCTGCGCGTACTTTTCCTTGCCGGCGCCGTTCGGACCGGTGATCAGGATCGGCAGGTCGGAGCGCGCGACCTGGCAGGCCAGGGAAATCGCGCGTTCGCTGGCCGCGTCCGCATAGACGATGCCGCGCAGGTCGTATTCGGCCAGCGCGTCGCGCCGGCGCTTCTCGCTGCGTCGGTGGCGGGCCAGCTCGCGCCGCGTCTCCGACAGCTCCAGCAGGTTGTTGACCGTCGCCAGCAGCTTCTGGTCGTCCCAGGGCTTGCCCAGATAGTCGGCGGCGCCGGCGCGCACCAGCTCGACCGCGGACTCGAGGTGGGTCCAGGCGGTCAGCAGGATCACCGGCAGATCGGGATGGCGTTCGCGGATCGCGTGGAACAGCGCCACGCCCTCGTCGCCGGAGGTGGTGTCGGCGTGGAAATTCATGTCCTGCACGACCAGGTCGATCGCGTGCGACTGCAGCATCGCCAGGCCCTCGTCGGGGTCGCCCGCCGAGACGGCTTCGATGTCGTGCAGCGAGAACAGCGTTTCCAGCGCCGTGGCGACGGCGGGGTTGTCGTCGATGACGAGAACGGTGGGCATGGGGCAGGCGGGTCCATCGGGGCCCTGCGTCCATCGACGCGGGCGGGCTGGCCAGGTGGCGCGGGACGAGCGACTCAGTTGCCGGAGGCGTGGCCGGGAGCCTGGTGATCGTAGCTCAGAACTTCCTTGAGCAGCCAGCGGCCGTCCTCGCGGACATAGACGTGGGTGAAGTGCGCCGAACTGGTCGGGGTGTCGGGCTTGCCCGGTTCGCGCATGTGGAAATGGTGGACGCCGCTGTGGATCGCCGCGTAGAGGACGCCGTCGTCGTAGAGCGGAAACGCGGCCAGGCTGTCGGGGTCGACCTTGCGGATCGGCTTGTGCGCGGGATCGGCGCAGATGTACCGGCGGGTGTTGTCGAGGAAGGCGTCGTAGTCCTGGAAGCCGCCCTGGTCGTGATAGAAGCGCAGCTGCGGATGCACGGCATCGGCCAGGTAATCGAGATCGCAGCGGTTGAAGCCGCGTTCGAAGAACTCGGCGTCGTGGGCCTTCAGGCTCCGGTAGAGGTCCTCGCCGCCCGCGTCCTGCGCCTGGGCGGCGCAGGCGCAGGACGCGAGCAGGACGATTGCGGGAATGCGATGCATGCGCTGTGCTCCTGGTCGCATGGGGACGTCGTGGATTACACGCTGCGGGTGGCGACGGCCGGCGGCACCGAGGCCGCGCGCCGCGCCGGGCCGTAGACCGCGATCTGTCCGAGCAGCCACAGCGTGGCCGCGCCCACCGGCAGGTAGATCGCCGGCAGCCGGGCCAGCTCGTAGTGCGACATCAGCCACTGGTTGATGCCGTACGCGCCGAGCATGCCGATCGCGATACCGAAGCTCGCCAGGAGGAAGTTCTCGGTCTGGAAGTAGCGCAGCACCTGGCCTCGGGTCGCGCCGAGCGCGCGCCGCACGCCGATCTGCTTGGTCCGCTGCTGGACCCAGAAGCTGGCCAGGCCGACGATGCCGAACGCGGTCACCACCAGCAGGGCGACGCAGACCGAGATCAGCAGCCAGACCATCGCCTTGTCGGACCGGTAGTAGCGGGCCTTGATCTCCTCGAAGGTCTTCTCGGTGGTCAGCACGCGGCGCGGGTTGAGCTTCTCCATCTCCTCGATCGCCGCCTTCATGACCTCGCCGCGACGCTCGGGGCTGGTGCGGATGACGGTATTGCCGTTGGCGTAGCGGATCGGCAGGACCATCGACAGGTAGGCGCCGGCCGGGCCGCCCTGGTTGTTGGGACGGATCAGCGGGTCGACGATGCCGACCACCCGGTGCGGCTCATCGCCCCAGGAGTAGAGCGGCTTGCCGATCGGATCCTGGCCGGGGAACAGCTTCTCGGCCAGGGCTCGGGAGATGAGCACCGCAGGGATGGCCCGCTCTTCGCCAGGGTCACGCAGGTCCGTGTAATCGACGTACTCGTCGGCATTGAAGTTGCGGCCCTGCACCAGATTCAGACCGAAGGTGTCGATGAAGCCCTCGTCGGCGAGGTAGACGGTGGCATTGGCCGAAGAGTCCTTCTGGTCCGGGGTGAGATTGATGCCGGAGTTCCAGGAGCTGTTGTTGAAGGGCACCTGGTTGACGCGGGTGGCCGCCTTGACGCCGGGCAGCTGCCGCAGCGCGGCCAGGTCCTGGCGGGCGTTGAGCTGGGCGTCGTCGTCCTGGCCGATGCCGGCGTGGCGCAGCACGACCAGCTCGTTCTCGGCCAGGCCGCTGGGGCGGTCCATGCGGGTGATGCGCTCATTGATCAGGAACACGGCGTTGCAGATGATCGCGCACGACAGCGCGATTTCCAGCACGATCAGCGCGGCCGCGGTCTTGTGGCGACGCAACGTGGTCAGGATGGGCTTGATGTCCATGAGGGGCCTCACTGGCTCTTGAGCTGGATGGCGGGGGTGACCTGGCAGGCGCGCCAGGCCGGCAGCAGGCCGGCGACCAGGCTCGCGGCGATGGCCAGTACGAAGGTGGTCGCCAGCATCGTCGGGTCGAGGTGGGCGAGCGGGGCGTAGTCGGTCGGTTGCTGGCGGACCGCCCACAAGCCGAGCAGGGCCAGGCCCAGGCCGAGCACGCCGCCGACCAGGCCGACCACGCCGGCCTCGACCAGGCACTGGGCGAAGATCGCGGCGCGCGAGGCGCCCAGCGCCCGGCGCACGCCGATCTCGCTGGAGCGGCGCAGGAACTTGGCCAGCAGCAGGCCGACGGTGTTCAACAGGCACACAGAGAGGAAGCCGAACGCCAGCCACACCTGCAGGCGCACGTCGGCCGGCACGATGCCGTTGTGGTCCAGCCATTCCATCACGTTGCGCAGGCGCACATTGGTCGGGCGCTCGAAGCGGCCGCCCTCGCGCTGCAGGTCGGAATAGTTCGACAGGTACTGGCGGTAGTCGTCGGCCTTGGCCGGGTCCATCTCGACCCAGTACTGCAACCAGGCGCAGTTGGCGTTGACGCCAAGCTGGCCATCGGGGTCCTGTTCGCGTTCCTGGTCCTCGAGGGCGGCCGGCGCCTGCCAGCAATTCATGTTGCCGTTGGTGCCGAACTTGAGGTCGATCGCGGTCCAGAACGGCACGTAGAGCTGTTCGTCGGCGTTGAACCGGCCCTGGGTGACGTCGTAGAAGCGCGGCTGCATGTTCCACGGCGCCAGCACGCCGACCACGGTGAAGTCGCTGCCGTCCAGGCGGACGCTCTTGCCGACGCTGTTGCCGCCGCCGAACAGCTTCTGGTTGAGGTCGTGGTCGAGCACCGCGACCCGCGCGCGCGCGTCGTCGTCGGCCTTGCTCCAGCCATTGCCGTACTCGAACGGCACCTCGAACATCGCGAAGAAGTCGGCGGTGCTCATGCGGCCGTCCTGCTGCATCGGCGCCAGGTCCGGAGAGGGGGGCTCGATCACCACGCTGATGCCGCTCATCATCGCCTGGCGTTCGCCGCGCGCGTCGCGCAGCAGCTGTTCGGAGTCGAAGCGGGTCATCTGGTCCTGCGGTTCCTCGCCGGGCTGGAAGCCGCCGATCGACTCGGCGTCCATCTGCACGTAGAACAGCCGGTCGCTCTTGCTCGGGATCGGATCGCCGGACAGCACGTGGAACACGGTCAGGGTGGTCATGCTGGCGCCGATGCCCAGCGCGATCGCCAGCACCATCAGCGCGGTCAGCGCCCGGTTGCGCTTGAAGCTGCGCAGGGCGAGGTCGAAGTAATAGCCGAACATGGTCGTCACCTCAGGACTGGGCCGGGCTGGTCTCGTGGCGGCTGGCCTCGGCGACCCGGACCAGGCTCGGCTCGACCGAGACGTCGGTGGCCATGCCGTCGACGATGTGGACGTTGCGCTGCGCGCGGGCGGCCAGTTCGGGGTCGTGGGTGACCATCACGATGGTGGTGCCGTTGGCGTTGATCTCCTCCAGCAGCTCCATCACCCCGCGCGCCATCTGCGAGTCGAGGTTGCCGGTCGGTTCGTCGGCCAGCAGGAGGCGCGGGCTGCCGGCCAGTGCGCGCGCGATCGCCGCGCGCTGCTGCTGACCGCCCGACAGCTCGGCCGGGTAGTGCTTCATGCGCGAGCCCAGGCCGACCTGGGACAGCGCCTTCTCGATCCGCTCGCGGCGCTCGGCGGCCGGCATCCCGCGGTAGCGCAGCGGCACGTCGGCGTTGTCGAACAGGTTCAGGTCCGGAATCAGGTTGAAGCTCTGGAAGATGAAGCCGATCTTCTGGTTGCGCAGCCGGCTGCGGGCGTCGTCGGACATGCCGCTGACGTCCTCGCCATCGAGCAGATAGGTGCCGCCGGTAAAGGTCTCCAGCAAGCCCGCGATGTTGAGGAAGGTGGTCTTGCCCGAGCCCGACGGCCCGGTCACCGCGACGAACTCGCCGTTCTTGACGTGCAGGTCCAGCGAGCGCAGGGCGTGGGTTTCGACGAGTTCGGTGCGGTAGACCTTGGTGACGGCTTGCATGTGCAGCATGACGGGCTCCGGAAGGCGGATGGGAAGGACAGGGCTTGCGTTTGGAACTGGCGGGGCGCGCTCAACGCACCCGGAACAGGGACGGCATCGGGTTGCCCGGCAGGTAGCTGGCCCGGTGCTGGCGGCGCGGCGGGCAGGGCTGGTTGGCGGACGGCTGCCGCCGGGTTTCGCCGAGGACGTCGACATCGAACAAGCGGTGCAGGCGCAGCGGCACCGCGGCGGTGAGCTGGTCCGCATTCCAGTGCAGTTGGAAGGGGAACGCGGCGCCAGCAGGCGCGGCGTGGACATCGAAGTTGCGATCGCGCTGGGTGTTCATGGCGTTGCTCTCCTGGGACGTGGGGGCGTGGGGGAGGAAAAGAGTCAGGGGGCGCCGGAGACCCGGACGCTGTCGGCATCGTCGAACTGGTCGGCACCGGAGACCACGACACGGTCGCCCGGCTGCAGGCCTTCGAGGATCTCGACCGCGCCGAGGCTGCTGACGCCGGTGCGGATCGGGCGGCGGACGGCGGTGCTGCCATCCATCACGTAGGCGCTGCGGCCGCCGCCCTGGTCGACGAAGGAACCGCGTTCGACCTGCAGCACGTTCTCGCGGGTGTCCAGGGTGATGAGCGCGGACAGGCGCTGGTTCTGGCGCAGGCCCGGCGGCTGCTTGTCGCTGAAGCGCAGGCGGGCGACCACTTCGCCGCCGACCACCTCCGGCGACACCGCCGAGACCTCGCCGGGGAACGGCTGGCCGCTGCCGCTGGCCAGTTGCGCCGGCATGCCGATCGCCAGGTCGCGGGCGAAACTTTCCGGCACCCGGATCTCGACCTCGAAGCGGGTCAGGTCGACCACGCTCAGGATCGGCGCATCGTCGGCGACGTTGGCGCGCTGCGCGATCTGGACCTGCCCGACCTGGCCGTCGAACGGCGCGCGCAGGGTCAAGGCGTCGACCTGGCGCTGGATCTCGGTGACCACCGCGCGCTGGCGATCGGCCAGCAGCCGCTTGTTGCGGGTGTCCAGACCGGCGCCCTGGCCCTGCAACTGGAGTTCGCGGCGGGCCTGGGCCAGGCCGAGTTCGGCCTTCTTGAGCTGATCCTGGGCGCGTGCGACATCGACCTGGGCGACCGCGCCGCCATCGAAGGCGCGCTGGTTGCGCTCCAGGTCGCGTACCGCCGCGGTGCGGTCGATCTCGGCCTGCTCCAGCGCCTTGCGTGCCTGCGAGCGGGCGATCTGGGCGTCGAGGCCGGCGCGGCTGGCCTCCGCTTCCAGGCTGGCGAGGGTGGCCTGCTCCTGGGCCAGGCGGCTGCGCAGCTCGGGGCTGTCGATCTCGGCCAGGGCCTGGCCCTGCTTGACCGCGTCGCCGGCGACCACGTTCAGGGTGACGGTGCCGCTGGCGACCGCGTACAGGGTCGGGCTGTTGGCGGCGATCACCCGGCCGTCGGCGCGGATGTCGCGGACCAGGTCGCCGCGGGTGACTTCGGCGATGCGCAGCCGGGAGGCGTCGACCGAGCGGCTGCCGGCGCTCCAGCCCAGGGCCAGCCAGCCGGCGAGTGCGAGCCCGGCGACGCCGGCGCCGATCGCGATCAGTCGGGTGCGGTTGCGGCCGATGACCGAGGGCTGGGAGACGCTTCGGTCCTGGGCGGAGGTATCGCGGATGCTCATCTGGTCTTGGGTCCCGTATTGCCTGGTTCTGTCCGCCTGATCGCGGCGCTCGTCGGTGGATGCCTGTAGACAAGCAGAAAGCGTGCCAACATTTAAGTGGCTGATTTTTCGGTGTTTTGCGTTTGTCCTTGAGTGTCCGGACAGCTGGTGCGGTGTCCGCCGGACAGTGTCCGGTCAAGCAGGACCGGCTAAACTGCTTCGCCGCCGAGACGTGTACCTGGGGAGTGATGTTGCATGTGTGGAATCGTGGGTGCGATTGCCGATCGCGACGTGGTGCCGGTCCTGGTCGAGGGACTGAAGCGGCTCGAGTACCGGGGCTATGACTCGGCCGGCATCGCCGTGTTCGATGGCGATCGGATGCGCCGGGTCCGCCGCACCGGCCGCGTGGCCGAGATGGAGGCCGCCGCCGCTGGCGAGGGCCTGAGCGCCGGCCTGGGCATCGGCCACACCCGGTGGGCTACCCATGGCGGCGTCACCGAGGTCAACGCGCACCCGCACGTCAGCTTCAACGAGTTGGCGGTGGTCCACAACGGCATCATCGAGAACCATGACGCCCAGCGCGAACGCCTGAGCGCCGCCGGCTACACGTTCGAGTCGCAGACCGATACCGAGGTCATCGCCCACCTGGTGCACTACCACCAGCAACAGGGCGCCGATTTGTTGCAGGCGGTGCAGCGTGCGGTCAGCGAGCTGGAGGGCGCCTATGCGATCGCGGTGGTCAGCAAGCGCGAGCCGTCGCGGTTGATCGCCGCGCGGATGGGCTGCCCGCTGCTGGTCGGGCTCGGCCAGGGCGAGAACTTCGTCGCCAGCGACGTCTCCGCGATCGTGCAGGCGACCCGCCAGGTGATTTTCCTGGAAGAGGGCGATACCGCCGAGGTGACCCGCGAGCGGGTGCGGGTGTTCGACGGCGAAGGCCGCGAGATCGAGCGCGATGTGCACGTCTCCGATGTCTCTCTGGCGTCGCTGGAGCTGGGGCCGTACCGCCACTTCATGCAGAAGGAAATCCACGAGCAGCCGCGCGCGATCGCCGACACCATCGAAGCGGTGATCGACCAGGGCGGGTTCATCCCGGCGCTGTTCGGCGCCGACGCGGCCGAGGTGCTGGCCGGCGTCGAGGGCGTGCAGATCCTGGCCTGCGGCACCAGTTACTACGCCGGTCTGACCGCGCGCTACTGGATCGAGGCGATCGCCGGGCTGCCGTGCTCGGTCGAGATCGCCAGCGAGTACCGCTATCGCGCCGCGGTCGCCAATCCGAACCAGCTGGTGGTGACGATTTCGCAGTCCGGCGAGACCCTGGACACGATGGAGGCGCTCAAGTACGCCAAGTCGCTGGGGCACGAGCGCACGCTGTCGATCTGCAACGTGCCCGAGAGCGCGATCCCGCGCGCCAGCCGCCTCGTCTACTACACCCGCGCCGGCGCCGAGATCGGCGTCGCCTCGACCAAGGCCTTCACCACCCAGCTGGTGGGGTTGTTCACCCTGACCGCGACCCTGGCCAAGCTGCGTGGACGGCTGTCGGACGAGCAGGAAGCGCAGTACCTGGATGCCTTGCGGCAGTTGCCGGGCAGCGTGCAGCATGCGCTGAACCTGGAGCCGCAGGTGGTCGGCTGGTCGGAGCGCTTCGCGCCGAAGCAGCACGCCTTGTTCCTGGGGCGTGGCGTGCACTACCCGATCGCGCTGGAGGGGGCGCTCAAGCTCAAGGAGATCTCCTACATCCACGCCGAGGCCTACCCGGCCGGCGAGCTCAAGCACGGGCCGCTGGCGCTGGTCGACGCGGAGATGCCGGTGGTGGTGATCGCGCCCAACGACAGCCTGCTGGAGAAGGTGAAGTCGAACATCCAGGAAGTGCGTGCGCGCGGCGGCGAGATGTTCGTGTTCGCCGATCTCGACAGCCAGTTCGGCGAGTCCGAGCAGGTGCACGTGATCCGCACCCCGCGCCATGTCGGCGTGCTGTCGCCGGTGATCCATGCGATCCCGGTGCAGTTGCTGGCCTATCACGCCGCGCTGGCGCGCGGCACCGACGTCGACAAGCCGCGCAACCTGGCCAAGTCGGTCACGGTGGAATGATCGCGAATCGCCCTTGACTCAGGGGGAACGATATCCAGCTGCGCCCGGATATCTCCCAAGGTTTGCTGTGCAAACCTCGGGCCCCGCCGTTGCGCTTCCACACCCCCATTCGCGCTGCGCACGAATCGCCCCCTGACTCAGGGGGGAGCGATATCGGGCTGCGCGCGGATATCTCCCAAGGTTTGCTTCGCAAACCTCGGCCCCCACCGTTGCGCTGCCACACCCCCATTCGCATCTGCGATGCGAATCGCCCCCTGACTCAGGGGGGAGCGATATCGGGCTGCGCGCGGATATCTCCCAAGGTTTGCTGTGCAAACCTTGGGCCCCGCCGGTGCGCCTCCAGACCCCCATTCGCATCTGCGATGCGAATCGCCCCCTGACTCAGGGGGGAGCGATATCGGGCTGCGCCCGGATATCTCCCAAGGTTTGCTGTGCAAACCTTGGGCCCCGCCGGTGCGCCTCCAGACCCCCATTCGCATCTGCGATGCGAATCGCCCCCTGACTCAGGGGGCTGAGGCCGTGCTGTATCGCATCTCGTAGGAGCGGCGTAAGCCGCGATGGGGACGTTCATGAGGCCGTTCGGTCGCGGCTTACGCCGCTCCTACAGGATTGCCGTGGTGGGCTCAGTCGGCGGGAACCCGCACCCGGCCTTCCATCAGCACCCGCGCGCTGCGGCTCATCACCGCCTTGGTCGCGACCCACTGGCCGTCGACCTGTTTCACCTCGGCGCCGACGCGCATCGTGCCCGAGGGATGGCCGAAGCGGACCGCGTCGCGGTTGTCACCGCCTGCGGCCGCGTGCACGACGGTACCCGGCACCGCGGCGGCGGTGGCGATCGCCACCGAGGCGGTGCCCATCATCGCGTGGTGCAGCTTGCCCATCGAGATCGCGCGTGCGAGCAGGTCGATGTCGGCCGCGCGCACCGGCTTGCCGCTGGAGGAGACATAGTCCTTCGCTGGCGCGACGAAGGCGATCTTCGGAGTCAGCGGGCGCCTGGCGGCCTCGGCGACGTCGGCAATCAGGCCCATCCGCACCGCGGCTTCGGCGCGGATCGCCTCGAGCCGGGCCAGGGCCGCGGCATCTTCGTTGATCGCCG
Source organism: Marilutibacter maris (assembly GCF_003233695.1). Classification (NCBI taxonomy): domain Bacteria; kingdom Pseudomonadati; phylum Pseudomonadota; class Gammaproteobacteria; order Lysobacterales; family Lysobacteraceae; genus Marilutibacter; species Marilutibacter maris. The sequence goes on along the minus strand of NZ_CP029843.1, from coordinate 3,592,498 downwards.
GCTGCAGTTCGGTGCCGTCGTAGCCGAGCGCGGCGGCTTCGAGGAAGACCATCGGCACGCCGGCGTTGATCAGGGTCGCGCGGAACCCGCCCACGCCGGCGACGTCGAGTTCGTCGACGACGTGGCCGGTCGGGAACATGGCGCCGCCGTCCTCGCCCTCGTCGGCGGGATCGAGGAACTCCAGCGCGATCTCGGCGGCCGGGAAGGTGACCCCGTCCAGCTCGAAGTCGCCGGTCTCCTGTACCTCGCCGTCGCTCACCGGGACATGGGAGACGATGGTCTTGCCGATATTGGCCTGCCAGATCCGCACCGTGCAGATGCCGTCGCGCGGCACCCGCTCAGGGTCGATCAGGCCGTTGGCGATCGCGAACGGTCCCACCGCCGAACTCAGGTTGCCGCAGTTGCCGCTCCAGTCGATGAAGTCGCCGTCGATCGGCACCTGGCCGTACAGATAGTCGACGTCGTGCCCGGGCACCGCGGATCTGCCGATGATCACCACCTTGCTGGTGCTGGAGGTCGCCCCGCCCATCCCGTCGGTGTGCTTGCCGTAGGGGTCGGGCGAGCCGATCACGCGCAGCAGCAGCGCGTCGCGCGCGCGGCCGGGCACGCGCGCGGCACCGGGCAGGTCGTCGAGGCGGAAGAACACGCCCTTGGAGGTACCGCCACGCATGTAGGTGGCGGGGATCTTCAGTTGGGGCGCGTGGCGCCGCGGCGGCTGGGTCATGGGTCGGATCAGACGTTGTCGGGAATCTCGGGCTCGACCAGGTGGGCGAGCAGGGCCAGCGACTCCTGCCAGCCGGCGTAGCAGAACTCGGTCGGTATCGCGGCCGGAATGCCGGTCTGGGTGACCTGCAGTTCGGTACCGCAGGCGACCGCCTTCAGCGTCACCGTGGTCTCCATCTGGCCGGGCAGGTTGGGATCGTCGAAGCGGTCGTCGTAGCGGATGCGCTCGTTCGGGACCAGTTCCAGGTAGGTGCCGCCGAAGGCATGGGAATGGCCGGTCCCGAAGTTGCTGAACGACATCCGGTAGCTGCCGCCGACGCGTGCGTCCAGCTCGTGGACCTTGCCGGTGAAGCCATGCGGCGGCAGCCACTTGGCCATCGCGTCGGCGTCGAGGAAGGCGCGGTAGACGCGTTCCGGCGGCGCGCGCAGGACGCGGTGGAGGCGGACGGTGCCGGTGGTGTCGCTGGACATGTTCGGATTCCTTGAAGAGGGATGTGCCAATACGACGAACGGCTCAGGCCGCTTTCGACGACTCCAGGAAATCCTGGGCGAAACGCTGCAGCACGCCGCCGGCCTCGTAGATCGAGACCTCCTCGTCCGAGTCCAGGCGGCAGGTGACCGGTACTTCGACCGTGTCGCCGTCCTTGCGATGGACGATCAGGCTCAGCGTCGCGCCCGGCGCGCGTTCTCCGACCACGTCGAAGGTCTCGCTGCCGTCGATGCCCAGGGTCTTGCGGTCGGTGCCGGGCTGGAATTCCAGCGGCAGCACGCCCATGCCGATCAGGTTGGTGCGGTGGATGCGCTCGAAGCCCTCGGCGACGATCGCCTCGACCCCGGCCAGGCGCACGCCCTTGGCGGCCCAGTCGCGCGAGGAACCCTGGCCGTAGTCGGCGCCGGCGACGATGATCAGCGGTTGCTTGCGTTCCATGTAGGTCTCGATCGCCTCCCACATGCGCATGACCTCGCCGTCCGGCTCCAGCCGGGTCAGCGAGCCCGGCCGCACCTCGCCGTCGACCACCGCCATCTCGTTGACCAGTTTGGGGTTGGCGAAGGTCGCGCGCTGCGCGGTCAGGTGGTCGCCGCGATGGGTCGCGTAGGAATTGAAGTCCTCCTCCGGCAGGCCCATCTTCGCCAGGTATTCGCCGGCGGCGCTGCTGGCCAGGATCGCGTTGGACGGCGACAGGTGGTCGGTGGTGATGTTGTCGCCGAGCACCGCCAGCGGCCGCATGCCCTTGAGCGTGCGCTCGCCGGCCAGCGCGCCCTCCCAGTACGGCGGGCGGCGGATGTAGGTGCTCATCGGTCGCCAGTCGTACAGCGGGCTGACCTCGCCGCCGCGCTGCAGGCGAGCAGCGAACATCGGGTCGTAGACGCGACGGAAGAACTCCGGTTTGACGTGCTCGGCGATGACCGCGTCGATTTCCTCGTCGCTGGGCCACAGGTCCTTCAGGGTGACCGGCTTGCCGTCGTGGTCGAGGCCGAGCACGTCCTTCTCGATGTCGAAACGCACCGTGCCGGCGATCGCGTAGGCGACCACCAGCGGCGGCGAGGCGAGGAAGGCCTGCTTCGCGTACGGATGGATGCGGCCGTCGAAATTGCGGTTGCCCGACAGCACCGCGACCGCATACAGGTCGCGGTCGACGACCTCCTGCTGGATCTGCGGATCGAGCGCGCCGCTCATGCCGTTGCAGGTGGTGCAGGCGAATGCGACCACGCCGAAACCCAACTGTTCCAGCTCCGGCAGCAGGCCGGCGTCCTCCAGGTACAGCTGCACCGCCTTCGAGCCCGGCGCCAGCGACGTCTTGACCCAGGGTTTGCGCATCAGCCCGCGGGCGTTGGCGTTGCGCGCCAGCAGGCCGGCGGCGATCACGTTGCGCGGGTTGGAGGTGTTGGTGCAGCTGGTGATCGCGGCGATGATCACCGCGCCGTCGGGCATCCTGCCCGCCGCTTCCTCACGCAGCGCGGCGTCGAGGTGGCCGGCGATGCCGCGCTCGCCCAGCGCCGAGGTCGGCAGGCGCCGGTGCGGGTTGGACGGGCCGGCCATGTTGCGGGTCACCGTCGACAGATCGAAGTGCAGGACGCGCTCGTACTGCGCATCGGCCAGGGCGTCGGCCCACAGCCCGGCCTGTCTGGCGTAGGTTTCCACCAGCGCGATCTGGGCATCGTCGCGACCGGTGAGGCGCAGGTAGTCGAGGGTGTTGTCGTCGATGAAGAACATCGCCGCGGTCGCGCCGTACTCCGGCGCCATGTTGGAGATCGTCGCGCGGTCGCCGAGGGTCAGCGCCGCGGCGCCCTCGCCGCGGAATTCCAGATAGGCGCCGACCACCTTCTGCTGGCGCAGGAACTCGGTCAGCGCCAGTACCACGTCGGTCGCGGTGATGCCCGGCTGCGGGCGGCCGGCCAGTTCGACGCCGACGATGTCGGGCAAACGCATCCAAGAGGCGCGGCCGAGCATCACGTTCTCGGCCTCCAGGCCGCCGACGCCGATCGCGATCACCCCCAGCGCATCCACGTGCGGGGTGTGGCTGTCGGTGCCGACGCAGGTGTCGGGGTAGGCGAGGCCGCGGCCGTCGCCGCTGCGGTCGGCGTGCACCACCGGCGACATCTTCTCCAGATTGATCTGGTGCATGATGCCGTTGCCCGGCGGGATCACGTCGACGTTGCGGAAGGCCAGCTTGGTCCAGTCGATGAAGTGGAAGCGGTCCTCGTTGCGGCGATCCTCGATCGCACGGTTCTTCTCGAACGCGTCCTTGTCGAAGCCCGGCGCCTCGACCGCCAGCGAGTGGTCGACGATCAGCTGCACCGGCACCACCGGGTTCACCGCGGCCGGATCGCCGCCCTTGTCGGCGATCGCGTCGCGCAGGCCGGCCAGGTCGACCAGGGCGGTCTGGCCGAGGATGTCGTGGCAGACCACGCGTGCCGGGAACCACGGGTAGTCGAGGTCGCGGCGGCGCTCGATGTGCTGGCGCAGATAGTCGTCCAGCCGCGCCGGGTCGGCGCGCCGGACCAGGTTCTCGGCGAACACGCGCGAGGTGTAGGGCAGGGTCGCCCAAGCGCCGGCTTGCAGCGCCTCGACCGCCTCGCGGGCGTCGAAATAGTCCAGTTCGGTCCCCGGCAGGGGCTTGCGGTGCTTGCTGTTGACGGCGTTGGCTGACATGCGTGGCTGGCCGGCGAGGCGTTTCGGGGAGACCTCTCAGGATACCAGTGCGGGCAGCTCCCGGCCCGGACGGCGCGAACGCACGCGCGCCAGCTCCACAGTCGCTGGCCACCCTCGGGAGCCTTGCAGAAAAGCATCGCGGCTCACGCCGCTCCTACGAAGAGCGTTTGTCTGTCACATGGCCCCAGCCCCCTGAGTCAGGGGGTGATTCGCATCGCAGATGCGAATGGGGGTGTGGGAGCGCAACGGCGGGGCCCGAGGTTTGCGAAGCAAACCTTGGGAGATATCCGGGCGCAACCGGATATCGTTCCCCCCTGAGTCAGGGGGCGATTCGCATCGCAGATGCGAATGGGGGTGTGGCAGCGCACCGGCGGGGCCCGAGGTTTGCGCAGCAAACTTTGGGAGATATCCGGGCGCAGCCGGATATCGTTCCCCCCTGAGTCAGGGGGCGATTCGCGCCGCGGGCGCGAATGGGGGTGTGGCAGCGCACCGGCGGGGCCCGAGGTTTGCGCAGCAAACTTTGGGGATTCCCGGGCGCAGCCCGGGGATCGCGGCTTACGCCGCTCCTACGGGGGCAACCATGACTGGATCCGCGCGTCCGTTGCGTCGCGGTGGGTAGCCCGGGCGAGGCCGATGATCTCACCCGGGACCCTGTTCCAGCCGCGCCTCAGCGCGGCGCGTAGCGCAGGGTCAGGAACCACTCGCGGCCCGGCCGGTTGTACCAGTCGACGGTCTGGTAGTCGCGGTCGAACAGGTTGGCGACGCGGGCCTGCACGGTCCAGTCGGGGTGGACGGCATACTCGGCGCGCAGATCGAAGCTGGCATGACCGCCGACCCGCACGCTGTTGGCGACATCGTCGTAGCGGCCGCTCTCGGCCACACCGGTCACGCCCAGGCGCAGGTCGCCGAAGGCGCGATCGAGATCGATGCGCGCGCTGCGACGGGCACGGCGCGGCAGCTCGTTGCCGGCATGGAAGCCCTTGCGGTTCTCGCTGTCGACGAAGCTGGCGCTGGCATCGACACTCCAGCCCCACAGCTCGGTGTCCAGGCCGATCTCGGCGCCGCGCAGGCGCGCCTCGTCGATGTTGTTGGGCATGAACAGCGCCGCATCGTAGGCGATCAGATCGTCGACGCGGGTGCTGAAGGCGTCGATCCGCCAGTCGAGGGCGGCGCCGTCGTAGGCCAGACCCAGCTCCCAGCTGCGCGATTCCTCCGGACGCAGATTCGGGTTGTTGAAGAACGGGTAGTACAGCTCGTTGAAGGTCGGCGCCTTGAATGCGCTGCCGTAGCCGGCGGTCAGCCGCCAGTTCCCGCCGAAGCCCAGGCCCCAGGCGACGCTGCCGGTGGTATGGCCGTCGAACTGCTCGTTGTCGTCGCGGCGCAGGCTGGCCTCGAACGACTGCCGACCGAGGCTGCCCGCGGCGAACTGGCCGCGGTACTGCACGAAGGCGGCGCGGTTGTCGCGGGAGGTCTCATCGTAGGCGGTGTTGCTGTCGACGCGGTCGCGCAGCCAGTCCAGGCCGACGCTGAACAGATGGTCGCCGGCGAACCTGAAGTCGCCCTGCAGGGTGGCGCTGTCGCGGTCGGTGTCGAAGTAGCCGACATCGATGCCATCCATGTAGTTGTCGGAGGCGTCGGTGTTGCGGCCCAGGTTCAGGCTGACGGTGGCGACCTCGTTGGGGGTCCAGCGCGCGTTGGCGCCAAGTACCTGCTGGGTCACCTTGGACAGGTTCTGGAAGCTGCCGTCGTACTCGTTGCGGCCCTCGGCGCGCAGCGCATGCGCCCCGAACGCGAAGGTGTCGCCGACGTCGTAGCCGGCGCGCGCCGACAGCGAGCGGTTGCGGTAGCCGTCGCGGTCGGGCTCGTCGGTGAAGCAGCCGGCACCGAAGTCGAACGGGATCGACGGATCCGGGCCGCGGCCGCTGCAGGCGTCGAAGCCCTCGGTGTTGGTGTAGGCGGTGTCGATGCCGAACCAGGCGCCGCCGCTGCGGCCGCCGATGCCGGCGCTGCCTTCGGCGTAGTCGTTGCTGCCGACGGTGGCGCTGGCGCGCAGGTTCAGGCCTTCCCGGTCGCGCCGGGTGAAGATCTGGATCACGCCGCCGATCGCCTCGCTGCCGTACAGGCTCGAGCGCGGGCCGCGCACCACTTCGATGCGTTCGATCAGCGCCAGCGGCAGGTCCTGGAACGAGGCCAGGCCCGAGGTCGCCGAACCGATGCGGACGCCGTCGACCAGCACCAGCACGTGGTCGGACTCGCTGCCGCGCAGGAACAGGGTGCTGAGCTTGCCGGTGCCGCCCTGGTTGGCGATCGAGATGCCGGCGCGACCGCGCAGCAGGTCGGTCAGGTCGCGGGCCTGGCTGCGCTCGATGGTGGCGCGATCGATCACCTCGACCGGGACCAGGGTGTCGTCGACGCTGACCGCGGTGCGGTTGGCGGTGACCACGACTTCATCCAGTTCGGTCGCCTGCTGGGCGTGGACCTGCGGCGCGGCGGATGCGGCCAGGACGGCGGCGACGGCCAGGGTCAGGGATTTGGGGTGCATCGGCTCTCTCCAGCACGCAGGGGGCGCCTGCGCATCGCGTTACGGGGCGCGCGGAAGGAGAGGGCCTCGACCGCCGGCCAGGGCCGGCATCGCCGCCGCGACGCCCTCCGCATCGCAATCAGTCGTGGCGTCGCGCGATCGGCGCGACCCCGGCGACGAGGCCGGTCTCCGGACTTGCGGCTGGACCCGGACCGTGCGGTCCGGAATCCCGGCGCCGACGCCTTCCCGTGCGATGCACAGTGGCCGATGTCGGAGCCTTGGCGCGCTTACCGTTGCGGGGGCAGTGCCGGACTGCTGCATGCCGGCCGGGCCTCGTTGGCGAGGTCCGACCGTGGCAGGTCACCGGCTTCCCGTTTCAACCCGTTCGCGCACGTGGCGCGGGCCGGGTCACCTCGAAGCGCGCGCAGTGTACGCCAAAAGGCCGGAAGTGAGGGGGAAAGAGGAGAAGTGAGGGGGGAGAAGCGAGGAGCGAGAGAAGGGCGGCATCTCCGCCCTCGCGGCCTGCTTTCCTGCCGGGGGGCTTTCCGTGCTTCCGCCGGTCCTGCGGCATGAACGCATAGACCCAGCCCCCTGCGTGAGGGGGCGATTCGTGCTGCAGGCACGAATGGGGGGGTGGCAGCGCAACGGTGGGGCCCAAGGTTTGCGCAGCAAACTTTGGGGATTCCCGGGCGCAGCCCGGGGATCACCGGCTCACGCCGCTCCTACATGGGCGATCGAGCTTCACGACGCGGGTTGGGTTCCCTTCCATCCAGACGGCCTGGACCCGAGACCGAGACGAACCGGATCCTCGTAGGAGCGGCGTGAGCCGCGATGGGGCCCTCCCGGGGAAGGCCATCAAGTCGCACGCCGCTGTCAAGGCTCTGCGTCGTTGCCGTCGCTACCTTCGTCGGGATCCGCGGGCGGGAGTTCGACCGTGTCGGCGGTCAGCACCGTGGTCCGCACCGGCGCGGCGGCCGGCTTGTAGCGCGGCGGCGGCAACTGCTCGATCGCGGCCTCGGCTTCGGCGACCAGCTGTTGCCGGCGCGCGTCCGGCACTTCCTGCCAGTGGCAGTCGCACAGCGCGCCCTCGATCGCGTAGAGCAGGTTCATGGTCGGCTTGAAGCCGGCCCGCTTGATCCGCATGAACGCTTCGACCGGACCGGCCGCCTCCAGGTCTTCGCGGCTGTGCAGGCCGACCTGGCGCAGCCAGGCCGCGCTCTTGGGACCGATGTTGCGCAGTTTCGGCAGGCTCATCCGTGTGGCTCCGGCTCCAGGGCGTCGGTATACAGTCGCGCCAGCGCTTCGATACCGGCCTGGTCGTCGGCCTCGAAACGGCCCCGCAGCGGGCTGTCGATGTCGAGTACGCCGAGCAGGTCGCCGTTGCGCGCGAACAGGGGCACGACCAGCTCCGAGCGCGAGGCCGCGTCGCAGGCGATATGGCCGGGAAAGGCGTCGACGTCGTCGACCCGCTGGGTCTGGCCGGTCTGCGCGGCGGTGCCGCACACGCCCTTGCCGACCGCGATGCGCACGCAGGCCGGCAGGCCCTGGAACGGCCCGACCACCAGCTCGTTGCCATCGAAGAAGTAGAAGCCGACCCAGTTCAGGTCCGGCAGGCTGTTGAACACCAGTGCCGCCAGGTTGGCGGCATTGGCGATGCGGTCGTGCTCGCCATGGAGCAGACCGCGGGCCTGGTCGGCCAGCTGGGCGTACTGTTCCGGCTTGTTGCCGGTCAGGGTGGTAGCGGCGAACATTCCCGGAGTTTAGCAGCGCGCCGCGCTGTGTTCAGGATCAGCATGACCGCCCAAGAACATCGCTTCGAGACCGCCCCGTCCGCCGCCACCGCCATCGGCGTCTTCGTCACCGGCACCGATACCGGTATCGGCAAGTCGGTCGCCAGCGCCTGCCTGCTGCATGCGCTGCGGGCGCAAGGCCTGCGCGCGAGCGGGATGAAGCCGGTCGCCAGCGGCTGCGAACCCAGCCCCGACGGCTGGCGCAACGAGGACGCGTTGCTGCTGCAGGCGGCCAGCGACCCGCGGCCGCCCTACGCGGAGGTCAATCCGTACGCGTTGCCGGCGCCATTGGCGCCGGAGCTGGCCGCGGCCGATGCCGGGGTCGAACTGGAACTGGAGGCGATCGCCGCCGCCTATGCGCGCCTGGCCGCGGCCGCCGATCGGGTCGTGGTCGAGGGGGTCGGCGGCTGGGCGGCGCCGTTGTCGGCGAGCCTGGACCAGGTCGACCTGGTCCGCGCGCTGGACCTGCCGGTGGTGCTGGTGGTCGGGTTGAGGCTGGGCTGCATCAATCATGCGCGGCTGAGCGCGCGCGCGATCGCCGCCGACGGCCGTCGCCTGGCCGGATGGATCGCCAACGACATCGACCCGGACATGCAGCGCGCCGACGACAACTTCCGGCTGCTGCAGGCGCGCCTGCCGGCGCCGTGCCTGGGACGGGTGCCGCATCTGCGCGACCTGGCGGCGTTGCCGACGGTGGCGCTGGACGTCTCGCCCCTGCTGGCGCCCGCCTGACATCGGCAGGGCGCGACCTCAGGCGCCCACAAAAAAGCCCGGGCCGCGCCCCGCCATTGCCGGCGGCGACGCGGCCCGGGCGGTCATGCCGTTCAGCCCTGCTGCGGTGCCGGATTCAGCGCCGGGGCCTTCTCTTCCCCGTCGGCATGCTGCGCCGAGTGATCACGTGCCAGGTACAGATAGAACGCCGGCAGCACGAACAGGGTGAACAGCGTGCCGATGCTCATGCCCGAGACGATCACGGTGCCCATCGAGAAGCGCGAGGCCGCGCCCGGGCCGCTGGCCATCAGCAGCGGGATCATCGCGAACACCAGCGCCGCGGTGGTCATCAGCACCGGACGCAGACGGATGCTGGTGGCGTGCTCGATCGCATCGCGCTTGGACATGCCCTGCTCGATCTGCAGCTTGTTGGCGAACTCCACGATCAGGATGCCGTGCTTGGAGATCACCCCGACCAGGGTCACCAGGCCGACCTGGGTGTAGATGTTGATGCTCATCCCCGGGAACGCCTCGATGCCGCTGAAACTCAGGATGTTGGCGACCAGGGCCAGCACGTTGAGCACCAGCAGCGCGCCGCAGATCGCCATCGGCACGGTCAGCAGCATGATCAGGGCGTCGCGGAAACTCTCGAACTGCGCCGACAGCACCAGGAAGATCACGATCAGCGCCAGTCCCATCGTGACCAGCATCGCCGCGCCCTCCTGCTTGAACTGGCGCGACTCTCCGGCGTAGTCGACGCTGTAGCCCTGCGGCAGCACCTCGTTCGCGGCCTCCTCGAGGATGCTCAGCGCCTCGCCCTTGCTGACGCCCGGACGCGGCGCGAAGGTGATCGCCACCGCGTTCAACTGCTGGAAGCGCTTGAGCGACTGCGGCTGGGTGCTCTCCTTCAGCGTCACCACGGTCGACAACGGGATCAGTTCGCCGTCGCGGGTGCGGGTGTAGTAGTTCTCAAGGTCGCTGGCGTTGAGGCGATCGCTGCGCTGGACCTGCGGAATCACCCGATAGGAGCGGTTCTGCATCGCGAAGCGGTTGGTGTAGCCGCCCGACAGCAGCGCCGCCATGTCGGCCGCCAGCGTGCGCATCTCGATGCCGAGCGTGGCCGCCTTGTCGCGGTCGATGGCGACCTCGATGCGCGGCTTGTCGATCTTCAGGTCCTTGTCGAGGAAGATGAAGCGCTTGCTCGCGTAGGCCCGCTCCAGGATCGCGTCGGCCAGCTCCGACAACTGGCTCAGCTCGCCGACGCCGCCGATCACGAACTCGCCGCCACCGTCGCCGCCGGCGCTGGGCAGCGAGGGCGGGACCAGGGCGAACACGTTCAGGCCGGTGACCTGGCTGATCTGCGGTTGCAGGGTCTGCTGCAGCACCTGGTTGGTCGAGCGGTCGCGCTCGCTCCACGGCTTGAGCACGAAGCCGGCCATCGCCTGCGGGCTGGCGCCGCCGCCGCTGCCGCCGAAGCCGCCGTTGAACAGGAAGTAGCCGTCGACCTCGGGCACGGTCTTGGAAATCGCGGTGATCTCCTCGGTATAGCGCTCCACGTAGTCGAGGGTCGCGTAGGGGTCGGCGCTGGCGATCGAGAAGATGAAGCCCTCGTCCTCCAGCGGTGCCGGCTCCTTCGGCGCGGTCATGTACAGGAAGACGCAGGAGAGGAAGGTGATCGCACCGAACGCCGCGAGCACCGACTTGGTCTCCAGCGCGCCGTGCAGGCGACGCTGGTAGGCCAGGCGCAGCACTTCGAACTTCTCGTCCAGCCAGTTCTCAAGCTTGCCCTTGGGGTGCTCGGGATCGTGCGGCTTGAGGATCTTCGCGCTCATCATCGGCGACAGGGTCAGCGCGATCACGCCCGACAGCAGCACCGAACCGGCCAGGGTGAAGGCGAACTCGGTGAACAGCACGCCGGTCAGGCCGCCCTGGAAGCCGATCGGCACGTACACCGCGACCAGGGTCGTGGTCATCGCCACCACCGGCCAGGCCAGCTCGCGCGCGCCCTTGAGCGCGGCGGCATGCGGACTCATGCCCTCCTCGATGTGGCGATGGATGTTCTCCAGCACGATGATCGCGTCGTCGACCACGATGCCGATCGCCAGCACCATCGCCAGCAGGGTCAGCAGGTTGATGGTGAAGCCCATCAGCAGCATCAGGAACAGCGCGCCGACCAGCGACAGCGGCACGGTCACCGCCGGGATCAGCACGCTGCGCAGCGACCCCAGGAACAGGAAGATCACCACGATCACGATGATCACCGCCTCGACGATGGTGCTGACCACCTCGTCGATGGCCTCCTGGATCGACTCGGTGCTGTCGTAGGGGATGGTGCCCTTGATGCCCTGCGGCAGTTGCGGAACGATCTGCTCGTCCCACAGCACGCGCACGTCCTTGATCACGTCCAGCGAGTTGGCGTCGGGCGAGACGTAGATGCCGACGAAGGTCGCCGCCTCGCCGTTCATCCGCACCGAGGTGCCGTAGCTCTCGGAACCCAGCACCACGTCGGCGACGTCGCCGAGGCGCACGATCGCGCCGTCCTGCTCGCGGATCACCAGACGGCGGAACTCCTCCGGCGTGCGCAGGTCGGTCTCGGCGGTCATGTCGATCGCGACCATCTGGCCCTTGGTCGAACCCACCGCGGCCAGCACGTTGTTGGACTGCAGCGCATTGGAAACGTCGCTGGCGGTGATCTGCAGCGCGGTCATGCGGTCGGGCTTGAGCCATACCCGCATCGCGAAGGTGCCGGCGCCGAGGATGTCGGCGCGCTGCACGCCCTGCACGGTGACCAGCTTGGGCTGGATCACCCGGGTCAGGTAGTCGGTGATCTGGTTGTTGTTGAGGGTCTCGCTGGCGAACGACAGGTACATCGCCGCGATCTGCTGGCCCTGCTGAAGATCGATCACCGGGTCTTCCGACTCCGGCGGCAGCTGGCCGCGCATCTTGTTGACCTTGGCCGCGATCTGGGTGAGCGCCTCGTTCGGGTCCTGGTCCAGGCGGATGTAGGCCTGGATGGTGCTGACCCCGGCCGAGCTGGTCGAGGTCATGTAGTCGATGCCCTCGGCGCTGGCGATCTCGCGTTCCAGCGGGGTGGTGATGAAGCCCTCGATCAGGTCGGCGTCGGCACCGAAGTAGGTGGTGCTGACGTTGATCACGGCATTGCGCAGCTCGGGGTACTGGCGCACGTTCAACTCGCTGTAGGCGCGCAGGCCGAACAGCAGGATGAACAGATTGAGGACGATCGCCAGTACCGGCTTGTTGATGAAGATGTCGGTGAATTTCATCGCTGGGCTTCTCCCTCTCTCCCGCGGGCGGGAGAGGGTTTCGCGTGTGTCCCTGTCCCGCGGGCGGGGGAGGGCTGGTGTGGGGGCGAGGCCCGCGGACGGGCTTCGCAGCGATCAACCGGGTTTGCTCGAGCGTGCCGTCCGGGCTTCGGCGGGCCCGGACGGCGGGTACGTCAGCGGTTCTCGGGAGCCGGCTGCTCGTCGGCGGCCGGCTTCACCTTGTTGTTGATCGTGACTTCGGCATCGTTGCGCAGCTTCAACAGTCCGCTGGTCGCGACCTCCTCGCCCGGCTCGAGGCCGTCGGTGACCGCGATCAGGTCGCCGCGGGTCGCGCCGGTGGTGATGAAGCGCTGGCTCACGGTCAGCTTGTCGCCGGTCAGCGGATTGCCCTGCATGTCGGTTTCGCCCTCGGCGCGCGGGGTCTTGCCGATCACGAACACCGCATTGCCGTAGGGATTGAAGCTGACCGCCGTCTGCGGGATGACCACCACGTCGTGCTGGGCTCCGGTCGCGAAGCCGACCTTGGCGAAGCTGCCCGGACGCAGGCTGCGGTCGGGGTTGTCGAAGGTCGCCTGCACCTTGAAGTTGCGGGTGCTGGGGTCGATCTGCGGCTCGATCGCGGTGATCCGGCCCTCGAAGGTCTGCCCCGGCAGGGCGTCCACCGAGGCCTGCACCGTGCCGCCCTCGGCGACCTTGCCCATCTGCTGCTCGGGCAGGGTGAAGTCGAGGTAGATCGGATCAAGCTGCTGCAGGCTGACGATCGCGGTGCCGGGGGAGACGTACTGGCCGAGGTTGACCTTGCGGATGCCCAGCTCGCCGGAGAACGGCGCGCGGATGGTCTTCTGCGCGATCAGCGCGCGCTGCGCGTCGACCTGCGCCTGCGCGGTGGCGGCGGCGGTGGCGCGCTGCTGGGCCTCGTCCTTGGAGACCAGTTGGTCGCGGGACAGCTGCTGCCAGCGGTCGCGCTGGGCGGCGGCCAGGCGGGCGGAGGCTTCCAGCGACTTCAGGGTCGCCTCCTCGTTGGCGGTGTTCAGCCGCACCAGCACCGCGCCGGAGGCGACCGGCTGGCCGGCGGTGAACTCGATCGCGCGGACCACGCCGCCGGACTCGGTGGTGACGTCGGTGCCGTTGACCGCGACGAAGGTGCCCACCGCCTCGCCGGAGTCGTTCCACTGCTCGGTTCGCGCGACCTGCGAGCTGATCGCGACCGGCGGCTGCGGCATGTTGTCGAAGAACTTGTTGGTCTGCGCGGCAAAGAATCCCTTGACCGCGAAGACGCCACCGAACACGACGATCGCGCCGATCAGCATCAGGATCATGCGCTTGCTCGTGGAGGGGGGGCGCTTGCCTGCGGATTTCGACATGTGAGCCTCGGGCGTTGACGCCGGGTAACGGCGGGGGGAGGAGGAGGGCATGGTCCCGGTCCGATGGAATGGGAACCACTCCCATTAGTTTATTGAACCTGCCGGTCCGGAATTGTGGCAGTTGTCTTCCGGCGGTGGCGCGACGCCGGCACGCGATGCCCATCCGATGCCCTGTGGGAGCCCCTGATGATGGCCGTCGGCCGCCCTGGCGGGGCGGTCGCCGTCGATGCCGGCCGTGACGGTACGTGGACAGTGCCGGACGTAGGCTCGCCCGATGGGGTCGACCGTTTTGCCCAGCGTGGCCGTATACCAATGTTCATCGCCCGTTGGCCTTGCGGCGGTCCGGGGGCGCGGGGCCAATGCTAAACTGGTCAGTTCAAGAATTACAAATCCTATCCCCGAGCAGTTGCTGCTCTCGATGACGGAATTCGGAGTGTCCATGGTCATGAACCTGCGTCCGGTGGCATTGGCCGCCGTGTTGGCCCTTGTCGTGTCGGCCTGTGGTGGCGACGAGCAGGCCGCCGGCGGTCCGCCGCCTCCCGAGCTCGGCGTGATCGCCGTGCAGCCCGGCAACGTGCCGCTGGAGAAGGACCTGGTCGGACGACTGGCGCCGTTCCGCAGCGCCGACGTGCGCGCCCGGGTGCCCGGCGTGCTGCAGCAGCGCGTCTACGAGGAAGGCACCGACGTGAAGGAAGGCCAGGTGCTGTTCCAGATCGACCCGGCCCAGTTGCAGGCGGCCGTCGGTCAGGCCCAGGCCTCGCTGGCCGCGGCCCAGGCCAACTACGCCAATGCCAAGGTCGCCGCCGACCGCGCGCGCACCCTGGCGCCGCAGAAGTTCGTGTCCCAGGCCGATCTCGACAACGCGCTGGCCGCCGAGCGCAGCGCCAGCGCTTCGGTCAAGCAGGCCGAGGCGGCGTTGCAGAACGCCCGCATCAACCTGGGCTATGCCACCGTGCGCGCGCCGATCGACGGCCGTGCCGGCAAGCAGCAGGTCACCGAGGGCGCCCTGGTCGGCCAGGGCAACGCGACCCTGCTGACCACGGTCGACCAGATCGACCCGCTGTACGTGAACTTCTCGCTGAGCGTGTCCGAGCTCGACCAGGTGCGCCGGGCGATGGTCGACCACAGTGCCGGCGAGGCCCACGTGCAGGTGTTCCTGCCCGACGGCAGCGCCTACGCCCACACCGGCGTGATCGACTTTTCCGGCGACGTGGTCGACCCGGCCACCGGCGCGGTCGCGCTGCGCGCCCGCCTGCCCAACCCGGGCCGGAGCCTGCTGCCGGGCACCTACGTGACCCTGAAGGCGACCATGGGCATGCAGTCGGGCGCGGTGCGGGTGCCGCAGGCGGCGCTGCAGCGCGACGCCCAGGGCGCCTATGTGCTGGTGGTCGGCGCCGACGACACGGTGGTGCGCAAGGACGTCGTCGCCAGCCGCACGATGGGCCGCGACTGGGTGATCGGCGGCGGTCTGGACGCTGGCGACCGGGTGGTCGTGTCCGGGATCCAGCGTGCGCAGCCGGGCCAGCCGGCCAAGGCGACGCCGTGGCAGCCGCCGAGCGAGGCCGGGGCTCCCGCATCCGCGCCGGCGGCGGCGCCTGCCGGGACCGGGCCGGATGCCGAAGATGCCGCCGAGCCGGCCGCTCCCGCTCCGGCGGACGCGGCCGACGACGCCTCCAGCGAAGGCTGATCCGCCACCATGTCCAGATTCTTCATCAACCACCCGGTCTTTTCCTGGGTCGTCGCGATCCTGATTTCGCTGGCCGGCGTGCTGGCGATCTTCAACCTCGGCGTCGAGTCCTACCCGAACATCGCGCCGCCGCAGGTGATCGTCTCGGCCGGCTATCCGGGCGCGAGCGCGGAGACCGCCGAGGCCGCGGTCACCCAGGTGATCGAGCAGCAGCTCACCGGCATCGACAACCTCGACTACTTCAGCTCCTCCTCCAGCGCTTCCGGCGGCAGCTCGATCACGCTGACCTTCAAGCCGGGCACCGATCCCGACATCGCCCAGGTGCAGGTGCAGAACAAGGTGTCGCTGGCGACCCCGCGACTGCCCTCGGAGGTGACCCAGCAGGGCGTGGTGGTGGCCAAGGCCAACTCCGGCTTCCTGATGGTGGTCGCGGTGCGCTCGGACAATCCGGGCGTCGACCGCAATGCGCTCAACGACCTGGTCGGCTCGCGGGTGATCGACCAGATCTCGCGCGTGCCCGGCGTCGGCAGCACCCAGCAGTTCGGCAGCTCGTATGCGATGAACATCTGGCTCGACGCCGACAAGCTGCGCGGCTTCGGACTGTCGGCCAGCCAGGTGCTGGCCGCGGTGCGCGGCCAGAACGTGCAGTTCGCGGCCGGCTCGATCGGCTCCGAACCGTCGCCGCCGGGCCAGGGCTTCACCGCAACGGTCTCGGCCGAGGGCCGCTTCAGCACCCCCGAGCAGTTCGGCAACATCCTGCTGCGCGCGAACGAGGACGGCACCACGGTGCGCCTGGCCGACGTCGCCCGGATCGAGCTGGGCGCGCAGTCCTACGGCTTCGACAGCCAGTGGAACGGCGCCCCGACCGGCGCCTTCGCGGTCCAGCTGAGCCCGGGCGCGAACGCCCTGGGCGTGGCCGAGGCGGTCAAGGCGCGGATGGCCGAGCTGGAGGCGACCTTCCCGCCGGGGGTCAGCTGGTTCGTGCCCTACGACAGCTCGACCTTCGTCGAGGTGTCGATCGAGGAGGTCGTGCACACCCTGCTCGAGGCGATCGTGCTGGTGTTCCTGGTGATGCTGATCTTCCTGCAGAACTTCCGCGCGACGATCATCCCGACCCTGGTCATCCCGATCGCGCTGCTGGGCACCTTCCTGGGCATGTACGTGATCGGCTTCACCATCAACCAGCTGACCCTGTTCGGCATGGTGCTGGCGATCGGCATCGTGGTCGACGACGCGATCGTGGTGATCGAGAACGTCGAGCGCCTGATGACCGAGGAGGGGCTGTCGCCGAAGGACGCCACGGTCAAGGCGATGGGCCAGATCAGCGGCGCGGTGGTCGCGATCACCGTGGTGCTGGCGGCGGTGTTCATCCCGTCCGCGTTCCAGGGCGGCTCGGCCGGCGAGATCTACAAGCAGTTCGCGCTGACCATCGCCACCTCGATGGCGTTCTCGGCGTTCCTCGCGCTGACCTTCACCCCGGCGCTGTGCGCGACCATGCTCAAGCCGACCCACCACGCGGAGAAGAACATCGTCTTCCGTGCCTTCGACTGGGGCTATGGCAAGGTCGCCAACACCTACGTCGGCCACATCACCGGCGCGATCCGCCATGCGCCGCGCTGGATGATGGTGTTCGCCCTGCTGGCGGTGCTGTGCGGCTTCCTGTTCACCCGCATGCCCGGCAGCTTCCTGCCCGAGGAGGACCAGGGCTATGCGATCGGCCTGGTCCAGTTGCCGCCGGGCGCGACCCTGGAGCGCACCAAGGACGTGCTCACCCAGGTCCGCGAGACGCTGGAGCAGCAGGAAGGCTACGACGGCATGATGCAGGTCGCCGGCTTCAGCTTCGTCGGCCAGGGCGAGAACGTCGGCATCGCCTTCATCCGCCTCAAGCCCTGGGACGAGCGCGACCTCACCGCGATGGAATTCATCTCCAACGCGAACCGCGCACTGTACGGCATCCGCGACGCGCAGATCTTCGTGATCAACCTGCCGACGGTGAGCGGCCTGGGCGCGTTCGGCGGTTTCGACATGTACCTGCAGGACCGTGGCGGCAACGGCCGCGACGCGCTCGCGCAGGCGCGCAACACCCTGCTGGGCAAGGCCGGCGAGGACCCGGCGCTGACCGCGGTCCGGCCCAATACGCTGGAGCCGGCGCCGCAGCTGAAGCTCGATGTCGACCGCGTGCAGGCGCAGGCGATGGGGCTGTCGGTGAACGACATCTACAACGCGATCCAGCTGATGCTGGCGCCGGTGTACGTCAACGACTTCAGCGACCAGGGCCGGATCAAGCGGGTGACCATGCAGGCCGATGCGCAGTTCCGCACCGGGCCTGAGTCGCTGGCGCGCTTCTATACGCCCAGCCCGCTGTTCGATCCCTCCGGCGGCGTCGACGCGACCACCGGCGCGATGGTGCCGCTGGCCAACGTGGTCAAGAGCCACTGGGTGATGGCCTCGCCGTCGCTGAACCGCTACAACGGCTACGCCGCGGTCGAGATCGTCGGTTCGCAGGCGCCGGGCCACAGTTCGGGCGAGGCGATGACCGCGATGGAACGCATCGTCGACACCGAGCTGCCGGACGGCTTCGGCTACGACTGGACCGGCCAGTCCTATCAGGAAATCATCTCCGGCCAGCAGGGCCCGATGCTGATGGCGCTGTCGATCCTGGTGGTGTTCCTGTGCCTGGCCGCGCTGTACGAGAGCTGGTCGGTGCCGGTGGCGGTCCTGCTGGTGGTGCCGCTGGGCGTGCTCGGCGCGGTGGTGTTCACCATGCTCCACCCCAGCGACCTGACCAACGACATCTACTTCAAGATCGGCCTGATCACGGTGATCGGCCTGGCGGCGAAGAACGCGATCCTGATCATCGAGTTCGCGATCGAGCAGCGGCTGGAGGGCAAGACCCTGCGCGAGGCGACGATCGAGGCCTGCAAGCTGCGCTTCCGGCCGATCCTGATGACCTCGTTCGCGTTCATCCTCGGCGTGGTGCCGTTGGTGCTGTCCAGCGGCGCGGGCGCCAACGCCCGCCACGCGATCGGTACCGGCGTGATCGGCGGCATGGTCTTCGCGACCTTCCTGGGCGTGTTGTTCATCCCGATCTTCTACGTCGTGGTCCGGCGCGTGCTTGGCGACAAGCTTGACGAAAAACCGGATCTGAGCCACGACTGATCCGGCCCGTACCGGGAGCAAGACGACGAACCCGCCCACGTGGCGGGTTCGTCGTTTGCGCGCCCGCGCCGGCCCCTCCCGTGTTCAATCGCGGCTCACGCCGCTCCTACGAGATGCGATACGGCACTGACCCAGCCCCTGAATGAGGGGGCGGTTCGCATCGCAGATGCGAATGGGAGTCTGGAAGCGCACCGGCGGGGCCCGAGGTTTGCACAGCAAACCTTGGGAGATATCCGGGCGCGGCCGGATATCGTTCCCCCCTGAGTCAGGGGGCGATTCGTGCCGCAGGCACGAATGGGGGTGTGGAAGCGCAACGGCGGGGCCCGAGGTTTGCGCGGCAAACTTTGGGGATTCCCGGGCGCAGCCCGGGGATCGCAACGTGGCGGGATCGCGCGGGCACAAAAAAACCGGCAGCCGAAGCTGCCGGTTTCGTCCAGCCTGGACCGGAGGGAGAGAGGGTCCCGGTCCGTGCGGAGCGTGCTTACTTGGCGGCCTTGGTCGCGGCCTTGGTGGCCTTCTCGACGTTGGCCTGGGCGGTCTTGGCGGCCGACTCGAACTGGCCCTTGGCCAGCTCGGCGATCGCCTCGTTGGCCTTCAGGGTGCGGCCGATCGCTTCCTGGCCGGTGGTCACGGCGCGCTCGACGTTCTCGCGCGCGACCTGCACGCCCTTCGGCCACAGGCCCTTGAGGCTGTCGAAGTCACGGGCCTCGGTGGCCTCCTCGAAGAACGCGAAGGTCGCGGTGGCGCGCTCCTCGAGCGCGGCCAGCTGCATGCCGAACAGCGCTTCGACGTTTTCCAGGGCCAGGCGGTTGGCCTGGGCGGCGGTGTCCGCGAACTGGCGCGTCGCGGCGACGATCTGCTCGTTGAACTGCGGGTACATGTCGATCTCCTGCACGGGTTCGCCGACGGAATGCCGGTTTGTGCGGTGCAGCATATCGCGCCACTTGTTGCAACGCAACAATACGCGGATGACCGAAAAGTTACGGTTCAGCCGGGAGCCGGGACGCTCAGCCGCGGTAGCGGCAGCCCGAGGTGCAGGTCTCGTGCACCACCACTTCGCTCAGCAATGGCAGTTCCGGCTTCAGCCTCTCCCAGATCCAGACCGCGAGCCGTTCGCTGGTCGGGTTCTCCAGGCCCTCGATATCGTTCAGATAGTGGTGGTCGAGACGCTCGTAGAGCGGCTTGAAGGCGGTCTTCACGTCGGCGAAGTCCATCACCCAGCCGGCCCGCGGATCGAGTTCGCCGGACAGGTGGATCTCGATCCGGAACGAATGCCCATGCAGGCGCGCGCACTTGTGCCCGTCCGGGACGTTCGGCAGCCGGTGGGCGGCCTCGATGGTGAAGACCTTGAAGATGTCCATGCAGCGGAACCTCGGGCTGGCCGGGCGTGCGCTGCGCAGGTGAGGACGCGACGGGCGCCGGCCCAGAAACGACAGGGCCCGCGGGAGCGCGGGCCGGGATGCTTTCGCCGCGTCGTGGTGCGACCGCGGCGGCGTTCGGCGGCAGGAAACGGGCTCCAACCACTGACCGCATTATGAGAAAGTGGCGATAGCGTGTCCAGGCGGGCGGCGCGACAGGCGCGGGTCTGCGCGGTGCGCGGATGGCGCGCAAGCCGGTGTCCGCCAGGGCACGCGGGCGCATGCACACGGAGATCCGGGACCGCTGGAAATGACCATACCGCTCGATGCTGGATCGGGGCCGCGCGCCGGGGGGGCGTCGCCACGGCGTTACCGCGACCTTCCGGCGACCGAACTGGAGCCGCTGTTGGCGGGCGACGGTGCGGCGGTGTCCTGGCACGCGGTCGGTTTCGACGGCGAGGCCCCGTTCGCACCGTTCCTGGAGCGTCTGCCGGGCGACATGCGGCGGGTCAGCGGCAAGCGGATCGCCGAGTTCCTGGCCGGCCGTTACTGCGCCGAGCGCGCGCTGGCCGCCGCCGGTGGCGGCAACGGGCAATGGCTGCCGCGCGGCGACGATCGCCTGCCGGTGTGGCCGCCGGGGTGGACCGGCTCGATCAGCCATGCCGACGGGATCGCCGCGGCGGCGGTCGTCGCCAGCACGGCGGGGCGGGTGCTGGGGCTGGATGTGGAACGTTGGGTCGCGCCGGACCAGGCCCTGCAGATCCGGGAGATGATCGCCACGCCGGGCGAGCTGTCGCTGCTGTCGATGCTGCCTCCGGAGCGCGCGCTGACCCTGCTGTTCTCGGCCAAGGAAGCGCTGTTCAAGGCCCTGTACCCGCAGGTGGGGCGTTTCATGGAGTTCTCGGCGGCGCGGGCGGTCGCCGTTGCCGACGGCGAGCTGACGCTGCAGCTGAGCGAGCGTTGGAGCCCGGCGTGGCCGCAGGGCACCGTCGTCCGGGTCCGGTTTCTGCTGCGGGACACGTATGTGTCAACCGCGGTCTTGGGCGCGTCGCGGGACGGCGCCCTCCCTCCGGATTGAGGTCGCGCACCATTCGCCGGCGCATGCAAGGAGGCGATAGCCAGGCATTCACCCTGTCTTCCGACATGGTTACTATGCCCGGCTGCGGCCGATAGTCTGTGACGGTCCGTTCCGGTTTGGGTTACTTGTTCCGATTGAGTTTCGATTGATGGGGTTCGCCTGATTTTTATCTGAGGGTTAAGGAGTCGCAGGATGCGAAGGTCGGCCAAGGTGTTGCTGTTGTTGGGGGGAGTCGTGGCGGTGGTAGCGGTCACGCTGGCGGCGGCAGGACGGGGACAGGGTGAGGCCGCGACCGAGGCGGCGGACGAAGGCGACACGCCGGTGCCGGTTACCGTGATCGAGGCGGAGAGCCGCTCGGTACCGGTCAACCTGACCGCGCTCGGCACGGTCAGTGCGCTCAATACGGTGGTGGTCAGTGCGCAGGTCGGTGGACGCCTGCTGAGCATCGACTTCCGCGAAGGCCAGGAAGTCGCGAAGGGTGACCTGCTGGCGCGGATCGACCCGCGTTCGGCGCAGGCCCGCTACGACGAAGCCGCCGCGGCCCGGCGCCAGAACCAGGCGCTGTTGGCGACCGCGCGCGCGAACTTCAGGCGCTCCAGTACTCCCGAGTACAGCCAGTACGTGTCCAGGTCCGATCTGGACGTGCAGCGCAACCAGATCTCACAGTACGAGGGGGCAGTGGCCGCCAACGAGGCGGCGATGCGCGCCGCCGAGGTTCAATTGCAGTACACCCGGATCACCGCGCCGATCTCCGGCATCGCCGGAATCCGCAATGTCGATGTCGGAAACGTGGTCGGCGAGGGCACTGCTCTGGTGACCCTGACCCAGGTCCGCCCCGTGCATGTGCTGTTCAATCTGCCCGAGCGCCAGTTGCAGGACGTGCGCGAGGCGCAGCGAGCCGGTGCGGTGCCGGTGGCTGCGCTGGATCGCAACGACTCCCATGCATTGACCGTCGATGGACGACTGGAAGTCGTCGACAACCAGATCAGCGCCGACAGCGGCACCTTCCGCGCACGTGCGGTGTTCGAGAACCAGGACGACGCGTTGTGGCCGGGCCAGTTCGTCAACGTGCGCCTGCGCCTGCGTACCATCGATCGCGGTGTGGTGGTGCCGATCCAGTCGGTGATGCGTGGCACCGACAACGAGTACGTCTATGTGATGCAGCCCGACGATACGGTGGCGATACGCCCGGTGCGCACAGGCATCGAGGTCGACGACAGCCGGATCCAGATTGCCGAGGGCCTGAAGGCGGGCGAGCGGGTGGTGGTCGAAGGTCAGTTCCGGCTCAAGGCCGGCAGCAAGGTCACCGCGGTGGCGCCCACCACCGCGACGGAGCCGGCAGCGCCCTGATCCGGTGCGACCGCCACTGACGCTCCCGCAAAGGATTTGCCCATGAGCTTCTCGACGATCTTCATTCGCCGTCCGGTCGCCACCGCCTTGTTGATGGCGGGCGTGCTGCTGCTGGGTTTTCTGGGCTATCGCCAGCTGCCGGTCGCGGCGTTGCCGGAAATAGACGCGCCCAGCCTGGTGGTGACCACGCAGTATCCCGGTGCCAACGCGACCACGATGGCCGCACTGGTGACCACGCCGCTGGAGCGCCAGTTCGGGCAGATTTCCGGATTGGAGCTGATGACCTCGGACTCTTCGGCCGGGCTGTCGAGCATCACCCTGCAATTCTCGATGGATCGCGATATCGATGTCGCCGCGCAGGACGTGCAGGCGGCGATCCGCCAGGCGACCCTGCCGTCCTCGCTGCCGTACCAGCCGGTCTACAACCGGGTCAATCCAGCCGACGCGGCGATCGTCACCCTCAAGCTCAGTTCGGACACCCGGCCGCTGCGCGAGGTCAACAACTTCGCCGACTCGATCCTGGCCCAACGGCTGTCGCAGGTGCAGGGCGTGGGCCTGGTGTCGATCGCCGGCAACGTGCGGCCGGCGGTCCGGATACAGGTCAATCCGGCCCAGCTGTCGAACATGGGCATGACCCTGGAGGATCTGCGCGCCGCGTTGACCCGGGCCAACGTCAACGCGCCCAAGGGCTCGCTCAACGGCGCCACCCAGTCCTACAGCATCGGCACCAACGACCAGTTGGTCGATGCCGCTGCCTACCGCGAGACCATCATTGCCTACGACAACGGTGCGCCGGTACGGCTGGCCGACGTCGCCGACGTCGTCGACGGCATCGAGAACGACCAGCTTGCCGCCTGGGCCGACGGCAAGGACGCGGTGCTGCTGGAAGTGCGACGCCAGCCCGGCGCCAATATCGTGCAGACCGTCGAGCGCATCCGCGACCTGTTGCCGCAGTTGCGCAGTGTGTTGCCGGCCGACGTGCAACTGGAGATCTTCTCCGACCGCACCGAAACCATCCGCGCATCGGTGCACGAGGTCCAGTTCACCCTGTTGCTGACCATCGGCCTGGTGGTTGCGGTGATCTTCGTGTTCCTGCGCAGGTTGTGGGCGACCGTGATTCCCTCGGTCGCGGTGCCGCTGTCGCTGGCCGGCACCTTCGCGGTGATGGCCTCCGCCGGCATGTCGCTGGACAATCTGTCGCTGATGGCGCTGGTGGTCGCGACGGGCTTCGTCGTCGACGACGCGATCGTGATGATCGAGAACATCGTCCGCTACATCGAGCAGGGCAAGAGTGGTCCGGAGGCGGCCGAGATCGGCGCGCGCCAGATCGGTTTCACCGTGCTGTCGTTGACCGTGTCGCTGGTTGCGGTGTTCCTGCCGTTGCTGCTGATGCCAGGTGTGACCGGGCGCCTGTTCCACGAGTTCGCCTGGGTGCTGAGTACTGCGGTGGTGCTGTCGATGCTGGTGTCGCTGACGCTCACGCCGATGATGTGCGCGTATCTGCTCAAGCCCGATGCGTTGCCGGAGAGCGAGGACGCGCACGAGCGGGTCGGTGCCGATGGCCGCCGCAGCGTCTGGGCGCGCACTGTCGCGGCCTATGAGCGCAGCCTCGACTGGGTGCTTGAGCGGCAGAGACTGACCTTGTCGGTGGCGGCCGCGGCGGTCGCGCTGACGGTCCTGCTGTACGTGGCGATACCCAAGGGGCTGCTGCCGGAGCAGGACACCGGGCTGATCGCCGGTGTGGTCCAGGCCGACCAGAGCATCGCCTTTCCGCAGATGCGCGAGCGCACCCTGGCGGTGGCCGAGGCGCTGCGCGGCGACCCGGCGGTGACCGGGGTTGCCGCCTTCATCGGCGCCGGCAGCATGAACCCGACCCTGAACCAGGGCCAGCTGTCGATCGTGCTCAAGGAACGCGGCGATCGCGAGAGTCTGGACGTGATTCTGCCGCGTCTGCGTCAGGCGACCGCCGGCATTCCCGGCGTCGCGCTGTACCTGAAGCCGGTGCAGGACGTCACCCTGGATACCCGCGTCGCCGCGACCGAGTACCAGTACTCGCTGTCGGGGGTCGACGCGGCCGAAGTCGCGGTCCAGGCCGAGCGCATGACCGAGGCGCTGCGCGCGCGCCCGGAGCTGGCCGATGTCGACAACAACCTCTCCAGCCAGGGGCGCGCGCTGGAGCTGACCGTGGACCGCGACAAGGCCAGTCTGCTCGGTGTGCCGATGCAGACCATCAACGACACCCTCTACGATGCATTCGGTCAACGCCAGATATCGACGATATTCACCGAGATCAACCAGTACCGCGTGGTCCTGGAGGTGGCGCCCGAGTTCCGCACCCGCGAGGCCCTGTTGCAGCAGCTGGCGGTCGCCTCCAACGGTCAGGGCGCCCTGGTCGGCAGCAATGCGACCGCGTTCGGCCAGCTGGCCTCCAGCAATTCGTCCACCGCCACCGGAATCGGCAACCGCGACACCGGTATCGCGGTGGGGGCGGGCGGCATCATTCCGTTGTCGTCGCTGGCCGAGGCGCGGGTGACCAATACGCCGCTGGTGGTCAGTCACCAGCAGCAGTTGCCGGCGGCGATGATCCTGTTCAACGTCGCCCCGGGGCATTCGCTCTCGGACGCGGTCGCCGCGGTCGAGCAGGTGCGCGAACGGCTGGAGATGCCCATGCAGGTGCATGGGCAATTCGTCGGCAAGGCGGCGGAGTTCACCCACAGCCAGACCGACGTGGTCTGGCTGCTGCTGGCTTCGCTGGTGGTGATCTATATCGTGCTGGGCGTGCTCTACGAGAGCTATATCCATCCGATCACGATCATCTCGACGCTGCCGCCGGCCGGCGTGGGCGCATTGCTGGCGCTGATGGCCTGCGGCCTGAGCCTGTCGGTCGATGGCATCGTCGGCATCGTCCTGCTGATCGGCATCGTAAAGAAGAACGGCATCATGATGGTCGACTTCGCGATCGAGGCGCAGCGCGCTGGCGCCAGCGCGCACGAAGCGATCCGTCGCGCCTGCCTGTTGCGATTCCGTCCGATCATGATGACCACGCTGGCGGCGCTGCTTGGCGCGTTGCCGCTGGCGCTGGGCACCGGCATCGGCTCCGAGCTGCGCCGTCCACTGGGGCTGTCGATCGTCGGCGGTCTGCTGCTGTCGCAGCTGGTGACCCTGTACACCACGCCGGTGATCTATCTGTACATGGAGCGCTATCAGGCCTGGTTGAGGCAACGCCGCCAGCAGCGCGTGGGCGTGCCGGTGGCGCAGGCATGAGCGCGTCCGCATGCCGTTGGGTGCGCGCCAGGACGGCCGCGCGCGAGGCATGAACATCTTCGCCCCGATCATCCGCCGTCCGATCGGCGCCTCGCTGATGGGCGTCGGACTGGTGCTGGCCGGCCTGTGGTCGTACTTCGTGCTCGGCGTCGCCGCGTTGCCTTCGCTGGATCTGCCGGCGGTGGCGGTGGCCGCACAGATGCCCGGCGCCAGCGCCGAGACCATGGCCAATACGGTGATGACGCCGTTGGAGCGCCACCTGGGCCGGATCCCCGGGGTCAAGCAGATGGTCGGCATCGCCGGCGAGAATTCCGCCCAGGTGCAGATCCTGTTCGAGTTCGGGGTCGATGCCGACTCGGCGGCACGCGAGGTGCAGGCGGCGATCAATGCCTCGATGGTCGATCTGCCGGCGGGCATGCCGGCGCCGCCGCAATACTTCAAGTTCGACACCGCGCAGCTCCCGGTGCTGCTGGTGACGCTGACCTCCTCGACGCTGGCTTCAGATCAGCTCTACGAGGTTGCCGACAGCCTGGCCAAGCCGGTCGTCGCGCGGGTGGAGGGGGTCGCGACCGTGCAGTTGTCCGGCGGGTCGCCGCGCGCCGTGCGGATCGAGCTGGACAGCCGCGCCCTGGCCGCCAAGGGCATCACCGCCAACGAGGTCAGGAACGCACTGGCCGCGGCCAATGTCTCCTCGGCGCTGGGGGCGGTCGAACAGGGGCCACGCCGCCTGATGCTGGTCACTACCTCGTCCCTGATGCGGGCCGCTGACTTCGCCGGATTGGTGATCGCGGTACGCGACCGCGCGCCGGTCCGGTTGTCCGACGTGGCCCGTGTCTATGACGGTCAGGAGGACGAGTTCCAGGGGGCCTGGTACAACGGCGAGCGGACCGTGGTGATGCAGATCAGCAAGCGAGCTGACGCCAACGCGGTGGCGACCGTCGAGGCGATCCGCGCCGCGTTGCCGGGCCTGCGTGCGATCGTGCCGGCCGATGTCGCCATTCATCCGATCTTCGACCTCACCCAGACCACCAAGAGCGGCCTCCACGAGGTCGAGTTCACCCTGCTGCTGAGCGTGTTGATGGTGGCGCTGGTAATGCTGCTGTTCCTGCGTCGGATCGGTCCGACCCTGATCGCGATGGCCAGTGTGCCGCTATCGCTGGCCGGTGCGTTCATCGCCATGTGGTGCATGGACTTCTCGCTCAACACGCTGTCGTTGATCGCGCTGGTGCTGGCCATCGGGTTTGTGGTCGATGATGCGATCGTGGTGATCGAGAACGTGGTCCGGCACATGGAGCTCGGCCAGCCGCCGCTGGAGGCATCACTCAATGGCACCCGGGAAATCGGCTTCACCATCGTGTCGATCACCCTGTCGCTGGTCGCGGTATTCGCGCCAATGGTGTTCGGCAACAATATATTCGTGACCCTGGTTCGCGAGTTCTCGGTCACCCTGCTGGCGGCGATCATCGTCAGCGCCGTGGTTTCGTTGACGGTGACCCCGGCGCTTTGCGGACGGTATCTGACCCTGGACTCGGAGTCGGATGCCGGCTCGCGGACCGCGCGTGCGCGCGAGCTGCTCAAGCGCGCCGACGACGCGGTTCTGGAGGCCTATCGGCGCATGCTGGCCTGGGCGATGCGTCATCGCCGGCTGATGCGCTGGCAACCGGCCTGCCTGATTGTCATGACCGGTGTGCTGGCGGCGGCGGTCGCGATGACGGCGGGCGGCGGGGTGATGCCGGAAGAGGACCTGGGGATGATGCAGGCCATGGTGCGCGGAGACGCCAACGTCTCGCCGGACCGCTTCTCGGAAAGCGTGCGCGATGTCGCCGCGACCATGCAGGCCGATCCGGCCGTGCGCGACGTGACCACGGTCCTCAACGGCGGTGGCGGCTTCGATGCCGGCACCGGCAGTTCGGCGAGTCTCTACGTCGAGCTGTACCCGGTGAAGGAAAGACGGGCCAGCGTCGCCGAAGTGATCGCCCGACTCAACGAGAAGTACGAGCCGCTGGCCGACGTCGAGGTGGTGATGACCGCGGTGCAGTTCTTCGGCGGCGGTGGCGATACCCGATCCGGAGGCGGCCAGTATCAACTGCAGTTGACCAGTTCGGCCGGCGTAAGCCTGCAGGACACCACGTTGAAACTTGCCGAGCGGCTGCGTTCCATGCCGCAACTGCGCGACGTCGATACCAGCTTCGATGGAGTCGGCAAGCAGCAGGCGGTCGTCGTCGATCGGCGCGCGGCCGCTCGCATGGGCCTGTCGATGGCCGAGGTCGACGATGCCCTGTACAACGCCTTCGGTCAGCGACCGGTGTCGGTGATCTATTCGGACATCAACCAGTATCGGGTGGTGCTGACCTCTGAGCAGGCGCGCGCTTCCGGGCCGGAGCAGTTGCTGGAAACTTATGTGCGGACCGGCGAAGGACGTATGACTCCGCTGTCGGCGATCGCGACGATAGAACCGTCGATTACGCCGACCAGCGTGATGCACTACAACCAGCTGGAGTCCTCGACGATCAGCTACAACGTGGCCGCCGGCGTCAGCCAGATCGAGGGCATCCGGGTGGTCGACGAGCTGATCTCGCGGACGCCGCTTCCGCCGGGCGTCCAGGACGACTACGCCGGCGCCAACCAGAAGCTCATGGAGGCGGTGGTGGGCGCGGCCATCATGCTGATCGCCGTGATCGTGCTGATGTACGTGTTGCTGGGCATGCTCTACAACAGTCTGTTCCATCCGCTGGTGATTCTGTCGACGCTACCCGCGGCGGGCATGGGGGCGTTCCTGGCGATGCTGGTCACCCAGACCCAGCTGACCCTGATGTCGGTCATCGCGGTGCTGATGCTCATCGGAATCGTCAAGAAGAACGCGATCATGATGGTCGACTTCGCCCTGGTCGCCGAACGCGAGCACGGACTCGATCCGGTGGCGGCGATCACCGAGGCCGCGCTGGTGCGGTTCCGTCCGATCACGATGACAACGCTCGCGGCGATGGGGGCGGCGCTTCCGTTGGCGATAGGCTTCGGGATCGGTTCGGAGATGCGCCAGCCGTTGGGCATCGCGATACTGGGAGGCCTGATTGTCTCGCAGCTGCTGACCCTGTTGAGCACGCCGGCCATCTACTTGTGGCTGCACGATCGGGCTCGACGCAAACGCGTACGCATACGTATGCGTACGCGGAAGAAGCGCGAGAAGCCGAAAGTCCCGCAGGGTGTATTGGCGCCCGACGGAGGCCCCGGCTGACCGGTATCGACGTTCTTCTCCGTCATATTTCCGGAGCGTGTCGGAAACGTATCGGCAAGGTTTCGCGATGACGCCTGCCAATGCTCAGGGTCATTCCCGATGAACAGGCATTTATGCCCGGGATAAAGCGGTTCCGGCTTGTTCCGGGCGGTAGTGGACGGTTTGTATGCAATCTTGAAATGCCACAAATTTTCTGAAAGCATTCATCGGGTCGTGCTTCGATGCATGCACAAGGCAGGTGTCGCCAGGCGATGCCCGGTCGTGGAATGAGGTCAGGGGGATCTGGAAACCAACGGCTTGCGCGATACCGGAAGATCCGGTCGCGGGTGTCGCCGGTTTCCTGTTTCCAGCCCTGCATAGAACAGGATGTTCGATGCTTCGAAGACAGCCATTGCTTGCGCGTATTCTGGGTTTCGTCGTAGTTCCCGTTGCGATCGCCATTTCCGCCGGCTGGTGGCATTTGCGCGGAAGCCTTCCCCAGGATCAGGGCAGTCTCGAAGTCGAAGGTCTGCACGGCGCGGTCAGCGTCGAGCGCGACGGCCATGGCGTGCCCAGGGTGGTCGCGGGCAGCGATCGCGACGCCTATTTCGCCATCGGTTATCTGCATGCCCAGGACCGCATGTGGCAGCTGGAGTTGCAGCGGCGGATGGCGCAGGGGCGGTTGAGCGAAGTGCTCGGCAAGGACGCGGTGCAGCAGGACATCTGGTTCCGCACGCTCGGACTGGCGCGCTCCGCGAACGATGCCTGGGATGCGCTGAGTCCGGAAGCGCGCGCATCGCTGCAAGCCTATGCCGACGGCGTCAATGCATGGCTCGACAGCGACCCGGTGCTGCCGGTCGAGTTCGTCGCGCTGGGGGTGCGGCCGGAACGCTGGACCGTCTACGACTCGCTGGCCTGGTCGAAGGTGTTCGCACTCGACCTGGGCGGCAACTACCGTCGCGAGATCGACCGCATGCTGGCGGCGCAGCTGCTCGATCCGGCCCGGCTGCATACGTTGTTCCCCCCGGCGCCGACCTCCGTTTCCGGCGGCGCGACGCAGGATGAGGCGCAAGAGGAGGGGACGGCGCCTGCCCCGACGCCCGATCCTGTCGCGCTGGAAGGCTATGCGCGCATGGCCGAGTTTCTCGCCCGGTTGGAGCAACGCACCGGGCTGGGCGGGCGTTTCGTCGGCAGCAATGCCTGGGCGGTGTCCTCGAAGCTGACCGGCGGCGAATCGACGCTGCTCGCCAACGACCCGCACCTGGGCCTGCAGATGCCGTCGCTGTGGTACATGGCCGCGCTCAAGGGCGATCGTATCGACGTCTCCGGTGCGACCCTGGTCGGTCTTCCCCTGGTGGTGTTCGGCCGCAACGCCCGCATCGCCTGGGGTGGCACCAACCTGATGGCCGACAGCCAGGACATATACCTGGAGCAGGTCAAGCCCGACGACGCGTCGCGCTACCTTGCCGATGGCGAATGGGTGCCGTTCCTGCAGCGAGAGGAGCTGATCCGGGTACGCGAGAGCTTTCCGGCATTTCTGCATGCGCCGATCAAGCCGTTGCGTATCAGCGTGCGCGCGACCCGGCATGGCCCGGTCATCAACGACATGTTCCAGGTGTTCGACCAGCCGGCCTCACTGCGCTGGACCGCGCTGGATCGGGACGACACCTCCTACGAGGCGTTCTACCGGCTCGGCTACGCGCGCGACTGGAGCGAGTTCGACGAAGCGCTCGGGCACCTTGTCGCACCGGCGTTGAACATGCTCTACGCGGATCGGGGAGGCCATGTCGGTCACCTGGCCGCCGGTCGCATTCCTGTGCGTGCGGCGGGCGATGGCGGCGCGCCGGTGCCCGGATGGAGCGACGAATACGCGTGGAACGGCAGCGTACCGCACGAGGAGATGCCGCGGTTCTACGACCCGCCGTCGGGATTCGTCGCATCGGCCAACAACGATCCGACGCCGCCCGGCTATGGCCGGCTGATCTCCAATGACTGGGCACCGCCGACCCGGGTCCAGCGGATCGGACAGATGATCGGCGATGCCGTCGCCGCCGGCGAGCCGGTGGACCTCGCGTTGATGCAGCGCATGCAGGCCGATCAGCACAGCGCCGCTGCACTGCGGCTGCTCAAGGTGTTGATGGCGTATCCGCCCGGCAACGATGCGCAGCGGGCCGCCCATGAGTCCCTGCGCGAGTGGGACGGGCGCATGAACCGCGACAGCCATGCGGCGACCCTGTTCAACGCCTGGTTGCGCCAGCTCAAGCGCCATCTGGTGGGTTCCGCGTTCCAGGGCTACTGGAACCGCTCGCGCCAGACCCGGGTGTTGCAGGGGATGATCGATGGCATCGCTCCGGACACCGTCGCCGCGATGCTGTCCGGACGGTCCGGGCAGTGGTGCCGCGATCGCGAGGGTGGCCGGCCGGTACCCTGCGCCGAGGTCGCCAACGCGGCGCTCGACGATGCCCTGCGCGAACTGCGCAAGATGGCCGGCGACAGCCGCGATGGCTGGGCCTGGGGCGATGTCCACGAGACCGTGTATCGCCACGTTCCCTTCAGCAACGTCAACGTAGCCAAGGTCTGGTTCGAACGGCGGATCTCCAGCGGCGGCTCGCCCGACACCCTCGACGTGGCCGACTACGCCCTCGGCGAGTACGGCAGCTATGAGCAGACGTTCGGCGCCGGATTCCGCCAGGTGTTCGAGCTGTCGCCCGGTTCGATCACTCACCTGCAGATGAATTCGACCGGGCAGTCCTCCAACGTGATGAGTCCGCACTACGACGACATGATCGAGGCCTTTCGCGACGTGCGCTACCTGCCGATGGCCGGTGCCGGCGACGATCGCAGGACGCTCCAGCTCGTGCCCGCGGGGGCGGCCGACGACGGGGCCGAAAAGCGATGAGCATCCTGTCCTCGTTCTCGCAACGCGCCCCGAACAAGGTGTTCATCGCGATGCTGCTGGGCACCCTGGCCGGCATGGCCTACACCATGGTGATCCCACTGGTGATGAACGTGCTCGATCAGGGCCCCGCCGCGTTCGCGACCACCGAGCCGGAGACCATCAGCCTGTTCGGCTGGCAGGTATCGCACTACCGCTTCGCGCTCCTGTTCGTCGCCAACTGCGTGTTCATCCTGCTCGCGCGCACGGCGTCCCAGGTAATCCTGTCGCGGGTCGCACTGGATGTGACCACGGACCTGCGCGACCGCATGTACAGGCGCATCTCGCAGGCGCCGATCGCCGAGCTGGAGCGGGTGGGCCTTGCCAGGCTGGTGGCATCGATTACCGCCGACGTGCCGGTCATCGTTGCCGGCGCACGCCTGCTGCCGGACCTGTTGACCAACGCGGTGACATTGGCCGGCGTGCTCGGCTTCCTGCTGTTCCTCAGTCCCAGCGTGTTCTGGTTCGTGCTCGGCTGCATCGCATTGGGGGTGCTGACCTACCAGCTACCGATGATGATCGCGCGCCGCTATCTCATCCGCGCCCGTGGCCACCTGGACCACCTGCACGAGGGCATCCGTGGCCTGGTCCACGGCGCCAAGGAGCTCAAGCTCAGCTCCGACAAGCGCCGGGATTACGCCGAGAACGTACTCGCACTGAACGAACGGCTGGTGCGGGAGACGGCCAAGACCGGCATGAGCGTGATGTCGGTGGCGCAGAACTACGGCAACCTGATCGTGCTGTTCGTGATCGGCGCGATCGCCTTCGTGTTCGTCAACTATCACGCGATCGGAACCGGAGTGCTGGCTGGCGTGATCATGGCCCTGCTGTACGTGACCGCTCCGGTCGCCGCACTGCTCAACTTCGTTCCCCAGTTGAGCATGGCCCGGGTCGCCCAGCGCAAGGTCGACGAGCTGTTCGGACAACTCGCCCACGAGGATGTGGCCGACGACGGCGCACCCCGCCGCGAGTGGCAGCGCCTGCGTCTGCAGCAGGTCGCTTACCGCTATCCCGGGCGCGGTGAGGAAAGCGGCTTCCACATCGGCCCGATCGACCTGGAGATCGCGCGGGGCGAGATCGTCTTCATCGTCGGCGGCAATGGCTCGGGCAAGTCGACCCTGGCCAAGCTGCTGACCCTGCACTACCGCGCGGCGTCCGGGCGCGTGCTGTTCGACGACGTCGAGGTCGATGCCGGTACCGTCAGCGGGTTCCGCAGCGGCATCGCCGCGATCTACTCGGACTACTACCTGTTCGATCGTCCGCTGGGCATCGATGAGCAGGCCGCCCGGCCCGAGATCGAACGCTATCTGCAGTTGCTGGGCCTGTCCGGCAAGGTCAGCTTCGCCGACGGGCGCTTCAGCACGCTGTCGCTTTCCGACGGACAACGCCGGCGCCTGGCGCTGCTGGTCGCGTTCCTGGAGGACGCGCTGCTGTACGTGTTCGACGAGTGGGCGGCGGACCAGGACCCGACCTTCAAGGCGGTGTTCTATGGCGAGATCCTGCCTGCACTGAAGGCCCGCGGGAAGGCGGTGGTGGCGATCTCGCACGACGATCGCTACTTCGCCGCCGCCGACCGGGTCGTGGTGATGGCCGATGGCATGGTCAGCAGCGGTGCCGGTACGCAGACCATGCTTTCGTTGCCGGAAGCCATGGTGGCATCTCCGGATCCCGTCGCCGCCGCGACGGACGCCCCATGAGTCCGTCCGCATCGGCCTGAACCGGGGCAGGCCAAGAAACCGGAATGAAACGGAGATAAGGATGTCTCAGTGGTTTTCTCTTTCGCAGGGTCAGCAGGCACGCTGGTTCCAGTACCGGTTGAACCCGGCTGCGCGCGGCGATCACAACAACGTGTTCGTCGCCGCGCTGGATGGCGACGCGATCGCCGGCAGGCTGGCGGAGGCGATCGATGCGCTGGTCGCGCGTCACCCGATGCTGCGCGCGCGCCTGCGCCAGGATGACGAGGGCCGTATCGAGCAGACCGTGACCGCGCCCTGGCCGGGCGTCCTGGAGACGGTCGATGCGCGCGGGCTGGACCTGGACGCGCTGCGCCGACGGATCAGCGACGATGCCTGGCGCGCGTTCGATGACGACCGGCCCCTTCTGCGCGCCCGCCTGTACCGCCGTGGCGACGGCGGCGCGGTCCTGCTGCTGGCGCTGGACCACCTCATCTGCGATGGCTGGTCGTACTGGCGGATGCTCGACGAGCTGTCGGCCGCGCTGGGCGCCGACGGCGCGGGTACGCCCCCGCCATCCGAAACGGGGCATGACTACGGCGAGTACGTGCGCTGGCAGGAGCAATGGCTGCATAGCGCCGCCGGCGAACGTCAACTCGACTACTGGCGCGGTGTGCTGGAACCCTCGCCCCAGCTCCTGGAACTGCCCGCCGCCGACGCGGGCGCCAGTGGCGGACAGCAGGCGCATACCCTGCTGCTGGACCCCGCGCTGGGCGAACGCCTGCGCGGCTTCGTCGCCGATCATGGCGGCAGCGTGTTCAGCGTGCTGCTGGCGGCACTGCAGATCCTGCTGCACCGCTACAGCGGGCATCGTGCGGTCGCGGTGGGTGCGCCGATGCCTTGCCGTGGTCGGGCGGCCTGGCGCGGCGTGGTCGGGGACTTCGTCAACATGGTCGCGCTGCGTGCCGAGTTCGATGACGACGCCCGCGTGATCGACGTGGTCGAAGGCGCGCGGCGGGCGCTGCGTGGCGGCGTGCGTCATCAGGACTATCCGATCTCGACGTTGATCCGCCGTCTCGAACTGGGCGGTACGCCCTTCGATGCCAGCCTGGTGTTCCAGAACGCTCGCGAGTCGGGGCCGCTGGCCGAATTGTGGAACCCCCTGCGCGAGGGCGAGGCGATCGCCCGCTGGGGCGACACCGCGCTCAGCGCGTTCCCGATCCAGCAACGGGTCGCGCTGGACAGGATGGCGCTGGCGGTACATGCGATCGAATTCGAGCAGGGCCTGCGTTGCGATTTCATCCACGACCCGGCCCGTGTCGATGCAGGCGCGGTCGCACGCATGGCGGTCAACTTCGAGACCGTGCTGCGGGCGATGCTGACCGAGCCCGATGCGCTGGTGCGGACCCTGCCGCTGCTGGGCGAGGAAGAGCGCGCACGAGTGTTGGAAGAGTTCAACGCGACCCGGGTCGAACATCGCGGACCGGAAACCCTGCACGGCTGGTTCCAGCGCAGCGCCCGCGCGGTGCCGCAGGCGATCGCCCTGCGTCATGGCGCGCAGACCCTGAGCTATGCCGAGCTGGAGCGTCGCTCCGACGCGGTCGCGGCCCGGTTGCAGCGCCTGGGCGTTCAGCCCCAGGACCGCGTCGCGATCCACCTGTCTCGCGGACCGGGACTGGTCGCGGCGGTGCTGGGTGCGTTGAAGGCGGGGGCCGCCTACGTACCGATGGACCCGGCCTACCCACGGGAACGGGTGGTCTCGATCCTGGACGACTGCGGTGCCCGGGTCCGCATCGCCACCGCGGCACTGGCCGCGGAAATTCCCGCCGATCTGGCGACGCTGGACATCGACGATGCGTCACTGGAAGGAGAATCGGCGCTGCCTGTGCCGCGGCTGCCGCAGGATGCGTTGGCCTATGTGATCTATACCTCCGGTTCGACCGGTACGCCGAAGGGGGTGATGATCGAGCACGCGAACGCCTGCAACTTCATCGCCTGGGCCCTGCGCGATGGCGGACCCGATGCGTTCGCGCAGACCCTGTTCGCGACCTCGATCAGCTTCGACCTGGCGGTCTACGAGATCTTCGCCACCCTGGCCGCGGGCGGCACGCTGGAGATCGTCCGTGACGTGCTTGAGCCGCCATGCGGGCCGGTCGGCCTGATCAACACGGTGCCATCGGGGATGTCGGCGTTGCTGCAAGCGCAGGCGGTGCCGGCGTCGGTACGGCGGATCAACGTCGCCGGCGAGCCACTGCGTGCCGAGCTGGTCGAGCGCATCTTCGCCAACACCCAGGCGCAGAGCGTGCACAATCTGTACGGGCCGACCGAGACCACCACGTACTCCACCGGTGTGCGGATCCGTCGCGGCGAGGCGTTTGCGGCCCATATCGGCCGTCCGATCGACAATACCCGGATCTACATCGTCGACCGCGCCGGACAGCCCTTGCCTATCGGCGTCGGTGGCGAGATCTGCATCGGCGGCGCGGGCGTCGCCCGCGGTTATCTCGGTCGCCCCGAGCTGACCGCCGAGCGCTTCGGCGCCGATCCCTTCGTCGAGGGCGGTCGCTGGTACCGCACCGGCGACCTGGGGCGCTGGACCGCCGACGGCGACATCGTCTACCTCGGTCGCAGCGACCACCAGGTCAAGATCCGCGGCTTCCGTATCGAGCCGGGAGAGATCGAGGCGGCGCTGCTGCGGATCGAGGCCGTGCAGTCCGCCGTCGTGGTCGCCTGGGGGGATGCGACCGAGAGCCGGCGCCTGGTTGCCTATGTCGTGCCGGTGGCGCCTGCGGGCGCGACCCCACAGGCGCTGCGCGACGCCCTGACCGCAAGTCTGCCGGCGCACATGGTGCCGGCCGCGTTCGTGTTGCTGGACCGGTTGCCGTTGACCCCGAACGGCAAGCTCGACCGCGCCGCGCTGCCCGCACCGCAGTTCTCCAGCGACCGCGCCTACAGCGCGCCCGATGGAGAGATCGAGCGGCGGATGGCGGAGATCTGGGGCGAACTGCTCGGGGTGGCCCGGGTCGGTCGCGACGACGACTTCTTCGACCTTGGCGGCCACTCGCTGCTGGCGATGCAACTGACCCCGCGCCTGCGCACCGCGTTCGGCGTCGAGGTGCCGCTGGCGAAGCTGTTCGAGGCGCCGGTGTTGCGGCATGTGGCCGCTCAGATCGCCGCGGCACAGGCGGCGGTACTGGCCACGCAGGACATGCAGGCCATGCTGGACGAGCTGGAAGGGCTCAGCGATGACGAACTGATGGAACTACTGAGCAAGGAAGCGATCGATGACTGAGTCCGCCGAGCAGCGCCAGCGTCTGGTGCAGGCGATCCTGCTCAACCGCGCACGCCGCGCAATGCAGGCACGCGAGTCGGACGGCGACGCGATCGCGGTGATGCCACGCGATGCGGTCCTGCCGCTTTCGCTGGCCCAGCGCCGGCTATGGTTCCTGTGCCAGCTCGATGGCACCGCGTCGGCGGCCTACCACATGCCCGATGCATTGCGCCTGGAAGGCGAGCTCGATGTCGCGGTGCTGCGCGCCGCGCTCGACGCCCTGGTCGTGCGCCACGAAAGCCTGCGCACACGCTTCGTTGCCCGCGACGGCGAGCCCGAACAGGTGATCGACCCCGCCGATACCGGCTTCGCCCTGCGCGAGATCGACCTGTCGGCCCTGCCCGCCGCCACCCGCGAGGCGGCGGTCGCCGCCCAGGCCGACGAGGAGGCGGCCGCGGCGTTCGACCTCGCCGCCGGCCCGCTGGTGCGCGGCCGCCTGCTGCGCCTCGATACCCACACCCACGTGCTGCTGCTGACCCAGCACCACATCGTCTCCGACGGCTGGTCGGTCGGCGTGCTGATCCGCGAACTGGGCGCGCTGTACCGCGCCTTCGCCGAGGGCGCGGCCGATCCATTGCCGCCGCTGCCGCTGCAGTACGCCGACTACGCCGCCTGGCAGCACAGCCAGCTGGCCGGCGAGGCCTGGCAGCGGCAGATCGATTATTGGAAGGAAACGCTGTCCGGGGCGCCGTCGCTGCTGGAGCTGCCGGGCGACCGGCCACGGCCGCCGGTGCAGAGTTACCGTGGCGCGAGCCTGCCGCTGCGGCTGGACCCCGAGCTGGTCGAGGCGCTGCGCGGCTGGTCGTCGCGGCATGGGGCGACCCTGTTCATGGCCTTGACGGCGGGCTGGTC
Organism: Marilutibacter maris; assembly: GCF_003233695.1. Taxonomy (NCBI): domain Bacteria; kingdom Pseudomonadati; phylum Pseudomonadota; class Gammaproteobacteria; order Lysobacterales; family Lysobacteraceae; genus Marilutibacter; species Marilutibacter maris. The sequence goes on along the minus strand of NZ_CP029843.1, from coordinate 3,555,050 downwards.
GGCGCTGCTGTCGCGGCTGGGCGGTCAGGACGAGGTGGTGATCGGCACGCCGGTGGCGAACCGCCCGCGCGCGGAGCTGGAAGGGTTGGCGGGGTTCTTCGTGAACACGCTGGCGCTGCGGGTGGCGGTGGACGCGTCGGTGGACGCGGCGACGCTGCTGGCGCGGGTGAAGGCGCAGGCACTGGGGGCGTTCGCGCACCAGCAACTGCCGTTCGACCAGGTGGTCGAGCATGTGCGTCCGCAGCGCAGCCTGGGCCACAGTCCGGTGTTCCAGACGATGCTGGCGCTGAACAACACGCCCGGCGATCGCGAGCTGTCGTTGCCGGGGCTGCGTCTGCAGCCGCAGCCGCAGGCGCGCACGACGACCCAGTTCGACCTGTCGCTGGTGTTGAACGAGCGCGATGGTGCGATCGTAGGCGCGATCGAATACGCGACCGACCTGTTCGACGTATCGACGATCCAGCGCTGGGCCGGCTACCTGCAACGGTTGCTGCAGGCCCTGCCCGGTGCCGATGCGCAGCCGGTCGCCGCGCTGCCGATGCTGCCCGACAGCGAGCGCGAGCAGCTCGAACACGGCTTCAACGCCACCGCCCGCCCGTACCCGGCCGATTCCACCATCGCCCGCGAGTTCGCCGCCTGCGCCGCCCGCCGCGGCGACGCGATCGCGCTGTGCGACGCCGATACCGCTCTCAGCTACGCCGAGCTCGACGCCCGCGCCAACCGCATCGCCCACGGCCTGCGCGCGCACGGCGTCGACCGCGAGCACCGCGTCGCCCTGATCGCGACCCGCAGTCTCGACCTGGTCGTCGCCACGCTTGGCGTGCTCAAGGCCGGCGCCGCCTACGTGCCGCTGGACCCCGAACAACCGGCCGGACGCCTGGCCGAACTGGTCGCCGACAGCGGCGCCCGGGTGGTGCTGTCCGACCGCGAACTCGACGGCGCGGTGTTCGACGCTGTGCTGCCGCTGGCGCCGCCGGCCTGGGGCGCCTACCCGGACACCGACCCCGCGGTCGACGGCGATGCCGGCGACCTGGCCTACGTGATGTACACCTCCGGCTCGACCGGGACCCCGAAGGGGGTGATGGTCGAACAGCGCTCGGTGCTGCGGCTGGCGGTGAACGGCGGTTTCGCACCGCTGGGCGAGCACGACGTGGTCGCGCACTGCGCCAACCCGGCCTTCGACGCCTCGACCTGGGAGCTGTGGGCACCGCTGCTGAATGGCGCGCGGGTGGCGGTGATCGATCCGCCGACGGTACTGGACCCGGCGGCGCTGTCGGCGGCGCTGGAGAAAGCCGGTGTCACCGCGATGTGGCTGACGGTGGGGCTGTTCAACGCCTATGTGGATGCGCTGGAGGCGGCGTTCGGGCGTCTGGACCAGTTGCTGATCGGTGGCGACGCGCTGGACGTGCGCACGGTGGGACGGTTGCTGTCGCGGCCGCGGCGCCCGCGCCGGTTGATCAACGGCTATGGCCCGACCGAGACGACGACGTTCGCGGCGACCCACGAGATCGACCTGGCCGATGTGGCGGGGCGCTCGATCCCGATCGGGCGGCCGATCGGCAATACGACGATCCGGATCGTCGACGGGCAGGGCCGTGCGGTGCCGGTGGGGGTGGTGGGCGAGCTGTACATCGGCGGCGCGGGGGTGGCGCGCGGGTATCTGAACCAGGCGGGGCTGAGCGCGGAGAAGTTCGTGGCTGACCCGCTGGGCGGTCCGGGTCGCTACTACCGGACGGGGGACCTGGGCCGCTGGCGGGCGGACGGGACGATCGAGTTCGCCGGTCGCAACGACGGCCAGGTGAAGCTGCGCGGTTTCCGCATCGAGCTGGGCGAAATCGAGGCGGCGCTGCAGCGGCTGCCGGGCGTCCGCGAGGCGGTGGTGACGGTGTGCGAAGGGGAGGGCGGCCGTCGTCTGGTGGGGTATCTGGTGGGGGCCGAGGGCGGTGTGTCGGAGTGGCGGCAGGCGCTGTCGTCGCAGCTGCCGGAGTACATGCTGCCGTCGGCGCTGGTGTCGCTGGAGGCGTTGCCGCTGACGGCGAACGGCAAGCTGGACCGGCGCGCGTTGCCGGAGCCGGATGCGTCGTCGCTGGCGGTGCGCGGCTACGAGGCGCCGCGTGACGAGACCGAGCGTGCGCTGGCGTCGATCTGGGGTGCGATCCTGCGGGTGGAGCGGGTCGGCATCCACGACAACTTCTTCGAGCTGGGCGGGCATTCGCTGCTGGCGGCGCGGCTGGCCGCGCGGGTCGCGGCCGAGCTGCAGCGGCAGGTGCCGGTCAGCGCAGTGTTCAGTCACCCCAGCGTCGCGCGCATGGCCGAATACCTGCAGCGTGCCGAGACCGCCGAGGCGGCACCGATCGCGATCGCCGACCGTTCGCGTCCGTTGCCGCCGTCGCTGGCCCAGCGCCGACTGTGGTTCCTGGTCCGCCTGGACGAGGCCGCGGGCAATGCGTATCACATGGCAGATGCATTGCGCCTGGAAGGCGAGCTCGATGTCGCGATGCTGCGCGCCGCGCTCGACGCCCTGGTCGCGCGTCACGAAAGCCTGCGCACACGCTTCGTTGCCCGCGACGGCGAGCCCGAACAGGTGATCGACCCCGCCGATACCGGCTTCGCCCTGCGCGAGATCGACCTGTCGGCCCTGCCCGCCGCCACCCGCGAGGCGGCGGTCGCCGCCCAGGCCGACGAGGAGGCGGCCGCGGCGTTCGACCTCGCCGCCGGCCCGCTGGTGCGCGGCCGCCTGCTGCGCCTCGATACCCACACCCACGTGCTGCTGCTGACCCAGCACCACATCGTTTCCGACGGCTGGTCGGTCGGCGTGCTGATCCGCGAGCTGGGCGTGCTGTACCGCGCCTTCGCCGAGGGCGCGTCCGATCCATTGCCGCCGCTGCCGCTGCAGTACGCCGACTACGCCGCCTGGCAGCACGGCCAGCTGGCCGGCGAGGCCTGGCAGCGGCAGATCGATTATTGGAAGGAAACGCTGTCCGGGGCGCCGTCGCTGCTGGAGCTGCCGGGCGACCGGCCACGGCCGCCGGTGCAGAGTTACCGTGGCGCCAGCCTGCCGCTGCGGCTGGACCCCGAGCTGGTCGAGGCGCTGCGCGGCTGGTCGTCGCGGCATGGGGCGACCCTGTTCATGGCCTTGACGGCGGGCTGGTCGGCGCTGCTGTCGCGGCTGGGCGGTCAGGACGAGGTGGTGATCGGCACGCCGGTGGCGAACCGCCCGCGCGCGGAGCTGGAAGGGCTGGCGGGGTTCTTCGTGAACACGCTGGCGCTGCGGGTGGCGGTGGACGCTTCGGTGGACGCGGCGACGCTGCTGGCGCGGGTGAAGGCGCAGGCGCTGGGGGCGTTCGCGCACCAGCAACTGCCGTTCGACCAGGTGGTCGAGCATGTGCGTCCGCAGCGCAGCCTGGGTCACAGTCCGGTGTTCCAGACGATGCTGGCGCTGAACAACACGCCCGGCGATCGCGAGCTGGCGTTGCCGGGGCTGCGTCTGCGGCCGCAGCCGCAGGCGCGCACGACGACCCAGTTCGACCTGTCGCTGGCCTTGAACGAACACGACGGCGCCCTGGTCGGCGAGTTGGAGTACGCGACCGATCTGTTCGACGCATCGACGGTCCAACGCTGGGCCGGTTACCTGCCGAGGTTGTTGCAGGCGATGGTGGCGATGGAGGACCGTGCGGTGGCGCGGCTGCCGTGGCTGCCGGAACAGGAGCTGGCGCAGTTGCGGGCCTGGAGCATGCCGGAGGACACGGCGGCATGGCCGGCGGCGACCCTGCCGGCGCTGTTCGAGGCGCAGGTGCGGCGGACGCCGGAGGCGGAGGCGTTGCGCTTCGAAGGGCGCAGCCTGAGCTACGACGCGTTGAACCGTGCGGCGAACCGGGTCGCGCACCGGCTGCTGGCGCTGGGGGTGAAGCCGGACGACCGGGTCGCGATCCGGGCCGAACGCGGGCTGGAACTGCTGGTCGGGCTGCTGGGCATTCTCAAGAGCGGTGCCGGCTACGTGCCGATCGATCCGGGCTATCCGCGGGCGCGGCAGGACTACATGCTGGCCGACAGCGCGCCGGCGGCGCTGCTGGTGGACACGGTCGCCGCCGACGAGCAGACCGCCTGTCCGGTGCTGGCGATCGCGTCCGACACGGACGCCGACGAGCACGACCCGCAGATCGCCGGGCTGACCCCGCGGCACCTGGCCTACGTGATCTACACCTCCGGCTCGACCGGCCAGCCCAAGGGCGTGATGGTCGAGCACGCCAGCGTCGCCGCGTTCGTGCGCACGCATGCGGAGGCCTGTCGTCTGCAGTCCGGCGATCGCGTGCTGCATTTCGCCTCATGTTCGTTCGACACGTCGATCGAGGAGATCTTCCCGGCGCTGCTGTCAGGCGCCACCGTGGTCGTGCGGCCGTCCTGGATGGTCTCGCCGGACAGGCATTTCGTCGGATTGCTTGCCGACGAACGCATCGCCATCCTCGATCTGCCGACCGCGTTCTTCCATGTCTGGGCGCAGCAGGCCGCGTCGCGCCGTCCCGCCCTGCCGGAACAGGTGCGCCTGGTCGTGGTCGGTGGCGAGAAGCTCGAACGCGAGGCCCTCGATGCCTGGTTCGCGCATCCCTCGGCATCGCGTGCCGCGGTCCTGAACACCTATGGGCCGACCGAAGCCACGGTATACGTGACCTCGGTTGCGCTCGAAGCCGATTCCCGCATCGAAGGCGAGGCGCCGATCGGACGGCCGTCGGCGGGAACCCGGGTATGGATCCTCGACCCGGTCGGCGCACCGGTGCCGCAGGGTGTGGTCGGCGAGATCCACGTCGGCGGTGTGCAGGTCGCGCGCGGCTATCTGGGACAGCCGGCGCTGACGGCGGAGCGCTTTGTCCCCGACCCGGACGGGGGCGATGACGCGCGCCTGTACCGCACCGGCGATCTCGGACGTTGGCTCGGCGACGGTAGCATCGCCTATGCCGGCCGCCGCGACGCCCAGATCAAGTTGCGCGGCTTCCGCATCGAGCCCGGCGAGATCGAACATGCGTTGCGCCGCTGTGACGGCGTCGCCGACGCGCTGGTGCTGCTGCGCGAGGACGCGCCCGATGAGCGCCGGCTGGTGGCCTACGTGGTCGCGGCGGCCGCGTCCGAGCCGTCGGAGCAGGCCCTCCATGCGGCGCTGTCCGTCGAGCTTGCCGCCTACATGCTGCCCTCGGCCTACGTGGTGCTGGAGGCGTTTCCGCTGACGCCATCGGGCAAGGTCGATCGTGCGGCACTGCCGGCGCCTGGCGCCGCTCACCTGACTGTCCGCGACCATGAGCCCCCGGTGGGCGCGGTCGAGGCGGCGATCGCGCGGGTCTGGGCCGGGCTGTTCGCAGTGGAGCGGGTCGGACGTCGCGACAACTTCTTCGAACTGGGCGGGCATTCGCTGCTGGCGATCGCGATGATCGAACGACTGGCGGACGAGGGCATCGAGTTGCCGGTGCGTGCCCTGTTCGTATCGCCGGTGCTTGCCGACCTGGCCGCGCAGGTGTCGCGCGGAACCGCGCAGGCGGTACCGCCGAACCCGATCGGGCCGGGTACCGCCACTATCACCCCCGAGTTGCTGCCGCTGGTGGCGCTGTCCCAGGCTTCGATCGACCGCATCGTCCAGGCGGTGCCGGGCGGGGCGGGCAACGTGCAGGACATCTATCCGCTGGCACCGTTGCAGGAAGGCATCCTGTTCCACTACCTGCTGCACGGCGTGGACGCGGCCGACCCCTACGTGCTACGGGTTGGCCTGGAGTTCGACAGCACCGCGCGGATGGAACGCTTCATTGGCGCGCTGAAGCGGGTCGTCGCGCGCCACGACGTGCTGCGTACGGCCTTGTTCTGGCGGGAGCTGGAGCGGCCCGTGCAGGTCGTGCTGCGCGAGGTGCCGCTGCCGGTGTTCGAAGGCGTGCCCGGCCCGGTGCGCATGGACCTGGGCGCCGCGCCGCTGTTGCAGCTGTGGCGCAGCGCCGACACCGACGGCGATGGCGCGACCCTGACCGTGCTGTGGCACCACATCGTCTCCGATGCGGTGGCGATGGGGGTGATCCTGGACGAGGTGCGCGAGCTCCTGCTGGCGGGCGCTGCGGCGTTGCCGCCGGCGGCGCCCTACCGCGACTTCATCGCACGTACCGGCGCCGTCCACGACAGCGTGCATGAGGCCTATTTCCGCGAACGACTGGGCAGCGTCGACGAGACCACCGCGATTGGTGGCGTACTCGACGTGCGACAGGACGGCGCCGCGATCCGCCAGTCGGCATTGCGCCTGGAGGAAGGCGTTGCCGCAATGATCCGCCGTGCCGCCGCCGCTGCGGGCACCGCGCCGTCGGTGTTGTTCCATGCGGCATGGGCGCACGTGCTGTCCGCGCACGCCGGTCGTGCCGACGTGGTGTTCGGCACCGTGCTGACCGGTCGCCTGCAGGGCCTGGCCCAGGCTGGTCGCACCGTCGGCATGTTCATCAACACCTTGCCGCTTCGGTTGGATCTGGCGGGGCGCGGTGTTGCCGAGGCGGTCGGCGAAACCCGCCTGCGCCTGGGCGAGCTGCTCGCCCACGAACACGCCTCGCTGGCCCTGGCCCAGCGTTGCAGTGCGGTCGCGGCGGGCGTGCCATTGTTCACCGTGTTGCTGAACTACCGCCAGCATGGAGGCGAGATCGATGGCGGGGACGCGCTGTCGCTGGGCGAGGGCGTGCGGGTCAGCGGCGGCGAAGCGCGCAACAACTATCCGTTGACGGTGTCGGTCGACGACTACGGCGTCGGCTTCGGGCTGACTTCGTTGAGCGTCGGCGATATCGACGGTCCGGCCCTGGCCCGCCATCTGGCCCGCGTTGTCGAAGCCCTGGCTGCGGCGATGCTGTCCGATCCGCAGCAGCGGATCGACGCGCTGGCGCTGATCGACGACGCGGAACGCGAGCGACTGCTGGCGCTGGGCCGCGGCCCGGCGATACCGCGCGAACGCGCCGGCACCATCGCCGATGCGTTCCAGGCCCGGGCCGCGCACCACCCGCAGGCGATCGCGCTGCGCGAGACCGCGACCGGCAAGAGCACCGACTACGCGACCCTGGCCGCGCACGTGAACCGCCTCGCCCACGCCCTGCGCGAGCAGGGCCTGGGCCCGGGCGACCGGGTCGGGCTGTGCATGGAACGCGGTCTGGCGCTTCCGATCGCGCTGCTGGCGGTGCTCGCCAGCGGCGCCGCCTACGTGCCGCTGGACGGCCACCAGGGCGGCGAACGACTGGCACGGATCATCGCCGACGCCGGCATCGGCGTGGTCCTGGTCGAGAGCGGCTCGGCCCCGGCCTCGCTGGGCGGGGTCGACACCATCTACCTGGACGGCGCCGGCACCGACCCGGACTGGCTCGGCGAGTACCCGTCGCAACCGCCGACAACGGCGCTGGCCGACGACGCCATCGCCTACGTGCTGTACACCTCCGGCTCGACCGGCGAGCCCAAGGGCGTGGAGGTGTTCCACTCGGGGCTCAGCGACTACTGCGCGTTCGCCCGCGAGGGCTATTACGACGAGGCGCTGGACGGCTCGCTGGTGGCGACCTCGCACGCATTCGACCTGACCGTGCCGTCGCTGTACGTGCCGCTGCTGGAGGGCGGCTGCGTGGAGCTGCTGCCGCCGGGCGAGGAGTTGCCGGCGCTGGCGCGGCGTCTGGACGAGGAGGCCGGGGCCTGGCTGCTGCGGCTGACGCCGTCGCACGTGCAGGGGCTGCTGCAGCTGGCCGACGCGGTGCCGCGGCAGGGGGCGCATGCGTTCGTGATTGGTGGCGAGGCGTTCCCGGCGTCGCTGGCGCGTGCGTTGCAGACGAAGTATCCGCAGGCGCGGCTGGTGAACCACTACGGTCCGACCGAGACGGTGGTGGGCTGCGCGTGGCAGCGTCTGGACGAGGCGCAGCTGTCGGGCGAGGGGACGCTGCCGATCGGGCGGGCGATGAGCAACACCCGGCTGTACGTGCTGGGGGCGTCGGGTCAGTTGTTGCCGCGCGGAGTGGCGGGCGAGCTGTACATCGGCGGCGCGGGGGTGGCGCGGGGGTATCTGAACGACGCGTCGCGGACGGCGGAGCGTTTCCTGGCGGACCCGTTCGAGGCGGGCGGGCGGATGTACCGCAGCGGCGACCGGGTGCGCTGGCGGTCGGACGGCGCGCTGGAGTTCCTGGGTCGGGTGGACGCGCAGGTGAAGCTGCGCGGGTACCGGATCGAGCCGGGGGAGATCGAGTCGGTGCTGCGGCCGCAGGTGGGCGACGTGGCGGTGGGGGTGTACGGCGAGGGTGGCACGGCGCGCCTGGTGGCGTGGGTGAGCGGCGTCTCGGGCGATGGCTGGGAGGACGGTCTTCGGGCGTTGGCGGCCTCGCGGTTGCCGGCGTACATGCAGCCGTCGGTGTACGTATCGCTGGAGGCGCTGCCGCTGACCGCGAACGGCAAGCTCGACCGCCGCCGGCTGCCGGAACCGGAGCGGCCGCAGGGCGATGCCGCCCGCGAGCAGCCGCAGGGCGTGTTCGAACAGGGCATCGCGTCGATCTGGAGCGAGCTGCTCGGGGTCGAAGCGATCGCTCGCGACGACGACTTCTTCGCCCTCGGTGGCCATTCGCTGACTGCGGTCCAAGCGGTCGCACGCCTGCGCGCCGCATTCCGTCGCGAAGTGCCGCTGCGCGAACTTTTCTCGCATCCATCGCCGCGCTCGCTGGCACGATATCTGGATCAGGCCGAGGCCACCGAGGCGGCGCCGATCGCGATCGCCGACCGTTCGCGTCCGTTGCCGCCATCGCTGGCCCAGCGCAGGCTGTGGTTCCTCTCGCAGCTCGATGGCGCCGCCGGTGCGGCCTATCACATGCCGGTGTCGCTGCGCCTGGAAGGCGAGCTCGATGTCGCGGTGCTGCGCGCCGCGCTCGATGCCCTGGTCGTGCGCCACGAAAGCCTGCGCACACGCTTCGTTGCCCGCGACGGCGAGCCCGAACAGGTGATCGACCCCGCCGATACCGGCTTCGCCCTGCGCGAGATCGACCTGTCGGCCCTGCCCGTCGCCACCCGCGAGGCGGCCGTCGCCGCCCAGGCCGACGAGGAGGCGGCCGCGGCGTTCGACCTCGCCGCCGGCCCGCTGGTGCGCGGCCGCCTGCTGCGCCTCGATACCCACACCCACGTGCTGCTGCTGACCCAGCACCACATCGTCTCCGACGGCTGGTCGGTCGGCGTGCTGATCCGCGAACTGGGCGCGCTGTACCGCGCCTTCGCCGAGGGCGCGGCCGATCCATTGCCGCCGCTGCCGCTGCAGTACGCCGACTACGCCGCCTGGCAGCACGGCCAGCTGGCCGGCGAGGCCTGGCAGCGGCAGATCGACTATTGGAAGGAAACGCTGTCCGGGGCGCCGTCGCTGCTGGAGCTGCCGGGCGATCGGCGGCGGCCGCCGGTGCAGAGTTACCGCGGCGCCAGCCTGCCGCTGCGGCTGGACCCCGAGCTGGTCGAGGCGCTGCGCGGCTGGTCGTCGCGGCATGGGGCGACCCTGTTCATGGCCTTGACGGCGGGCTGGTCGGCGCTGCTGTCGCGGCTGGGCGGTCAGGACGAGGTAGTGATCGGCACGCCGGTGGCGAACCGCCCGCGCGCGGAGCTGGAAGGGCTGGCGGGGTTCTTCGTGAACACGCTGGCGCTGCGGGTGGCGGTGGACGCTTCGGTGGACGCGGCGACGCTGCTGGCGCGGGTGAAGGCGCAGGCGCTGGGGGCGTTCGCGCACCAGCAACTGCCGTTCGACCAGGTGGTCGAGCATGTGCGTCCGCAGCGCAGCCTGGGCCACAGTCCGGTGTTCCAGACGATGCTGGCGCTGAACAACACGCCCGGCGATCGCGAGCTGGCGTTGCCGGGGCTGCGTCTGCGGCCGCAGCCGCAGGCGCGCACGACGACCCAGTTCGACCTGTCGCTGGCCTTGAACGAACACGACGGCACCCTGGTCGGCGAGTTGGAGTACGCGACCGACCTGTTCGACGCATCGACGGTCCAACGCTGGGCCGGTTACCTGCCGAGGTTGTTGCAGGCGATGGTGGCGATGGAGGACCGTGCGGTGGCGCGGCTGCCGTGGCTGCCGGAACAGGAGCTGGCGCAGTTGCGGGCCTGGAGCATGCCGGAGGACACGGCGGCATGGCCGGCGGCGACCCTGCCGGCGCTGTTCGAGGCGCAGGTGCGGCGGACGCCGGAGGCGGAGGCGTTGCGCTTCGAAGGGCGCAGCCTGAGCTACGACGCGTTGAACCGTGCGGCGAACCGGGTCGCGCACCGGCTGCTGGCGCTGGGGGTGAAGCCGGACGACCGGGTTGCGATCCGGGCCGAACGCGGGCTGGAACTGCTGGTCGGGCTGCTGGGCATTCTCAAGAGCGGTGCCGGCTACGTGCCGATCGATCCGGGCTATCCGCGGGCGCGGCAGGACTACATGCTGGCCGACAGCGCGCCGGCGGCGCTGCTGGTGGACACGGTCGCCGCCGACGAGCAGACCGCCTGTCCGGTGCTGGCGATCGCGTCCGACACGGACGCCGACGAGCACGACCCGCAGATCGCCGGGCTGACCCCGCGGCACCTGGCCTACGTGATCTACACCTCCGGCTCGACCGGCCAGCCCAAGGGCGTGATGGTCGAGCATGCCAGCGTGATCAACCTGTGGCGGGCGCTGGAGGCGCGGATCGCTCCGGCCTGTCCGGCCGCGGCAAGGGTCACCCTCAATGCCGGCGTTTCCTTCGACGCCTCGCTGCAGGGCATCGTGCAGTGGCTGTCGGGCCGCTGCGTGGTGGTGGTGCCGGCGGCGGTGCGCAGCGACGCGGATGCGCTGCGCGGGTTCCTGCGCGAAGAACGCATCGATGTCTGCGACACCACGCCGGCGCAGCTGGAGACCCTGCTGGCCTCCGGTCTGCCGGACGTCCATGTGGGCGGCCCCCGGGTATGGCTGATCGGCGGCGAAGCGATCGCGCCGCGGTTGTGGCAGGCGCTGGCGGCGCTGGATTCGCTGGCGCTGAATGTCTACGGCCCGACCGAATGCACGGTCGACAGCACCTGCGCGCGGATCGGGACCGCGGTCGCGCCGCATATCGGTCGGCCGTTGGCCAATGTGCGGATCCGCCTGCTGGATGCCTTCGGCGCGCCGGTGCCGATCGGCGTGCGCGGCCAGATCCACATCGGTGGCGCGGCCCTGGCGCGGGGCTACTGGCGCCGCCCCGAACTGACCGCCGAACGTTTCGTCGAACTGGAAGGCGGTCGCTTCTACCGCAGCGGCGATATCGGCCGCTGGCGCGAAGATGGCCGTCTGGAGTATCTCGGCCGCGACGACGATCAGGTCAAGCTGCGCGGCCACCGGATCGAGCTGGGCGAGGTCGAGGCCGCACTGGTCGCGGTGCCCGGGATCGAGGCGGCGGCGGTACTGCTGGGCCGCGACGCCGGCGGTGCCGGCCGCCTGGTCGCCTACGTCGCCAGTGCCGACGACGACACGGCCGGCTGGCACGATCGTCTGGCGGCACGCCTGCCGGCGCACATGCTGCCGGCCGCGTACGTCCGCCTGGACCGGCTGCCGCTGACCGCCAACGGCAAGATCGACCGCCGCCGACTGCCGGACTGCGGCCGCGAGGCCCAGGTCAGCCGCGGTCATGTCGAGCCGAGGACCGCGACCGAGCGCACGCTGACCGATATCTGGCAGAACCTGCTCGGTGTCGAACGGGTCGGTATCGAGGACAACTTCTTCGAGCTCGGCGGGCATTCGTTGTTGGCGATGCGGATGACCAGCGCGGTCGCCGCTCGCCTCGGGCGGACCCTGCCGGTGCGGGTGCTGTTCGAAGGCGCGACCCCGGCCGCCGTCGCCGCCTGGCTGGATGCGCAGGATGCCGGATCGGCCACGGCGGAGCCCATCGACACGGCGACGATCGAGCGGGTGCCGCGCGACGGCCGATTGCCGATGTCGTATTCGCAGCAGCGGCTGTGGTTCATCGATCGTCTGCAGGGCAGCGACGCCTACCGGATGAGCGGCGCGTTGCGTCTGCGCGGACGCCTCGATGTCGAGCGCCTGCATGCGGCGCTGCGCGAGGTCGTCGCCCGCCACGAGGTGCTGCGCACGACCTACGGCGAGGCCGATGGCGAGCCCGTGCAGCGGATCGGCGAGGGCGACGGGCTGCCGTTCGCGATTGACGATCTGCGCGGGCTGGATCCCGCCACCCGCGACGGGCATTGCCTGGCGATCGCCGCCGAGGAGGCGGCGCAGCCGTTCGACCTGGGCCGGGACCGCATGCTGCGCGGGCGGCTGGCGGTAATCGACGACGATGAGCACGTGCTGTGGCTGACCGCGCATCACATCGCCTTCGACGGGTGGTCCTACGCAGTGCTGGTGCGCGAATGCATGGCGGTCTACGCCGGCGAACGCCTGCCGCCGCTGCCGGTCCAGTACGCGGATTACGCCGCCTGGCAGCGGCGCCGCCTGGCCGGTCCTGCGCTGCGGGAGCAACTGGAATACTGGCGCGGACAGCTGGCGGATCTGCCGCCGACCCATTCGCTGGCGCTGGACGCACCGCGTTCGGCCGCGGCGGCCGAGGGCGGCGAGCGCTACGGCGTGCGGCTCGACATGGCCACCCTGCAGGCGCTGCGCGAACTGGCCGCGCGCCACGACGCGAGTCTGTTCATGCTGCTGCACACCTCGCTGGCGGCGCTATTGGCCGGTTTCGGTGCCGGCACCGACCTGGCGATCGGTACGCCGGTGGCGGGGCGCGGTCACGTCGACCTGGAGCCGATGATCGGCTTCTTCGTCAATACCCTGGTGCTGCGCAGCGACCTGTCCGGCGATCCCGACTTCGAAACCGCACTGGCACGCGTGCGCCGCACCGATCTGGAGGCCTACGGCAACGCCGAGGTCCCGTTCGACATGCTGGTCGAGGAGCTGAACCCGGTGCGCAGTCTGTTGCATGCGCCGCTGTTCCAGATCCTGTTCAACATGCGCAACAACGAGCGGGTGCATCTGCGGATGCCGGGGTTGGAGATCGCCATGCAGGAGCAGGAAGCCGCGCTGGCGAAGTTCGACCTGCAGATCGGCGCCGAGGAGAGTGACGATGGCCTGCTGCTCGACTGGCTGGCCGCGCCGGGCCTGTTCTCGCCGGCGCGGGTGCGCCGGATGGCCGATGCCTGGGTGTCGCTGCTGACCCAGGTCGCCGCCGACCCGGGCCGGAAGCTGAGCGGGTACGCCCTGCTCGACGCGCACGAGCGCGCCGAGGTGCTGGCGCTCGGACAGGGGGCGGATCGAACCGAGGGGCGCGAGCTGCCGCTGCCGCTGGCGATCGCGCAGGCCGCGCGCCGGCATCCGCACGCACCGGCGGTGCGTGCCGGCGAGACGACACTCAGCTACGCGGAGCTCGAACGCCTGAGCAATCGCCTGACGCATCGGCTGGCGGCCGCGGGCCTGGGCCCGGGCGACCGGGTCGGGCTGTGCATGGAACGCGGTCTGGCGCTGCCGGTCGCACTGCTGGCGGTACTCGCCAGCGGCGCCGCCTACGTGCCGCTGGACGGCCACCAGGGCGGCGAACGACTGGCGCGGATCATCGCCGACGCCGGCATCGGCGTGGTCCTGGTCGAGAGCGGCTCGGCCCCGGCCTCGCTGGGCGGGGTCGACACCATCTACCTGGACGGCGCCGGTACCGATCCCGACTGGCTCGGCGAGTACCCGTCGCAACCGCCGACAACGGCACTGGCCGACGACGCCATCGCCTACGTGCTGTACACCTCCGGCTCGACCGGCGAGCCCAAGGGCGTGGAGGTGTTCCATTCGGGGCTCAGCGACTATTGCGCGTTCGCCCGCGAGGGCTATTACGACGAGGCGCTGGACGGCTCGCTGGTGGCGACCTCGCACGCATTCGACCTGACCGTGCCGTCGCTGTACGTGCCGCTGCTGGAGGGCGGCTGCGTGGAGCTGCTGCCGCCGGGCGAGGAGTTGCCGGCGCTGGCGCGGCGTCTGGACGAGGAGGCCGGGGCCTGGCTGCTGCGGCTGACGCCGTCGCACGTGCAGGGGCTGCTGCAGCTGGCCGACGCGGTGCCGCGGCAGGGGGCGCATGCGTTCGTGATTGGTGGCGAGGCGTTCCCGGCGTCGCTGGCGCGTGCGTTGCAGACGAAGTATCCGCAGGCGCGGCTGGTGAACCACTACGGTCCGACCGAGACGGTGGTGGGCTGCGCGTGGCAGCGTCTGGACGAGGCGCAGCTGTCGGGCGAGGGGACGCTGCCGATCGGGCGGGCGATGAGCAACACCCGGCTGTACGTGCTGGGGGCGTCGGGTCAGTTGTTGCCGCGCGGAGTGGCGGGCGAGCTGTACATCGGCGGCGCGGGGGTGGCGCGGGGGTATCTGAACGACGCGTCGCGGACGGCGGAGCGTTTCCTGGCGGACCCGTTCGAGGCGGGCGGGCGGATGTACCGCAGCGGCGACCGGGTGCGCTGGCGGTCGGACGGCGCGCTGGAGTTCCTGGGTCGGGTGGACGCGCAGGTGAAGCTGCGCGGATACCGGATCGAGCCGGGGGAGATCGAGTCGGTGCTGCGGCCGCAGGTGGGCGACGTGGCGGTGGGGGTGTACGGCGAGGGCGGGGCGGCGCGCCTGGTGGCGTGGGTGAGCGGCGTCTCGGGCGATGGCTGGGAGGACGGTCTTCGGGCGTTGGCGGCCTCGCGGTTGCCGGCGTACATGCAGCCGTCGGTGTACGTGTCGCTGGAGGCGCTGCCGCTGACCGCGAACGGCAAGCTCGACCGCCGCCGGCTGCCGGAACCGCCGGCCGCCGGCGCCGAGTTGCCGTGGGTCGAGCCGGAAGGCGAGATCGAGTGCACGCTCGAACGCATCTGGGCTCAGGCCCTGGATCTGGAGCGGGTCAGTGCGACCGCCGACTTCTTCGCCCTCGGCGGCCATTCGCTGCTGGCGATGCGTGTCATCAACGATGTCCAGCGCGAGTTCGGGATCGAACTGCCGCTGCGGCGTCTCTTCGAAAGTCCCGATATCCGCTCGCTGGCACGGCTGGTGGGCGATCAGCGAATCCGCAGCGACAACCTCGCCGGTGCTGGAACGGACTCAACGCAAATCGAAATGGAGTGGTGAGATGCGGGCTGCCGAGATCGTGGCGTTGCTCAACGCCGAAGGCGTGTTTCCTTTCCTCGACCAGGGCCGGCTCAAGACCCGCTCGACTTCGGCGGATATCTCGCCGCGTGCGGTCACGCTGCTGCGCGAGAACCGCGACGCGCTGATCGCCTTCCTGTCCGAGGACGCCGCCGCGACCATCGTTGAGGCGATCCCCCGGCGCGCGCAGCCGCAGCAGCCGGCACCGCTGTCGTTCGCGCAGCAGCGGTTGTGGTTCCTGCACCAGCTCGATCCGGCCGCCAGTGCCGCCTACCACGTCGGCGCGGCGCTGGCCCTGCGCGGTCCCCTGGACGTGGACGCGCTGAGGCTGACGCTGGCACGCATCGTCGAACGCCACGAAGTGCTGCGGACCTGCTTCGTCGAGAACGAAGGCGAGCCGATGCAGCGGATCCTGCCGGCCCGCGCGGTGCCGCCGCTTCCGATGTTCGATCTGCGTGGAGACGATGCCCGTTCGCGGGTATGGGAGCACCTGCGGGACGAGAGCGAGGCGCCGTTCGACCTGGCCTCGGGCGGACCGTTGCGCATGCGCCTGCTGCGTACCGGCGAAGACGAACACGTGCTGGTGGTGACGATGCACCACATCGTCTCCGACGGCTGGTCGAACGCGGTGCTGGTGCGCGAGCTGGGTGAGATCTATGCCGCCACCGTCGACGGCCGGCCCGATCCGCTGCCGTTGCCGCCGATCCAGTACGCCGACTATGCGGTGTGGCAGCGCGAACGCCTGGACGATGCCCGCCTGGAGGCGGAGACCGGCTACTGGAAGGAGCACCTGGCCGGCGCCCCGGCGCTGCTGGAGCTGCCAGGCGACCGGCCGCGGCCGGCGCGCCAGAGCTATGCCGGCGAGCGCGTGCCGGTGCGCATCGACGCCGCGACCAGCGAAGCGCTGCGCGGCCTGGCCGCGCGCCATCGGGTGACGCCGTTCATGGTCCTGCTGGCGGCCTGGGCGGCCTTCCTGCACCGGCTGTCCGGCCAGGACTCGGTCGTGGTCGGTTGTCCGGTCGCCAACCGTCAGCGGCCCGAGATCGAACCCTTGATCGGCTTCTTCGCCAACACGATGCCGTTGCACGTACGCCTGGACGACGATCCGTCGGTCGCCGGGCTGCTGGCCCGGGTCCGCGAGCTGACCCTGGAAGGCTACGCCCACCAGAATGCGCCGTTCGAGCACATCGTCGATGCCCTGCGGCCGCAACGCAGCCTCAGTCATTCGCCGTTGTTCCAGGCCAGCCTCACCGTGTCCGCTGCAGGCGCCGCCGCGCCCGGCCTGCAGGGCCTGCAGGTGGAGGCACTGCAGCCGCCGCGGCACAGCGCGCAGTTCGATCTGGCGCTGGCGCTGGGCGAGGAGGCGGACGGCTTCCGCGGCGAACTGGTGTACGCCTGCGACCTGTTCGATCGCGCCACCATCGACCGCTGGCTCGGCCATTTCGACTGCCTGCTGCGGGCGATGGCCTCCGATGACGACGCCCGGGTCGGTGCGCTGGACCTGCTGGAGGCGTCCGGGCGCGAACGGATGGCCGCACTGGCCACCGGCGAGGCAATCGCCGCTGAGGTCCCGGAGACGGCGGCGACGCTGATCCAGCGCCACTGCCGCGAGCGGTCCGACGCGGTCGCGGTGATTGCGGGCGCCCGGCGCTGGAGCTGGGCGCAGCTTGGCGCCGCCGCCGATTCGGTGGCCGGAGCCCTGCGCGCGGCCGGTGTCGTCGAAGGCGATCGGATTGCCTTGCTGCTGGAACGCGATGCCTGGATGGCGGCGTCGATACTGGGCGTATGGAAGGCCGGCGCCGCCTACGTGCCGGTCGACCCGGCATCGCCGCCGGCCCGCATCGCCGCGATCCTGGCCGACGCCGCTCCGACCGCGATGCTGGCCTCGCGTGCCGGTGCGGCAGATGCGATCGAGTGCCCCGCCGGGATGACGGTGGTGGGCATCGACACGCTGGCGGTCCCCGGCGCCGACGCCACCGTCGACACCGCACCGGCGCCGGTGTCCACGACGGGCAACAGCGCCTACCTCATCTACACCTCCGGCTCGACCGGCCGGCCCAAGGGCGTCGTCGTCGGCCACGCCGCGCTGGCGCACTATCTGGAACGGGCGCGCCGCCTCTACGAGGCCGATGCGCTCGCCGCCGGCGTGGTCGCGACCACGCTCGCGTTCGATGCCACCGTCACCTCGCTGATCCTGCCCCTGGTCGCCGGTCGCGCGGTGCACCTGCTGCCCGCCGATCCGCAGGCTTCGCTGGAGGCGCTGGCCGCGTTGATGGCCGGCACCGAGCCGCTGCTGTTCAAGCTCACGCCGGTGCACCTGGACGCGCTGGCGAACCTGGCCACCGGGCCGGCGCCGGCAGGCCACTGCGTGGTCGTCGGTGGCGAAGCGCTGTCGACCGCGACCCTTGCCCGGTTCCGCGAACGGGTCGCGCCGAACGCGACCGTGGTAAACGAATACGGCCCCACCGAAGCCACGGTCGGGTGCATGGTGCATGCATTCGGGCCCGCCGATGCGCTGCCGGACGAGGATGGGATACCGATCGGACGGCCGTTTCCGGGCATGCGCATCGAGGTGCTCGATCGGCACGGCCAGCCGGTGCCGATCGGGGTCCGTGGACAGCTCCACATCGCCGGCCCGCAGCTGGCCGATGGCTATCTGGGACATGCAGCAGCCGGCGGCTTCCACGTCGACGCCAATGGCGACCGCCGCTACCGCAGCGGAGACCTCGCCGCCTGGGGCGCCGACGGCCTGCTGCGCTTCCTCGGACGCGACGACGCCCAGTTGAAGATCCGCGGCTACCGTGTCGAACCCGGCGAGATCGAGGCACGCCTGCTGGTATTGCCGGGCGTGCGCGACGCGGCGGTGGTCGCAGTCGGCGACGGCAGCGACCGTCGCCTGGTCGCCTATGCGGCTTCCGCCGACGGCACGCCGGCGTTGGACGATGCGTCGGTGCGTGCGGCGCTGGCGCTCGAACTGCCGCACTACATGCTGCCCGAGGCGGTGGTGTGGATCGAACGGATGCCGCTGACCGCCAACGGCAAGCGCGATCTCGCCGCGCTGCCGGCGTGGCGCACCGATGCCGCGACCGGACGCGACCTGGCGCCGCCGCGGACCGGCAGCGAACGGGCCCTGCACGACTCCTGGTGCGCGATCCTCGGCCATGAGCGGATCGGCATCGACGAGGACTTCTTCGCCCTCGGCGGGCACTCGCTGCTGGCCACCCGGGCGATCGCCGACATCGGCCGCCGCCTCGGACGCAGCGTGCCCTTGCGCGCCCTGTTCGAGCATCCGAGCGTGCGCGGCCTGGCCGCCCACGTCGACGCCCATGGCCAGCAGCGGATCGAACTGCTGCCGCGCGAAGCGGGCGCCGCGCCGGCGATGTCGCACGCGCAGAAGCGCCTGTGGATCCTCGATCAGGTCGAAGGCGGCAGTCGCCAGTACCACATCGCGGTCGCGCTGCGCCTGCGCGGCGATCTCGACATCGATGCCTGCCGGACCGCGCTGGACGGCATCGTCGCCCGCCACGAGGTCCTGCGCACGCGCTTCCTCGCCGGCGATGGCGACGGCCGGTGCGTGGTCGCCGAACCGTGCGGTGCGCCGCTGGAGGTGCACGACCTGCGTGGAACCGCGGCAGCGCAGCACGAGGCGGCGCTGACCGCGCAGGTGCGCGGAGAAGTCGGTCGGCCGTTCGACCTGGGCGCAGACACGCTGCTGCGCGCGGCGGTGTTCCAACTCGATGAGCGGGAGTGGGTCGCGGTGCTGACCGTGCACCATATCGCCTCCGACGGCGGCTCCAGCGCGTTGCTGGTCAACGAGTTCGTCGAGCGCTACGCCGCCGCCTGCGACCGGCGCGAGCCTGCGCTGGTCCCGTTGCCGGTGCAGTACGGCGACTATGCGCTTTGGCAGCGACGCGTGCTGGACGAGGCCAGCCTGCGGCAGGGGCTGGACTACTGGCGCGAGCGTCTGGATGGCGCGCCACCGGTGCACGGCCTGCCGCTGGACCGGACCTGGCCGGCGCAACGCGAGTTCTCCGGCGGCCGGGTCGAGCGCCGGCTGGAGCCGCAGCTGTCCGCGCGTCTTCGCGAACTCGCCCGCGCCCGTGCGGCGACGCCGTTCATGCTGCTGCATGCGGCCTTCGCCACGGTGCTGGCGCGCTGGAGCGGCGAGGACGACGTGGTGGTCGGTTCGCCGGTGTCCGGACGCAGCCACTCGGCGACCGAGCCGCTGATCGGCTGCTTCGTCAACAGCGTTGCGATCCGCACCCGCGTCGACGCGACGGAGAGCTTCGATGCCCTGCTGGATCAGGTTCGCGCGACCGTGCTGGACGCGTTCGCGCATCAGGCTATTCCCTTCGATCTAGTCGTCGAGGCGGTCAACCCGCCGCGCAGCCTCGGCCACGCCCCGGTGTTCCAGATCAGCTTCACGATGCATCAGGACACGGTCGCGGATCTCGAGCTGCCGGGCCTGAGCGTCGGCGGCCTGGAGTCCGGCACCGATGTGTCGCGCTTCGATCTGGAGCTGCACGTGCGCGACCTGGGCGATGGCTTCGACATGACCCTGCTGTATGCGGACGAGCTGTTCGATGCGGCGACCATCGAGCGCCTCGCCGATGCGCTGCAGGCGTGCCTGTCCACGGTCGCCGAACATCCGCATGCCCCGTTGCATACGCTGGCGGCGATGTCCGGGGAGGAGGCCGCGCGCCTGCGCGCGCTCGGGGCTCCGTCGATGCTGCCGCGTCCGGCGCTGTGCGCCCACGAGCTGTTCGAGCAATGCGCGCGGGCGAAACCCGACGCCGCGGCCGTGGTCTGCGACGGCGAGGCTTGGACCTATGCCGAGCTCGACCGCCGCGCGAACCGGATCGCCGCCTTCCTGCATGCGCAGGAGATCGGCCCGGGCGCGCGGGTCGGTGTGTGCATGGAGCGTTCGCACGACCTGTTCGCAGGCTTGCTTGCGGCGCTCAAGGCCGGCGCCGCCTACGTGCCGCTGGATCCGACCTATCCGGAGGATCGCATCGCCGCGATGCTGGAGGACGCCGCGCCGGAACTGGTGCTGACCCAGGAGGGCGTCCTGGAAGCGGTGCCCGCGCTGGCCGAGTACAGCGTGATTCCGGTCGACGGTGCCCTCGCCGAGGCCCTGTTCGGCACGTCGGACGACATCGGCCCGGATACCGTGCGCGCAGGTGTGCGTCCACAGGATCCGGCCTACGTGGTGTTCACCTCCGGCTCGACCGGACGTCCGAAGGGCGTCGTGGTGCCGCATCGGGGCATGATCAACCTGGCCCTGTCGCAGCGCGAGCTGTACGAGGTGGGCGAGAGCGACCGGGTGCTGGCGTTCGCCTCGGTGAGTTTCGACGGCGCGGTCTGGGAATGGCTGATGGCGCTGGCCAACGGTGCCGCCCTGCACGTCTGCGCGGAGGAGGACCGGCGTTCGCCGGCGCGGCTGGCGCGGCTGCTGGGCGACGCCGCGATCACCCATGCGGCGATACCGCCGGCGCTGCTGGCGCAGCTCGACATCGCCTCGACCCCGCCGCCGCGGGTGCTCTTCGTCGCCGGCGAGGCCTGCGACGAGCGCCTGGCCTGGGCCTGGGCCGAGCGTTGCCGGGTGGTCAATTCCTACGGCCCTTCCGAGGTCACCGTCGCCGCGACCAGCGCCGAGGTGGTCGTGGGCCGTCCGCTGACCCTGGGACGCGGCCTGCCCAACGTCGAACTGCGGGTGCTCGACGCGTACCGTGCGCCGGTTGCGGTCGGCGTCCCCGGGGAGCTGTACATCGGCGGCCCCGGCCTGGCCGATGGCTACCTGGGCAACGACGCGCTGACCGCCGCCAGCTTCATCGACGGCATCGCCGCCGACGGCGGTCGCCTGTATCGCAGCGGCGACCGGGTGCGCTGGAATGCGCAGGGCGAGCTGGAGTTCCTGGGCCGCGTCGACGGCCAGGTCAAGATCCGCGGCCATCGGGTCGAGCCGGGCGAGATCGCCGCGCTGTTGCGCGCCGATGAAGGCGTCGCCGAGGCGGTGGTCGTGGTGCGCGGCGAAGGTGCGTTGCGGCGGCTGGTCGCCTATCTGGTGCCGGCCACCGACGACGATGAAGAGGTCAACGAGGCGTTGCTGGTGCGGGCGCTGCGCGAGCGGGTCAAGCGGCACCTGCCCGACTACATGATGCCGGCGGCATTCATGGTGATCGATGCGCTGCCGCTGACCGCCAACGGCAAGGTCGATCCGCGCCGGCTGCCGGAGCCGGACTACCAGTCGCAGACCGAGCACGTGGCGCCGCGCGACGAGCGCGAGCGCGTGCTGGCGACGATCTGGCAGGACGTGCTGCGGCTGGAGCAGGTCGGCGTGCACGACAATTTCTTCGAGATCGGCGGCGATTCGATCCTGGCGATCCAGGTGGTGTCGCGCGCGAACCGCGCCGGACTGGCGGTCACGACCCGCCACCTGTTCGTCGCCCAGACCGTGGCCGAGCTGGCCGCGCTGGCGGCGACCCTGGACGCACCGGAGGCGCCGCCGCCGCAGGAGGCCGTCGAGGGCGGGCAGGTGCTGCTGCCGGTGCATCGCCTGTTGATCGGCCTGGACGAAACCGATCGCCATCACTACAACCAGGCGGTACTGCTGAGCACGCCGACGGACTTCGACCACACGACCCTCGAGGACGTGGTGGCGGCGGTCTACCGGCGTCACGATGCGCTGCGACTGCGCTTCGCCGAGCGCGACGGCGACTGGCAGGCCTGGTACGCGCCGCTCGACGAAGCGATGCTGGCGGCGACGATCGTCCGTGAGCATCTGCCCGAGACCGACGCGGCCGCGTTCGTGACCGCGCGTTGCGATCACTGGCAGCGCTGTTTCGACCTGGAGCGGGGGCCGCTGTTGCGCGTGGTCCACTTTGCCCCGGCCCGCGCGGGCGAAAGCGGGCGCCTGTTGCTGCTGGCCCAGCACTTCGTGGTCGACGGGGTGTCCTGGCGGATCCTGCTCGCCGATGTCGAGCGCGGCTACGGCCAGGCCGCGACCGGGCAGGCGATCGAGCTGGACGCCAAGACTTCCTCGTTCCAGCAGTGGGGTCAGGCCCTGCTCGAGCACGCCGAGTCGCCGCGCCAGGCGGCGCAACGGGCGTTCTGGCTGCGCCAGTGCCGGCACGAGGTCGAGCCATGGCCGAACGATTTCGACACCGACGATGTCGGACGAATGGACGACAACGCCCTGGTCACCGCCAGCCTGGACGCGGCGCGCACCCGTCGGCTGCAACAGGACTGCGCGGCCGCCTACCGGACCCAGATCAACGAACTGCTGTTGGCGGGGGTCTACCTCGGGCTTCGCGCGTGGAGCGGCAGGAGCGCGTTCCGTGTGCGCATGGAGGGACACGGTCGCGAGGACCTGTTCGACGGTCTCGACGTGACCCAGACCGTCGGCTACTTCACCGGCATCTACCCGCTGGTGATCGCCGCCGGCAGCGACGACGTGGGCGAGGTCATCAAGGCGGTCAAGGAGCAGTATCGCGAGGTCCCCGACCATGGCATCGGCTTTGGCATCGCCCATCACCTGGGCGCGGATCCGGAAATCGTCGAGGCCGCCGGGCGCCTCGGACCGCCCGATCTGGAGTTCAACTACCTCGGCCAGTTCGACCAGGTGATCAACGAAAGCACCGCGTTCCAGGCGGCGCCGGAAGGCGTCGGCGACAAGGTCAGTCCGCGTCGCCGGCGGGTACGCCGGATCGGGCTGACCGGGCGGGTGTTCGGCGGCGAGCTGACTCTGGTTCTGGACTACAGCCGTCGCCAGTACCGCGGCGAGACGGTGCAGGGGCTGGTCGACGCGATCCTCGACGGCCTGGACCGGGTCATCGCCCATTGCAGCGCACCGGGCGCCGGCACCCGCACGCCGTCGGACTTTCCGCTGGCGAAGGTCGACCAGGCGCAACTGGACGCGTGGCAGCGCCGCTACGGCACCATCGCCCAGCTGTATCCAGCCACGCCGATGCAGGCCGGTCTGCACTTCCACAGCCAGCTCGAGCGTTCCGCATATGTGGTGCAGTCGTATCCGACCCTGCACGGTCCGCTCGACGTCGAGGCGTTCCGCAGCGCCTGGAACGATACCGTCGCCCGCCACGACATCCTGCGCACCGCCTTCGCCGATGCGGGTGGAACGCTGCACCAGATCGTGCTGGACCGGGTCGAGCTGCCGTGGCGTGAGGAGGACTGGCGCGACCTGGCGCCGGCCGAGCAGGAGGCGCGCTTTGCCGCCTTCCTGGCCGCGGACCGCGACGCCGGCTTCGATTTCGCCAGCGCGCCGCTGCTGCGGCTGACCCTGTTCCGTCTCGGCGACGACCGCCATCGCGTGCTGTGGACCCAGCATCACATCACCCTCGACGGCTGGAGCGGGCCGCTGGTATATCGCGACGTGCTGGAGCGCTATGTCGCATTGAGCGAGGGCCGCCCGGACACGCTCGCGGCGCCGGCCGCCTACGGCGACTACATTGCCTGGTTGTCGCGTCAGGACGCCGACGCCGCGCGCGCCTACTGGCGCGATGCACTGTCGGGGGTGTCGCTGCCGACCCCGTTGGGCATCGATCGTCTGCCCACCGATGGAGGGCACGGTCACCGCGAGCGCCGGCTGCGCCTGTCGGCCGCGGCGACGCGTGCGCTGGAATCGATGGCGCAACGCCTGAAGGTCACCGTCAATACCCTGCTGCAATGGAGCTGGGGCTATGTGCTGCACCGCTACAGCGGGCAGGACGAGGTGGTGTTCGGCACCACTGTGTCGGGACGCCCGGCCGAGGTGCCGGGCATCGAGTCGATGGTCGGGCTGTTCATCCAGACCGTGCCGGTGGCGGTGCGCTTCGGCCGCGACGCCGACACGGCGGCAATGCTGGCGCGTCAGCACGCCGAGTTCGTCGACAGCACCCAGCACGGATTCCTGTCGCTTCCGCAGATCCAGCGCGAGGCCGGTGGCATGCCGCTGTTCGACAGCCTGCTGGTGTTCGAGAACCTGCCGACCGACGCCCGCGACCAGGCCGCGGCCCTGCCGGGCCGGCTGCGGATCGAGCGCGACTCGGCGCCGCAGTTCACCCACTACCGGCTGACCCTGATCGCGGTGCTGGAAGACACCCTGCTGCTGCGCCTGGGCTATCGCGCCGAGAACTTCGCCGAGGCCACCATCGATCGCCTGGCGGCGCATCTGGGCCGGGTGCTGGAGGATCTGCCGGCGGCGATCGCCGCCGGACGCGAGCCGGCCCTGCACGACGATGCCGAACGGGCGCTGATTGCCGGCTGGACCGGCAGCCGCGCGCCGTATCCGCACGACAGTTCGCTGGCCGACCTGTTCGAGGCGCAGGCCGCGCGCACGCCCGGCGCGGTCGCGGTCCAGGCCGACGGGATCGAGCTGGACTACGCCACCCTCAACGCGCGCGCCAATCGCGTCGCCCATGGCCTGCGCGAACGCGGCGTCGGCACCGATGCGCGGGTCGCGATCGTGGCGTCACGCGGAATCGGGATGCTGGTGGCGATGCTGGCGGTGCTCAAGGCCGGCGGTGCCTACGTGCCGATCGATCCGGCGCAGCCGGCGGCGCGCGTGCGGCATCTGCTCGACGACGCCGCGCCGGTCGTGGTGCTGGTCGGCGATGGCGCGGCGCCACTGGAGGAAGGCGTGCCGTTGGAAGAGGCGGCCTGGTCGCGTTGGCCGGACATCAATCCTCCGCGCGCACCGGCGACCGGCCGCGAACTGGCCTACGTGATGTACACCTCCGGTTCGACCGGGCGCCCCAAGGGGGTGATGATCGAACACCGCAGCGTCGCCCGCCTGGTGATCGGAAACGACTTCGCGCTGTTGTCCGCCGCCGATCGGGTCGCGCATTGCTCGAACCCCGCCTTCGACGCGTCCACCTGGGAAATCTGGGCGGCCTGGCTGCATGGCGCGCGCGTGGTGGTGTTCGACCAGGAGACCGTGCTGCACGCTCCGGCTCTGCGCGACGGGCTGTTGCGCGCCGGGGTAACCGCGATGTGGATGACGGTGGGGCTGTTCAACAGCTACCTGCCGGTGCTGGGGCCGGCGTTCGCGCAGCTGCGCCACCTGCTGGTTGGCGGAGACGCGCTCGACCCGCGCCGGATCGCCGAACTGGCGCAATCGCCGCATGCGCCGGCGCGCCTGGTCAACGGCTACGGACCGACCGAGAGCACTACCTTCGCGCTGACACATGCGATCGCCGCGCCGGTCGACGGCGAGCGCCCGATCCCGATCGGGCGGCCGCTGGCCAACACCACCGTGCATCTGCTCGATGAGCGGATGGATCCGGTGCCGATCGGTGTGGTCGGCGAACTGTGGATCGGCGGCGACGGCCTCGCCCGCGGCTATCTGAACCAGCCCGGGCTGACCGCCGAACGCTTCGTCGATACCGCCGATCATGGACGCCTTTATCGCAGCGGCGATCTGGCGCGCTGGCTGCCCGACGGTACCGTCGAGTTCGTCGGCCGCCGCGACGCCCAGGTCAAGCTGCGCGGTTTCCGGATCGAGCTGGGCGAGATCGAGGCGGCGCTGGCGGCGCTTCCGGGTGTGCGCGAGACGGTGGCGCTTGCCCGCGAGGACGAGCGCGGCGACCGCCAACTGGTCGCCTACGCGGTGGCCGTGGAGGATTTCGATCCGCTGCAGGCACGCCGCGCACTGGCCGCGGCATTGCCGGACTACCTGGTGCCGGCGGCGATCGTGGCGCTGCCGCGACTGCCGCTGACCGCCAACGGCAAGGTCGATCGTTCGGCCCTGCCGGCCCCCGATTGGAGCCTGGACGAAGGCGATACCCCGCCGCAGACGGCGACCGAAGCGCGTGTGCACCGGATCTGGTGCGAGGTGCTGGAACGCGAATCGGTCGGAACCCGGCGCACCTTCTTCGAGGTCGGCGGCCATTCGCTGCTGGCGACCCGGGTGGTGGTCGCGCTGCAGGCGGAGTTCGACTGCGAACTGCGCATCGCCGACCTGTTCGCACGCTCGACCATCGTCGAGCTGGCGGCCTGGATCGATGCCCTGACCGTGGCCGGCGCGCAGGTCGCGAACGGTGCGATGGAAGAGAACGACGCAATGGAGATGACCGAATGGTGAGCATGGATCTGGCCGCGTTGCTGCGCGAACTCGGCCAACGGCAGGTAACGCTTTCGGTCGAGAACGGGCGCCTGTGCAGCAATGCACCGCGCGGTGCGATCACGCCGGAGCTGGCCGACGCCATCCGTTCGCACAAGGAGGCCCTGGTCGCGGTGCTCGAGCGCGGTCGCGGCGCCATCGCTCCGGCCTCGATCCAGCCGGCGCCGGAGGCGTCGTGGTATCCGCTGTCGTTCGCCCAGCGCCGCCTGTGGTTCGTCGACACCCTTGGAGGGGGCAGTCCGCAGTACAACCTGCCCGGCGCGCTGCGCCTGCGCGGTCGGCTCGACGAAGCCGCGTTGCAGCGTGCGCTGGAAGCATTGCTGGAGCGGCATGCGGTGCTGCGCACCGTCTATGCCGAACACGACGGCGAGCCGGTGCAACAGGTGCTGCCGGCGAGCTCGCTGACGATCGACCGCCACGACCTGGGTGGGCTCGACGAGGCCGCGCGCTCGATCGCGCTGGACGCGCTGCTGCGGGCGCAGGCCGGCGCTGTCTTCGATCTGTCGCGGGACGTGCTGCTGCGGGTCGCGCTGGCGCGCATGGGCGAGGACGACCATGTGCTGGTCTTCGCCACCCACCACATCGCTGGCGACGGCTGGTCGATGGGCCTGCTGGTGCAGGACATGGCGGCGTTGTACGCCGCCTTTGTCGACGGCCGCGACAACCCCCTGCCGGCACCGGCGCTTGCCTATGCCGACTACGCCTGCTGGCAGCAGCAGCGCCTGGCCGACGGCAGCCTCGACGCCGCGTTGAAGTTCTGGTGCGACGGGTTGCGCGATGCGCCGGCATTGTTGGAGCTGCCGGGCGATCGGCCGCGGCCGGCGCGCGCCAGTCACCGCGGCGCCAGCGTGCCGTTGCGGCTGGCGCCGGAGCAGGCGCGGGCCCTGCGCGAATGGGCATCGTCCCATGGCGCGACCCTGTTCATGGCCCTGATGGCCGGCTGGTCGACGCTGCTGTCGCGGCTGGGCGGCCAGGACGAGGTGGTGGTCGGCACGCCGGTCGCCAACCGTCAGCGCCGCGAGACCGAGGCCCTGGTCGGCTTCTTCGTCAATACGCTCGCGTTGCGGGTGAACCCGGCCGCCGCCGACAGCGTGGCCGGGTTGATCGCCCAGGTGCGCGATGCGACCCTGCGCGGCTACGACCACCAGGACGTACCGTTCGAGCACGTGGTCGAAGAGCTGCGGCCGGTCCGCGATCTCGGCCACCACCCGGTGTTCCAGACCATGCTGTCGCTGGACAACACCCCCGGCGGCGCCGGTTTCGCGCTGCCCGGTCTCGACGTGCAGGCGCTGCCGATGCCGCATCAGAGCGCGCACTGCGACCTGACCGCGACCTTCGTCGAGAACGCGGATGGCAGCCTCGGCGGCGTGATCGAATACGCGACCGACCTGTTCGACGCATCGACGGTCCAGCGCTGGGCCGGCTACCTGCAACGGTTGCTGCGGGCCCTGCCCGGTGCCGATGCGCAGCCGCTCGCCGCGCTGCCGATGCTGCCCGACAGCGAGCGCGAGCAGCTCGAACACGGCTTCAACGCCACCGCCCGCCCGTACCCGGCCGATTCCACCATCGCCCGCGAGTTCGCCGCCTGCGCCGCCCGCCGCGGCGACGCGATCGCGCTGTGCGACGCCGATACCGCTCTCAGCTACGCCGAGCTCGACGCCCGCGCCAACCGCATCGCCCACGGCCTGCGCGCGCACGGCGTCGACCGTGAGCACCGCGTCGCCCTGATCGCGACCCGCAGTCTCGACCTGGTCGTCGCCACGCTTGGCGTGCTCAAGGCCGGCGCCGCCTACGTGCCGCTGGACCCCGAACAACCGGCCGGACGCCTGGCCGAACTGGTCGCCGACAGCGGCGCCCGGGTGGTGCTGTCCGACCGCGACCTCGACGGCGCGGTGTTCGACGCTGTGCTGCCGCTGGCGCCGTCGGCCTGGGGCGCCTACCCGGACACCGACCCCGCGGTCGACGGCGATGCCGGCGACCTGGCCTACGTGATGTACACCTCCGGCTCGACCGGGACCCCGAAGGGGGTGATGGTCGAACAGCGCTCGGTGCTGCGGCTGGCGGTGAACGGCGGTTTCGCACCGCTGGGCGAGCACGACGTGGTCGCGCACTGCGCCAACCCGGCCTTCGACGCCTCGACCTGGGAGCTGTGGGCACCGCTGCTGAATGGCGCGCGGGTGGCGGTGATCGATCCGCCGACGGTACTGGACCCGGCGGCGCTGTCGGCGGCGCTGGAGAAAGCCGGTGTCACCGCGATGTGGCTGACGGTGGGGCTGTTCAACGCCTATGTGGATGCGCTGGAAGCGGCGTTCGGGCGTCTGGACCAGTTGCTGATCGGTGGCGACGCGCTGGACGTGCGCACGGTGGGACGGCTGCTGTCGCGGCCGCGGCGCCCGCGCCGGTTGATCAACGGCTATGGCCCGACCGAGACGACGACGTTCGCGGCGACCCACGAGATCGACCTGACCGATGTGGCGGGGCGCTCGATCCCGATCGGGCGGCCGATCGGCAATACGACGATCCGGATCGTCGACGGGCAGGGCCGCGCGGTGCCGGTGGGGGTGGTGGGCGAGCTGTACATCGGCGGCGCGGGGGTGGCGCGCGGGTATCTGAACCAGGCGGGGCTGAGCGCGGAGAAGTTCGTGGCCGACCCGCTGGGCGGTCCGGGTCGCTACTACCGGACGGGGGACCTGGGCCGCTGGCGGGCGGACGGGACGATCGAGTTCGCCGGTCGCAACGACGGCCAGGTGAAGCTGCGCGGTTTCCGCATCGAGCTGGGCGAGATCGAGGCGGCGCTGCAGCGGCTGCCGGGCGTCCGCGAGGCGGCGGTGACGGTGCGCGAAGGGGAGGGCGGCCGTCGTCTGGTGGGGTATCTGGTGGGGGCCGAGGGCGGTGTGTCGCAGTGGCGGCAGGCGCTGTCGTCGCAGCTGCCGGAGTACATGCTGCCGTCGGCGCTGGTGTCGCTGGAGGCGTTGCCGCTGACGGCGAACGGCAAGCTGGACCGGCGCGCGTTGCCGGAGCCGGACGCGTCGTCGCTGGCGGTGCGCGGCTACGAGGCGCCGCGTGACGAGACCGAGCGTGCGCTGGCGTCGATCTGGGGCGCGATCCTGCGGGTGGAGCGGGTCGGCATCCACGACAATTTCTTCGAGCTGGGCGGGCATTCGCTGCTGGCGGCGCGGCTGGCCGCGCGGGTCGCGGCCGAGCTGCAGCGGCAGGTGCCGGTCAGCGCGGTGTTCGAACACCCAACCCCGGCGCGGCTGGCCGCGTTCCTGGCGACCGCGGCGCGAGCGTCGACGGCCATGCCGGTTCCCGTCGATCCGGCGCAGCCACCGCAACTGTCGCTGGCCCAGCAACGGCTGTGGTTCCTCGACCGTCTCGATCGCGCCGCGTCCGCGGCCTATCACATGCCCTCGGCATTGCGCCTGCAGGGGAGGTTGGACCTTCCGGCGCTGCGCGCCGCGCTGGACCGCATCGTCGCGCGGCACGCGGTGTTGCGCATGCGCTTCGCCGAGACCGACGGTCGGGCGACCCCGTGGATCGCCGCCGCCGACGAGGGCCTGCCGCTGCGCGAGGACGACCTGGGCACGCTGGACCCGGATGCGCGCGGGCAGGCCCTGGCCGCGATCGCGCGCGAAGAGGCGCTGGCCCCGTTCGACCTGGCTGACGGACGTCCGATCCGCGCGCGCCTGGCGCGACTGGGTGAGCAGGAACATGCCCTGTTCCTGACCCTGCATCACATCGTTTCGGACGGCTGGTCCAACGGCATCCTGACCCAGGAGCTGGGGGCGCTGTACCGCGCCTTCGCCGAGGGCGCGGCCGACCCGTTGCCGCCGCTGCCGCTGCAGTACACCGACTATGCGGCCTGGCAACGCGGCCGGGTCGACGACGTTGCGCTGGAGGCGCAACTGGCGTTCTGGCGCGAGCATCTGGACGGTGCGCCGGAACGGCTGGAACTGCCCGCCGACCGCGAGCGCCCCCTGCAGCCTTCGCACGCCGGTGCGATGCTGCCGTTCGAGCTGGGCGCGGACGCGAGTGCGCGGCTGCGCGATTGGGCGCGCGGTCATGGCGTGTCGACCTACATGGCCCTGATGACAGCATGGGCGATCGTGCTGTCGCGCCTGAGCGGGCAGGACGACGTGGTGATCGGCAGCCCGGTCGCCAACCGGCCGACGCCGGAACTGGAGACGCTGATCGGCTTCTTCGTCAACACCCTGCCGCTGCGGGTGAAGGTCGACGCAGACGTTCCGGTGCGGACATTGCTGGAACAGGTCAGGACCGGCACGCTTGCCGCACTGGCCAACCAGGATGTGCCGTTCGAGCAGATCGTCGATGCGGTCAAGCCCTCGCGGCAGTTGGCCTACAGCCCGCTGTTCCAGGTCGCGCTTGCATTCGACAACACCCCCGAGGGGACGGCACACGAATTGCCGGACCTGAGCCTGTCGGGCCTCGAACAGGCCCACGCCAGCACGCGCTTCGATCTGACCCTGTCGCTGTCCGACGATGCGCGTGGCATCCGTGGTGTGATCGAATACGCGACCGACCTGTTCGACGCATCGACGGTCCAGCGCTGGGCCGGCTACCTGCAACGGTTGCTGCAGGCCCTGCCCGGTGCCGATGCGCAGCCGGTCGCCGCGCTGCCGATGCTGCCCGACAGCGAGCGCGAGCAGCTCGAACACGGCTTCAACGCCACCGCCCGCCCGTACCCGGCCGATTCCACCATCGCCCGCGAGTTCGCCGCCTGCGCCGCCCGCCGCGGCGACGCGATCGCGCTGTGCGACGCCGATACCGCTCTCAGCTACGCCGAGCTCGACGCCCGCGCCAACCGCATCGCCCACGGCCTGCGCGCGCACGGCGTCGACCGTGAGCACCGCGTCGCCCTGATCGCGACCCGCAGTCTCGACCTGGTCGTCGCCACGCTTGGCGTGCTCAAGGCCGGCGCCGCCTACGTGCCGCTGGACCCCGAACAACCGGCCGGACGCCTGGCCGAACTGGTCGCCGACAGCGGCGCCCGGGTGGTGCTGTCCGACCGCGACCTCGACGGCGCGGTGTTCGACGCTGTGCTGCCGCTGGCGCCGTCGGCCTGGGGCGCCTACCCGGACACCGACCCCGCGGTCGACGGCGATGCCGGCGACCTGGCCTACGTGATGTACACCTCCGGCTCGACCGGGACCCCGAAGGGGGTGATGGTCGAACAGCGCTCGGTGCTGCGGCTGGCGGTGAACGGCGGTTTCGCACCGCTGGGCGAGCACGACGTGGTCGCGCACTGCGCCAACCCGGCCTTCGACGCCTCGACCTGGGAGCTGTGGGCACCGCTGCTGAATGGCGCGCGGGTGGCGGTGATCGATCCGCCGACGGTCCTGGACCCGGCGGCGCTGTCGGCGGCGCTGGAGAAAGCCGGTGTCACCGCGATGTGGCTGACGGTGGGGCTGTTCAACGCCTATGTGGATGCGCTGGAAGCGGCGTTCGGGCGTCTGGACCAGTTGCTGATCGGTGGCGACGCGCTGGACGTGCGCACGGTGGGACGGCTGCTGTCGCGGCCGTGGCGCCCGCGCCGGTTGATCAACGGCTACGGCCCGACCGAGACGACGACGTTCGCGGCGACCCACGAGATCGACCTGGCCGACGTGGCGGGGCGCTCGATCCCGATCGGGCGGCCGATCGGCAATACGACGATCCGGATCGTCGACGGGCAGGGCCGTGCGGTGCCGGTGGGGGTGGTGGGCGAGCTGTACATCGGCGGCGCGGGGGTGGCGCGCGGGTATCTGAACCAGGCGGGGCTGAGCGCGGAGAAGTTCGTGGCCGACCCGCTGGGCGGTCCGGGTCGCTACTACCGGACGGGGGACCTGGGCCGCTGGCGGGCGGACGGGACGATCGAGTTCGCCGGTCGCAACGACGGCCAGGTGAAGCTGCGCGGTTTCCGCATCGAGCTGGGCGAGATCGAGGCGGCGCTGCAGCGGCTGCCGGGCGTCCGCGAGGCGGTGGTGACGGTGCGCGAAGGGGAGGGCGGCCGTCGTCTGGTGGGGTATCTGGTGGGGGCCGAGGGCGGTGTGTCGGAGTGGCGGCAGGCGCTGTCGTCGCAGCTGCCGGAGTACATGCTGCCGTCGGCGCTGGTGTCGCTGGAGGCGTTGCCGCTGACGGCGAACGGCAAGCTGGACCGGCGCGCGTTGCCGGAGCCGGACGCGTCGTCGCTGGCGGTGCGCGGCTACGAGGCGCCGCGTGACGAGACCGAGCGTGCGCTGGCGTCGATCTGGGGTGCGATCCTGCGGGTGGAGCGGGTCGGCATCCACGACAACTTCTTCGAGCTGGGCGGCGATTCGATCCTGTCGATCCAGGTCGCGGCCCGGGCCAGCCAGGCTGGCCTGGCGCTGTCCACCCGCGATCTGTTCCAGGCCCAGACCATCGCCGCGCTGGCGGCACGCGTGCGCGATGGCGTGGCCCAGGTGGCGCCGCAGGGCGACAGCGAGGGCGAGCAGCGCCTGCTGCCGATCCAACGCGGGTTCTTCGACGACCCCGTCGACCGCCATCACTTCAACCAATCGGTATGGCTGACCACGCCGGCCGATTTCGACCCGGCCGCGCTGGCGCCGATCATGCAGGCCCTATACCGCCGTCACGATGCGCTGCGACTGCGCTTCGAGGTCGTCGACGGCTCGCCTCGCGCGCACTATGCGCCGCTGGATGCGGCGACACTGGATGCGGCGGTCGTGCTCGAGCCGGGGCTGGACGATCTGACCGCACGCTGCGAGCGCTGGCAACGTGGCTTCGATCTGGCACGCGGTCCGCTGCTGCGCGCCGTGCACTTCGTGCCGCCGGCCGGAGAGGAAGGGCGCCTGTTGCTGGTCGCGCATCACCTGGTCGTGGACGGTGTGTCCTGGCGGATCCTGCTGGAAGACATCGAGCGCGGCCATGCGAGCTTCCGCGCCGGCGAGCCGATCGTGCTGCCGCCGAAGACGCTGTCGTTCCAACAGTGGGCCGAACGGCTGGCCCGGTGGACCGACAGCGACGCCGCCGCTGCCGAACTGATGTACTGGCGCGAGCAGGCACGCGAAGCGGGCGCGGATGCGCAGATGCCGGCAGCGGCGCCCGATCACGGCCGTCATGGTGATGCGAGCAGCATCAGCCGTGCGCTGGACGAGGACAGCACCCGCGACCTGTTGCAGCGCTGCAACGCCGCCTACCGCACCCGTATCAACGAGCTGTTGCTGGCTGCGGTCTACCTGGGCGTGCGCGCGTGGAGCGGCCGCGATCGTGTGGCCTTGAGGATGGAGGGCCACGGGCGCACCGCGCCCGACGGCGTGTCCGACCCGACCCAGACCGTCGGCTGGTTCACCTGTGTCTATCCGCTGACTCTGCATGCCGCCGGCAGCGGGCCGGCCGAGGTGATCAAGGCGGTCAAGGAGCGTTGCCGCGCCGTGCCGGGCGACGGTATCGGTTTCGGTGTGCTGCGCGATCTGCTGGGCGACCCGCTGCTGCAGGCGATGGCCGAGCCCGAGTTCGAGTTCAACTACCTGGGACAGGTCGACCAGGCGCTGCGGGGGCAGGCAGGCCTGCGCGCCGCCGAGGGTGCCGCGGGGGCGCAGATCGCACCGGCGCGGCGGCGCTCGGCGCGGTTGTCGCTGAGCGGCCTGGTCGCCGGCGACCGCCTGCGCCTGTCGTTGGGCCACGACCCGGCGCGCGACGATGCCGACAGCGCCGCGCGCCTGCTCGACTGCATCGTCGACGGTCTGCGTACGGTGATCTCGCATTGCCTGAGCAGCGACCGTGGCGGGTTCACCCCCTCGGACTTCCCGCTGCTGACGCTGGACCAGGCCGCGGTCGACGCGCTGCATGCGCGGCACCCGCGCCTGTGTCATGCCTACCCGGCGACGCCGATGCAGACCGGTCTGCATTACCACGCGGCGCTGGACCGCTCCGCCTATGTCGTGCAGATCCATCCGCTGCTGTCCGGTTCGCTGGACGTGGCCGCGTTCCGCGCCGCCTGGCAGGCGACCGTGGAGCGGCACGCGATTCTGCGCACCGGCTTCGACAATGCGGGCGGGCCGCTCGTGCAGGTCGTCTGCGATGGCGTCGAACTGCCGTGGCACGAGTACGACTGGCGCGATCTCGACGAGGCCGGCTGGCGCGCGCGATTCGATGCCTTCCGCGAGGCCGACCGCCAGGCCGGCTTCGATCTGGAGGCGCCACCCTTGATGCGGGTAGCGCTGTTCCGGGTCGGCGAAGAGCGTTGGCAGCTGTTGTGGACGCAGCACCATCTGCTGCTCGACGGCTGGAGCCTGCCGATGGTCTATCGCGACGTCATGCACGCCTATGCGGTGCTGCGCGGCGTCGCTTCCGATCCGTTGCCGGCGCCGGCGTCCTACGAGGACTACGTCGCCTGGCTGGAGCGCCAGGCCCCGGCGCGGGCGCGCGACTACTGGCGCCAACGCCTGGCCGGGATCGAGGCGCCGACACCGTTGGCAATCGATCGCGGAGGCAGCGGCGAGAGCGGGCACCGCGAACTCATCGTCGAGCTGGATGAGGACGCCAGCCAGGCCCTGCGCGAGCTCGCGCAACGTCGCCGGACCACGGTCAACACCCTGCTGCAGTGGAGCTGGGCCTGGTTGCTGCATCGCTATAGCGGCGAGCGCGAGGTGGTGTTCGGCGCCACCGTCTCCGGTCGTGACATCGAGGTCCCGGCGATCGGCGAGATGGTCGGTCTGTTCATCAATACCCTGCCGGTGCGGGTCGGCTTCGACGGCCGCCCGATCGGCGAGTCGCTGGCTGAACTGCACGAACAGTTCCAGCAGTCCAACGGCCATGGCTACCTGTCGCTGGCGCAGATCCAGCGCGAGTCGGAGATCGAGGCGGGGGCGCCGTTGTTCGACAGCATCATGGCGTTCGACAACTATCCGCTCGACGCGATGGCCGATCCCGCGCTGACACCGCAGACCGCGGGCCTGCGGATGGAGAGCGGCGGCCATTCCGAGCGCACCAGCTACAAGCTCAGCCTCAGCGCGGGCCTGGAGCGGCTGCTGACGCTGAGGCTGGGCTACCGCGCCGAGCAGATCGCGCCAACCGCGGCCGGACGTCTGCTCGCGCACCTGTGCACGGTGCTGCGACGGTTGCCGGACGCGCTCGATACGGACGCGGTCGACCTGCTGGAGGCGGACGAGCGCGATGGCCTGCTCGCCCTGGGCGTCGCGGCGGCCCCAGCGCCGGCGTTCCGCGCCGTGCACGAGCGCGTGCTCGAATGGGCCCGCCGCCAGCCCGATGCGGTCGCGATCCGCGTCGACGGACACGAGACCGGCTACGCCGGGCTGGCCGCGCGCGCGACCGCGATCGCTGCCGAGATCGCCGGTCGCGGCATCGGTGAGGAGGACATCGTCGCGATCTGCGCGGGCCGCGGGGCCGACACGATCGCCGCGATGCTCGGTGTCCTGATGGCCGGCGCCGCCTACCTGCCGGTCGACCCGGCCTATCCGGCCGAGCGGATCGCCTTCATGCTCGATGATGCCGGCGCGCGTCTGGTACTGGCCGATGCGGTGGGGCGCGAGGCCCTGGCCGGCCAACACGAAGCGGTCGCGCTGGAGCGCATCGCCGCAAGCTCCGACCCGGCGCCGATGCCCGCGGCCCGCCCGGAGCGCCTGGCCTATGTCGTCTACACCTCGGGTTCGACCGGGCGGCCCAAGGGCGTGATGCTGGAACATCGCGGCCTGTCCAACCTCGCCGACGCGCAGCGGGAGCTGTATGCGGCCGACCGCGACAGTCGCGTGCTGGGCTTCGCCTCGATCGGTTTCGATGCCGCGGCCTGGGAATGGTTGATGGCGCTGACCGCCGGTGCCAGTCTGCACCTGTGCAGCGAGGAGACCCGGCTGTCGGCACCGGCGCTGACCGGATTGCTGGTCGACGAGCGCGTCACCCACGCGACCCTGCCACCGGTGATGCTGGCCCAGCTCGATCCGGAGGCGGAGTACGCGCTGAGGGCGTTGATCGTCGCCGGCGAGGCCTGCGACGAGCGCCTGGCCTGGGCCTGGGCGGCACGGGTGCCGATGTTCAACGCCTACGGGCCGTCCGAGAACACCGTCGCCGCGACCTGCGCACGCGTGGTTGCCGGCGAGCCGGTGCGGCTGGGCACGCCGTTGCCGGGCGTGAGCCTGCGCGTGTGCGCGCAGGACGGTGCCCTGCAGCCGCGCGGAGTCCCGGGCGAGTTGTGGCTGGGCGGGGTCGCGCTCGCGCGCGGCTACCTCGGCCGCGAGTCCCTGACCGCCGAGCGCTTCGTCGATGTCGACGGCCAACGCTACTACCGAACCGGCGACCGGGCCTGCTGGAGCGAAGGCGGCGAGCTGTGCTTCCTCGGCCGCGTCGATGAGCAGGTCAAGATCCGCGGCTATCGGGTCGAGCCCGGCGAGGTCGAGACCGCGATCGCCGCCGAGCCCGAGGTCGCCGAGGCGGTGGTGGTCGCCCGCGACGACGACGGCAATGGCCAGCGGCTGGTCGCCTACGTCGTTGCCATCGACGACATCGACATCGACGGCCTGGCGCGGACGCTGCGCCAGCGACTCGCCCGCCGCCTGCCGGCGCACATGCTGCCGTCGGCAGTGGTGATGCTGGAGCGGCTGCCGGTCACCGCCAACGGCAAGGTCGACAAGCGCCGCCTGCCGGTGCCCGCGCCGATCGCTTCCGACACCGACTTCGTCGCACCGCGCGACCCGGTCGAACAGGCGCTGGCCGGCATATGGGCACAGGTGCTGCGGGTCGAGCGGGTCGGCGTCCACGACGACTTCTTCGAACTGGGCGGCGACTCGATCCTGGCGATCCAGGCGGTCGCCCGCGCCAACCAGGCCGGTATCGCGATCTCCACCGCACAGCTGTTCGAGGCCCGCACGGTCGCCGCGCTGGCCGCGATGGCGGGGACGGCGGTCCGTGCCGATGCGCCGCAGGACGCGGTGCTCGGAGAGCAGGTCCTGTTGCCGATCCAGCGCGACTTCCTGGTCGGCGAGGACGAGGAGATCCACCACTTCAACCAGTCGCTGCTGCTGGTCGCACCGGCTGGGTTCGATGCCGATGCGCTGCGGACGCTGGTCACCGCGGTCTATGCGCGTCATGACGCATTGAGGTTGTGTTTCCGCCGCGACGATGACGGCTCCTGGCGCGGCCACTATCGCCCCTGGGACGAGGCCATGCTGGAGCAGGCGGCACGGATGGAGCCGCGGGATGGCGACCTGGCGGCACGATGCGACCGCTGGCAATGCGGGTTCGATCTCGCCGAGGGGCCGTTGTTCCGGGCGGTGTGGTTCCAGGCCGACGCGGGCGAAGGCCGCCTGTTGCTGGTCGCACACCATCTGGTCGTGGACGCGGTGTCCTGGCGCATCCTGTTGGCCGACCTGGAACAGGCATGGTCGCAGATCCGCGACGGCGGGCCGGTGGCGTTGGCGCCGAAGACCTCGTCGTTCGCGCAGTGGGGCGCCGCGCTGCAGGGGTGGCGCGATACTCCGCAGGGTCGCGCCGACGCCGCCTGGTGGGACGCCCGCCTCGACGGTGCCGGCGCCACGCCGGAGCAGGACCATGGGCGACTGGGCGACAGCCGGGTGGTCACCGACGCGCTCGACGATGCGGAAACCAGCGCCCTGTTGCAGGCCTGCAACGCGGCCTACCGCACCCGTGTCGATGAGCTGCTGCTGGCCGCCGCCTGCATGGCGTTGTCGGACCCGGAGCGGGCCGGCGCGCTCGACGTACTGGTGGAGGGCCACGGCCGCGAGGACCTGTTCCCGACCCTCGACACCACCGGCACGGTCGGCTGGTTCACCAGCGTGCATCCGTTGCCGTTGCGCTGGCACGGCAATGCCCCGGGCGAGGTCATCAAGGGCGTCAAGGAGAGCTGTCGGGCGGTGCCGCATCGCGGGATCGGCTACGGTCTGCGCGGTCGCGACGATGGTGGGCCGCGCCTGCTCGCGTTCAACTACCTGGGCCAGTTCGACCAGGTCGTCAACGCCGACAGTGCGTTCCAGGTCGCGCCGGAGCCCTCTGGCGCGCAGGGCAGCGCGTTGCGCCGGCGCCCGGCGCGGTATGCGATCAACGCGATGGTGTTCGGCTGCCGCCTGCAGCTGTCGCTGGACTACGACGGACGTCGCTGCGACGACGCCGAGGCGCGCGTCCTGCTGGAGGCGACGATGTCGGCACTGCGGCGGATCATCGCCCATTGCCGCGAGCCCGGTGCCGGTGCGTTCACGCCGTCGGATTTCCCGCTCGCCCATGTCGACGCGCCGACGCTGGATGCGCTGCTCCGCGACTACCCGGGGCTCGCCCGCCTGTACGCGGCGACACCGATGCAGCGCGGTCTGTGGTTCCACGCCCAGCTGGACCCTGCGGCCTACGTGGTGCAGGTGCATCCGCGCCTGCGCGGTCCGCTCGATGCCGATGCGTTCCGGGCGGCATGGCAGGACGTGGTCGATCGCTACGACATCCTGCGCACCGCGTTCGCCGGTGCCGGTGAGGCGCTGCGTCAGGTGGTGCTGGCGCAGGCGCCGCTGCAGTGGCGGCAGGAGGACTGGAGCGGGCTGGATGAGGCGTCGCAGCAGCAGCGCATCGACCGTCTGCTGTCCAGCGACCGCGCACGCGGCTTCGACTTTGCCTGCGCGCCGTTGATGCGGGTGACCCTGGTGCAACTGGGTGAAGACCGCCATCTGCTGCTGTGGAGCATGCACCACGTGCTGCTGGACGGCTGGAGCATGCCGCTGGTGTATCGCGACGTGATGACCTGCTACCGCGCGCGCGCCGCCGGAGATCGCCCCAGCCTGCCGGTCGTGGTGCCGTACGAGCGCTACATCGCGTGGCTGGAGTCACGCGATCGCAACGCCGCGCGTGAGTTCTGGCGCGGCTATCTGGGCGGGATTTCCGCGCCGACGCCGTTGAGCGTCGATCGCCACGGGACCGTGCCGGAGGCCGGTGCGGCAGGCTATCGCGAACGTTCGCTGGAGCTGGACGAGGCCGCGACCGCGGCACTCAACACGCTGGCCCGCGAGCGGCGCACCACGGTCAACACCCTGGTGCAGTGGGCCTGGGCCTATCTGTTGCACCGCTACAGCGGCGAGGACAGCGTGGTGTTCGGCGCGACCGTCGCCGGTCGTCCAGCCGAGGTGCCGGGCATCGAGTCCATGGTCGGCCTGTTCATCAACACGATTCCGGTACGGGTCGACTTCGTCGACGGGCAACCGCTCGAGCAGGCGTTGGCGGTGTTGCAGGACGGCTTCACCCGCGCCAGCGG
The DNA here is from genome assembly GCF_003233695.1 of Marilutibacter maris. Classification (NCBI taxonomy): domain Bacteria; kingdom Pseudomonadati; phylum Pseudomonadota; class Gammaproteobacteria; order Lysobacterales; family Lysobacteraceae; genus Marilutibacter; species Marilutibacter maris. The sequence goes on along the minus strand of NZ_CP029843.1, from coordinate 3,515,591 downwards.
CAATGGCTACCTGCCATTGGCGGAAATACAGAGTCTGTCGGCGGTGCAGGGTGCTCCGTTGTTCCAGAGCCTGCTGGCCTTCGAGAACTATCCGCTGGATGCGGTCGACGAGGCCAATCGAGGGGGCACGGATGCGACATCCGAGTCGAAGCTGGTCATCGAACAGTCCGATAGCAGCGAGCAGACCAGCTATCCGCTCGTGCTGAGCGCGATGCTCGACCGCCGGCTGACGATCCGCTTCGGATACCGCGGCGAAACCTTCGACGATCGCCTGCTCGAGCGCACGATCGGGCATCTGCGGCGGGTGCTGGAGCAACTGCCTGCGGCGGTCCGCGACGGCCGCCGCATCGACCTGCTCGATACCGCCGAGCGCGCCGAGCTGGAAGTCTGGCAGCAGCCGGCGGAACGGTTCGAGGTCGCCGATACCCTGCACGGCCTGTTCGAGGCGCAGGCCCGGCGCACGCCGGACGCGATCGCGCTTCGCCACGAGGGACGCAGTCTTGGTTACGCCGAGCTCAACCGTGCGGCCAATCGGGTTGCGCACCGCCTGCTGGCGTTGGGCGTGAAGCCAGACGACCGGGTCGCGATCCGGGCCGGTCGCGGCCTGCCGATGCTGATCGGCCTGCTGGGCATCCTCAAGAGCGGCGCCGGCTATGTGCCGATCGACCCGGCCTACCCGGAGGCGCGTCAGCGCTACATGCTGGAGGACAGCGCACCGGTCGCGCTGCTGGTCGATGAGGCGGTCGAGGAGCACGTCGGCGAAGCGGATACCGGCCTCGGCACGATCTGCCCGCTGCTGGCGATCGAGTCGGACGAGCCGGCGAACGAGGACGATCCGCGGGTGCCGGACCTGGGCCCGCAGCACCTCGCCTATGTCATCTACACCTCCGGCTCGACCGGTCGTCCCAAGGGCGTGATGGTCGAACACCGCCACGTGGTGAGGCTGTTCTGCGCATGCGCGCGCCATTTCGACTTCGCAACCCGCGACGTCTGGACGCTGTTCCATTCGTTCGCGTTCGACTTCTCGGTCTGGGAGATCTGGGGTGCGTTGCTGCACGGCGGCCGCCTGGTGATCGTGCCGGCGCCGGTCGCGCAGTCGCCACGGGAGTTCCTGCGCCTGCTGGCGGAGGAGGGCGTGACCGTGCTCAACCAGACGCCGAGTGCGTTCCGCGCATTGACCGCCGCCCAGGACGAGGACCACGAGCACCGCCTGCGAATGGTGATCTTCGGCGGCGAGGCGCTGGAGCTGCACGCGCTGCTGCCATGGATCGAGCGCAACGACCCGCGCCGTACGCGGCTGGTGAACATGTACGGCATCACCGAGACCACGGTGCATGTGACCTATCGCGAGATCGGCGAAGAAGACGTGCGCCGCGGCGGAGGAAGCCCGATCGGCCTGCCGCTGGCGGACCTGTCGCTGCGGCTGCTCGACGCCTGCGGCGAGCCGGTTCCGGTGGGCGTGACCGGCGAGCTGCACGTCGGTGGCGACGGCGTCGCCCGCGGCTATCTGAATCGTCCGGAGCTGACCGCCGAGCGCTTCCTGGCACTGCCCGACGGCAGCCGGCTGTATCGGACCGGCGACCTTGGCCGGCGGTTGCAGGATGGCTCGATCGAGTATCTCGGACGCAACGACCAGCAGGTGAAGATCCGTGGCTTCCGCATCGAGCTGGGCGAGATCGAAGCGGCCCTGGCCGCGGCGCCCGGGGTCGACGAGGCGGTGGTGGTCGTACGCGAGGATCGCGGCGATCGCCGCCTGGTCGCCTATCTGGTGGCCAAGCCCGGCGTGGCACTGGAGGTCGCGCGCTTGCGCGAGCGGATCGCGGGTACGTTGGCCGCCTACATGGTGCCGGCCGCCTTTGTCGTCCTGGACGCATTGCCGTTGACGGTCAACGGCAAGCTCGACCGCGCCGCGTTGCCGGCACCGGACGGTACCGCGACGGCGGCGAGGGAGTTCGAGCCGGCCCGGACCGACAGCGAGCGCGTGCTGGCGGCGATCTGGCAGGAGACGCTCGCGGTGGAACGGATCGGCCGGCACGACAACTTCTTCGAGGTCGGCGGTCACTCGCTGCTGGCGGTGAAGGTGCTGGCGGAGATCAAGCAGCGCTTCGGAGCCGAGCTGTCGATCCGCGACGTGTTCGAGAAGACCACGGTCGCGGCACTGGCGGCGTATCTGGACGAACGGGCAGGCGAGGCGGCGTTGCGCGACGCATTGGCGATGGACAACACGGACAGCAGCGATCAGGGACTTATCGAGCTATGAGTTTTCGCGAAGTATTGAAGGCGTGCGTCGACAGCGGGATCCGGGTCAAGGCCCGCGACGGAAAGCTGCTTCTGGACGATCCCGGCAAACGCCTGACCGCCGCGTTGCGCGATCAGCTGATCGCCCACAAGGCCGAGATCCTGGCCTGGCTGGAAGGCGCCGGTCACGGCGAGGGCCCGGCGCCGATTCCGCGCCGGGATGCGAGGCAGGCGCCGCTGTCGTTCCCGCAGCGGCGGTTGTGGTTCATCGACCAGCTCGAAGGCGGCAGCCGTCAGTACAACATCCCCACCGCGCTGCGCCTGCGCGGCCGCCTCGACGTGGAGGCGATGCAGGCCGCCCTCGACCGCATCGTCGAACGCCATCAGGTCCTGCGCACGGTCTACCGGTTGCAGGACGACGCGCCGGTGCAGCAGGTGATGGCGCCGGCACCCCTGCCGTTGGCGCGTGCCGACCTGTCCTCGCTGGCGCCCGAGGCCGCGCTGGAGCGTGCACGAGAGCTGGCGGCGCAGGAGGCGGCGCGGCCGTTCGACCTGTCCGCCGATCCGATGCTGCGCTGCGCGCTGATCCGGTTGGCCGACGACGATCATGTGGTGCTGCTGACCCTGCACCACATCGCTTCCGACGGCTGGTCGAGTGGCGTGCTGGTCAACGAGTTCGTCGCGCTCTACCGCAGCCGTGTCGACGGACTCGACGACCCGCTGCCGACGCTGCCGATCCAGTACGCCGATTTTGCCGCCTGGCAGGTCGAGGAGGCCGGGCAGGGCGTGTTGCAGCGCGGCCTGGATTACTGGAGCCGCCAGCTGGACGACCTGCCGGCGGTGCATTCGCTGCCGCTGGACCGTCCGCGGCCGTCGCACCAGCGCTTCGACGCGCAACAGTTGTGCCGGCGTGTCGATGCCGGCCAAGCCGAGGCGCTGCGTGCGCTGGCGAAGGCGAACGATGCCTCGTTGTTCATGCTGCTGCAGGCCGCGCTTGCGATCGTGCTCGGTCGCTTCGGCGCGACCGATGATGTCGTCGTGGGCGTACCGCATGCCGGCCGCGATCGCGCCGAACTGGCGCCGCTGATCGGTTTCTTCATCAACACCCTGGTGCTGCGCAGCGACCTGTCGGGCAATCCGACCCTTGCCGAGGCCATCGCGCGCGCGCGCGGCACCGCTCTGGACGCGTTCGCCGCGGCCGATGTGCCGTTCGACCTGGTCAACGACACCCTGCGCCATGAGCGCAGCATGGCCTACAACCCCTTGTGCCAGGTGAAGTTCGTGGTCCAGAACCACGAGGCCGGCGAGCTCGACCTGGCCGGGCTGCAGATCGAGCCGTTCGTGAACAGCGTCGAGCAGGTGCATTTCGATCTCGACCTGAGCGTCGGCGAGGGCCGCGACGGCCTCACCCTGGCCTGGACCTACAAGGAAGACCTGTTCGACGCCGCCACCATCGCGCGCATGGCCGATGCCTACCAGCGGGTGCTGACGGCGATGCTGTCCGATCCGCAGCAGCGGATCGACGCGCTGGCGCTGATCGACGACGCGGAACGCGAGCAATTGCTGGCGCTGGGTCGCGGTGCGCCGGTGGCGCGCGATCGCGCCGGCACCATCGCCGACGCGTTCCAGGCCCGGGCCGCGCGCCACCCGCAGGCGATCGCGCTGCGCGAGACCGCGACCGGCAAGAGCACCGACTACGCGACCCTGGCCGCGCACGTGAACCGCCTCGCCCACGCCCTGCGCGAGCAGGGCCTGGGCCCGGGCGACCGGGTCGGGCTGTGCATGGAACGCGGTCTGGCGCTTCCGATCGCGCTGCTGGCGGTGCTCGCCAGCGGCGCCGCCTACGTGCCGCTGGACGGCCACCAGGGCGGCGAACGACTGGCACGGATCATCGCCGACGCCGGCATCGGCGTGGTCCTGGTCGAGAGCGGCTCGGCCCCGGCCTCGCTGGGCGGGGTCGACACCATCTACCTGGACGGCGCCGGCACCGACCCGGACTGGCTCGGCGAGTACCCGTCGCAACCGCCGACAACGGCGCTGGCCGACGACGCCATCGCCTACGTGCTGTACACCTCCGGCTCGACCGGCGAGCCCAAGGGCGTGGAGGTGTTCCACTCGGGGCTCAGCGACTACTGCGCGTTCGCCCGCGAGGGCTATTACGACGAGGCGCTGGACGGCTCGCTGGTGGCGACCTCGCACGCATTCGACCTGACCGTGCCGTCGCTGTACGTGCCGCTGCTGGAGGGCGGCTGCGTGGAGCTGCTGCCGCCGGGCGAGGAGTTGCCGGCGCTGGCGCGGCGTCTGGACGAGGAGGCCGGGGCCTGGCTGCTGCGGCTGACGCCGTCGCACGTGCAGGGGCTGCTGCAGCTGGCCGACGCGGTGCCGCGGCAGGGGGCGCATGCGTTCGTGATTGGTGGCGAGGCGTTCCCGGCGTCGCTGGCGCGTGCGTTGCAGACGAAGTATCCGCAGGCGCGGCTGGTGAACCACTACGGTCCGACCGAGACGGTGGTGGGCTGCGCGTGGCAGCGTCTGGACGAGGCGCAGCTGTCGGGCGAGGGGACGCTGCCGATCGGGCGGGCGATGAGCAACACCCGGCTGTACGTGCTGGGGGCGTCGGGTCAGTTGTTGCCGCGCGGAGTGGCGGGCGAGCTGTACATCGGCGGCGCGGGGGTGGCGCGGGGGTATCTGAACGACGCGTCGCGGACGGCGGAGCGTTTCCTGGCGGACCCGTTCGAGGCGGGCGGGCGGATGTACCGCAGCGGCGACCGGGTGCGCTGGCGGTCGGACGGCGCGCTGGAGTTCCTGGGTCGGGTGGACGCGCAGGTGAAGCTGCGCGGGTACCGGATCGAGCCGGGGGAGATCGAGTCGGTGCTGCGGCCGCAGGTGGGCGACGTGGCGGTGGGGGTGTACGGCGAGGGTGGCACGGCGCGCCTGGTGGCGTGGGTGAGCGGCGTCTCGGGCGATGGCTGGGAGGACGGTCTTCGGGCGTTGGCGGCCTCGCGGTTGCCGGCGTACATGCAGCCGTCGGTGTACGTATCGCTGGAGGCGCTGCCGCTGACCGCGAACGGCAAGCTCGACCGCCGCCGGCTGCCGGAACCGGAGCGGCCGCAGGACGACTCGGTGGCGCCCGAGACGCCGATGGAGCGGGAGCTGGCGGCGATCTGGGAAAACGTGCTCGGGCTCGCGCCGATCGGCCGTGGCGCCCATTTCTTCGAACTCGGCGGCCATTCGCTGATGGCGATGCGGGTGGTCGGCGAGGCCGGCAAGCGGCTGCGCCGACGGGTGCCGGTGCGCACCCTCTTCGAGCACCCGACCCTGCAGGCGCTTGCGACCGCGCTGGAGGCCATTCCTGAGACGGCTGCGGACACGATTCCGCCGGCCGACCGCTCGCGCCCGCTGCCGCTGTCCTACGCGCAGCAGCGCTTGTGGTTCATTGATCGCCTCGAGGGCGACAGCGCCCAGTACAACATGCCGATGCAGCTGCGCCTGCGTGGTGCGCTCGATCCGGTCGCGCTGCAGGCGGCGCTGGACGGCGTGGTCGCGCGTCACGAGGCGCTGCGCACGACCTACCATCCGGTCGACGATGGCGCGGTGCAGGTCGTGCATGCGCCGCGTCCGCTGCGTATCGAGCGCGCCGATCTGGCGGCGCTGGCCGCGCCCGAGCGCGAACGCGAGCTGGCTTCGCTGGCGCGTGCCGAGGCCCGGCGCGGTTTCGACCTGGAACGCGATCCGTCGTTGCGCTGCACCCTGGTGCGATTGGGCGACGAGGAGCATGCGCTGCTGCTGACCCTGCACCACATCGCGTCCGACGGTTGGTCCAACGAGGTGCTGGTGCGCGAATGCCTGGCCGGCTACAGCGCCCACCTGCGCGGCGAACCCGTGGCTCTGCCGCCGTTGCCGATCCAGTACGCCGACTACGCCGCCTGGCAACGCGCGCAGCTGGCGGAAACGGCCCGGGTTGGCGGACTGGCGTACTGGACCCGACAGCTGTCCGGGCTGCCGGTCCTGCACGGGCTGCCGCTGGACCGTCCGCGTCCGGCTCGCCAGTCCTTCGCCGGCCGCGCCCTGTTCGAAGTGCTGGACGAGGCGCGGACCGGGGCCCTGCGCGGGTTCTGCAAGGACCACGACGCGACCCTGTTCGCGCTGTTGCACAGCGCCTTCACCGTGTTGCTGCGCCGGATCAGCCGCGAGACCGACATCGTCGTCGGCATGCCGATGGCAGGGCGCGAGCGCCACGAGCTGGAGGGCCTTGTCGGACTGTTCATCAACACCGTGGTGCTGCGTTCGGATCTGTCCGGCGATCCCGGGTTCGACGAGCTGCTCCGGCGCAACCGCCAGGTGCTGCTCGATGCGCACAGCCACCAGGACATTCCCTTCGACATGCTGGTCGACGAGCTCAGGCCCGAGCGCAGCCTGAGCCACCAGCCGCTGGTGCAGATCCTGATCAACGGTTTCGAGGGCAGCGCGCCGTCGCCGGACTCACCGGAGGGGCTGGAGGTCGCCCCGCTGCACGGCGACGACGCCGAGGACCTGTCCAAGGCCGATCTGACCCTGTACACGCGGGTGGTCGGCGAGCGACTGGTACTGAAATGGTCGTATCGCACCTCGCTGTTCGAGGAAGCGACGATCGCCCGTTTCAATCGCGCTTTCCTGAGCCTGCTGGAGGCGGCGGTCGCCGATCCCTCGCGACGGATTTCCGACCTGCCGCTGCAGCCGGAGCCGGCGGCGGCGATCCCGGAGGCGCCGGCGTCCGAAGCCGCGGCAATATTCGATGGCGCGGTGCACGCGCGGGTCCGTGCGCTGGCGGCACAGGCACCGGATGCGCTGGCGCTGATCGACGGCGGCACGCGGGTCGCACGCGGCGAACTCGAGCAGCGGGTCGAGGCGCTGGCGCAGGAACTCGATGCGCAGGGTCTGGTCCGCGGCGATGCGATCGCGGTGTTCGCGCCGCGTGGGATCGACTACGCGGTCGCGGTACTGGCGACGCTGCGTATCGGCGCCGCCTACGTGCCGTTGGCGGTCGACCTGCCCGACGAACGTCTGCGCTACATGCTCGATGAGGCGCGGGTTCGCGCCCTGCTGGTGCGCAGCGACCTGCGCGAGCGTCTGGCGGTCGCGGTGCCGTGCGTGGTCGTCGACGCGCCCCGCGATGCCGGGCCGGCGCGGCGATGGCCGACGATGGCCGCCGCCGACGCATCGCACATCCTGTTCACTTCAGGCTCGACCGGTCAGCCCAAGGCGGTGCTCGGCACCCATGGCGCGCTCGCCAACCGGGTCGGCTGGATGCACCGGCGCTTTCCGGTCGCCGCCGACGAGGTCGGCTGCCTGATCACCAGCACCGCCTTCGTGCGCGCGGTGTGGGAGCTGATGGTGCCGCTGGCCGCCGGAATGCCGGTGCTGGCGGTGGCGGCCGACACCGTCGTCGACCTGGATGCCTTCGCCGGCCTGCTCGCCACGCACGGGGTCACCCGTATCGTCACCGCGCCTTCGCTGGCCCGTGCGTTGGCCGAGCTGGACGGCGCCTCCACGCGGTTGAAAGGACTGCGCTACTGGTTCGTCAGCGGCGAACCGCTGAAGTCCGATGCCGCCGCGCGCCTGCGCGCGACCCTGCCGGGCACCGTGCTGTGCAATCTGTACGGCTCGACCGAGACCATGTCCGATGTCAGCTTCCAGGTCGTCGAGCACGTGCCCGAGCGCGCGTTCGTACCGATCGGACGGCCGATCGACGCGACATCGATCCGGATTCTCGACGAGCGCCTGCGCGAGGTGCCGCAAGGCCTCCCGGGCGAGATCTGCGTCGCCGGCGCCAACCTCGCCGCCGCCTACCTCGGCCAGGCGGAGATGACCGCGGCGCGGTTCGTCGATGTAGCCGTCGCTCCCGGCCGTACCCTGCGCCACTACCGTACCGGCGACCTGGGCCGGGTGCTGGACGACGGCAGCATCGAGTGCCTGGGGCGCACCGACTACCAGGTCAAGCTGCGCGGCTTCCGTATCGAGCTGGGCGAGATCGAGGCGCGCCTGCTGCGTGCGGACGGGGTCAGGGAGGCGGTGGTCAGCGTGTTCGGGGACGGCGACGGCGCGCGCCTGCTGGCCCATGTCGTCGCCGAATCGCCGCCCGCCGACCCGGTTGCCTGGAGCGACGCCCTGCGCGCGGGCCTGCGCGGCTGGCTGCCGGACTACATGCAGCCCTCGGAGTTCGTGCTGCTGGAGCGCATGCCGCTGACCGCGAACGGCAAGATCGACCGCCGCGCGTTGCCGCCGCCGCGGGCATCTGCGGCCGAGGCTCCTCTGGTCGGCGCCACCGAGCGGGCGATTGCCGAGCTCTGGGGCGAACTGCTCGCGGCCGGCCCCATCGACGCCCGCGCGAACTTCTTCCACCTGGGCGGCCATTCGCTGCTGGCCACGCGGATGGCCGGCATGGTCGCCGCGCGACTGCATCGACGGGTGCCGGTGCGCGCGGTGTTCGAGCATCCGACCGTGCGCGAGCTGGCCGCCTACGTCGACCACAAGGCCGCCGCGGCGCTGCCACCGATACGGCCGGCTGGCGACCAGAACGCGCATCCGCTGTCGTTCTCGCAACAGAGGCTGTGGTTCCTGGATCGCCTGGAAGGCGGCAGCGCCCACTACAACCTGCCGATCGCGGTGCGGCTGCGCGGCGGGCTGGACGCCTCCGCACTGCAGCGTGCGCTGGATGCGCTGATCGTGCGCCACGAGGTCCTGCGCACCAGCTTTTCCGGCAGCGCCGAGCAGGCGCGCCAGATCGTGCATGCGCCGATGCCGGCGCCGCTGCGGCGGATCGATCTGCGCGACGTCGAGGCCGAGGTGCGACAGGCGCAACTGCACGACGCGGTGCGCGAGGCCGCGACGGCGCCGTTCGACCTGGCCGCGGCGCCGATGCTGCGCGCGTTGTGGGCGCAGCTGGCCGACGACGACCACGTATTGGTGGTCAATACCCACCACATCGCTTCCGACGGCTGGTCCAAGGGCATCCTGCTGCGCGAGTTCGTGACGTTGTACGAGGCGTTCCGCGAAGGCGGCTACAACCCACTGCCGCCCCTTCCGGTGCAGTACGGCGACTTCGCCCGCTGGCAACGGCAGACCTTCGACGACGAGACCCTCGCCCGCGAGCTGGCCTACTGGCGGGGCCAGCTCGACGGCCTGGCGCCGGTGCACGGTTTGCCCCTGGACCGTCCGCGGCCGGCACGACGTTCGTTCGCCGCCGGTCGCCTGCAGCGGCGGATCGGCCGCGACCGGGTCGAACGCCTGCAGCGCATCGCCCGCGACGGTGACGCCACCCTGTTCATGGCGCTGCAGTCGGCGTTTGCGTTGTTGCTGGGCCGCTGGAGCGACTCCGACGACATCGCCATCGGTACGCCGATCGCCGGCCGCCTGCAGGCCGAGGTCGAGCCGTTGATCGGCTTCTTCGTCAACACCCTGGTGCTGCGCAGCGACCTGTCCGGCGAGCCGGGTTTCAATGAGCTGCTGCAGCGCGGTCGCGAAACCGTGCTCGATGCCTTCGCCCATCAGGCGACGCCGTTCGAGGCCCTGGTCGAGGCCCTGGCGCCGGAACGTTCGACCAGCCATGGTCCGTTCTTCCAGGTCGCCTTCGCGCTGCAGAACCACGAGCGCGCTGTGTTGAACCTGCGCGACCTGGAGATCGAACCGTGGGAGGTCGGCGCGGCCGGCATCGACGGTGAGCTGGCCCTGGTCGCGGCCGAGACCGGCGATGGCCTGAACCTCACCTGGAGCTGGGCCGAGAGCGTGTTCGACCGCGCCACCATCGAGCGCCTGGCCGACGGCCTGGAAGCCCTGCTGGAGGCGATCGTCGCCGATCCGACGCAGCCGGTGCACTGCTTGCCCGTGTGCGGTGGCACCGAACTGGCGCGGTTGCGCGAGCTGGAGCGCGGCCCCGCGCCGGTGCGGCCCGAGCTGCACGCGCATGCACTGTTCGAAGCGGCCGCGCGGCGGCACCCTGATGCGACCGCGGTGGTCGATGCGAGCGGTTCGCTGAGCTATGCCGAACTCGACCGCTGGGCCGGCAACGCGGCGCTGCAACTGCGCGCGGCCGGGATCGGGCCCGGTCAGGTGATCGCCCTGAGCACGCCGCGCGACGCGACGATGCCGGCAGGCGTTCTCGCCATCCTCAAGGCCGGCGCGGCCTATCTGCCGATCGACCCGACCCAGGCGCCCGAGCGCGCGGCGGCGATGCTCGAGGACGCGGGCGTCGAACACCTGGTCGGTGCCGGCGCGCCGCCGCCATGGTGCGGGGCCCGCCGCTGGTGGGATATGGAGGTGCTGCGCACGGCCCCGTCGCCGGAGTCGGTGCCGGCGACGGTCGACGATGAGGACGGCGGTCGACGCCTGGCCTACGTCGTCTACACCTCCGGCTCGACCGGTCGGCCCAAGGGCGTCCAGATCGAGCACGCAGGCATGGTCAACCTGGCGCTGGCGCAGGCCGAGCTGTACGGTGCCGGCCCCGGCTCGAGAGTGCTGGCGTTCGCCTCGCTGGGTTTCGACGGCGCGGTCTGGGAGTGGATGATGGCGCTGACCTCCGGTGCCGAGCTGCACATCTGCGACGAGGAGCGCCGGCACGCACCGGAGCAACTGGCCGCGCTGCTGGTCCGGAACCGGATCACCCACGCCGCGATCCCGCCGGCACTGCTGGCCCAGCTCGACCCCGCACTGGAACACGTGCCCGACGTGCTGATCGTCGCCGGCGAGGCCTGCGACGAACGCCTGGCCTGGCGCTGGGCGCAGCGCTGCCGCGTGGTCAATTCCTATGGCCCGAGCGAGACCACCGTCGCCGCGACCGGCGCCGATGTCGAGGTCGGTGAAGGCATCACGCTTGGCCGGCCGTTGCCGAACGCGTTCGTGCAGGTGCTCGACCGGCACGGCCGGCGCGTGCCGATCGGCGTGCCGGGCGAACTGTGCATCGGCGGCGTGGGCCTGGCCCGCGGCTATCTGGGACAACCCGGGCTGACCGCGCAGCGCTTCGTGGAGAGCGCCGACGGCCGGATCTACCGCAGCGGCGACCGTGGATTGTGGCGTGCCGACGGTGCCCTGCTGTTCCTGGGGCGCGACGACGACCAGGTCAAGCTGCGCGGCTTCCGCATCGAGCTGGGTGAGGTCGAAGCGGCGCTGCGCGCCTGCGACGGCGTGGCCGAGGCGGTGGCCGGTGTGGTCGGCGACGGCGAATCGCGGCGGCTGGCGGCCTGGATCGTGCCTGTTGCCGAGGCCGCGGACGAGGCCGGTACGACCGCGCGTTGGCGCGAACAACTGCGCCAGCGTCTGCCGGCCTACATGGTGCCCTCGGCCTGGGCGACGTTGGCGGCGCTGCCGTTGACCCGCCACGGCAAGGTCGATCGACGCGCCCTGCCGGAGCCGGCCGCCGATGCGGCGACCGCGCACGTCGAGGCAGAGACCCCGATGGAGCGGGCACTGGCCGGTATCTGGGGCGAGCTGCTGGGAATCGAGCGGGTCGGCGTGGAAAGCAATTTCTTCGACCTCGGCGGCCATTCCCTGCTGGCGACCCGGATGGCGGCCCAGGTCGCCGCGGTCCTGGGCCTGGAGCTGCCGATACGCGCCGTGTTCGAGGAGGGCACCGTGCGTGCGCTGGCCCGGCGGCTGGAGCAGGCAGGCGAGGCTGGCGACGGCCGGATCGAGCCGGTCGATCGCGAACGACCGCTGCCGCTGTCGTTCGCGCAGCGGCGATTGTGGTTCGTCGACCGCCTCGGCGGCGACAGCCGCCAGTTCAACGTGCCGACCGCGGTGCGCCTGCACGGCGCGCTCGACGCGGAGGCGATGGCCCGCGCGGTGGATGGCCTGGTCGAGCGCCACGAGATCCTTCGCACGGTCTACGCCGAACGCGATGGCGAGCCGGTGCAGCAACCGTTGCCGGCGCCTTCGCAGGTGCTGGAACGGGTCGATCTGGGCGATCTGGACGAGGCCGCGCGCAATGAGCGGGTTGAGGCGCTGCTGCGCGAACAGGCGACCCGGCCGTTCGACCTGGGGCGCGACCTGATGCTGCGCGCGCTGCTGTGCCGCGAGGCCGACGACCGCCACGTGCTATCGCTGACCCTGCATCACATCGCTTGCGACGGCTGGTCGGTCGGGGTGCTGGTGCGCGAGCTGGCCGAGCTGTACGCGGCGGCGCTGGAACACCGGCCGTCGACGCTGCCGGTGCCGTTCCTGCAGTACGCCGACTTCGCGGCGTGGCAGCGACGTACCCTCGACGACGCGCGCCTGGACCGGCAGCTGGACTACTGGGAGCACCAGTTGGCCGGGCTGCCGGCGGTGCATGGCCTGCCGCTGGATCTACCGCGTCCGCCACGGCCCGAGTTCGCCGGTACCCGCGTGCGCGCCCGGGTCGATGCCGACTGTCTGGCGCGCCTGCATGCGCTCGCGCGCCGTCACGAGGCCAGTCTGTTCATGGTGATCCAGGCCGCCTTCGCGACCCTGCTTGGCCGCTACAGCGGCGAGGACGACATCGTGATCGGCTCGCCGGTCGCCGGTCGCACCCATGCCGACACCGAGGCGCTGGTCGGCTTCTTCATCAACACCCTGGTGCTGCGCAACGACCTTTCCGGCGACCCCGACTTCCACACCTTGCTGGCGCGCACCCGCGAGACCACGCTGGCGGCGTTCGCCCACCAGGACCTGCCGTTCGAGACCCTGGTCGACCGGCTCAACCCGGCGCGCAGCCTCGGACATTCGCCGCTGTTCCAGATCAGCCTGACCCTGCACAACCTGGCCGCGCCGCAGCTGAGCATGCCCGGCCTGGAGGTGTCCGACGCGCGTGCCAGCGAGGACGTCGCCCGCTACGACATCGAGCTGCACGCCAGCGAGAGCGCCCATGGCATCGAGTTCAGCTGGCTGTTCGCCAGCAGCCTGTTCCTGCCGGCGACGATGCAGCGGGTGGCGAAGGGGCTGTGCGTGCTGCTGGATGCCCTGTCGCGAGACCCGGATGCCGCGGTGACATCGCTGCCGATGCTGGACCAGCGCGATGTCGAGGACCAGCAGGCGTTGACCCGGCCGTTGCGGCGCGAGCGGCCGGATGGCCCGGCGCATGCGCTGTTCGAACAACAGGTGCGTCGCGACCCGGACGCCATCGCCGTGCTCGGCGCCGGGGAATCGTTGAGCTACGGCGAACTCAACCGCCGCGCCAACCGGGTCGCGCACTACCTGCTGGAGCAGGGCGCGCAACCGGAGGCGGTGGTGGGCCTGTGTCTGGATCGAGGCCCCCAACTGCTGGTCGGCATCCTCGGCATCCTCAAGGCCGGTGCCGCCTACCTGCCGCTGGACCCCTCGTACCCGGAAGACCGGATCGAGGCGATGCTCGAGGACACCGGCGCGGAGTTCGTGGTCACCCGTATGGAGCTGGTCGAGGCCCTGCCGTGCCTGGGAGAACGCAGCCTGCTGCCGTTGGACGAGGCCCTGCAGGAGGCATTGCTGGGGGGACAGCCCACGGAAGATCCGGGCCATGCGGTCGCCGTCGATGCGCTGGCCTACGTGGTGTTCACCTCCGGCTCCACCGGCACCCCCAAGGGCGTGTTGGTCGAGCATCGCGGCATGGTCAACCTGGCCCATGCGCAGCGCGAACTCTACGCCCTGGATCCCGACAGTCGGGTGCTGGCGTTCGCCTCGATCTCATTCGACGCCGCGGCCTGGGAGTGGCTGATGGCGCTTTCGCACGGCGCCTCGCTGTATGTCTGCGACGAGGACGAGCGGCTCTCGGTGCGCGCCTTGCAGCGCCTGCTCGGCGAGGGCGGCATCACCCATGCGACCCTGCCACCGGCGCTGCTGGCGCAGATGCCGCCGGCCGCGCACGGACGCCTGCGCTGCCTGATCGTCGCCGGCGAAGCCTGCGATCCGCACAGCGCCTGGGCGTGGGCGCGGCACGTGCCCTTGCACAACGCCTATGGACCGTCGGAGACCACCGTGTGCGCGACCTCGGCGCAGGTGCGTCCGGGCGAACGGATAACGATCGGGCGACCGCTGCCCAACGTCGAATGCGCGGTGGTCGATGCGCACGGACGCCGCCAGCCGATCGGCGTCGCCGGCGAACTGTGGGTCGGCGGCGCCGGACTGGCGCGCGGCTACCTGGGGCGCGAGCGTCTGACCGCCGAGCGCTTCGTCGCCGATCCGGATGCGCCGCATGCGCGCATGTACCGTACCGGCGACATGGTGCGGTTGCTGGCGTCGGGCGAGTACGAGTTCCTCGGTCGCATCGACAACCAGATCAAGATCCGTGGCTTCCGTATCGAACCAGGCGAGATCGAGGCGCGCCTGCGCCAGACCGACGGTGTCCATGCCGCGGTGGTGGCCGCCTGCGGCGAGGGCGCGGCCCGGCGCCTGGTCGCCTACGTCGCCCGCGATGGCGACGGCAGCGACGATGTGGCGCTGGCGCTGGGCTTGAAGGCGCTGCTGCGCCGCCAGTTGCCGGACTACATGGTGCCGGCGGCGATCGTGCCGGTCGATCGCATCCCGCTGACCCGCAACGGCAAGGTCGACCTGCGCGCGCTGCCGGCGCCGGATCTGGCGCTGACGGCCGAGGTCGAGCCGGCGGCGGACGAGGACGAAGCCGCGCTGGTCGCGTTGTGGGTGGACCTGCTCGGTGTGGACGCCGCCGCGGTCGGCGCGACCTCCAACTTCTTCGACCTCGGTGGCCACTCGCTGCTGGCGATCCGCCTGCTGGCGTTGCTGGAGGAGCGCTACGCCCGTGCGCTGTCGGTGCGCGACGTGTTCCAGCATCCGACCCCGCGCGAACTGGCGGTCCGCTTGCGCGAGGACGGTCCCGCGGACGACGGTGGGGAGACGTCATGGGTGTCGCTGGGCGAGGGCGGCGGCCGTCCGCTGTTCGTGCTGCCGGCGGCCGGTCTGGGGGCGGCGTCCTATCTGGCGTTGGCGCGTGCGCTCGGCCGCGAGGTCGAGGTGCGGGTGTTCGAGCCGCGTGGACTGGACGGTCGGCAACCGCCGCACGAGGACCTGACATCGATGCTGGAGGCCTGTCTGCCGGGGTTGCGCGCGCAGGCGGATGCAGTCGACGCGCCCGTGCTGCTGGTCGGCCATTCGTTCGGTGCGGCGCTGGCGTTCGAACTGGCCTGCGCGCTCGAGCGCGAAGGCACCGAAGTGCAACTGGTGTTGCTGGACAGCGTGCTGGAGGTGCGTCGCGAATGGATCGAGACGCAGCGACCCGTGCTGCCGGAGACGGCACCCGCGGCGGTCGCGGCGCTGGCGCGGGTCCACGAGGCGCAACGGCGGATTCTGCTGGATTACCGCCCCGGCGCCCGCTTCGGCGGCGCCGCCTGCCACCTGCGCGCCGCGCAGGGGCGGGCGATCGGGTTGCCGGCCGAGGAGCTCGCGCGGCAGGACCGCAGCCACTTCGAGCGCCCGCCGCGGCATGCCGTGGTGCCTGGTGGGCACCTGGGCATGTTGCGCGAGGCGCATGCCGATGGCCTGGCTTCGGCACTGCTCGATGCACTGCAATCGCAATCGCAGGCGGCACCCGCATGAGTGTGCCGGACTGTCTGCTCGCGGCTCCGCTGTCCGCGGAACCGTCGTTTGTAATTCCGGTCGGCGCTTCGCGTCGGGCCGGGCACTGGAACCGTCCGCAAGGGGAAAAGGAAGATGCGTGACCTGACTCAGGTGGGGTGCGAGGATCTGAAGCCGATCCAGGGCACTCCGTTGTTGCTGGAAGTCGATACCGGCGCCGTGCGCGTGACCGACTGGGCCGAGCAGAATCGCGGCGAGGTCGAGCGCCTGCTGCAGGCGAACGGCGCGTTGCTGATCCGTGGGCTGCGCTTCCTCGGCAGCCAGCAGTTCGGCACCACGCTGTCGACGCTGTTCGGCGAGGAACTGATCCAGTACACCTACCGCTCCACGCCGCGCACCGAGCTGCGTGGCAGCGTCTACACTGCGACCGAGTATCATCCCGACCAGGTCATCCCCCAGCACAACGAGAACTCGTACTCGAACCGTTGGGCGATGCGCATCGGTTTCCTGTGCACGATGCCGGCCAGCCAGGGCGGCGCCACGCCGATCTGCGACAGCCGCAAGGTCCTGTCCGACATTCCCGACGACGTGCGCGAGCGCTTCGAGCGCGACGGGGTGATGTACGTGCGCAACTATTCGGACATCGACATCCCGTGGACCGAGGTGTTCCAGACCGGCGACCGGAGCGAGGTCGAGGCGTTCTGCGCGGCCAACGACCTGCAATGGGAGTGGCTGGACGAACAGCGGCTGCGTACCCGCCAGGTCAACCAGGCCACCGCGGTGCACCCGCTTAGCGGGGATACGGTCTGGTTCAACCAGGCGCACCTGTTCCACGTCACCAATCTGGAGCCGGAGCTGCGTACCAGCCTGCTGAGCGTCATGGACGAAAGCGAACTGCCGCGCAATACCTATTACGGCGACGGCGAGCCGATCGATCCGGCGACCCTGGACCGGGTGCGCGGGGTCTACGAGCGTCACCAGATCGCGTTCGAGTGGCAGCGCAACGATCTCCTGCTGCTCGACAACATGCTGTATTCGCATGGGCGCGGCACCTTCGCCGGCAACCGCCAGGTCCTGGTCGGCATGGCGCGCCCGCATGACGCGGCGGCGGCATGAACGCGGTGGCGACTTCGGGCGGCGCCGGGCCGTGGCTGGTGCGCTGTTCGCCGCCGACCGCGGGCGAGCGGCTGTTCTGCTTTCCGTATGCCGGCGGCAATCCGCATCTGTTCCGCGAATGGCCTGCCCTGCTGGATCACGCCTTCGAGGTGTTCGCCTTGCAGGCCCCCGGCAAGGCGGCGCGTATCCTCGAACCTCCGTGCGAGACGGTCACCGCGCTGGTCGACGGCCTGATGCCGGCGATCGAGCCGATGCTGGCCCAGCGCCCCTTCAGCCTCTACGGCCACAGCAACGGCGCGGTGATCGCGTTTGAGCTGGCCTGCCGACTGCAGCAGCGCGGCCTGCCGATGCCGAGGCACCTGTTCCTGACCGGCAGTCCTGCGCCATGGACGCGCGTCCATGAGCGCGACTACCTGCGGATGCCGGACGACGAGTTCGTGCAGGTGCTGCGCGAACTGCAGGGTACGCCGGAAGAAGTACTGGCCGATCGTGAACTGCTGAAGGTGGTGATGCCGGGGTTGCGCGCGGACTTCGCCCTGGGCGGGAGCTACCGTTTCGAGCACTCGGTTGCGCTGGACGTGGCCACGACCCTGGTGCATGGCGATGGCGACAGCTTCGAGGTCGAGCGCACGCGGGCCTGGCAGCGGCATCTGGTGCGACCGGCCAGTCTGCATCGCCTGCCTGGCGGACACTTCTTCATCCACAGCCATATGCGCGAGCTGACCGCGCTGGTCGGTCGCACCCTGCGCGGCGAGGAAACGGCCGGCGCCGAACGGGTCGGATGCGACCCGGTGGCGGGCAGCGAGGACGGCCGCGTGGACCGCGCTCCAGAACATCAATCAGAACACCAGGAAGGGAATGCCCATGTCTGATTCACCCGACTCGCTGTACCTGTGCGAGGACGTGTATTTCGAACCGCTGATCAACGGCTGGTACGCCTGGCCCTATCTGCTGCCGCCGGTGACCGGTGCGCGGCACATGGTCCATACCCACCGCCGGATCATGAACTCGTTCGTCAAGAACCATAAGCTGCACATGATGGCGGTCAAGCAGCCCGGCATGGCCGGGTCCGAATACCTGGATTGCGGCGAGGAGCAGGTCGCCGACATCCGCGCGCTGGTCGAGACCATCGACACCGAGCACGCCGACCTCGTCGAACTGTCGGACGCGGTCCGAGAGCTGGACGAGATGCTGCGCGAGCACACCAGCGGGGAGTCGGTCGAGCCGCTGTACGAGCGCGTGCCCGAGCCTTTGAAGGGCTATGTCGAGCTGACCATGGATCTCGAACACCGGCCCTCCTACCGGCTGATCGAGGGCCTGCTGTACCGCAGCCCGTACTACAAGCCGCAGCTGCAGGGCCTGTCGTTCGGTCGTCTCGACGCCCAGGGCGACCGCCCGTTCGTGATGAGCACGCCGCGACTGCCGACCGGCGACAACCTGCAGCTGGCCGCCGACTACAACGACCCGTTGATCGATACCTTGTTCCGCGCGCGCACAGAACCGATGAGTCCGGCCGAGGTCGATGCGCTGTTCGCCGGGCGTACCGCGCGTGGTGGCCTGGACTATCGCGAGCTGTTCACTGCGCAGGCGCCGGAACGGCGTCATCAGCCGGTCGCGGAGGGCGTGCGCGTGCAGTATCTGGGCCACGCCGGCTTCCTGATCGAGACCGCCGAGGTGTCGATCCTGATCGATCCGGTGATCGCCCCGCGCGGCGAGACCTTCGCCGACGAGGTCATCAGCTTCAGCGAACTTCCGCCGCACATCGACTACATCTGCATCACCCATCACCACCAGGACCACGCCAACCTGGAGACGCTGCTGCAGCTGCGCCACAAGACCGGCAAGGTGCTGGTCCCGCGCAACAACGGCGGCACCCTGGCCGATCCGTCGCTGCGGCTGCTGCTGCGCCAGTTCGGTTTCGATGCGGTCGAGATGGACGACATGGAGGAGCTGCCGGTGCCTGGCGGCCGCATCGTCAGCATCCCGTTCCTGGGCGAGCACGGAGACCTCAACGTGCGTACCAAGGCGGCGTGGTTCGTCGAGCTATGCGGGAAGCGAGTGCTGCTGGCGGCCGACTCCTCCAACCTGGAGCCGCGCATGTACCGTCATATCGCCGATCAGCTCGGCGCGCTGGACATCATGGCGATCGGCATGGAGTGCGTCGGCGCCCCGTACACCTGGCTGTACGGGGCCCTGCACACCAAACTGGTCAGCCGCAAGATCAAGGAGTCGCGGCGTCTCAACGGCTCCGGCTACGAGCAGGCCGCGCGTATCGCCGACATGCTGGAGCCTTCGCGGATCTTCCTCTACGCGCTGGGGCTGGAGCCCTGGTACAAGTACTTCATGGGCATCGAGTACGACGAGCACTCCGCACAGATGGTCGAGACCGGGCGCATGCTCGAGGCCTGCGAGGGCAAGGGCATTCCCGCCGAGCGCCTGTACGGCAAGAAAACCGTCGAGCTGTAGCCGCGTCGGCCTCCCGCCGCCGGGGGCGACGCGCCCGGCGGCCGCAGCCCAGGCCCGCCCCGGGCCGCCCCGGGCCGCCCCGGGCCGCGGAGCAGGGCCGGAAACGCAAAAGCCCCGCTGCGGCGGGGCTCCGGAATATGGTGGCTATGGGTGGACTCGAACCACCGACCCCAGCATTATGAGTGCTGTGCTCTAACCGGCTGAGCTACATAGCCACGGGGTGAACCGCGAATTCTTCCTGTTGGCGGGCCATCTGTCAATCGTCCGTAGCGGCATCGGGCGCCGGCTTGTGGCCTCGCCGGGCCCGTGGCAGAGTCGGGGTCAGTGACGCAAGTCAGTGAATTCTAGGAGTCCGCATCGTGATCGATCCGGACGGCTACAGACCCAACGTAGGCATCGTCCTGATGCGCCCCGATGGCCGCCTGTTCTGGGCACGGCGGATTCGCCGCGACGGCTGGCAGTTCCCGCAGGGCGGGATGAACAGCGACGAAACGCCGATCGAGGCCATGTACCGCGAGCTGCGCGAGGAAACCGGCCTGTGCCCCGAGCACGTCGAGGTGCTGGGCGCCACCCCCGGCTGGCTGCGCTACCGGTTGCCGCAACGGGCGATCCGCCGTCATGACCGGCTGGTCTGCGTCGGCCAGAAGCAGGTCTGGTTCCTGCTGAGGCTGCTGGGCGAGGAGTCCGATCTGCGCCTGGATCTGACCGACAAGCCCGAGTTCGATCACTGGCGCTGGGTCGATTTCTGGTATCCGCTCGAGCATGTGGTGATGTTCAAGCGCGGGGTCTATGCCCGTGCGCTGGTCCATCTGGCGCCGTTCGCGCGCAAGGTCGCCGGCGCCCAGGCGGTTCCGCAGAAGGAGGGCGACCCCAGGGTGAACGGCTGGAGCCGCAGCCGCGGCAGGCCGCGCCAGCGCCCGCGCGAGGCTTCCGGCCGCGACACCGCGCTCGGCCAGGGGCACAAGGAGCGCGGCCCGAGCTGAACGCGCGGGCGTCCTTTCGGGGCGATGCGAGACAGATTGACAATCATTCTCATTCGTAGTGGAATGCAGATGCGGCCAATCCGGCTGCGTCAGCCCGACGCCACGACACCATGTACGTCTGCATCTGCAACGGGGTCACCGATCACGACATCCGCGAAGCGGCCGAAGCCGGCTGCGGCAGCGTGCCGGAGCTGACCATGCGGACCGGCGCCGGCGCCAACTGCGGCAGCTGCCTGGACCTGGCCGCGGAACTGCTGCAGGCCCACCGTCCGGTCCGCGACCTGCCCCTGCCGGTGCTGGCCCACGCCGCCTGAGTCCGCTGCGGCCGGCCGCAGCGCCGGTTTCCGCGATACCACTGTCCTGATACTGATTCGCGTATGCGGCTGCGGCCGATTCGCGTTCCGTCATGCCTTTGCGACAGGCGCTAGAGTGCCGCCATAGATTTCGCACGGAGCACGACCATGAAAGGTGACGCCAAGGTCATCGAGTTCCTCAACAAGGCGCTCTACAACGAGTTGACCGCGATCAACCAGTACTTCCTGCACGCCAAGATGCTGAAGAACTGGGGGCTGAAGGAACTCGCCGATCACGAGTACCACGAGTCGATCGACGAGATGAAGCACGCCGACAAACTGTCCGAGCGCATCCTGTTTCTCGACGGCCTGCCGAACTTCCAGGCGCTGGGCAAGCTGCGCATCGGCGAGAACCCGCGCGAGCTGCTCAACTGCGACCTGGCGCTGGAGCTGGAGGCGGTGCCGCTGCTGCGCGAGGCGATCGCGCATTGCGAGAGCGTGTCCGACTACGTCAGTCGCGACCTGTTCGCCGAGATCCTCGACTCCGAGGAAGAGCACATCGACTGGATCGAGACCCAGCTGGCGCTGATCGAGCGCGTCGGCGAGCAGAACTACCTCGCGATGAAGATGGAAGGCTGAGGCCGCCGCCTCGCCCCATGCCTGCGCTGCAGCCATCAACGCCCGGGAGATCTGCCCCAGCCCCCTGAGTCAGGGGGCGATTCGCGCCATCGGCGCGAATGGGGGTATGGAGGCGCAACGGCGGGGCCCAAGGTTTGCGCAGCAAACTTTGGGAGATATCCGGGCGCGGCCGGATATCGTTCCCCCCTGAGTCAGGGGGCGATTCGCGCCATCGGCGCGAATGGGGGTGTGGAGGCGCAACGGCGGGGCCCAAGGTTTGCGCAGCAAACTTTGGGAGATATCCGGGCGCAGCCGGATATCGTTCCCCCCTGAGTCAGGGGGCGATTCGCGCCATCGGCGCGAATGGGGGTATGGAGGCGCAACGGCGGGGCCCAAGGTTTGCGCAGCAAACTTTGGGAGATATCCGGGCGCAGCCGGATATCGTTCCCCCAGTAGGAGCGGCGTAAGCCGCGAGGGCACTCCCACGAAACCATCGCGGCTTACGCCGCTCCTACAAGGGCTCGCCGTCTCCGGCAGGGGGCCGCAATTGCGGGTGGGCCGGAAGTGGTTCCGCAAACGAGCGCGTACAGGCAGGTTTCCTGTCGCTCCTGCGGAAATGCCCGCGTCAGGCCGGTTTCGGCGCGCGCCGGAACAGCTTGCGCCAGACCCACCAGATCGACAGCGCGATGCACAGGCTGAAGGTCAATATGACCCCCAGGGTCAGCCACGGGTAGGCGAACACCAGGCCCAGCGCGCCGACCACCGCGACGTCCTCGCCAACCGAGGCGGTCCAGTTGGTGACCGGCTCGGGCGAGGTGTTGAGCATCATCCGGGTGCCCGACTTCAGCGCGTGGCTGGTCAGTGCGACGCCGGCGCCGGCGGCCATCGCGCCGGCTCCGAGCTCGCCGTCCGAGGACAGCGTGGCCGCAGCCAGGAACGCGCCGGCGGGGACCCTGGCCAGGGTCTGCAGCAGGTCCCAGCCCGAATCCACGCCGGGGATCTTGTCGGCGAAGAACTCGGCCAGGGCCAGTGCGCCCGAGACTCCCAGCACCCACGGCGACTGGGTGGCCTGCAGCGCGTCGGGCAGATCCAGCCAGCCCAGCGCCCCCGCCAGTCCGACGCCGAACACGGTCAGATAGGCGCGGACCCCCGCCAGCCAGGCCAGAACCACGCCAATTGCGAACAGGTGCGCATCAGTCATCGTTGTCGCGCCGCTAGAATGACGGTTAAGTATAGAGTCAGCCGCGTGACGAGCCGGCCACGGCCGCCGTCCGCCCGACAGAGTCCAGTCCAGCGAGCGCATGAACCCGCCACCCCGGAAAGCACCGCCGCCGCGTTACCGCATCATCCAGCAGGGTCCGGACCGCCGCCCGCTGATCTGGACGCTGCTGGCACTCGCCTGGCTGGCCTCGGTCGGGATCGCCTGGCGCTGGTCCCAGCAACTGGCCGCGCCGCGCCTGCCCGAGCTCGACCGCGAGCTGTCGCAGGCCCACGGCCGCCTCAAGCGCCAGCAGAGCGAGCTGGAGACCCTTCGCCAGCGTACCGAGATCCTGGAGAAGTCCGACCAGATCACCCGCGCCGCCAACAAGCAGGTCCAGCGCAGCCTCGCCGAACGCGAGGAGGAGATCGCCGGCCTGCGCGAGGATGTGGCGTTCTACGAGCGCCTGGTCGGCGCGACCACCCCGCGCAAGGGCCTGAACGTGCATTCCTCGCAGTTCACCCGCGAGGTGGCCGGCAGCTGGCGCTACGAGATCGTGCTGACCCAGAACCTCAACCGCGGCGCGGTCAGCGAGGGGCGGCTGAAGTTCGCGATCGAGGGCGTGCGCGAGGGCCAGCTGGCCACGATCGACTGGGATACCCTGCACCAGAGTCGGGACGCGCCCGGGCAGCCGTATTCGTTCCGCTACTTCCAGCAGCTCGCCGGCAGCGTGATGCTGCCCAAGGGGTTCACCCCGCAGCGGGTGAAGGTGCGTCTGCGCGGGGAGGGCGGTTCGGTCGACCAGACCCTGGCCTGGCGCGGCCGGGAGTCCGACAATGCCACCGCCGCGACGGCCGTGGCCGGCGCCATCGGCGCCAACGATCTCATCCAAGGGGAACCGTAAGCATGTTCAAGAACAAACCCGCCCACATCGAGGGCCAGGTCGACACCCTGATCGGCCCGCAGGTCGTGTTCCGCGGCGACATCGAGTTCAGCGGCGGCCTGTACATCGAGGGTCGGGTGATCGGCAAGATCGTCGCCCAGGAGGGCCAGAAGGCGACCCTGACCCTGGCCGAGGGCGGCGCGATCGAAGGCGAGGTGCATGCGCCGGTGGTGATCCTCAACGGCGCCCTGACCGGCGACGTCTACGCGGCCGAACGGGTCGAGCTGGCGGCCAAGGCGCGGGTGCAGGGCAACGTCCACTACAAGGTGGTGGAGATGTGCGCCGGCTCGACCCTGACCGGGCGCCTGATCCATGCCGACAGCCTGCATGCCGAGAGCACCCTCGGCGAACAACTGGGCGCGGCCCGCAACGAGTTCGTCGAAGCCGCCTGAGCGCATCCGGGCGCCGCCGCCGCGCCCGAAGCATGAACCGCGCCCGCCGACCCCGCCATCGGTTGGCTTGACGCGGCCGTGAGCGACTCCTATATCGGGGGCGATGGACGAATCCACGCGCCCCGACGAGGCCGCCCCGAGTGGCGGAGCCGCCGAGCCCGAGGCCGCCCCCGAGACGGCGGGGCGGTCCTGGCGACGCGCACGCTGGGCGCTGCTGGCGGCGGTGCTGCTGTCGTTGCTGTTCGGTGGCTGGGGCCTGTGGCGGGTGGTGTCGCCGGCGTCCGACGACATCCGCAGCCGGTTGGCCGCCAGCGAGGCCCAGCGCAGCCGCCTGCAGAGCGAGGTCGACGAGTTGCGGCAGAAGGTCACGACCCTGGGCCGCTCCGACCAGATCAGCCGCGACGCCAACCGCGACGTGCAGAACACCCTGGCCGAGCGCGACGAGGAGATCGCCGGCCTGCGTGCGGACGTCGCCTTCTACGAGCGCCTGGTCGGCGCCACCGGCCAGCGCCGCGGCCTCAGCGTGCATGCGATCCGGATGCAACCGCAGAGCGACACCGCCTGGCACTTCACCACCACCCTGACCCAGAACCTCAACCGCGGCGCGGTCAGCAGCGGCCGGCTGAGCCTGGCGATCGAGGGCACCCGCGACGGCCGTCGCCAGACCCTGGACTGGGACGGCCTGCGCCAGGGCGAGCAGGCGCCGGGCCTGGACTATTCGTTCAAGTACTTCCAGCAGGTCGAGGGCGACGTGTTCCTGCCCGGCGGTTTCACCCCGGTCCGGGTCACGGTGCGGCTGCAGCCGCGTTCCGGTGCCGCGGTCGAGCAGTCGTTCACCTGGGCCGACGCGACCCGCGAAAGCAATGCCATTGCGGTGCCGGACACCGCGGCCGGCGAAGACTGACCCCACCGCACGCTTGAATGCCGTGCCCGCACCCCCCATCCTGAACACATGGACATCACCCCGCTGCCCTCCGCCAACGACGCCTCCGCGCCGGACTACCAGTCGCTGGACCGGCCGCTGACGTTCACCTCGGCCGCCGCGGCCAAGGTTCGCGAGCTGATCGCCGAAGAGGGCAATCCGGCGCTGAAGCTGCGCGTCTACATCCAGGGCGGCGGCTGCTCCGGCTTCCAGTACGGCTTCGAGTTCGACGAGGACAGGGCCGAGGACGATCTCGCGGTCGAGACCGACGGCGTGACCCTGCTGGTCGATCCGCTCAGCCTGCAGTACCTGATGGGCGCGGAGGTCGACTACACCGAGAGCCTGCACGGCGCGCAGTTCGTGATCCGCAATCCGAACGCCAAGACCACCTGTGGCTGCGGCTCGTCGTTCTCGGCCTGAGCCGCCGTCCCGGCGTCGCGCGATGATCGTTTCCGACTCCTCCCGCCCGGGCTGCGCGGGACTGCCGGCATGAGCGCGACGCAACCGTTCGCCTTCGTGCCGACCGGGCCGGGCGAGCTGCCCGCGGCCACGCTTGATCGCGCCGACCGACTGCGCACGGACGATGCGGCGCTGGATGCGCTATGGGCCGACGCCCGGGTGTTGCTGCTCGATGCCGAGGGCCGTGCCCTGGTCGACGAGCACGGCCTGCCGGCCGCGCCGCGTGGCGCCGAGCTCAGTGGCGGCGCCGGCGGCAGCGGCATGGCCACCTTCCTGGGCCTGGCCGCCGACGGCCAGGCCTGGTTCTCGCTGGATGCCGAACTGGCCGCATACACCGCGACGGGCACGCTGGACGTGCGCTCGGCCGCGGCCGCGTGGCCGATGCAGGAGGCGGCCGCCTTCGCCCAGGCCCGCGCCATGCAGCACTGGCACCAGCGCCACCGCCATTGCGGCGCCTGCGGGGCGCACAACCGGGTCGAGCGCGGCGGCTGGCTGCGCCGCTGCGGCGGTTGCGGGATCGAACACTACCCACGCACCGATCCGGCGGTGATCGTCGCCGTCAGCGACGGCGAACGCCTGCTGCTGGGACGCCAGGCCGGCTGGCCGGCGGGCCGCTACTCGGTGATTGCCGGCTTCGTCGAGCCGGGCGAGTCGCTGGAACAGGCGGTCGCGCGCGAGGTCGAGGAGGAGACCGGCCTGGCCATCGCCCGTTGCCACTATCGCGCATCCCAGCCGTGGCCGTTCCCGGGCACCCTGATGCTGGGCTTCTTCGCCGACGCGATCGCCGGCGAACCGCGTCCCAGCGACGAGCTCGAGGACGTGCGCTGGTTCGACGTCGACAGCATCGCCGATGCGCGCCGGCGCGAGCAGGCCGGCGACGACAGCAAGGCGGCGCTGCGGTTGTCGCCGTCGCTGTCGATCTCGCGCTGGCTGCTCGAGCAGTGGCTGGCCGAGCGCATGGCCGCCGCGTCCTGATCCCGCCAGACGCGATACCGGTCGCGGTTACGGACGGTGGCCGGCACCGCCGATGGCGCAAGATGAACCAATCACATCGCGCAGGCTAGAATCGGATCACGCGGTGCCGCCGGCATCGCCGTCCCGAAAGTCGTCCGCACCTCGCCGCCGGAGCACCGCCGCCGCATGTCCACCACCTTGATCGCCACCGTCGTCGCGCTCGTGCTGGGACACCTGGTGCCATCGCTGGCCGCCAGCGTGCGGGCCTACGGCTGGTACGGCGACTGGCTGCGCTGGCTGGACGGCCGCTTCGAGGAAGGCAGCCCGTGGCATGGCCGCTGGGGCATCGTGCTGGCGCTGGCGCCGCCGCTGCTGTTGCTGGCGCTGTTCCAGTTCGCGCTGGAAGGCACCATGTTCGGGCTGGCCAGCCTGGTCCTGGGCATCGCCGTGCTGTTCTACGCTTGGGGGCCGCGCGATCTCGACATCGACGTCGAGGCGGTCCTCAACGCGCCCGATACGGCTTCGCGCCGCGCCGCCGCGATGTCCCTGTGGTCGGAACCGGAGGCGGTGTCGCTGGACGGCGCCGCGCTGGTCGATGCGGTGTTCCGCAACGCGTTGAGGCGCTGGTTCGGGGTGCTGTTCTGGTTCCTGGTGTTCGGACCGTTCGGGGCGCTGCTGTACCGGCTGACCGAACTGGCCGCCTACAGTCCGTTGGCGCGGATCCTGCCGCACGACACCGTGCTGGGTGCGCGCACCCTGTTGTCGGCGCTGGAGTGGCCGGTCGCCCAGCTGATGACGCTGGCGCTGGCGATCGTCGGCAACTTCGACACCGTGCTCGCGGCCTGGCGCGACAATGGCGGCGCCTCGTTCCGGCTGGATACCGGGTTCCTGACCGCGATCGGACGCGCCAGCGTGCGCGCCGAGCTGAGCGAGGAGGCCGGGGACTATGCCGACGGCCCGGAGGCCGGCGAGGGCGAGGCGGCCGTCGCACTGGGCGAACTGCCCGAGCTGCGCGATGCGATGAGTCTGGTCTGGCGGGTGCTGCTGGCGTGGCTGGCGGTGCTGGCGCTGTTCGTGATCGCCGGTTACGTCAACTGAGCCGGCGCCCGCAGGAGCGGCGTAGGTCGCGATGTCCCGCCGCGATGTCCCGGCCCGGCCGGTGCCGCAGCCGGGTTCGTTCCCCCGCCTCAGTAATTCCCGGCGCCGAACATCGTGCTGAGCATCGCCATGCCGCCGGCGAACACGACCCACAGCGCGATCAGGATCGGCGCGGCAAAGGCCGAGGCGAGCGCCCAGTTGCGCGCGCTGGCCGAGGCGGCACGCGCGGCGTGGATGTTGCCGGCCGCGCGCAGGCCATCGACCTTGGCGGCGTAGACGATCGACACGATCCCCAGCGGCAGGCAGCAGAACAGGGTGGTCAGGATCGCCCAGACCAGGTTGTTGGGGACGTATTCGCCGTGCGGGGCGTTCATCGGAACTTCTCCAGAGGGATGGGCGTCAGCCCGGGGCCAGCCAGGTGAACGGCCACCACGGCAGATTGCGGGCGATCCAGTAACCCAGCAGCAGTATCAGCCAGAGCTTGGGTGCCGCCAGCACCGGCCACAGCCGCTGCAGCGGCCGCGGCCGCCAACCGGCGGCGTTGAGCGCCATCAGCGCCAGCGCCGGCAGCGCCAGCACCATCAACGGGTTCATCGCCATCGCGTGGTCGATGTCGCCGTGGATCAGGGCGTGGAGGGCGCGGGTGCTGCCGCAGCCCGGGCACAGCAACCCGGTCAGCCAGGTCAGCGGGCAGCCCGGCAGCGGACTGTCGGCGGCATTGGGGTCGACGTGGGTCAGCACCGCGATGGCCACGACCGCGCCGATCGCCAGGACGACCGTCGGCAGGGCCTGCAACAGACGCGAGTGGCTGGCGGCCGGGGCGTCGGTGGTGCTCATCGACATGCATCGAGGACGCGAACGGCGCGGTCGGCGCCGTCCGCGTCGGCCCGGATCAGTAGCTGTTCATGCCCGAGGACATCATGCCCAGGCCCATCAGCGCCAGGTAGATCACGATCGCGGCCAGGCCGAGGCCGAACGAGACCCAGGCCCAGGTCTTGGCCTTGTCCGAGGACTCCTGGGCACCGGCGATGTCGCCGGCGGCGACCTTGCCGTTGACCTGGGCGGCGAACACGATCGATACGATGCCGGCCGGCAGACAGCAGAACAGCGTGCTCAGGATCGCCCAGACCAGGTGGTTCGGGACGTTGGCGTTGACGACGGGTGGTGGTGTGCTCACGCAGGGCTCCCCTTCAATGGATTCGGTGTGTTGGTGATGTTGCAGAAACGTGCGGCCGGTCGCGGCCCGCTCCCCGCCAATATCCTAGCAGCGACCGGCGAAATCCGTGATGCCGCGACGGCCGCCTCGCGGATCCGGGGGGGCCGCGATCGCTGAACCGGCGCCAAGCGCCGTGCGCGCCAGCCGCTGCTTCGGGTTGGGGTGGGGCCGTTCCTCGTCGTTTCGGTGGTTGGGACCGGAGGCTGGCTCCGGCCTGTCTAGCGACGGCGGCGCTGCCGTCGCCTACCGATGGACGAACGATCCGATGGAACAACCCCGTGTTTCGGCGCCCCGCTCCCGCATGCGGACGGTGGCGCTCCGGCTGGTGGCGATCCTGCTGCCGTGCCTGCCGCTGGCGGCATGCACGACCTACGACTATCTACCGCCGGTCAGCGATGCCGGCCGCGAGTGCGCCGCGATCTGTACCCATGCCAAGCAGGTCTGCGAGGCCGGCAAGGCCGAGGCGGAGGCGGTCGCGCGCAGCGATTGCCAGGCGGGGTCGGACTACCTGTTGAGCGAATGCCTGGCCGATGCCGAGGACGACGACGAGAAGGGAGCCTGCCGTCTGCAGGCGCGCGACTGCAGCGTGCCGTATCCCCCCGTCGGGTTGGACTGCCGCCCGGACTTCGATCGTTGCTACACCGATTGCGGGGGGCGGATCGTGCCGCGCGAGTGACGCGGCGCTATGCCGCGTCGCCACGCAGGGCGCGCACCTGCGCCTCCAGCCCGGCCGCGGTCGCGGTGGCGCCGTCGACCGGCGGCGCGGCCGAGGTTTCCACGTGCGCGCGGAAGCGTCGTGGGACGCGCATCCGGCCAAACCGCGAATCGCGCCGGCTCCACATGCTCGCCCACATCCCGCGCAGCGCCAGCGGCACCACCGGAACGTTCTGTCCGCGCGCGCGGGCGCGTTCGAGGATGCGCTCGACGCCGGCCTTGAACGGCGCGATCGTGCCGTCGCGGGTCAGCGCGCCCTCGGGGAATATCCCGACCAGCTCGCCCTCGGCCAGGGCCGCGTCGATCTCGTCGTAGGCGCGCTGCAGCAGTTGCGGGTCCTCCTTGGCGCTGGCGATCGGAATCGCCTTGGCGGTGCGGAAGATCCAGCGCATCACCGGTATGTTGAAGATCCGGTAGTACATGACGAAGCGCACCGGCCGCGGGATGCAGGCCGACAGGATCAGCGCGTCCATGTAGCTGACATGGTTGCAGACGATCAGCGCCGGCCCCTCGTCGGGCACGTGCTCCTCGATGCCGCGCACCCGCAGCCGGTACAGCACCCGCACCAGCAGCCAGCTCAGGAACCGCATCAGGAACTCGGGCACGATGGTGAAGATCCAGATCGCGACCAGGGTGTTGAGCACCGCCAGGGCCAGGAACACCTGCGGGATCGTCCAGCCCAGCAGCTTCTGCGCGGCCAGCGCCGACATCGCCGCCAGCACGATGAAGCCCGAGTTCTGGATGTTCAGGCCGGCGATCACCCGCGACAGCTCGCTCTTGGGCGAGCGGCTCTGGATCAACGCGAACAGCGGCACCACGAAGAAGCCGGCGAATAGGCCGATGCCGACCAGGTCGGCGACGATCCGCAGGCTGCCGTCGGCGCTCAGGAAGCCGGCCAGGTCCAGGCCGGTGGCCGGGGCCAGTCCGGTGCGGGCGAAATACAGATCGAGGATGAACGCGCTCATGCCGAACGCGCCCAGCGGCACCAGGCCGATCTCGACCGTGCGTCCGGACAGCTTCTCGCACAGCAGCGAGCCGACCCCGGTGCCGATCGAGAACAGCGCCAGGGCGACGATGTACAGGGTCGCGTCGCCGCCCAGGTGCAACTCGGCGTAGGCTGGCAGCTGCGAGGTCAGCACCGTGCCGACGAACCAGAACCACGACACCCCGAGCACCGCGTTGCGCACCGCCAGCTGCTTGCGCGCCAGCTTCAGCATGTGTATCGACTCGGGGATCGGATTCCAGTTGACCCGCAGTTCCGGCGCACCGGCATCGACCCGTGGAATCATCCGGCTGATCAGATTGCCGGCCACCGCCAGCGCGATCACCGCCAGGCCGCTGACCCACGGGGCCTGGTCGCCGGCCAGCTTGAACAGCAGCCCGCCGAGGATCATGCCCAGCAGGATCGACATCGAGGTGCCCATCTCGACCAGGCCATTGCCGCCGGTCAGCTCCTCCGGTCGCAGCACCGAGGGCAGGATCGAATACTTGACCGGTCCGAACAGGGTCGATTGCACACCGGTGCAGAACAGCGCGACCAGCAGCACCGGCAGGCTCTGCAGGTAGAAGCCGACCGCCGCCACCGACATGATCGCGATCTCCATCGCGGTGGTGATGCGGATCAGCCGGTGCTTCTCCAGCTTCTCGGCGACCTGGCCGGCGAGCCCGGAGAACAGGAAGTAGGGCAGGATGAAGATCGCAGGCGCCAGGCTGGCGTACAGCGCCTTGTCCTCGCTGCTGGCGCCGAGCCAGAACAGCATGCCGATGATCGCCTGGCGGAAGACGTTGTCGTTGAACGCGCCCAGCGCCTGCACCACGAAGAACGGCAGGAAGCGGCGCTGCTTCAGCAGTCCGAACTGGCTGTGCGCGACCGGCAGGTCCGCGCGTGGGTCCTGTGCGGCGAATGCGCCGACGGTGGCGTCGGTCGCGGTATCGGTACCGGTCGTGTCCATCCCGGACGGGTTCTGCGCCATGCGTCCTCCTCGCGGTTTCGCGGGAGTGTAGCCGGTCGCCATGTTGCCGGTGGCGGCGGCCGGCGCGACGTCGACGTCCGCGCGCACTCCGACGCCCCCGCCCGGAAGGGGGCGGGTCATCGGAGTGGGCGAAGGCGCGGTCCTGTCGCCGGCGGTACGGCGCGCGCTGGAATCGGGACCGCGCGAGCCGCTCAGGCCTCGACCGGCTCCTGCTCGCGCTCGATCGCGCGCCAGCCGATGTCGTGGCGGTGGAACTCGCCGTGCCAGGAGATCCCGGCGACCTCGGCGTAGGCGTTGCGCTGCGCCTCGGCGACGGTTTCGCCCAGCGCGCAGACGCACAGCACCCGGCCGCCGGCGGTGACCACGTGTTCGCCCTCGATGCGGGTACCGGCGTGGAAGACCTTGGCGCCGTCGACATCGGGGGTGTCCCAGCTGCCGATGGTGTCGCCGGTGCGCGGCTTGCCCGGATAGCCCTCGGCGGCCATCACCACGCCCAGCGAGGCGCGCGTGTCCCAGTCGACGCGGCGGCCGTCGAGCCCGCCATCGATCGCGGCCTCGACCAGTTCCACCAGGTCGGACTTCAGCCGCAGCATGATCGGCTGGGTCTCGGGATCGCCGAAGCGGACGTTGAACTCGATCACCCGCGGCGCGCCGCTGCTGTCGATCATCAGTCCGGCGTAGAGGAAACCGGTGAACGGATGGCCGTCGGCGGCCATGCCGCGCACGGTCGGCTCGATCACCTCGCGCATGATCCGGTCGTGGATCGCGGGGGTGACTACCGGTGCCGGCGAGTACGCGCCCATGCCGCCGGTGTTGGGGCCGGTGTCGCCGTCGCCGACCCGCTTGTGGTCCTGGCTGGTGGCCATCGGCAGGGCGGTGGCGCCGTCGACCATCGCGATGAAGCTGGCCTCCTCGCCGTCGAGGAACTCCTCGATCACCACCCGCGCGCCGGCCTGGCCGAACGCGTAGTCGGACAGCATGTCGGTGACCGCGGCCTCGGCCTCGGCCTCGGTCATGGCGACGATCACGCCCTTGCCGGCGGCCAGGCCATCGGCCTTGATCACGATCGGCGCGCCCTTCTCGCGGATGTAGTCCAGCGCCTTGTCGGCTTCGGTGAACACCGCGTAATGAGCGGTCGGAATGCGGTGGCGGGCCAGGAAGTCCTTGGCGAAGGCCTTGCTGCCCTCCAACTGGGCGGCGGCGGCGGTGGGGCCGAAGATGCGGCGACCGTCGGCGCGGAAGCGGTCGACCACGCCGGCGACCAGGGGCACCTCGGGGCCGACCACGGTCAGGTCGACGGCCTCGTCCCGCGCCAGCGCCAGCAGGCCGTCGATGTCGGTCACCGCGACCTCGGCGTTGCGGCACTTGGCCTCGCTGGCGGTGCCGGCGTTGCCGGGGGCGACCACGATCTCCTCGACGCGCGGCGACTGGGCCAGTTTCCAGGCCAGGGCGTGTTCGCGACCGCCGGAACCGATAACGAGGATCTTCATGGGCACTCCTGGCCGAGGGGGTGTATTGGGGATCACGGATTTTACGGGAGGTTCCGGAAGCGGGGCAGCGTCGGCGTGTCCCCGGGGGGCGCCGGAGCGGCCGGATCGGGCCGGGAAGCGCGGCCGCGGGGCCGATCCTCATGCCGTTGCTACCATGGCCGGCATTGCCCGCCGGGGCCCCGGAGACGCTTGCAGCCGATGAAGGCCGTACTGGACGCGATCGAGGCGCTGCTGACGCCACTGATCGGCGGTATCAACACCGTGTTGTGGGACTACGTGCTGGTCTATGGCCTGCTCGCGGTCGGCCTGTTCTTCACCGTCGCCCTGCGCGGCCTGCAGCTGCGCCGGCTCCCGCACATGCTGCGGCTGGTCGCCCGCGGTACCCACGCCGACGCCAGCGGCATCTCGCCGTTCCAGGCGCTGTGCACCAGCCTGGCCGCACGGGTCGGCACCGGCAATCTGGCCGGGGTCGCGATCGCGCTGGGCGTCGGCGGCCCGGGCGCGCTGTTCTGGATGTGGTGCACCGCGCTGCTGGGCATGGCCACCGCCTATGCCGAGAGCACGCTGGCGCAGCTGTACAAGGAACGCGACGAGGCCGGTCAGTTCCGCGGCGGGCCGTCGTATTACATGTCGCGGGGGCTGGGCCAGCGCTGGATGGGCGTCGCCTTCGCGCTGGCGCTGCTGTTGAGCTACGGACTGATCTTCAGCAGCGTGCACGCCAACGCGATGGCGCAGGCGCTGGAGGGGGCGTTCGGGCTCGGCCAGGCGGCGGTCGCCACCGGGCTGGTGGTGCTGACCGCGGCGATCATCTTCGGCGGTCTGCGTTCGGTCGCCCGCTTCGCGCAGTGGGCGGTGCCGTTCATGTCGGTGGCCTACCTGTTGCTGGCCGGCTGGGTGGTGCTGACCCATCTGCCGCAGCTGCCCGGCGTGCTGCTGCAGGTGGTGCGCTCGGCGTTCGGGCTGGATGCCGCCGCCGGCGGCCTGCTGGGCGCGCTGAGCGTGGCGATGCTGCAGGGAGTCAAACGCGGTTTGTACTCGAACGAGGCCGGCATGGGCAGCGCGCCGAACGTCGCCGCCGCGGTCACCCCGGTGCCCAACCATCCGGCCAGCCAGGGCCTGGTGCAGGCCCTGGGCGTGTTCATCGACACCCTGTTGATCTGCAGCGCGACCGGGGTGGTCATCCTGCTGTCGGGCGTGCTCGGCGAGGGCGGCGACGGCGTGCAGCTGACCCAGGCGGCGATGAGCGCCTTCCTCGGCGACTGGGGCGCGGGCTTCGTCGCGGTGGCGATGTTCTTCTTCGCGTTCACCACGATCCTGGGCAACTACTCCTATGCCGAGGCCAACCTGCTCTACCTCGGCGGCGGCCGGGCCGGGCTGCTGGCGCTGCGGCTGGCGACCCTGGCGACGATCACCTGGGGCGTGTACTCGAAGGTGCAACTGGTCTGGAACGCGGCCGACGCCTCGATGGCGGTGATGGCCTCGATCAACCTGGTCGCGATCGTGATGCTGGCCGGCGTGGTGGTGCGGCTGACCCGCGATTACGAGACCCAGCTGCGCGGCGGCCAACAGCCCCGGTTCGAGATCGGCCGGCATCCGAAGCTGGCGCGGGGCGTGGATATCGAGATCTGGAAATAGCCGGGCCAGGAACGGGTGCCGGTATGGCGGCGGCAAACGTTCATGGGAAGGGCCCTGTCGCGGCTCACGCCGCTCCTACGGGGGCTGCACCGGCGCATCCGGCTTCTGTGGAGCGGCGTAAGCCGCAATGAGGCTTTCCCATCGAGCCCCGGTCGCGGTTTACGCCGCTCCTGCGGGGATGCCGGGGGCTACCGTGGCGCGCCGTTGCGCGGGTTGCGCAGCGCGTGCGAGACCACCACCAGCAGGGTCAGTGCGGTCAGCGGGATCACGAACCACAGCATCACCGAGCTGAAGGTTTCCAGCGCCGCGTGATGGGTGTTGGCCAGCAGCAGATAGGCGACGTAGGCGATGTAGTAGCCGAGGAACAGTCCGCCTTCCCAGCGCGCGATGTAGTGGCCGGTAAAGAAGATCGGCAGGCAGGCCACCGCGGTGGCGACCATCACCGGGATGTCGAAGTGCAGCGCGGCATTGCTGATGTGGACGCCATCGGGTGCCACCGCCGCGGTCGCGCCCAGCACCAGCAGCAGGTTGAAGATGCAGCTGCCGATCACGTTGCCGGCGGCGAGGTCGCGCTGGCCGCGGGCGACCGCGAGGATCGAGGTCGCGATTTCCGGCAGCGAGGTGCCGATCGCGATCACGGTCAGGCCGATGATCAGCTCGCTGACGCCCAGCGACTGCGCGATGGTCACCGCCGACTGCACCAGCCAGCGCGCGCCCAGCACCAGCAGCGCCAGCCCGGCCACGAACAGCAGCAGGTTGAACCACAGCGGTCGCTTCGGCATGTCGTCGAGATCGTCACCGGCCTCGGCGATGCCCTGGCCGCGCCGGCTCATCCACACCAGCAGCACGGTATAGGCGGCGGCGCCCAGCACCAGGGCGATGCCCTCGATGCGGCCGATCCGATGGTCGAGCGACATCAGCCAGACCGCGCCGGCGATGCCGACCAGCAGCGGTGCGTCCAGCCAGATCAGCTGGCGTGCGACCACCAGCGGCGCGACCAGGGCGGCGATGCCCAGCACTAGCAGCACGTTGGCGATGTTGCTGCCGAGCACGTTGCCGACGGCGATGTCGGGCGAGCCCTGCAGCGCCGCGCCGAGGCTGGTCGCCAGCTCGGGCGCGCTGGTGCCCAGTGCGACCACGGTCAGGCCGACCACCAGCGGCGACAGCCCGGTGGCCAGCGCGATCCGGGCCGCGCCGCGCACCAGCAGTTCGGCGCCGCCGACCAGGGCGACCAGTCCGATGACGAGCCAGAGCGCGACGGCGAAATCCATGGCGGGCATCAGTGCCGGAAGTGGCGCACCCCGGTGAACACCATCGCCAGGCCGTGCTCGTCGGCGGCAGCGATCACCTCGGCGTCGCGCATCGATCCGCCGGGCTGGATCACCGCCTTGATGCCGGCGTCGGCGGCGGCGTCGATGCCGTCGCGGAACGGGAAGAACGCGTCCGACGCCATCACCGAACCCTCGACCACCAGGTGGGCGTCGGCGGCCTTGATCCCGGCGATCCGCGCCGAGTAGACGCGGCTCATCTGGCCGGCGCCGACACCGATCGTGCGGTTGTCCTTGGCGTAGACGATGGCGTTGGACTTGACGAACTTGGCGACCTTCCAGGCGAACAGCAGGTCGCGCAGCTGGTCGGCGCTGGGCGCGAGTTTCGACACCACCTTCAGCTCGTCCGCGGTCACCACGCGGGCGTCGGCGGTCTGCATCAGCAGGCCGGAGTTGATCCGCTTGGTGTCGATGAAGCCCGGGGTGACCGGCGCCAGCGGGATCCGCAGCAGGCGCACGTTGGCCTTCTTCGATGCGTAGGCGAGCGCCGCCTCGTCGTAGTCGGGCGCTATCAGCACCTCGACGAACTGGCGGTCGAGGATCGCCTTGCAGGTCGCGCCATCCAGCGGCCGGTTGAAGGCGATGATGCCGCCGAAGGCGCTGGTCGGATCGGTCGCATAGGCCAGCTCGTAGGCGTCGCCGCAGGCCACGCCCACCGCGACGCCGCACGGATTGGCGTGCTTGACGATCACGCAGGCCGGCGCCTCGAACTGGCGCACGCATTCCCAGGCCGCGTCGCTGTCGGCGATGTTGTTGTAGCTCAGCTCCTTGCCCTGCAGCTGCTCCAGCGTGGCCAGCGAGCCGGGGGCGGGGTAGAGGTCGCGGTAGAACGCCGCCTGCTGGTGCGGATTCTCGCCGTAGCGCAGGTCCATGACCTTGACGAAGCTGCCATTGGCCTGGGCCGAGAACGCCGAGCGCGCCGGCACTTCGTCCGAGGCCTCGGCCGCGGCGGCGGTGATCGCCGACAGGTAGTTGCTGATCGCGGCGTCGTACTGGGCGACGCGGTTGAACGCAGCCACCGACAGCTCGAAGCGCCGGGCGGCCGACAGCGCGCCGTCGTTGCCCCGCATCTCGTCGACCAGCGCCGGATACTGCGCCGGGTCGGTCGCCACCGCGACGCGGGCGAAGTTCTTGGCCGCCGAGCGCAGCATCGCCGGGCCGCCGATGTCGATGTTCTCGACCGCGTCGGCCAGGGTGCAGTCGGCGCGCGCGGTGACCGTCTCGAACGGGTACAGGTTCAGCACCAGCAGGTCGATCGCGCCGATGCCGTGTTCGGCCATCACCGCGTCGTCGGTGCCGGCGCGGCCGAGCAGGCCGCCGTGCACGAGCGGGTGCAGGGTCTTGACCCGGCCGTCCATCATTTCCGGGAAGCCGGTGACCTCGCTGACGTCCTTCACCGCCAGTCCGGCGTCGCGGATCGCCCGGGCGGTGCCGCCGGTGGAGAGCAGCTCGACGCCCAGCCCGGAGAGGGCGGTGGCGAGTTCGATCAGGCCGGTCTTGTCGGACACGGACAGCAGGGCGCGGCGGATCTTCACGGCGCCGGTCGGTTGGGCAGCGGTCATCGGGGCGGGCATGTGCGGCGAGGGGAGCCGGCGATTATACCGGCGGAGGTCGCCGGAACCGCGGGGCAAGGCCGGTGGGAGCGGCGTAGGCGCGAGAAGCTTTGCGGGAAGGTCCCATCGCGGCTTACGCCGCTCCTACGGGGGGGCTGCCGGCCGCTCAGGACAGCCCGTATTCGCGCAGCTTCTTGCGCAGGGTCGCGCGGTGGATGCCGAGCATCGCCGCGGCACGACTCTGGTTGCCGTCGCAGTGCTGCATGACCTCCGCGAACAGCGGGATCTCCAGCTCGCGCAGCGCGATCTCGTACAGGTTCTCGGTGTCGCAGCCGTTCAGATCCCCGAGATAGCGGCGGATCGAAGTCGCCACGTGGTCGCGCAATGGCACGCGCGGCCCGGAACGGGCGGATTCGTTGCGTTCGGCGGCAGCGTTCAAGTGGTTTCCCCTGTGCGACGACGCCGTCATCGCCGATCAGGCGCCGGAGGGCGTGCGCGGGGCGGTAACGGGAGGAGGGAGTCTAGCGCGATGACCGGCCAGGCGACACCGCCTGGGATCACAATCACTGGAAATCGAAGGTGAACGCGACGATGTGCGGCGCCGGTTCGACCACGTCGAAGCTGACCGTCGTGCTCTGTCCGGGCTCGAGCACGTCGCCGGCATCCTGGTTGCCGCGATACTCGTCGGGGGCGAACGCGCGCAGTCCGACCTGGCGACCGTCGACGTCGGACAGGCTCAGCACCAGCACCGGCCAGGCCTGCGCCCAGCGCGCATCGTTGCGGAAGCTGGCGTTGACGTGCAGCACGCCCGGGCGCTCCGGTCGCGGGGTCACGCTGCGATCGAGCATCGCGTAGGCCTCGGGCTGGTGCCAGGGCGGCAGATCGCAGAACAGGGCGGTGCACAGCGCGCCCAGCAGGGGCCGCCAGCGCGCCTGCGCGGCCAGCTCGGCGCGCTGCGACAACAGCAGTTGCAGCGCCAACAGCAGGGCGAGGCCGGCGACCGCCAGCAGCGGCGGCCAGCGTGGCGCCGATGCGTGCGGGTCGACGCGCACGCGGGCGAAGCTCGGGCCGCTGGCGCGCGGGCGTGCCGCGCCGGCGGCCGCCTCGGGCGCGGCGGCCGGCTCCGGTACGGGCTCCGGCTTCGGCTCGGGTGTGGCTTCCGGTTCCGGTGTTGCTTGCGGCGGTGCCGCGGTGGGCGCCGTCGCCTGCTCGGGCGGTGTCGATGGTGTCGGCGCTGCTGCCTCGTCGCTTTCGGGCGCCGGGCCGCCGTCATCGTCCATCAACGCATTGCAGCGCGGGCAATGCTGTGAGGTGCCGGCCCGCTTGGCGGCGAGCGCGACCAGGAATCCGCAGTTGGGGCAGGGCACGAACATGGCGGCCAGTGTACGGACAAGCGCGCGTCCAGCGGAACCGTCGCGGTGGCAATCCGTGCGCTGCGGCGGCTCGCCGTGCATGCCGCCGGGATCAGCCGCGGCGGATCCCGGTGACCCGCATCCAGTCGTCCAGGCGCTCGGCGTGGAGGGCGTCGAAGCGGTCGGCATAGGCGGCGATCACCTCGTCCTCCTGCCCGGCGAGAATGCCCGACAGCGCGAGCCGTCCGCCCGGCGCGACCCGGTTGCCGATCACCTCGGCCAGCTCGATCAGCGCCGAGGCCAGGATGTTGGCGACCACCACCGGGTAGCTGGCCCGCGGCGCGTCGTCGGGCAGGTGGACCCGCATCCGCGACTCGACCCCGTTGCGCTGGGCGTTGTCGAGGGTGGCGGCGACCGCCTGCGGATCGTTGTCGACGCCGACCGCGCGCGCCGCGCCGAGCTTGAGCGCGGCCAGCGCGAGGATGCCCGAGCCGCAGCCGAAGTCGAGCACCTCGCGGTCGGCGATCAGGCCTTCGCCGGCCAGCGCGTCCAGCCATTGCAGGCACAGCGCGGTGGTCGGATGGGTGCCGGAGCCGAACGCCAGTCCGGGGTCGAGCCGCACCACCGCCGCGTCGGCGGCGTCGGCGCCCTCGGGCAGTTCGTGGTTCCACGGCACGATCCAGGTGCGGGCGCCGAACTTCAGCGGCTCGTACTGGTCCATCCAGGCGCGTTCCCAGTCCTGGTCCTCGATCTCGCGGAATTGCGCCCGCGACCAGTCCAGGCCCTCGTCGTGCGCGGCCAGCGCGTGCAGCAGCAGCTCCGACGGCGTGTCCGCGGGAAACAGCGCGGTCAGCGTCATCTCGCCCCACAACGGGGTCTGGCCGACGCCGGGTTCGAAGATCGCCTGCTCGTCCGGGGCATCGGCATGCGCGTCGGCGAGGGTGACCGCGAGCGCGCCGACGTCCTCCAGCGCGCGCTCGTAGCGCGGCTGCTGGACCTCGGTGCAGGGCAGGGTGAGTTCTAGGAAGGGCATGCTCAGGTGTCCGTTTGGGACTGGGGTGCAGGTTCCCCAGCCGCGACTTGCTCGGCGATGGGCTTGAGTCTGACCGAGTGAAGTCCGTCGATGTGTTCGAAGAGGTCTTTGGAGATGGACTTGCCCATCGGATTCAGGATGAAGTCGATGCCTTCGCGGCGTGCCAGTTTGGCGGCCGGGACAAAATCGGCGTCGCCTGCAATCAGGACGATCTGATCGACAAGTCTCTTGTAGGCCAGGGACGCAATGTCCAGCCCCACTTTCATGTCCACGGCCTTCTGTTTGATGTTGAGCTGGAAGTTCGCGTCCTCAAGAGCTTCCCATCGCAGTTCGCCGCGGCGCAGCAGGCTCAGTGCATCGGGCTTGAGCTCCCAGTCCACATGGTCCGATAACTGGCCCAGGCGCAGGGCGAGCTTGCGCTGCTGGCGCAACTCCTGATGAAGGCGGCGCCGGAAGCGGGCCTCCGGCGACTTGGCGAAGTCGACCGATCGTCGGCTCACCGGCAGGTGCATCTTCTTCTCGATGGGCGGACAGTCGTAGAAGAAGATGCGATAGAGCGCATCCTTGGAGCGCTTCGCCCTGCGGAGGTGTTCCAACGCGACCGAGAACGCGGTCCTGGCCACGATGGCGGCGTCCTGATGATCGCGGTCAGGGAACGCATGGCGGAAGCACTTCAGGAAAAATGCTCCGTCTATCAGGACGGCGGTCTTCATCATCGTTCCCTGATCCGTAAGGCACGATCCGGAAAAACTTCGCCCCCGGGCTCGGCTTCCGATGGATGTCCGCAAAGCGGATCGAAAGCGTACTGCCGGGGGCGGGATGGCCGGGATATTGTAGCAGCGGTTGGGGATAGTCAAATCACCCCGAGATCAGTATTCACACGATCGACAGCGCCTTTTCCTTCTGCTCCTTCAGCCGCTTCTCCAGGTAGTGGATGTTCTGTCCACCCTGCTGGAAGCCGATGTCGGAGAGGATGCGCTGCTGCAGCGGAATATTGGTCTTGATGCCGTCGACGACCATCTCGCTCAGCGCCACCCGCATGCGCGCGATCGCGGTCTCGCGGTCGGGGCCGTGCACGATCAGCTTGCCGATCATCGAGTCGTAGTTCGGCGGCACCCGGTAGCCTTCGTAGATGTGGCTGTCGACGCGCACGCCGGGACCGCCCGGGGCGTGGAAGTGCTGGATCAGGCCCGGGCTGGGCATGAAGGTCTCCGGGTCCT
Source organism: Marilutibacter maris (assembly GCF_003233695.1). Lineage (NCBI taxonomy): Bacteria > Pseudomonadati > Pseudomonadota > Gammaproteobacteria > Lysobacterales > Lysobacteraceae > Marilutibacter > Marilutibacter maris. The sequence continues at coordinate 3,474,906 of NZ_CP029843.1, read as the reverse complement.
CGGCGTTGATCCGGCACTCGATCGCGTGGCCTTCCAGCACGATGTCGTCCTGGGTCAGGCTGAGCTTGTTGCCGGCGGCGACGTTGAGCTGCTCGCGGATCAGGTCGATGCCGGTGACCATCTCGGTGACCGGATGCTCGACCTGGATGCGGGTGTTCATCTCGATGAAGTAGAAGCGGCCGTTCTCGTACAGGAACTCGAAGGTGCCGGCGCCGCGGTAGCCGATGCGGATGCAGGCCTCGACGCAGACCCGGCCGATCTCGGCGCGCTGCTCGGGGGTGATGCCCGGCGCCGGCGCTTCCTCGACGACCTTCTGGTGGCGGCGCTGCATCGAGCAGTCGCGCTCGCCCAGGTGGATCGCGCTGCCCTGGCCGTCGGCGAGCACCTGGATCTCCACGTGGCGCGGGTTCTCCAGGAACTTCTCCATGTAGACCATGTCGTTGCCGAACGCGGCCTTGGCCTCGGTCTTGGTGGTGGTGACCGCGTTGTGCAGCGCCGCCTCGGTGTGGACCACGCGCATGCCGCGGCCGCCGCCGCCGCCGGCCGCCTTGACGATGACCGGGTAGCCGATCTCGCGGGCGATCCTGGCGTTGACGTCGGCGTCGTCTCCGAGCGGGCCGCCGCTGCCGGGCACGCAGGGCACGCCGGCCTCCTTCATCGCCCGGATCGCCTCGACCTTGTCGCCCATCAGGCGGATGGTCTCGGCCTTGGGGCCGATGAAGACGAAGCCCGATTCCTCGACCCGTTCGGCGAAGTCGGCGTTCTCCGACAGGAAGCCGTAGCCGGGGTGGATGGCCTGGGCGTCGGTGACCTCGGCGGCGGCGATGATCTGCGCCATGTTGAGGTAGCTGTCGGTCGACGGCGCCGGACCGATGCAGACCGACTCGTCGGCCATCGCGACGTGCTTGAGGTTGCGGTCGACGGTGGAATGCACCGCGACGGTGCGGATGCCCAGGGCGTGACAGGCGCGCAGGATGCGCAGCGCGATCTCGCCCCGGTTGGCGATTACGACTTTATCGAGCATGGGCCCGGCCCTCAGGCGATGACGAACAGCGGCTGGTCGAACTCGATCGGCTGGCCGTTCTCGACCAGGATCTTGACCACGGTGCCGGAGACGTCGGCCTCGATCGGGTTGAACATCTTCATCGCCTCGATGATGCCCAGCGTCTCGCCGGCCTTGATCGTCTGGCCGGCGCTGACGAAGGCCGGCTTGTCCGGGGCCGGCGAGGCGTAGAAGGTGCCGACCATCGGCGCGCGCACGACGTGGCCGTCGGGCAGGTCGTCGCCGCCCGCCGCCTCGGCCGGCTTGCCGCCGGTGGCGGCATCGACCGGCGACTGCATCGGCATCGTCGCCGGCACGTGCACGGTGTGCTGCACCGGCGCGCCGACCGGAATGCCGCCGCGCGGCGTGCGGGCGAGGCGGACGGATTCCTCGCCCTCCTTGATTTCGATCTCGGCGAGGTTGGATTCCTCGAGCAGGTCGATGAGTTTCTTGATCTTGCGCAGGTCCATGGATGGGCCTCTTGGTCGTGTGCCCCGGCAGGGGCGGGTCGGTCCGGGTGGAATCGATCCGGGCGGGTCGATCCGGGTAGGGGTGGAGCGGGTCAGCCGGCGGGTTCGATGCGCCGGTCGAGTTGTCGGGTCCGGGTGCGGGTGTGTTCGATCAGGCATTCCAGCAGGGCCTGATTGCGGCCGCTGCCGTCGGCGGCGTGCGCGTAGACGGCGTCGCAGTCGCGGTCGCGGAAGGCGATCCAGTGGCGCTGCGCCTCCACCAGCATCCGGCTCATGCCCGAGCAGGCGACGCATTCGACCTCGTCCTCGAAGCGCTGCAATTGCTCGCGCAGGCGCTTGTAGCGGTCGTTGAGTTCGGCGTCGGCGCGTTCGTACTCGCGCGACATGCAGATGTCGATCTCCATCGTCGCGCTGGCCCGGTCGCAGTCGATGTCGTCGGCCCGGGCGGACGTGCCGGCGGCCGCCAGGGCCAGTCCCGCGAGCAGGGCGGTGCGCGCGATCACCCGGCCGCTCCCAGCCGCTGCAGGGCGGCGTCCAGCGCGTAGCGGTAGCTGTCGGCGCCGAAGCCGCAGACCACGCCGACCGCGAGGTCGGAAAAATAGCTGGTGTGGCGGAACGGCTCGCGCGCGTGCGGGTTGGACAGGTGGATCTCGATGAAGGGGATCGCGACCGCGGCCAGCGCGTCGCGCAGGGCGACCGAGGTGTGGGTGAACGCGGCCGGGTTGATCAGGATGAAGTCGGTCCCGTCGCGGGCGGCCTGGACCCGCTCGACCAGGGCGTGCTCGGCGTTGGACTGGAAGCTCTCCAGCCGGTGGCCGGCCGCCTCGGCGCGCGCGACCAGGTCGGCCTCGATCTCGGCGAGGGTGGTCGCGCCGTAGATGCCGGGCTCGCGGGTGCCGAGCAGGTTGAGGTTGGGGCCATGCAGGGCCAGCAGCTTCGCCATCGCCTGGGAATCGTCCGGGTCATCGCCCTCGAAGGCCGGCAGTGTGCGTGATGGTAGCGGCGCTGTCCAGAAGTTAACCGCCAAATCGGCGAAGTTGTCGCGATTTAAGCGTTTGTTTGAGTTGTCGCTCTAAATCGTCGGGCCGGCCGGCGTCAAGTCCCGATCGCCGCGGCGGCGGTCTCCGCCTGCGCCAGCAGGATAGGGCTACTCGCCGGTCTCCGACCAGCTGTCGATTTCGCCATGCTGGAACGGGCCGATCTTCTGCTTCAGCAGGCGTCCGTCGGCGGAGATCAGCACCGAGTACGGCAGCACCCCGCGTGGATTGCCGAACTGCACGCTGCTGTCGCGCGGCCCGGCCTGGTCGATCAGGATCGGGTAGTCGACCGGGATCCGGGTCAGGAACTCGCGCACCGCGTCGGCGTCGTCGAGGGCGATGCCGATCACCCGCGCGCCATCGGCGTCGTGGCTGCCGGCATAGCGGTTCAACTCGGGCATCTCCTCGATGCAGGGGCCGCACCAGCTGGCCCAGAAATTCACCAGCAGCGGGCGTCCGGCATAGGCGGCGGGCACGTCGACCGGAGCGCCGTCCAGGTCGGGCAGCCGTACCGGCGGCACCGCCTCGCCGCGGCGGGCGATCGCCAGGTCCTGCGGCGGTGCCGGGGCGGTCGCGGACAGCGCATCGTGCAGCGCGCGCTGGCCCAGCTCGCTCTGCAGCAGCGGACCGGAGCCGCCGCGCCACAGGCCGACGGCGGCGCCGAGCACGGCGCCGATAATGGCGATCAGGAGAATGCGGCCGGTGGTGAGTTTCATGCGGGCGACTTCATCGGATCGGCCGGGCGCGCTCGGTCGCCGGGCCGTAGGCGGCTGGGAGACGGAGGTTCAGGGCGCGTGGCCGGCGGCGTCGAGCAGGGCCTCGCGGACGATCCCCGGGGTGACCAGGATCGGCAGCACCCGGCCCTCGCCGCCGTCGACCGGATAGACCACGTACAGCGGCACGCCGACCGCCTCGTGACGCTGCAGGAAGGCGGTCAGGGTCGGATCGACGTCGGTCCAGTCGCCGACCATGTAGACGGTTCCGGTCGCCGCCAGGGTCTGGCGGAACTCGTCGCGCGAGAACACCGCGCTCTCGTTGGCCTTGCACGACACGCACCAGTCGGCGGTGACGTTGACGAACACCGGGCGGCCGCTGGCGCGCAGGTCGGCCAGGCGCTGCTCGGAGAACGGCACCGGGCTCAGCGCATCCTGGCTGACGGCGGCCGCCGCAGCCTGCGGGCGTTCCAGCTGATGGATGCGCAGCAGCGGCCAGGCGGTCGCCAGCAGGGCCAGGGCGGCGACCACCGCGGCCCAGCGACGGCCGTCGCGGCGGGCGCGGGTCCAGGCCCAGGCGGCGAACGCCAGCGCGGTGGCGGCGACCAGGAACCAGCCGATCGCGTCGGCGCCACGCTGGCGGGTCAGCACCCAGGCCAGCCACACCGCGGTCAGGTACAGCGGGAAGGCCAGCAACTGCTTGAAGGTCTCCATCCACGCGCCCGGCTTCGGCAGCCGGTGCGCCAGCGCCGGGATGAAGCCGATCAGCAGGAACGGCAACGCCAAGCCCAGGCCGAGGGTGAGGAATACCGCGATCGCGGTGACGGTGTTGGCGGTGAAGGCCCAGGCCAGCGCCGCGCCCATGAACGGTGCGGTGCAGGGCGTGGCCACGACCACCGCCAGCACGCCGGTGAAGAAGTCGCCCGCGGGGCCGGACTTCATCGTCAGCTCGTGGCCGACGCCGGTCCAGCGGCCGCCGATGTGCCAGACCCCGGACAGGCTGAGTCCGAGCGCGAACATCAGCAGGGCCAGCATCGCGACCACCAGCGGCTGCTGCAGCTGGAAGCCCCAGCCCAGCGCCAGACCGGCCTCGCGCAGCGCCAGCGCCAGTCCGCCGAGGGCGGCGAAGCTCAGCAGCACGCCGGCGGTGTACCACAGCGCATGCCGGCGCGCGCGCCGCGGGCTTTCGCCGTTGCCGGCCAGCGACAGCGCCTTCAGCGACAGCACCGGCAGCACGCACGGCATCAGGTTCAGGATCAGGCCGCCGCCGAGTGCGAGCAGCAGGGCGCTGAACAGGTTGAGCGGGCGGCGTTGGCCGCCGCTGGCGGCACCGTCGCCGGTTGCCATGGCTTCGTTGGCGCCGTCGCCCGCGGCGGTCGCGCTGGCGGCGTCGTCGGTTGCCGTCGCCGCTGCAGCCGCTTCGGCCTGGGCCCTGGCTTCGGCCGGTTTGGCGGCGGTGTCTTCGGCGGTCGGGTCGTCCGCGATGGGGCCTGCAACGGCGTCGTCGCCGCCGGCCGCCGGCATGGCCGGGGCGGGAGCGGAGGCGGTCGCCGCCGCCTCGGCGCCGGCGGGTTCGACGCTACCGGCGGGCAGCGACACCGCCAGGGTGCGGGTCATCGGCGGGTAGCAGATGCCGTCGGTCTGGCAGCCCTGCAGCTCGACGGTCAGGCGCGCGTCGGTGGCGTCGGCGGTGCGGCGCAATACCGGCAGGGTGACCTCGACCGGCTCGAAATACACGGTGGTCTCGCCGAAATACTCGTCGCTGTGGCGCTGGCCGGGCGGCCAGTCCGGGCGGCCGTTGGCGAGGGACGGCGTGCCGTCGACCGCTTGCAGCCGGAATGCGGTCTTGTCGCGGTAGAGGTAGTAGCCGGGGGCGACGTCGAAGCGCACCCGCACGCGGTTGCCGTTGTCGGCGAGGGCCTGCACCGCGAACGCCTGTTCGGGCGGCAGTGGTTTGGCTTCGCCGCCGGGCAGGGCGGTCGGCGCCAGCAGGCGGTTGCCGGCGGCGGCCGGGTCGACCGCGCTGGACACCCCGCCGCTGCCGGGCAGCCGCAGGCCGCCGGAGACCGGTGCCGGGTCGCTGGCGGCGGCCACCGCACCCGGTGCGGCCAGTCCGGCCACCGGCGCGCCGGTGGCCGCGGGCATCGCGACCTGCAGTTCGCGGGTCTGCGGCGGGTAGCAGATGCCGGCATCGGCGCAGCCCTGGTACTTGACCTTCAGGGCGACCGTGCCGGCGCCGGCGCGACCGGGCAGGGTCGCGGTCAGGCGGTCGCGGTAGGTCTCGACATCGCCGAAGAACTCGTCGGTGTAGGCATGGCCCCTGGGCAGTCGCAGCTCGCCCTGGGCGAACGCCGGGCTGGCCTGGACCGAGGTGCGGTGCCGATACAGGTAGTAGCCGTCGGCGATCTTCCATTGCACCTCGATGGTGTCGGCGGCGCTGGCGGAGGCGCTCAGTACGAAGGCTTCGTCGACCGGCAGCAGATCCTCCTCGTCGACCGCGGCCTGGGCCGGCAGCAGCGGAGCGAGCAGGGCCAGCAGGACGAGCAGGGAGGCGGACGCGCGGCGGCGCCCCGGGATCGGTCGGGATTGGGTCATCGATGCGGGTCCGGGAGGCGGGTCTGCCCGGCCACCCACTGCAGGTACGGGGCCAGGCCGGTGCGGACTTCGACCGCGACCAGTTCGGGAAGTTCGTAGGGGTGCAGGGCACGGACGCGCTCGCTCAGTGCGTCCATGCGCTCGGCGGTGGTCTTGATCAGCAGCAGAACCTCGTCGGCCTGCTCGATCGCGTCCTGCCAGCGGTAGGTCGAGCGCACCCCCGGCAGGCGGCTGACGCAGGCGGCCAGCCGTTCCCCGACCAGGGTCTGGGCCAGGCGCTCGGCACTGGCGTCGTCGGGACAGCTGCAATGGACCAGCAGCACGGACGGGGAGGGCGCATCGGACATGCGGCGATTGTAGCCGTCCCGTCCCGGCGGGCGCCGGCGGTCGCGCGGACCGGCCAGGATTGGTACCACGGCGGTGCCGGGCCCGTCGCGGGGCCGGCGAAGCAGGCCATCGGTCCCGCAAATGGCGGCGCCAAAAAAAGGAGGGCCGTCGAACGGCCCTCCCTTCCTGCCTGGATCAGCGGCTCAGTTGAGCTGGCAGCTGGCCGGCTGGCTCGAGGTGAACAGCGCCTCGCTCGCCCATTCCGGGTGGTCGATGAACGGGTTGCGGTTGCCCTGGAAGCTGTAGATCACGTCGTTGCGGGCGCGCTCGGCGTCGTCCGGCGGATCGGCCTGGTGCCAGGCCAGCAGGGTCGACAGCAGGCCCATGTAGGCCGGGGAGCTGGACGTGGCCACGATCAGGTTGGCGTTGTCGGTCAGCTCCAGGTCGGGCTCGGACTGGCCGCTGTTGATGTCCTGGCCGCCCTCGTAGCGGATCGCCATGTACATCACCGCGCGGGCCATGTCGCCGCGACGTGCGCCCCAGACCTGGAAGCCGCTGCTCCAGGTCCAGTTCGAGTTGCCCGGGAACACGCCGCTGCCGCCGCCGTTGCCGTTGTAGGCGTCGGTCACCCGCTCGCCGCAGCTGCCCTGCGACGGGCAGTTCTTGTACGGCTTGTTGCCGCGGTCGGAGTTGTAGCCGGTATCGGTCAGATACAGCATGTGGGTGTCGGTGTACGGCGCGTTCGGCAGGCCGAGGTTGCCGGTGCGGTTGCCGAAGCCCAGCGAGTTCGGCCAGCTGTGCTCGCGGTTGTAGGTCGCGCCGCTGCCGGTGCCGGCCCGGTCGCTGCCCTTGGCGTAGCTGCGGTTGCGGTAGGCATCGAGGATCCGCGAGCCGTTGTTGGGGTCCTCGTCGGCGATCTCCAGGATGTCCCAGGTGCTGGTGGTGCCGCTGCCGCTGTACGGATAGACGGTGTGGCCGCGGATGGTCTGGTGCAGCGAGCAGCGCAGCTGGCTGGCACTGCTGGTGTTGACCTGGGCGTAGTAGTCGTCGTTGCCGCCGCCGTTGCTGGCGACATTGAAGGCGACCACGGTGTCGGCGACCGGGTGGGCGCCGCCACCGTCGGTGACCTGGCTGGCGTGCACGGTGAAGGTGCAGGCCTCGCCGGCGTACAGCGCGGTGCCGGTGGTGGCGGTGAAGCTGCTGCCGCTGGACGGGTACTGCAGGGCGATCGTGCCCGACTGCGCGCATTGCAGGGTCAGGGCATTGCCGCCGAGGCTGACGCTCTCGGTGAAGGCGACGCCGAGATCGCCGGCGGCCGGGAAGTTGGTGGCGCCGTCGACCGGCTGGGTCGCAGTGACTTCCGGTGGCGGGTTCGGCGTGCTGAAGCTCTGGCCGTTGTTGCAGGCGCCGAAGGTCTGGGCCGCGGCCGACTGCCAGCTGAAGTCGCTGTAGCCGTCGCCGCTGCCGCCCAGCTGCAGGGAATGGCCGACCGGGGTGCTGCCGGTTTCGGACACCGGCAGCGCGGTGCTGGTCTGGCCGGCGGCCGGGCCGTTGCCGGCGGTGACCGTGCCTTCGTAGCTGAGGAACTGGACCAGGGCGCCGCTGCCGTCGACCAGCGCGATCGCGTCCGGTGCGCCGTTCTGGATGCCGTTGCTGGGGTAGCTCAGGCTGGCGATGCGGACGTTGCCGCCGCAGGCGACCATGCTGCCGGCCGGCAGCGGGTCGTTGTCGTACACGCTTGCGGACGACGACGAGCTGCCGTTGTAGAGGTAGATGCGATAGCCGGACAGGCTTTCGCCTTCGCTGGCGACGACCTCGATGGCTTCGCCGGTATCGCTACCGTCGTTGTCGTAGTGAATTTCGTTGATGAACACTTCGGCCAGCGCGGGGGCGGGCGCGAGTGCGACGGCGAGGGCAAGCCACAGACTGCGGCGGATCATCCGTTTCGACTCCTTTCATGATCATGAACACGGAAGTCTAACGGGCTTTTGTGACCGCAAGTGGCGGATGTGTCCGCCGGTTGTGCTCAGCTTGTGCGCTCGGTCGCAGCTATGCGCTCGGTCAGGCTGCGCTCGGGCGTCGGCTTGCGCCCCATCCGCTGGGCGGCCAGCTGCTCGGCGATCTCCACCAGCGGCGCGCGCGACAGGGTCGGGGTTTCGCGGAAGGCGGTCAGCAGGCGCAGCTCCAAGGGGTCGTCGACCAGCAGCGCATCGGCGGCGGCGACCGAATCCATCGCCACGTCCTCGCTCAGGGTCATCCGGCCGCGGCCGGTGGCCAGCCACTCGAACTGGACCTGGGTGACCAGCGCCAGCTCGCGCATGTTCGAGGTGCTCGGGGATTTGCCGACGGTGGCTTCCCAGTGGCTGACGGCACTGCGTTGCACGCCGACCGCGCGGGCGACGGCGGCCTGGGAGAGCCCGGCATGGCGGCGGGCGAGACGGATGCGCTGCTGGAGTGTCATGGGCGTTTTCGCTCGATGGTGGGGCTGGGGGTAATCGGGCCGTGGCGCGTTGTGGTCAGGGTGGCGAACACCGCAAGGGGGCGGTGGCCGCCATTCTCGCGCCAGACTCGGCAAATATGTGATCATAAGTCACATAGTGATCAATAGTCACAAACATGTGTCTACCAACAGTAACTCCACAGAGGTTAAAGCACGTATTTACGGGCTGTTTGAGGGTTAAAGACCGGTTGTGCGCTACCAAAAGTAAACATATTTCGTGACTGGGTGCTATGGCCAAGGTGATGTGCCGCGCGCAATATCGGGTCAAGCCGACATGGATTGCTGGTTTCGACACTGATGTCTGGTCAGGGGAGGACGCAGGACGCGCATGCCAGGTAGGGCCGACCCCGTGCCACGAAAGAGCGCGTCACTTCGGGGACGCGCTCTTTCTCTATGTGACATCCGTCCACGTGTGACCTCCTTCCACTACTTCATCGCGGTTTGGCGCCGTAGGCGGAAATTTTTTCCCGCCAGCCCTTGAAAGCCCCGCGCACGCTCCCATCTCGTCGCCGTCCCGGTTCGCCGGGCGCAGTTTTGCCCGGGCTTTGGCACTCGCCCGGGTCGACTGCTAATATCCCGCGACTTTATTTCCCACAATCAATCACTTGCGTGAGGTTCTCATGAACATCAAGCCGCTCTACGACCGCGTGGTCATCAAGCGCATGGAAGAAGAGAAGATGTCCGCCGGCGGCATCGTCATTCCGGACTCGGCCACCGAGAAGCCGATCAAGGGTGAGGTCGTCGCCGTGGGCGAAGGCAAGGTGCTGGACAACGGCAACGTGCGCGCGCCCAAGGTCAAGGCCGGCGACAACGTGCTGTTCGGCAAGTACAGCGGCACCGAGGTCAAGCTCGACGGCGTCGAGTACCTGGTGGTGAAGGAAGACGACATCCTCGCGGTGCTCGGCTGAGCCGACTTCCGCGTGTGATCCGGCGCCCGGGGCCCGGGACCGCTCGCAGCGCCATGCGCTGACGCGTCCGCCGCTCGTCCCGACGCCGTACTTCCGCCTCCCACGAATCACCAATCCCCCTACACGAATCCCGGAGTCATCCCATGGCAGCCAAGGAAATCCGTTTCGGTGAAGACGCGCGCGCGAAGATGCTGCGCGGCGTGAACACCCTCGCCAATGCCGTCAAGGCCACCCTCGGTCCGAAGGGCCGCAACGTCGTGCTCGACAAGAGCTTCGGCGCCCCGACCATCACCAAGGACGGCGTCTCCGTCGCCAAGGAAATCGAGCTGCAGGACAAGTTCGAGAACATGGGCGCGCAGATGGTGAAGGAAGTCGCATCCAAGACCTCCGACAACGCCGGCGACGGCACCACCACCGCCACCGTGCTGGCGCAGGCGCTGATCCGCGAGGGCATGAAGGCGGTCGCCGCCGGCATGAACCCGATGGACCTCAAGCGCGGCATCGACAAGGCCGTCACCGGCGCCGTCGATGAGCTGAAGAAGCTCAGCAAGCCGTCCTCGACCAGCAAGGAGATCGCCCAGGTCGGCGCCATCTCCGCCAACTCCGACGCCAACATCGGCGACCTGATCGCCCAGGCGATGGACAAGGTCGGCAAGGAAGGCGTGATCACCGTCGAGGACGGTTCGGGTCTGGACAACGAGCTCGACGTCGTCGAGGGCATGCAGTTCGACCGCGGCTACCTGTCGCCGTACTTCGTCAACAACCAGCAGTCGATGCAGGCCGAGCTGGACGATCCGTTCATCCTGCTGCACGACAAGAAGATCTCCAACGTGCGCGACCTGCTGCCCGTCCTCGAGGGCGTGGCCAAGGCCGGCAAGCCGCTGCTGATCATCGCCGAGGACATCGAGGGCGAGGCCCTGGCGACCCTGGTCGTCAACACCATCCGCGGCATCGTCAAGGTCTGCGCGGTCAAGGCGCCGGGCTTCGGCGATCGTCGCAAGGCGATGCTGGAGGACATGGCGATCCTGACCGGCGGCACCGTGATCTCCGAGGAAGTCGGCCTGCAGCTGGACAAGGCCACCATCAACGACCTCGGCCGCGCCAAGAAGGTGCAGGTCTCCAAGGAGAACACCACCATCATCGACGGCGCCGGCGAGACCGGTGGCATCGAGGCGCGCATCAAGCAGATCAAGGCGCAGATCGAGGAGACCTCCTCGGACTACGACCGCGAGAAGCTGCAGGAGCGCGTGGCCAAGCTGGCCGGCGGCGTGGCCGTCATCAAGGTCGGTGCCTCCACCGAGATCGAGATGAAGGAAAAGAAGGCGCGCGTCGAAGACGCCCTGCACGCGACCCGTGCGGCGGTCGAGGAAGGCATCGTGCCGGGCGGCGGCGTCGCCCTGATCCGCGCGCTGGCCGCGGTGGGCGCCGTCAAGGGCGACAACGAGGACCAGAACCACGGCATCACCATCGCCCTGCGCGCGATGGAAGCGCCGCTGCGCGAGATCGTCACCAACGCCGGCGAAGAGCCGTCGGTCATCGTCAACAAGGTCAAGGAAGGCAAGGGCAGCTTCGGCTACAACGCCGCCACCGGCGAGTTCGGCGACATGCTCGAGCTGGGCATCCTGGACCCGACCAAGGTCACCCGCACCGCGCTGCAGAACGCCGCGTCGATTGCCGGCCTGATGATCACCACCGAGGCGATGGTCGCCGAGCTTCCGAAGAAGGAAGAGCCGGCGATGCCGGCCGGCGGCGACATGGGCGGCATGGGCGGCATGGGCTTCTAAGCCGACCCGTCGACACGTTCCAACGCGTCACCCGGGCCCCCGCAGCGATGCGGGGGCTTTTTTTTGTCGCGGCAGTGGGCGCGGCTCGGGGCGGTGGCGCCACGAGGTGACGCGCGTTCACCAAACGGAATGGCGGCATCGTCGCCTTTCTTGTACCCATCGGTTCTCTTTTGCAGTGCAGCGTGCAAGCCGGTAACGCATCCTTCACGATCGGTCCCGCATCCCGACGTGGGGGAGGGAGCAAGCCCGCAACCGGTTCGACCGGGGCGGGCTTTTTAATTGCCTGCACGTTTCAATTGCCCGCAAGTTGCCTGTACCGCAGGTTGATTGCCGGCCCCGCAGGACGCGCCGGACCGAGCGCGCCGAGCGTCGGGTACGCGCCGGCCGATGCCCAGGCCCGCCCGGTCCTTCCGCGGTCGACCGCGACGGTCGCCGCCCGCTCGTGTACGCCCCGCCCCGGTCCATCGGCCCGGTCCATCGGCCCGGAGCGCTGCCCGCGCACCCGCGACGCCGCGACACGGACTTGGCCGGTCGGGGCCGATAAATGCGTGGACACCTGGACGGGGTGCTGTCCGGGGAGCTTCGGGCGGATGCCCCGGGCGGCGTGCGAACGCACGCTCATCCACCTCAGCTTCGGAGCAACCCATGAAGAACCGCACTATTTTGGCGACCGGTATTGGTCTGGCCTTGTTGGGCCTGGGCACGATGGGGTCGGCGCATGCCGGCAAGTACGTGGTGATGACCCAGGGTCAGGGATTGAACGCGACCCAGATCGAGCGCATCCAGGCCGCGGGCGGCACCATCACCGCCCAGCTGCCGCAGATCGGCGTGGCGATCGTGCAGGCGGGCGACGCCTTCGCCGCCGATGCCGGGGCGATTCCCGGCCTGCAGTCGGTCACTCGCGATGTCGAGTTGCAGTGGGACGTTCCCGAGTCCGAGGGTGCTCCGATCTCGGCCGATGCGTTCGCCAACCCGCCGGGTTCCGGCGACGACGACCGTTTCTTCGATCTGCAGTGGGGGCATGCCGCGCTCGATGCCGCCGGCGCCTGGAACGCGGGCTATCGCGGCGCCGGCGCGACGGTGGCGGTGCTCGACAGCGGTGCCTACTGCGCGCATCTGGACATCGCCCCGAACCTGATCGGCGGCGCTTCGTTCGTCGATGGCGAGAGCTACTGCAACACCAGCGGCAGCAGCCACGGCACCCACGTCGCCGGCACCATCCTGGCCGCCGACAACGCCATCGGCACGATCGGCGTGGCCCCGGAGGCCAAGCTGCTGGCGGTCAAGGTGCTCAGCTCGGCGACCGGCAGCGGCGACTTCGCCGGCATCATCCAGGGCATCGTCTGGGCGGTCGACAACGGCGCCAACGTGATCAACATGAGCCTGGGCGTGCGTGGCGGCCTGCCGCGCAGCGGCCAGGGCGCGAACGAACTCTCCGAGCTGATCAACGCGACCAAGCGGGCGATGCAGTACGCCGGCAAGAACGAGGTCCTGGTGGTGGCCTCGGCCGGCAACGACGGCCGCGACCTCGATCACGACAACAGCACGATGAGCTTCCCCGGCCAGCTGCCGGGCGTGCTGACGGTTTCGGCGCTGGCGCCGGAAGGCTGGGCGATCGATGCCGGCGTCGACCTCGACGTGCTTGCCAGCTACAGCAACTACGGCCAGTCGACGATCCATTTCGGCGCCCCCGGCGGCGATACCCGCTACCCCGGCAACGAGCTGTGCACGGTCGGTCCGGTGACCCAGGTCTGCTGGATCTTCGATGCGGTGTTCAGCACCACCTCGGTGTCCGGTGGCAGCCACTTCTACGGCTGGAATGCCGGTACCAGCATGGCCGCGCCGCACGTGAGCGGCGTCGCCGCGCTGGTGTACGGCAAGCATCCGGGCATCAAGGCCTCGCACGTGGCGACCATCCTCAAGCAGTCCGCCGACGACGTCGGCAAGCCCGGCAAGGACGACAGCGCCGGCTTCGGTCGCGTCAACGCGGCGCAGGCGGTGACGTACTGAGCGGCATCGACGCATCGCCGAAAGCCTGTTGAACACGGGGCGCCTGCGGGCGCCCCGTCTGGTTGAGGTGTCTGGTCGTGATGTCCAGCCGTGGTGGCGGTGATCGCGCGTCTGCGCGCCGGCGCCCGTGTCATCATCGCCGGATGACCCCAAGCCACCACGACGCCGCCACAGCGACGGCGCTGGACACCTGCATCGACCGCGCGATCGAACGCCTGCGCGCCAGTTCGCCCGAAGCCGCCAGCGCGCTCGCCGACCCGCAGGTCGCCGCGCGCCTGCGACGCCTGGCGGGCGCCAGCGACTTCGCGATCGAGACCCTGCGCCGACAGCCGGCGTTGCTGGAGCGATTGGCCGCCGATCCGGCCGCGCCGGCGCTGCCGATGCCGGTGCTGGACGCCGGCAACCGCGGCGACTGGGGCGCGCTGTTGCGCCGCCACCGCGCCGCCGAGTCGACCCGCCTGGTGTGGCGCGACGTGCTCGGCCTCGACGACGTCGCCGCGACCCTCGCCGGCACCACCGGCCTGGCCGAGGACTGCCTGCGGGTCGCGCTGGACGCGCTGGAGCTGGAGTTCGCCGGCCGCCATGGCATGTTCCGCGACGACGGCGGGCGGCCGCGGCGGCTGGTGGTGTTCGGCCTGGGCAAGCTCGGCGGCGGCGAGCTGAACTTCAGTTCCGACGTCGACCTCGTGTACGGCTACGACCTGGACGGGGTCGCCGATCCGCAGGCCAGCGACGGCGAGCGCCCGCTGGCGGCGGAGACCTGGTACGCCCGGCTCGGCCAGCAGTTGGCACGCCTGCTCGACGAGGTCACCGGCGACGGCTTCTGCCATCGGGTCGACCTGCGCCTGCGGCCCTACGGCAGCGCCGGCCGGGTCGCCTGGTCGTTCTCGGCGATGGAGCAGTACTTCCAGCACGAGGGCCGCGACTGGGAACGCTATGCCTGGCAGAAGGCGCGTCCGGTGGCCGGCGACATCGAGGCCGGCGAGCGCTTCCTGGTCGCGTTGCGGCCGTTCATCTACCGCCGCTATCTGGATTTCGGCGCGCTCGACGGCCTGCGCACGATGAAGGCGGCGATCGCCGCCGAGGTCGCGCGCAAGGAGCTGGCCGACGACATCAAGCGCGGGCCCGGCGGCATCCGCGAGATCGAGTTCCTGGTCCAGGCGCTGCAACTGATCCGCGGCGGCCGCGAGCCGGCGTTGCGCGGCCGCGCCCTGCTGCCGACCCTGCACGCGCTGGTCCAGGCGCGGCAGATGGAGGCCGCCGCCGCCGAGGCGCTGGAGGAGGCCTACCTGTTCCTGCGTCGGCTGGAGAACCGCCTGCAGATGCTGGCCGATGCCCAGACCCATGCGCTGCCGGAGGACCCGCTCGCCCGCGATCGCATCGCCGGCGGGCTGGATTTCGACGGCTGGGACGCGCTGCGCGAGGCGCTGGACCGCCGCCGCGAGGCGGTCGGCGCCGAGTTCGCCGCGTTGCTGGCGCCGCGCCGCAGCCAGGCGGCGCCGGATGCGCTGGCGCTGTACTGGCGCGCGCTGCCCGACGCCGGCGCGGCCGACACTCTGGTCGAGGCCGGTTTCACCGATGCGTCCTCCGACGCCGAAGAGGCCGATGGCCTGTTGCGCGACCTCGCCCGCAGCCCGGCGGTGGCGGCATTGTCGGACCGGGCGCGGGCGCGCCTGGACCGGGTCCTGCCGGCGCTGCTGCAGGGCGCTGCCCAGGCCAGCCATCCGATGCTCGCGCTGCGCCGCTTGCTGACGATGCTGCACAACATCCTGCGCCGCAGCGCCTACCTGGCCCTGCTCGACGAGCAGCCGGCGGCGCTGGCGCGCATGGTCGAAGTGGTCTCGCAAAGCGCACTGCTGGCCGAGCGCCTGGCGTTGCATCCGCTGCTGCTGGACGAGTTGCTCGACGCGCGGGTGTCGGGGCCGCTGCCGGGCCGCACCGAATTGTTCGACGCCTGCGCCGGCGTGCCCGGCGGCGGCGATGCCGAGACCGTGCTGCAGGCGCTGAACGAAGTGCGCCAGGCGCTGAGCTTCCGCATCGCGATGGCGTTCCGCGACGGCCGCCAGAGCGCCGAGGCCAGCGCCCGCCAGTTGGCCTGGCTGGCCGACGGGGTGGTCGCGCGGGTACTCGCGCTGGCCTGGCAGGAGGTCGCCGGCAATCACGGCGAGGTGCACGGCGCGCGCTTCGTGGTGCTCGGCTACGGCAGCCTCGGCGGCGAGGAACTGGGTTTCGGCTCCGATCTGGACCTGGTGTTCCTGTACGACGCCGACCCGGATGCGCCCTCGGACGGTGCCCGTCCGATCGAGGCCTCGCGCTGGTTCTCGCGGCTGGCGCAGAAGATCGTCGCCCTGCTCGGCGCGGTCACCGCCGCCGGGCGCCTGTTCGATGTCGACGTGCGGCTGCGCCCGGACGGTGCCCAGGGGCTGCTGGTGTCGAGCCTGGCCAGCTATTCGGAGTACCAGCGCGAGCGTGCCTGGACCTGGGAGCACCAGGCGCTGGTGCGGGCGCGGATGGTCGCCGGCGGCGCCGGCCTGGGCGACGATTTCGAGCGGGTGCGCGCGCAGACCCTGTCGCGCGCGCGTGACCCGGACCGGCTCGCCGACGATGTGGTCACGATGCGGCGACGGATGCGCGCCGAGCTGGATCGCAGCGATGCGGCCTCCTTCGACCTCAAGCAGGGCGAGGGCGGCCTGGTCGACCTGGAATTCCTGCTGCAGGCGATGGTGCTGCGGCATGGCCTGGAGCACCCGGCATTGCTGGAACCACGGCATACGCCGGGACTGATCGATGCCGCCCGCGAGGCCGGGGTGTTCGGCCCGGCGACGACGGCGGACCTGCACGCGGCCCATGCCTACCTGCTCGACCTGGGGCTGTCGTGCACGCTCGACCGCCGCCAGCGCCGGGCGCCGCGCGATGCCGCGCTCGATCGCGCGAGGGCGGCGATCGGTGCCGCCGCGCGCGCGCAGGGGCTGGACTTCGCGGCGGCGCCGCGCTGAGCCGGGGGGCGCTTACAATCGCGATGGCCGCGGGACCGCGGCGCCATCGCCGGCGCGCCATCGCGGCACGCAGGCGGACGCCCGCCGTGCGCTTGAGACCGTTCCCGCTGCCGACTCCGGAGGTGCGCCGTGCCCGATTTCCCCCATCTGCTGGCCTTCTCGCTGATCGCGCTGGGCATGGTGCTCACGCCGGGGCCGAACATGCTGTACCTGATCTCGCGCTCGATCAGCCAGGGGCCGGCGGCCGGGCTGGTCTCGCTGGGCGGGGTCGCGCTGGGGTTCGTGTTCTACATGGTCTGCGCCGCGCTGGGCATCACCGCGCTGGTGATGGCGGTGCCCTACGCCTACGACGCGCTGCGCATCGCCGGTGCCGCGTATCTGCTGTACCTGGCCTGGCAGGCACTGAAGCCCGGCGGCGGCTCGCCGTTCGCCACGGTCGATGCGCAGTCGCGCCGGCTGCGCCACGACAGCCCGCGCCGGTTGTTCCTGATGGGCCTGTTCACCAATCTGCTCAACCCGAAGGCGGCGGTGCTGTACCTGTCGCTGCTGCCGCAGTTCATCGAACCCGAACGCGGCAGCGTGCTGGCGCAGTCGCTGGTGCTGGGTTTCACCCAGATCGCGATCAGCCTGGCGGTCAACGCGCTGCTGGTGCTGATGGCCGGGTCGATCGCCGGCTTCCTCGCCGGTCGCCCGTTGTGGGCGCAATGGCAGCGCTGGCTGATGGGCGGCGTGCTCGGCGCACTGGCGTTGCGGATGGCGACCGAAACCCGGCGCTGAGGCCGCTGCGCCGACAGGGCGCTACAGGCCCAGTCGGCTGGCGACCTCGGCGGCGACCCGCGCGGTCTCGCGCAGTGCCTGCGCCGGGAACGGCGCCATCAGCGGGTCCAGCGGCCGCACCCGGCCGCGTCCCAGCAGGCTGTCGACGAAGCGGCGCGGGCGGCCGCCGAGGCGGTCGATGCCGGCGACGAATACCGGCGCGTCGGTCGCGCAGGCCTCCGACAGCATGTTGACCGAGTCGGCGCTGGCGACGATGCGGTCGGCCCAGCCGAGCAGGCCGGGGTAGGGGTTGCGACCGTCGTCGGCGGCACCCGGGCCCCAGACCACGCCCGGCAGCCAGCCCAGGCGCTCGCGCATCCGCGCCGCGATCGCCGGCGGCGTGCGTCGCGAGGCGGTCGCCAGCACGCTGCCGCCCTCGCGCTGGACGCAGTCGGCAACGCATTCGAACAGCGCCTCGAAGCCCGCTTCGTCGAAGTCGGCGTGCGCGCTGGGCCCGCCGATCAGCACCGCCGTGCGCGGCCCCGGCAGTTCGCCGAACGTGGCGAAGTCGCGCCGTGCCGCCGCCAGCCACAGGTCGTCGACCGGATGCAGGCTGCCGAGCAGGCGGATCACGTTGCGGCCGTGCAGGCCATCGTGCTCGGGCGCGATCACCAGGTCCCAGTGACGGGTCGATATCCTCGGATCGAGGATCTGCACGGCGGCGACGCCATGCCGGCGCAGCAGCCGGGTCGCCAGCGCCGCCTGCCGCCCGCAGCCGATCGCCAGCCCGGGCAGGGCGGCCTCACCCAGCGCCAGCGCCTGGCCGAAGCCGGGGCCGAACGCGCCGCGGCTGCCGGGCAGCCGGCGCGGCGCCAGCCAGCGCCAGGGCGCGCGCGCGTCCAGGGTCCACTCGCGCGCGGCCAGGCCCAGTGCGCCGGCCAGTGCGGTCGCCTGGCGGACATTGCCGGCGTGGCCGTCGCTGAGCGTCCACGTGGTGGTGTTTTTCGGTGTCTGGCTGTCTCTTTGTTGCACGAGTGGCGCCAATCCGTTCCGGGCGTGAAGACGGTGAGCTGATTTCCGAGACTCTACACTTGCCCTGCCCGCCGCGGACGCCTGTAACGTCCGGGCCCCATCGCCCGAAAAGGCCGATGGTCGGCCCGGCGCCTGCCCGGGCCTCATGCCGATACCACCGCAATTGGAGACCCTTGATGTCCAGGACCCTGCCCGACGCCGCCCTCGACCAGTTGTTCCGCACCGCCCGCACCCACAACGAGCTCGGCGGCGAGGTCAGCGACGACACCCTGCGCCAGCTGTACGAACTGGCCAAGTGGGGTCCGACCAGCGCCAACATGAGCCCGCTGCGGCTGGTGTTCGTGAAGTCGCCCGAGGCCAAGGCCAAGCTCGGGCCGGCCCTGGACGAGGGCAACTACGCCAAGACCATGGCCGCGCCGGTCACCGCGATCGTCGCCTTCGACCAGGATTTCCACGACAAGCTGCCGTACCTGTTCCCGCATACCGACGCCAAGAGCTGGTTCGACGGGCCGCGCGAGAACCGCCACGACGCCGCGTTCCGCAACGGCAGCCTGCAGGGCGCCTACGTGCTGCTGGCCGCGCGCGCGCTCGGCCTGGACTGCGGCCCGATG
Organism: Marilutibacter maris; assembly: GCF_003233695.1. Classification (NCBI taxonomy): domain Bacteria; kingdom Pseudomonadati; phylum Pseudomonadota; class Gammaproteobacteria; order Lysobacterales; family Lysobacteraceae; genus Marilutibacter; species Marilutibacter maris. The sequence goes on along the minus strand of NZ_CP029843.1, from coordinate 3,456,125 downwards.
TCCGGGTTCGACAACGCCAAGGTCGACGCGGCGTTCTTCGCCGGCACCGCGATCAAGTCGAACTTCCTCATCAACCTCGGTCATGGCGACCCGGCCAAGCTGTTCCCGCGCTCGCCGCGGCTGTCGTTCGACGAGGCCGCGCGGATCCTCTGATCGCGGCGCCGTCACCCGATTCCGTCTCACGCTCACCCCCGCCCCTCCGCCCAACCTCCGATGGAGCCTGTCATGTTCAAGCAGATCGTCCTTGCCGCCGCCTTGTCGGTCGCCAGCGCCGCCACGTTCGCGGCCCCGGTCACCTACGACATCGATCCCAACCACACCGACGTGATTGCGTCCTGGAGCCATTTCGGCTTCTCGCATCCGGTCGCCCACTTCGGCGATGTCGACGGCACGATCGTCTACGACGCCGACAACGTCGGCCAGTCCTCGGTGAACGTCACCATTCCCCTGAGCGGGCTGGAGTCGCACGTGCCGGACTTCAACGACCACCTGCGCAGCGCCGATTTCTTCGACGCCGGGCAGTTCCCCGAGATCACCTTCAAGAGCAGCAAGGTCGAGGCCGCCGGCGACAGCAAGCTGCGCATCTGGGGCGAGCTGACCGTGCATGGCGTGACCAAGCAGGTGCTGCTGGACACCACCATCAACAAGTTGGGCGTGCATCCGCTGGGCAAGCGCGAGGCCGCCGGCTTCGACGCCCGCACCATGATCAAGCGCAGCGACTTCGGCGTCGGCAAGTACGCGCCCAACGTCAGCGACGAGGTCGAGATCCGGATCACCGTCGAGGCGATGGTGCCGAAGGCGGAATAAGGCAGAATCCGGGGCCCGGACATCGGGCCCCGGCGCCGCTGTCATCCCATCTCCGTCCCCCATCCCCTGCCATCACCATGATCATCGAACGTCGCTCGCAGGACCGCGGCCATGTCCAGGCCGGCTGGCTCGACAGCCGCCACACCTTCTCGTTCGGGCACTATTACGACCCGGCGTGGATGGGCTTCGGCGTGCTGCGGGTCATCAACGAGGACCGCGTCGACCCCGGCGCCGGCTTCCCGACCCATGGCCACGCCAACATGGAGATCCTCAGCTACGTGCTCGAGGGCGCGCTGGCGCACAAGGACAGCAGCGGCGGCGGTGGCGTGATCCGTCCCGGCGAACTGCAGTGGATGGGCGCCGGGCACGGCGTCGAACACAGCGAGTTCAACGCATCGAAGACCGAGCCGGTGCATTTCCTGCAGATCTGGCTGCAGCCGGACCGGGTCAACGCGGCGCCCGGCTATGCCCAGCGCGAGGCCGCGGCGGCGGTGCCTGGCGGCGGCTGGACCCTGCTGGCTTCGCCCGACGGCGCCGAGGGCAGCGTGGCGATGCGCCAGGACGCGCGCGTGTTCGAGGCCCGGCTCGATGACGGGGAGGGGGCCGAATGCGCGCTCGATCCCGCCCGCCGCTATTGGCTGCATCTGGCCCGAGGCGGCGCCCGGGTCGGTGCGCGCGAACTAAGGGCCGGCGATGCGCTGGGCTTCAGCGACGAGACCGGCGCCTTGCGGTTGCAGGCCGACGGCGAGGCCCTGGCCCTGCTGTTCGACCTGCCGGGCTGAGCCACACGACCGCCGGAAAGACCGTAGGAGCGGCGCAAGCCGCGAGGGCCTTCCCGGGAAAGCCCGGTCGCCGCTGACGCTGCGCCGGCCGATCGTCTCGAGAGCCGGCCGCGGCTGCTAGAATTGCCTCCCCCGCGACCGATTCCCCGCGACCCATGACCGCAGCCGCCAGCACCCACACCACCCAGGCCAACGCCGAGCAGCGCTACACCGTGACGCGTGCCGACCTGCCGCTGAGCTGCCCGACGCCGTCGATGGCGTTGTGGAACTCGCATCCGCGTGTCTACCTGCCGATCGAGGCCGAAGGCGAAGTGCAGTGCCCGTATTGCGGCGCGCACTTCGTGCTCGAGGGCTGAGCGGCGAGGCCGCCAGCGCCCGCCGCGCCGTCCCCGGTCCGGGTGACGGCCGCCGTGCACGATGACCGCCATGCAGGGTGAGCGCATGGACCATGCCGATGCGGGGCGGGCCGATGTGAAGCATGCCGGCGCCGGACAGGCGCGCCGGCGTCCGGGGCATCGGCGCACGGTGATGCAACTGCTGCCCGCGCTGGATTCGGGCGGAGTCGAGCGTTCGACCCTGGAAGTCGCCGAGGCGCTGGTGCGCGCCGGGCACCGCGCGCTGGTGGTGTCCGCCGGCGGCCGGCTGGTACCGCGACTGCGGGCGCTGGGCGCCGAACACCTCGAACTCGACATCGGCCGCAAGTCGCCGCTGACCCTGCTGCGCGCGCGCGCCTTGCGCCGGCTGATCGTCGAGCAGCGGGTCGACCTGGTGCACGCGCGTTCGCGGCTGCCGGCGTGGCTGGCGGTGCTGGCGCTGCGTGGGTTGCCGGACAGGGGCCGGCCGCGACTGGTAACGACCGTGCACGGCCTGAATTCGCCTTCGCGCTACTCCGCGGTGATGACCCGCGGCGAGCGGGTCGTCTGCGTGTCGGAGACGGTGCGCGACTACGTGATGCGGCACTACCCGGCCACCGACGCGGCCAGGCTGCGGGTGATTCCGCGCGGGATCGAGCCGTCGGCGTTCCCGCCCGCCGCGCATCCCGATCCGGCCGCGCGCGCCTGGGCGGCGGCCCTGCATCCGCAACTGGCAGGGGACGGCCCACTGCTGCTGTTGCCCGGCCGCGGCACCCGCTTGAAGGGGCATGCCGATGCGCTGGCGCTGCTGGCGGCGTTGCGCCGCGACGGCGACGACGTGCGTCTGTGGCTGCCCGGTGCGCGCGAACAGGGTCGTGAGGCGTACATCGCCGAGCTGGAGGCCGAAGCGGGACGACTGGGCATCACGGAAGCGGTGGCGTTCTCCGCGCCCACCGACGCGATCGCCCGTGCCTACGCGGCCAGCGATCTGGTGCTGCAGCTTTCGCGCAAACCCGAGGCGTTCGGGCGGACCGTGATCGAGGCGTTGTCCTGCGGCCGGCCGGTGCTGGGCTGGGCGCACGGCGGGGTCGGCGAGCTGTTGGCGGAGTTGCAACCGGCCGGCGCGGCGCCGCCGTTCGACACCCATGGGCTGCACAGCCGTGCGCGGACGCTGCTCGCGCAGCCCCCTGTCGCAGCCGTTACGATGTCGCGCTATACCCTGCGCGCGATGCAGGACGCCACACTTGCCGTCTATGACGAACTCCTCGACTGAAACCCGTTCCGCGACCGCACCGGCGGCGCCACACGATGCCGCGCCGGGCTGGCGCTGGGCACCGGCCTGGATCCTCGCCTATGTGGCGCTGTGGCCGGCGCCGGGCTATGCCGAGGCGATGCTGGTGCTGGGCGCCCTGGCCGCGCTGTTCCGGCTGACCGTCTCGCGCTTCCGTGGCGGCGCCGGCCTGCTCAGCCACCAGGCCTGGGCGCTGACCAGCGTGTTGTTCTTCGCCTACTGGCTGCCGGAGCTGGTGTCCTCGTTCGATGCGGTCGACGTGGGGCGCGCGCTGAAGGAGGCGGCCGGCGACCTGCGCTACCTGCCGTTCCTGTGGCTGGCGGCGTCGGCCGTGGCCGACCGTCGCGGACGCCGGATCACCTTCGGTGGACTGGCGGCGATCGTCGGCATCTGGACCGTCGACGCGCTGATCCAGGCGGCGAGCGGCACCAGCCCGCTGTTCGCCGGCATCGACGGCATCAAGCAGATGATCAGCGGACATGGCATGTGCACGGCGGAGGAGATCGCCGGTGTCGATCGCCTCAGCGGCATCCTCGGCCCCTGCAACCTCAAGCTGGGCCTGGTGCTGGCCAGCCTGTCGCCGTTCGCGCTGTATGCCGCCGGTCGCCGCTTCGGCAGCGCCGGTTGGCTGCTGGCCGCCGCCGCGGTCGGCGTGGTGGTCGTGCTGGCCGGCTCGCGCGCGTCCTGGATCACCTTCGGCCTGGTGCTGCTGTTCTCCGGCTGGCGCCTGCTGGGCTGGAAGAAGCTGCTGGGGGTATTCGCGTTCGGCGCCGCGTTGTTGCTGGTGTTGAGCCTGACCTCGCCACAGGTCAGCCAGCGGGTGGAGCGTACCCTGCACGCGCTGACCGGCGACGAGGCCGGCGTCGACACGGCCCTGTCCGGGCGTGCGCGGATCTGGGGTGCGGCCGCCTGCATGGCGCGCGCGCATCCGTTCAACGGGGTCGGCGCGCGCGGCTTCCGCGAGGCGTTCCCGGCCTGCGATCCGACCCCGGACGAGATGGCGGCCTGGGGCGAGGGCCCGGCCTTCCATGCCCATCAGCTGGTGCTGGAGGTGCTCAGCGAGACCGGCGGTTTCGGACTGCTTTTGTGGCTGGCCGGCGCCGCGCTGGCCTGGCGCGCCTGGCGCTTCGCCGGTGCCGCGGCGCGCGAGAACGCGCGTCCGGCGATGCTGGCGTTGGCGGTGACGGTGTTCCCGTTCAATACCCACCTCGCGTTCTACTCGACCTTCTGGGGCGGGCTGACCCTGCTGCTGGCCGCGCTGTATGCCGGCAGCCTGCTGGCGCGCGAGGAGGGCTGAGCGCGATCGCGCAGAGGCCGCGACGGCAACGAGCCGCCGCGGTCAGTTGCCGTAGGGCGGCGCTTCGCCGTCCGGGCGCCGCTTGAAGCGGCGGTGGATCCACAGGTACTGGCTCGGCGCCTCGCGCACCATCGCCTCGATCGCGGCATTGACCCGCGCGGTATCGGCGGCGACGTCCTTCGATGGAAAGTCCGCCAGCGGCTCGCCCAGCCGCAACACGTAGTCGGCGCCCTCGCGGCGATGGAAGAACGGCACCACCGCGCAGCCCGACAGCCGCGCGAACTGGTGGGTCGCGGTGATCGTCGCCGCCGGCACCCCGAAGAACGGTGCGAACACGGTGTCCTTGCCGCGCATGTCCTGATCGGGGGCGTACCACAGGATGCCACCCTGCTTGAGGTGACGGATCGCCGGACGCACCTCCTCGTTGGCGAACATCGCCACCGCGTAGCGCTGGCGTCCGCGGCGCACCGCCCACTCGAACACCGGACTGCGGTGGCGGCGGTACATGCCGGCCAGCGGCAGCCGGTCGCACATCAGCCGCCCGCACATCTCCAGGGTCATGAAGTGACCCGACACCAGCAGCACGCCGCGCCCCTGCGCGAGGATCGCTTCGATCGCCTCCACGCCCTCGATCCTCGCGGTCCTGCGCATCGGGGTCGCGTCGCCCCACCACGCGCGCGCGAACTCGAGGAAGCCGACACCGAGGTCGCGGAAGCTGTCGCGCAGCAGGGTCGCGCGCTCGCCCGGGGACCGCTCCGGCAGGCACAGGTCCAGGTTGGTCGCCGCGGCACGTCGGCGGCTGCCGGCCAGGGCGAACGCCAGCGCGCCCAGTCCGCGGCCGAGCAGGCGCTGCAGTGTCCACGGCAGGCGCGCGGCGACCATCATCGACGCCAGGGCGAGCCACATCGGCCAATGACGGGGCCCGAGCGGCGGGCGGGGAAGCGGAGTGTCGTCGCGCATCCACGAATTCTAAGGCAACGCCGGAGGCGCCCTGCGCGATGCGATCGTGGCGGAGCAGCACGGCGCGGATCGCCCGCCGCACGCGCGGATCGCGCGCCCCTTCGCTATCCTTCCCCGATGCCCAGGCCCCGTCGTCAGCTTGCCAGTAGATCGCGCTGCCCCCGAACCGCGGTCGCCGCCGCGCGGCAGGCGCACCGTAGCGGGGCGGTCGCGCCGGGTCCTTTGGGGTCGGGAAGCCGATGAAGGACTCGCCCGACCTGCTCGAGCGCCTGCTGCGCGGGCTGTACTCGGCGGTGCTCTACCTGCTGGTGCCGGTCACCCTGTATCACCTGATCTGGCGTGGTTTCCGCCATCAGGCCTATCTGTTGCGCTGGCACGAGCGCTACGCGGTCTACCACCAGCCGCCGGCCGATGCCGAACTGGGCCGACGCACGGTGTGGCTGCATGCGGTCTCGGTCGGCGAGGTCAACGCCGCCGCGCCGGTGGTCAACGCGCTGCGTCGCGCGCGTCCGGACCTGCGTCTGCTGATCACCACGATCACCCCCACCGGCTCGGACCGGGTCAACGCGCTGTGGGGAGGCGAGGTCGAGCACGTCTACCTGCCCTACGATCTGCCCGGCGCGGTCGGACGCTTCCTCGCCCATTTCAAGCCGGGGGTTGCCCTGATCATGGAGACCGAGTTGTGGCCGAACCTGTTGTTCGGTTGCCGCGACCGTGGGATTCCGGCCTATATCCTCAATGCGCGGCTGTCGGAGCGTTCGCTGCGCGGCTACCGCGTGCTGGCGCCGCTGGTCGCGCGCGCGCTGCGCACGGTCACCCGGGTCGCCGCGCAGTCGCAGGCCGACGCCGAGCGCTTCGTCAGGTTGGGGGCGGATGCAGGACAGGTGGTCAGGACCGGCAATCTGAAGTTCGACGTGCCCCTGCCCGACGGCATCGACGCCTTTGCCGCGCAGTGCCGGGCCGCCCATGGCGGCCGGCCGGTCTGGATCGCCGCCAGCACCCACGAGGACGAGGAGGCGGCCGTGCTGGCGATGCATCGCCGCCTGCGCGAACGGCATCCGGACCTGCTGTTGCTGTGGGTGCCGCGGCATCCGGAGCGGTTCCGGGTGGTGGCCGAACTGGCGCGGATGGCGGGGATGCGGGTCGCGACCCGCTCGCGCGCGACCTGGCCCGGCGCCGCCGACGAGGTGTTCGTGGTCGATACCCTGGGCGAGCTGATCAGCTTCTACGCCTGTGCCGACGTCGCCTTCGTCGGCGGCAGCCTGCAAGCGGTCGGCGGCCACAACCTGCTGGAACCGGCGGCGACCGGTACCGCGATCGTGACCGGCCCGCACCTGCACAACTTCGCCGAGATCCGCCGTCTGTTCACCGGCGCCGGCGCGCTCAAGATCGGCTGCGACGCCGCGGCGGTCGGGCGCGCACTGGGCGATCTGCTCGACAACCCTGAAGAGCGTGCGCGGATGGTCGAGGCCGGCCTGGAGCTGGTCGAGTCCGGTCGCGGCGCGTTGGCGGCGACGATGGCGCTGATCGAGCCGGTGCTGCCGCCGGTGGAGGCATTTGGCCGGTATTAGGGGCCACGTAGAAGCCGGGGGCGGACCAGCATTCGGAAGTACCAAAGGCCGGACGATCCGACCTTTGGTTTCTGGAGGTCACGGATTGGTGATGCAACCGGCGCTGCCGAAAGCCTGCCAATCGCCGTTCGTTGTAGGCTGGGCGGATATTTCGATATTCACCAGACTTCCATTGCGCAGGACGACACATTGAACGTAGAGATCATTGTATGTCGCTTGCCGGGCGATTTCTTCCGTGGGGCCGTTCCACATTGCAGTCAGGAAGATGTATCCAGCTTCTGATGCTGCCGAGTAACCCAGCGCCAGGGCCAGTAGCGCCGATCCAAACAGGGCCTTCTTCATCGTGGACTCCTTGTCGAATGAGTGCGATGCCGCGCTTGTGTTGCCGGCGGCATGCCTGCCCTGGAAACGTGTCAGGACAGCTTCGTTCTATTTGGACAAGCGAGTTGCGTCAACGCGGAACCGCTGTTTCCTGCGGCATCTTTCAGGTGTCGTTTCCTACAGGTCCCGGCACCGTCCTCCCCCCACAAACGAAGAAGGGCCGGCATGAGCCGGCCCTTCTCGATCGTGCGCGTGCAGGAGCGGGTCAGAGATCGACCTGGGCCTCGGCGTCGACGGTCAGCAGGCGGTTGACGTCCTGCAGGTCCTCGACCTTCAGGGTGCCGGCGGCCTGTTGCAGCAGCAGGCGGTTCTGCAGGTAGTTGTAGCGCGCCTGCGCGTAGGCCTGCTGGGCGGTGAACAGGTTGCGCTGGTTCTGCAGTACGTCCAGCACGGTGCGGGTACCGACTTCCAGGCCGACGTTGGAGGCGTCGTAGGCGCTCTGTGCCGAGACCAGGGCCAGGCGGCGGGCCTCGACCTCGCTGATGCCGGCGACCAGGGTCTGGTAGGCGTTGCGCGCGTTGCGCTCGAGCGCGCGGCGCTGCTGGACCAGTTCGTCCTGGGTCACGTCGCGCTGGGCCAGTGCCTGGCGCACGCCGGACTGGGTGGCGCCGCCGGCGAAGATCGGCACGCTCAGGGTGATGCCGAACTGCGGGCCGCGGCTCTCGCTTCCGATCGGGTTCGTGACCGAGCCGATGCCGCTGTTGCTGAATGTATTCTCGCCCCACTGCGCGCTGTCGACGTAGCTGCCGTTGAAGTACAGGCGCGGGTAATGGCCGGCGCGAGCGGTGCTGACATTGGCCTCGGCGGACTCGAGCTGGTATTCCTTGGCCTGCAGCGCGGGGTTGTTGTCGATCGCGGTCTGCACCCAATCCTCGACGCCCATCGAGTTCGGCAGCACCGGCTGGAAGTCGGCCGGCAGCGCCTTGAGGTTGCGCACCGGCTGGCCGGTGATCTCGGCCAGCGCCTGGTAGGCGTCCTCGACCGCGTTGCGGGTCAGGATGGTGCTGGCGCGCGCGCTTTCGTACTGGGCCTGGGCCTCGTGCACGTCGGTGATCGGCGCCAGGCCGACTTCCAGGCGCTTGGACGCGTAGTCGAACTGCTTCTTGGCGGCGTCCTCGGCGGCCTGCGCGGCGGCCAGGGTCTCCAACTGCACCAGCACGTTGAAGTAAGCGGCCGAGGTGCGGGTGATCAGGTCGTTGCCGGCGGCTTCGAGCTGGAAGTCGCTGGCCATGCTCAGCGCCTTCTGGCTCTTGAGCGTGGTGATCCGCGAATGGTCGTAGATCATCTGGGTCAGGTCGACCCCGTAGCGACGCGAAGTGGTTTCGCTGTCGGATTCGCCTCTGAGCGAGATTGGCTGGTTGGTGTTCGGATCAAGCAGGTTCTGGGTGGCCGGACCCTTGCTCCTGCTACGGGTCAGGGTAGCGGTGCCGTCGAGCTGCGGCAGCATCGCCGCGCGCGCCTGCACCGCGCCTTCGCGGGTCGCCAGGCGGCCGGATTCGGCGGCGGCGAACTGCGGGTCGCCGGCGCGGGCCAGTTCATAGGTCTGCATCAGGTCTTCGGCCGAGGCCAGCGAGGGCGCCAGCACGAAGGCGAGGGCGAGGAAGAGGGGGCGGCGGATCATGCGGGGTCCTTATTCCTTTAGAACTCGAAGGTCGGTGCGGGGGCCGCACCGGCGAGGTAGGGGAGGTCGGTCTCGAACAACGACTGGATGCGCGCGGCGTTGACGGCGTCGCCGTCGACGCCCTGCACCAGCACGGCTTCCATCACCGGCGAGCGGCCGCGGATCGCGAACATGCGGCCGCCGGGCTTGAGCCAGCGCATGAAGCGCGGCGGGATCTCGGCGACCGCGCCGGTCACGCAGATCGCGTCGAAGCGGCGCGCGTTGTCCCATTCGAAGGCGTCGGCGTGGATCACGCTGGCGTTGCTGATCGCCTGTTCGGCCAGGCGCGCACGGGCACTGTCGGCGAGGTCGGCGTGGCGCTCGATGCTGACCACTTCGCGGGCGAGGCGGCCCAGGCACGCGGTCAGGAAACCGCTGCCGGTGCCGATCTCCAGCACCTCGTCGCCGGCCTCGACCGCCAGCGACTGCAGGCTGCGGCCCTCGAGCACCGGCTTCATCATGAACTCGCCGTGCGCCAGCGGCAGGGCGATGTCGGCATAGGCCAGGTTGCGGCGGCCCTCGGCGATGAAGGCCTCGCGCGGCAGCGTCGACAGCACGTCAAGGATGCGCGGGTCGAGCACGTCCCACGGCCGAACCTGTTGTTCGACCATCAGTTCGCGTGCCTTGGCAAAGTCCATCGTCGTCATGTCGGGTTTCGTCGTGCGCGGAAAAGGTGCGACATTCTAATCGACCGTCCGCGAAGGGGCGGCGACGGTCGCGCGCCGGAAGCCAAAGGATGGCCGCGGCGCCGAAGGTGATTTAGTGCCATAAGTCACCCGTACACAAGTAACGGCAGGTGCCGCCGCGCCGCTCAGTGCCGGCCCCGATCGGTCGCATAGGCCGCCAGGAACATGTCCACCGAGGCGGCCAGGTGCTCGTCGACGCTGCCCAGCGGCGGCCCGGCGCAGCCGAACACCAGGCGCGCGTGGTGCTCGCCCTTGAGCAGGGTGAAGAACTGGCTGGCGGCGCGCTCGACGTGGGCGATCTCCAGTTCGCCGACCCCGATCCGTCGTTCCAGCAGGTGCGCGAAGTCGCCCTGCACCCGCATCGGCCCCGACTCCCAGAACAACTGGACCATCGGCGATTCGGCCATCTGCGGCGAGCACATCATGCGGTGGCCGGCGACCGCCTCGGGGCTGGAGATCATCGCGTAGAAGGCCTGGGCGATCTCCAGCAGGCGTTCGCGCAACGGCAGCTCCGGGCGCTCCACGAACAGCGACGAGGGCATCTGCTGCTCGCAATGGGCCTTCACCACCGCCGAGAACAGCCCTTCCTTGTCGCCGAAGTGGCTGTAGACGGTCAGCTTGGAGACGCCGGCCTCGGCGGCGACCTGGTCCATGCTGGTGCCGTCGAAGCCCTGCAGGGTGAAGATGCGCTTGGCCGCGTCGAGGATCGCGGCCCGCTTGGCCAGGTCCTTGGGCCGGCCGGGACCGGTCGGGCGGGGCGCAGGGGGGGAAGTGCGGTTCTCGGACATGCCTCAATACTAGACTACGCGGTTTGATATTTATACAGTACCGCCTGGTTCATTAATTTCGACTGAGGCCTCCACCATGCGCCACCCGTCCCCCACCGGCACGCGCGCGCCCCGATTCGCCCCCGCTCACCGGGCACTGGGCCGTCCTTTGAGCTTGCTGTTGCTGGCCGCCGCGTTGACCGCATGCGGCGGCGGCACCGACGGCAACAGCGCGCCGCGCCCGGTGCTGGTGGCGCAACCGCAGCCGATGAGCGCGTCGGTGAATGCGTTCGCCGGCGACGTGCGGGCGCGTGAGGAGAGCCCGTTGGCGTTCCGGGTCGGCGGCAACCTGCTCGAGCGCCGGGTCGACGTCGGCGACCGGGTCGAGGCCGGCCAGGTGCTGGCCGTGCTCGACGGCGACGACTACGCCGCGCAGGCGCGGGCCGCGCAGGCTCAACTGAGCGCGGCCCAGGCCGAGCTCAAGCGCGCCCGCGACGAACGCGCGCGGTTCACCCGGCTGGGGGCCGAACAGGTGGTCAGCCGTTCCGCGGTCGATGCCCAGGACGCCGCCGCGATCGCCGCCCAGGGCCAGGTCGACGCGGCCCGCGCCAACCTGCAGGTCGCCAACAACCAGTCCGCCTACACCCGCCTGCGGGCACCGGCCGCCGGCGTGATCGCCGCGCGCCAGGCCGAGGCCGGGCAGGTGGTCGCCGCCGGCCAGAGCGTGTTCGTGCTGGCGGCGGACGGCGAGCGCGAGATCGCGTTCGCGGTACCGGAAAGCGCGATCGCCACGGTCGCGCCGGGTCGACCGGTACTGGTCGAGTTGTGGTCGCGTCCGGGCAAGCGCTGGCCGGGCCGGGTGCGCGAGGTCTCGCCCGCCGCCGATCCGGCATCGCGCACCTTCGCGGTGCGGGTCACCGTCGATGCGCCGGCCGGCAGTCTCGAACTGGGCCAGAGCGCCCGGGTCTACCTCGATGGCGGACGCGAGGCCGAGCTGGGGGTGCCGCTGGCGGCGCTGCAGAAGAACGGCGAAGGCGCCGCGGTATTCGTGGTCGACCCGAAGGATTCGACCCTGCGCCTGCGGCCGGTGCAGGCCGGCGCCTACGGCCAGGACCGCGTCGCGGTGAGCGGCGACATCGGCGCCTCGGACTGGGTGGTCACCGCGGGCGGCCATCTGCTGCGCGAGGGGCTGAAGGTCGCGCCGGTCGATCGCGACAACCGGCCGGTCAAGCTGGCGGCGGCTGCGGACCAGGCCGGTCCGCAGCCGGTGGTCCAGGTTCCGGAACGCTGAGGCGGCCATGCGCTTCAATCTTTCCGAATGGGCGCTGCGCCATCGCAGCCTGGTCGTCTACGCGATGCTGGTGGTGGCGATCGCCGGCACCTTCTCCTATCTCAACCTGGGCCGCAGCGAGGACCCGGAGTTCACCTTCAAGGCGATGGTGATCCGGACCCTGTGGCCGGGCGCGACCGCCGAGGAGGTCTCCACCCAGGTCACCGAGCGGATCGAGAAGAAGCTGATGGAGACCGGCGAGTACGAGTTCATCCGCTCGTACTCGCGCGCGGGCGAATCGCAGGTGATCTTCATGGCGCGCGACTCGATGCGCTCCAAGGAGATCGAGCCGCTGTGGTACCAGGTGCGCAAGAAGGTCGGCGACATCCGTCCGTTGCTGCCGGCCGAGGTCGTCGGCCCGTTCTTCAACGACGAATTCGGCGACACCTTCGGCAACATCTATGCGCTGACCGGCGAGGGTTTCGACTACGCGGTGCTGAAGGACTACGCCGAGCGCGTGCAGCTGGCGCTGCAGGACCTGCCCGACGTCGGCAAGATCGAGCTGTTCGGCGTGCAGGACGAGAAGGTCTGGATCGAGCTGTCGAACACCAAGCTGGCGACTCTCGGGGTGCCGGCGCAGGCGGTGCAGCAGGCGCTGGAGCAGCAGAACGCGATGGTCCCGGCGGGCTTCTTCGAGACCGCCAGCAGCCGCGTGCCGCTGCGGGTCGACGGCCGCTTCGGCACGGTCGAGGAAATCCGCGACTTCCCGATCCGGGTCGGCGACCGCACCTTCCGCCTCGGCGACATCGCCGAGATCCGTCGCGGCTTCGCCGACCCGGCGGCGCCGCGCATGCGCTTCCGGGGCCAGGACGCGATCGGCATCGGCGTGGCGATGCGCGACGGCGGCAACATCCTCGATCTGGGCGAGACCCTGGAGTCGGAGTTCGCACGCCTGCAGGACACGCTGCCGGCGGGCATGGAGCTGCACAAGGTCGCCGACCAGCCGGCCGCGGTCGACGAGTCGGTCGGCGAGTTCGTCAAGGTGCTGACCGAGGCGGTGGTGATCGTGCTGCTGGTCAGCTTCCTGTCGCTGGGCCTGCGCACCGGTCTGGTGGTCGCGCTGTCGATCCCGCTGGTGCTGGCGATGACCTTCGCGACGATGGAGTTCTTCGGAGTCGGCCTGCACAAGATCTCGCTGGGCGCGCTGGTGCTGGCGCTGGGCCTGCTGGTCGACGACGCGATCATCGCGGTGGAGATGATGGCGATCAAGATGGAGCAGGGCTTCAGTCGCCTGAAGGCGGCCGCGTTCGCCTGGGAGAGCACCGCGTTCCCGATGCTGACCGGCACCCTGATCACCGCCGCCGGTTTCCTGCCGATCGCCACCGCCGCCTCCAGCACCGGCGAGTACACCCGCTCGCTGTTCGAGGTGGTCACCATCGCCCTGCTGGTGTCGTGGGTCGCCGCGGTGATGTTCATTCCCTTCCTGGGCGACAAGCTGCTGCCCGATCACGGCCACTCGGCGGCGCTCAAGCCCGGCTCGCTGGCCGCGCGCTGGCATGCGCAGCGCGAGCGCTGGGCCGACCGGCTCGCCGCTGGCAGGAGCGGGGCGCTGGCCGACTTGATCCGTCCGCCGCCGCACGACGGCCGCGACCATGACCCGTATGCGACCCGTTTCTACGTCCGCTTCCGGCATCTGCTGGTGTGGTGCGTGCGCCGGCGCAAGACCGTCATCGCGATCACCGTTGCCGCCTTCGTCGGCTCGGTGCTGCTGTTCCGCTTCGTGCCGCAGCAGTTCTTCCCCGACTCGGTGCGCCCGGAACTGATGGTCGACATGGAGCTGGCCGAGGGCAGCTCGCTGAAGGCGACCGAGGCGCAGGCGAAGAAGCTGGAGGCGCTGCTGGCCGAACGCGAGGACCTGAGCAACTACGTCGCCTATGTCGGTACCGGCTCGCCGCGCTTCTACCTGCCGCTCGACCAGCAACTGCCGGCGGCCAACTTCGCGCAGTTCGTGCTGATGCCGAAAGACATCGAGGCACGCGAGGCGGTGCGTGAGTGGGTCATCGACGAGGTGGTGCCACAGTTTCCCGACCTGCAGTTGCGCGTGACCCGCCTGGAGAACGGTCCGCCGGTCGGCTATCCGGTGCAGTTCCGCGTGTCCGGCGAGCACATCGACCAGATCCGCGAGATCGCCTACCAGGTGCGCGAGAAGATCCGCGAGAACCGGCACGTCACCAACGTCAACCTCGACTGGGACGAGCCCAGCAAGGTTGTGCGCCTGAACATCGACCAGGAGCGCGCCCGCGCGCTGGGGATCAGCTCGGCCGAGGTCGCGCACTTCCTGACCAGCTCGCTGTCCGGCTCGCACGTGAGCACCTACCGCGAGGGCAACGAACTGGTCGAGATGCTGCTGCGCGGTCCGGAAGAGGAGCGGCTCCAGCTGGACATGCTCGGCAGCCTGGCGGTGCCGACCGGCAATGGCGCCAGCGTGCCGCTTGAGCAGATCGCGACCCTGGAGTACGGCTTCGAGGACGGCATCATCTGGCATCGCGACCGCCGGCCGACCATGACCGTGCGCGCCGACATCTACGACGGCACCCAGCCGGCGACGGTGGCCGGGCAGATCTCGCCGACCCTGGACGCGCTGCGCGCGACGCTGCCTTACGGCTATTCGATCGACATCGGCGGCACCGTCGAGGACTCCGCGCGCGGCCAGAACTCGATCAACGCCGGCATGCCGCTGTTCCTGTTCGTGGTGTTCACCCTGCTGATGCTGCAGCTGCGCAGCTTCTCGCGCAGTGTGATGGTGCTGCTGACCGCACCGCTGGGATTGATCGGCGTGACCCTGTTCCTGCTGGTGTTCCGGGTGCCGTTCGGCTTCGTGGCGATGCTGGGCACGATCGCGCTGGCCGGCATGATCATGCGCAACTCGGTGATCCTGGTCGATCAGATCGAGCAGGACCGTGCCGCCGGCGAGGAGACCTGGAAGGCGATCGTGGAGGCGACCGTGCGCCGCTTCCGACCGATCGTGCTGACCGCGCTGGCGGCGATCCTGGCGATGATCCCGCTGTCGCGCAGTGCGTTCTTCGGCCCGATGGCGGTGGCGATCATGGGCGGCCTGCTGGTCGCGACCGTGCTGACCCTGCTGTTCCTGCCGGCCCTGTACGCGGCCTGGTTCCGGGTCAAGGTGCCGGCATCGACGCAAGGCTGATGCCGGCGCACCACCCGTAGCGATCCAGTAGGAGCGGCGTAAGCCGCGATGCAGCTTTCATGGGAAGGCCCGATCGCGGCTTACGCCGCTCCTACGGGGGACGGCTGGAGAGGGTCAGTCGCGCATCATCACCGGCCGGCACTCCAGCTGCAGTTGTTCGATCACCGCGTCGGTCGCCTGGCGGCTGCCGACACCACCGCCGCTGCCGGCGATGTCGGCGGTGAACACGCCGGCGTCCAGCGCCGCCGCAACCGCCTTCTCCACGCACTCGGCCTCGTCCGCCAGGCCCAGCGAGTGGCGCAGCAGCAGCGCGGCGCTGAGGATCGTCGCGTAGGGATTGGCGACGCCGCGTCCGGCGATGTCCGGGGCCGAGCCGTGGATCGGTTCGTACAGGCCCATGATCCTGCCGCTGCCGTCCGTATCGCCCAGCGACGCCGACGGCAGCAGGCCCAGCGAGCCGGCCAGCATCGAGGCCTCGTCGGTGAGAATGTCGCCGAACATGTTCTCGGTGACGATCACGTCGTATTCGCGCGGCCGCGACAGCAGATGCATCGCCATCGAGTCGACCAGTTGGTGTTCGAGCTGGATGTCGGGAAACTCCTCGGCGACGATCCGGGTCGCCGTCTCGCGCCACAGTCGCGAGGTTTCCAGCACGTTGGCCTTGTCGACCGAGGTCAGCCGGCCACGGCGACTGCGGGCCAGGGCGGCGGCGCGACGCACCACCCGCTCGATCTCGGTGACGCTGTACCGGCACAGGTCGCTGGCCGAATCGCCATCGCGGGTCTTGTCGCCGAAGTAGATGCCGCCGGTCAGCTCGCGCACGACCACCAGATCCACCCCGGTCAGCAGGTGCGGCTTGATCGGCGAAGCGCCCAACGCGGCCGGGTGCGGAGTGACCGGCCGCAGGTTCGCGTACAGGCCCAGCGCCTTGCGGATCGCCAGCAGGCCCTGCTCCGGGCGTACCGGCGCCTTCGGATCCGACCACTTGGGGCCGCCGACCGCGCCCAGCAGGATCGCGTCGGCACGCTTTGCCGCGGCTAGGGTCGCCGCCGGCAGCGCCTCGCCGGTCGCATCGATCGCGGCGCCGCCGATCAGTTGGGTGTCGAAGCTGAAGGTATGGCCATAGCGGTAGCCGACCGCGCGCAGTACCTCGACCGCCGCGGCGGTGACCTCGGGGCCGATGCCGTCTCCGGGCAGTACGACGATTTCAGCATGCATGGGGGCGGTCCTCGTGTTGCGATTGTTCGTAGTGCTCGATGGCCGTCTGCTGGCGCAGCAGGTAGCCGAGCTGGTCGACGCCTTCCAGCAGGCAGGTGCGGGCGAATGCGTCGAGCGGGAACTCGACCTGGGCGCCGCCGGGGAGGGTGACGCGACGGCGGGCGACGTCGATGCTCAACTCGATGCCGGGCCGGTCGAGCAGCTCGTCGACGATCGCCTCGTCCAGCACCACCGGTAGCAGACCGTTCTTGAGCGCGTTGCTGCGGAAGATGTCGGCGATCTCGGCGCTGATCACCGCGCGCAGGCCGAGGTCGGTCAGCGCCCAGGGCGCGTGCTCGCGCGAGGAGCCGCAGCCGAAATTGCGGCCGGCGACGAGGATCTGCGCGTCGGCGTTCTCGGCGCGGTTGAACGGAAAATCGGGGTTTGGCGAACCGTCGGCGCGCAGGCGCCAGTCGCTGAACGCATGCCGGCCCAGGCCGGCGCGCTCGGTGGTGGTCAGGAAGCGCGCGGGGATGATCTGGTCGGTGTCGATGTTGCGTTCGCGCAGGACCACGGTCTTCGAGGTCAGGGTGGTGAAGGCGGCCATCAGGCGGTCTCCAGTTCGGCGGTGGCGGCGGTGGCGTCGATGAAGGCGCGGGGGTCGGCGATCTGCCCGGTGACCGCGCAGGCGGCGGCGGTCAGCGGCGAGGCCAGCACGGTGCGCGCGCCCTTGCCCTGGCGGCCCTCGAAGTTGCGGTTGCTGGTCGATACCGCGAGCTGGCCGGGCCCGACCAGGTCGCCGTTCATCGCGATGCACATCGAGCATCCGGGTTCGCGCCATTCGGCGCCGGCGGCGCGCACGATCGCGTCGATGCCCTCGGCCTCGGCGGCGCGCTTGACCTGCTCGGAACCGGGCACGACCAGCATGCGCACGCGCGGATGCACCTTGCGCCCGCGCAGCACGCGGGCGGTGTCGCGCAGGTCCGACAATCGCGAGTTGGTGCAGCTGCCGACGAACACCACGTCGACCGGGCGTCCGGCCAGCGCGGCCTCGGGCTGCCAGCCCATGTAGTCGCGGGCCTTGGTGGCGTCGGCGTCGGCGTCGGCCGGCAGCCGCGCATCGATCGCCGCGACCTGTCCCGGGTGAGTGCCCCAGGTGACGGTTGGTCCGATCTGGTCGGCATCGATGACCACCTCGCGGTCGAAGCGCGCGCCCGGATCGCTGGCGAGCCGTTGCCAGTGCTCGACCGCGGCATCGAACGCGTCGCCTTGCGGCGCGCGCGCGGTGCCGCGCAGGTAGTCGAAGGTGGTCGCGTCGGGCGCGATCAGGCCGGCGCGCGCACCGGCCTCGATCGACATGTTGCAGACCGTCATCCGCTCTTCCATCGACAGGGCGCGGATCGCGCTGCCGCGGTACTCGATGACGTGGCCGGTGCCGCCGTTGACGCCGATCCGGCCGATCACGTGCAGGATCAGGTCCTTGGCGGTCACGCCGGGACGCAGCGCGCCGTCGACGGTGATCGCCAGGGTCCGCGGCTTGCGTTGCAGCAGGCACTGGGTGGCGAGCACGTGGCCGACCTCGCTGGTGCCGATGCCGAACGCCAGCGCGCCGAACGCGCCATGGGTCGCGGTGTGGCTGTCGCCGCAGACGATGGTCATGCCCGGTCGGGTCAGGCCGAGCTCGGGACCGATCACGTGAACGATGCCGCGTTGCGGGCTGTCGATGTCGAACAGCTCGATGCCATGACGCGCGCAGTTCTCGGCGAGCCGTCGTACCTGCGCGCGCGCCTGCTCGCTGGCGTAGGGCAGCTCGCCGTCCGCTCCGGCCGGCAGGGTCGGGGTCGAATGGTCCATCGTCGCCTTGGTGAGATCCGGACGGCGCGGCGCGAGACCGCGCGACTCCAGTTCGGCGAAGGCCTGCGGCGAGGTCACCTCGTGGATCAGGTGCAGGTCTATGTAGAGCACCGCCGGCGCGGCCTCGGTCTCGGGGACGACCACATGGGCGTCCCACAGCTTGTCGAACAGGGTGCGGGGGCGGGAATTTTCGTGGGCTTGGGTCGATGACATGGACGGGCTCATGCGGTGGCGGCGACGCGTTGCGGCGCGGTCGCCCGGGAGTCGGTGGCGGCGTGGGTGCGCAGGACCCGGTTGGCGACGTCGAGCCAGGCCTGCGCGCTGGCCTCGAGGATGTCGGTGCTGGTGCCGGAACCGGTCAGCTCGCTGCCGTCGACGCGTGCGATCACCTGCGCCTGGCCCTGGGCATCGTCGCCGGTGGTCACGCTGGAAACCTGGTAGCTGTCGATGTCCAGCTCGATCCCGGTCGCGCGTGCCAGTGCGGCGAACAGCGCATGCACCGGGCCGTCGCCGACCGCGGCCTCGCTGACCTCGCCGCCGTCGGCGTCGCGCAACTGCACGCTGGCGGTCGGCAATGCGTCGCCCGCACCGCTGCCGGTGCTGACATGCAGCCGGGTCAGCCGCCAGCCGCGGGTCGCGGCGGCATCGGCCCCCAGTACCAGCGCCTCCAGGTCGCCATCGAACACTTCGCGCTTCTTCTCTGCCAGCGTCTTGAACGCGGCGAAGACCTGGTTCAGGGCAGGCTCGGGCAGCTGGAAGCCCAAGGTCTGCAGGCGGTCGGACAGGGCGGCGCGGCCGCTGTGGCGGCCCATCACCATTTGCGACTGCGCCCAGCCGACATCCTCCGGGCGCATGATCTCGTAGGTGCCGCGATGCTTGAGCATGCCGTGCTGGTGGATGCCGGATTCGTGCGCGAACGCGTTCTGCCCGACCACCGCCTTGTTGCGTTGCACGGCCATGCCGGTGATCCGCGACAGCAATCGCGAGGTCGGCACCAGACGGCGCGTGTCGATGCGGGTATGGGTAGCGTAGTAGTTGCCGCGCACCCGCAGCGCCATCACCAGTTCCTCCAGCGCGCAGTTGCCGGCGCGCTCGCCGATGCCGTTGATGGTGCACTCGACCTGGCGCGCGCCGCCCTCGATCGCGGCCAGGGAATTGGCGACCGCCAGGCCGAGGTCGTTGTGGCAGTGCGCGCTGAACACCACCTCGCCGGCGCCGGCGACGCCGGAAGCGTTCAGCGCCTTGCGCAGGTATTCAAACAGGGCGCGGATCTCGCTCGGGGTGGTGTAGCCGACGGTGTCGGGGATGTTCAGGGTGCGCGCGCCGGCGGCCACCGCGGCGCTGCATATCTCGGCCAGGAATTCCGGCTCGGTGCGCAACGCGTCCTCTGCGGAAAACTCGACGTCGTCGACGTGACGGCGCGCGCGTTGCACGCCCGCCACCGCGCGTTCGACCACCTGTTCGCGGCTCAGACCCAGCTTGTGCTCGCGGTGCAGCGGACTGGTCGAGATGAATACGTGGATGCGCGGGTCCGCCGCGCCCTCCAGCGCGGCCGCGCAGGCGTCGATATCGCCGTCGTGGCAGCGTGCCAGGGTGGTGATGGTGCTGCCGCGCACCTCGCGCGCGATCGCGCGCACGGCGTCGCGATCGGCTTCGGAACTCGCCGGGAAGCCCGCCTCGAGCGCATCGACGCCCAGCTCCGCGAGCGCATGGGCGAAGCGTAGCTTCTGCGCGGCGGTCATGCTGCAGCCGGGCGATTGCTCGCCGTCGCGCAGGCTGGTGTCGAAGATGCGTACTCGGTCGGCGGGGTCGTTCATGCGAAGACTTCCTGTTCGGGGCGGCGCCGGGTGGCGCCGGCGGGGGCGGGGGTGATGGCAGGTTTCATCGTGGTGTGGATGGTCCGGGGTGAAATGCCGGAAATGGCGGGCTCCTGGGACAGCTGGGTAGCGAGGCGCTCGCGCTTGCGGCGGCGCGGCCGGCGCGGCGCACGCGGGCGGACCTCCGACAGCAGGGTCGCCAGCACACCGGCGTCGAGGTTGCCGCCGGAGACCACCGCGCATTTGCGCTTGCCGGCGACGCGGCGGCCGGCGGCCAGCGCCAGCGCGCCGGCGCCCTCGGCGATCACATGTTCCTCCAGCGCCAGCCGCACCAGTGTTTCGCGCAACTCGGCCTCGCGGACGATCACGATGTCGTCGAGCAGATCGGCGAGCAGGCGCCGGGTCAGCCGGCCGGGCTCCTTGACCCGCACGCCGTCGGCGAGGCTGGTCGCCGGTTCGATCAGGCGTTCGTCGCCCTGGAGCGCGCGCGCCATCGAGTCCACGCCCTCGACCTGGGCGCCGACCACGCGCACGCCCTGCGACTTGAGCGCCAGCGCGACGCCGGAGGCGAGGCCGCCGCCGCCGATCGGCACCAGCACCACGTCCGGCGCCAGCGCGGCCAGTTCCAGGCCGACCGTGCCCTGGCCGGCGATCACGTCCGGGTCGTCGAAGGCCGACAGCAGCCGGTAGCCGTGCTGCTGCGCCAGCTCGCAGGCGAAGGCCTTGGCCTGGTCGTAGCTGTCGCCGTGCAGGCGCACCGTCGCGCCCCAGTGGGCGACCCCGGCGATCTTGGTGTCCGGCGCGCCGCGTGGCATCACCGTGATCGCCTGCATGCCGAGCCGGTAGGCGGCCCAGGCCAGGCCCTGCGCGTGATTGCCGGCGGAGGCGGCGATCACCGGGCGGTCGTCGCCGCGTTCGCGCGCGGCCAGCAGCGCGTTGAGCGCGCCGCGCACCTTGTAGGAACCGGTGCGCTGCAGGTTCTCCAGCTTCAGCCAGCAGCCGAAACGCTCGGCGTGGTGCAGCGGCGTCGCCGACAGGTAGCGGCGCAGGCGCGCCTGCGCGGCCAGCACGTCGGCGACGCCTACCGCCACGTCCGAAACGTCGGTGCCGGGGGAGTCGCTGGCGCGGCTGCCGTCCATCGTCACACCCGGGTCAGCCAGTGGGCGAAGGCGGCGTCGCGGCCGCGGACGATGTCCGCATAGCGTTGCTGGAACTCGCGCGTCACCGGGTTGTCGCCGAACTCGCGCCCGTCCAGCGAGGCGATCGGCGCGACCTCGGCGGCGGTGCCGCAGACGAACACCTCGTCGGCCTGCTTCAGTTCCTCCAGCGTCACCGGCCGCGACTGCGCCGCGGACAGCTCGACCAGGGTCGCGCGGGTGATGCCGTCCAGCGCATCCGGGTGGCTGACCGCGACGACCTGGCCGTCGGCGACCATGAACACGTTGGCGCCGGTGCATTCGACCACCCGGCCGTCGCCGTCGACGAACAGCGCCTCGTCGAAGCCGCGCTGCTTGGCCTCGCGCTTGGCCAGTATCGAGTTGACGTAGCCGCCGCACAGCTTCAGCGGCGGCAGCGAGCTGGCCGGATTTCGACGCCATCCGGACACGCCCAGCCGGGTCGCCTTGCCGGCCAGGTGCACCGCGGTCGCCATCGTCGCGACCATCAGGTGCTGGCTCAACGACGCCACGTCCAGCCCGATCGTGCCGCTGCCCAGCCAGGCCAGCGGACGGATGTAGGCGTCGCGATGGCCGTTCGCGCGCAGCGTCTGCAGCACCGCCTCGCTGGCGGCGTCGACGTCGAAGTCGATGCCCAGCAGCTCGGCGCCCTTGCGCATGCGCTCCATGTGCTCGGGCAGGCGGAACACCGCGGCGCCGCCGTCGGCGGTGGCGTAGGCGCGGATGCCCTCGAACACGCCGCTGCCGTAATGCATCGCGTGGGTGGTCAGCGGCGCCTGCGGCGAGTCGATCGCCACCATGCGGCCGTCGAACCAGACCTGCGGGGTCGCCGCCGTCGCCTGGGCGCTTTCCTGCGAGGCGTCCGTTCCCGGATGCGCGGACTTGTGCGTGGAACCGGCCTCTAGCTGCACGGCGACACCTCCACGGCGAGGCAGTCGTACAGCTTGGCCAGCTGCGTCTGCAGCGAGGTGTCGGCGCGTTCGCCTTCGACGGTCAGGCGCAGATGCCAGCGATCGCCGTCGGGCTGGGCTTCGCCGTCGACCGCGAGCGGACGGAAGCCGCGGCGTTCGGCGGCGCCGAGCACGCGGGCGAGCGCGCCCTCGGCCTGTCTGAGGGTGAGATCAAGCTGATAACGCATGGTCGGGGTTCTCCAATGTGGGGGAAGAAGCGGATGCGGTTTCGCTCTCGCCGGCTGGGACCTCGGCCGGATCGCCATCGAGCATCTGCGCGTTGTTGTGGTTCGGCGGCACCAGCGGCCAGACGTTGGCCTTCTGGTCGATGGCGACGTGCAGCAGTGCCGCGCCCGGTGCCGCGATCAGCGCCTGCAGCGCGCCCTCGACGTCCTCGGCGCGTTCGATGCGGGTGGCGGGAATCCCGAATGCCGCCGCCAGCGCGGCGAAATCGGGGTTGTCGGACAGGTCGATCTCCGAGTAGCGGCGTTCGAAGAACAGCTCCTGCCATTGGCGGACCATGCCCAGCGCCTGGTTGTCGAGCAGCACGATCTTCAGCGGCAGCCGGTAGCGGGCGACCGTCGCCAGTTCCTGCACGTTCATCAGGAACGAGCCATCGCCGCTGACGCAGATCACGCAGGGGTCGGCCTGCTGCGGGTCGTGTGAGGTTTGCGCCCGCATCGCAAGCTGCGCACCGATCGCCGCCGGAAGACCGAAGCCCATCGCGCCGAGCGCGCCGCTGGTCAGGTGCTGGCGCGGGTGTTCGAAGCGCCAGTGCTGGGCGACCCACATCTGGTGCTGGCCGACGTCGCAGGACACGACCGCGCCCGGCGCGATCTGCGACAGTCGCCTCAGCAGGGCCGGAGCGTAGACGCCGTCGCCGGGCGCGTCGTAGCGCGCGGCGTGGTCGCGGGCGCGCTGGAAGCAGGTCTCCAGCCACTGCCGCCGCGCGACCGCGTGACGGCCATGCACATGCGCCGCGCACGGCAGGGTCAGCGCCTTCAGCGCGGCGGCGATGTCGCCGTTGACCGCGGCATCGGCATGGCGCAGCTTGCCGATCTCGCAGGCATCCGGGTCCATGTGGATGACCCGCGCATGCGGCGCGAACTCGGCCAGCTTGCCGGTCGCGCGGTCGTCGAAGCGCGCGCCGACCACGATCAGCAGATCGCATTCCTGCACCGCCAGATTGGCGGCACGGGTGCCGTGCATGCCGAGCATGCCCAGGTTCAGCGGATTGTCCGGCGGCAACGCGCCCAGTCCCTTGAGGGTCAGCACCGTGGGGATCCGGGTCGCGTTGACGAAGTCGCGGAACACCTCGACCGCATGCCCGAGGGCGACGCCGCCGCCGCCGTAGACGACCGGCCGCTGTGCCTGCGAAACCAGGGCCAGCGCCTCGTGCAGCGAGGCATCGGTGGCGCGCGGCACATCGTCGATGTCCAGCGGCACGTGGGCGGGCAGCGCGCAGGCGTCGCCGACCTGCACGTCCTTGGGGAAGTCGATCAGCACCGGTCCCGGACGCCCGGAACGGGCCAGGCGGAAGGCCTCGGCGACCACCCGCGGCAGCTCCTCGACCCGACGCACCAGGAAGCTGTGCTTGACGATCGGCATGGTCATGCCGAACACGTCCAGCTCCTGGAAGGCATCCGTGCCCATCAGCGGGGTCGCGACCTGGCCGGTGATCACCACCATCGGCACCGAGTCCAGCATCGCGTCGGCGATGCCGGTGACCAGGTTGGAGGCGCCGGGACCGGAGGTGGCGACGCATACGCCGACGCGTCCGCTGGCCCGCGCGTAGCCATTGGCGGCGAACGCCGCGCCCTGTTCGTGGCGGACCAGGACGTGCTTCAGGTCCGATCCGTGCAGGGCGTCGTAGAACGGCATGATCGCGCCGCCGGGATAGCCGAACAGGGTGTCGACGCCCTCGGCGATCAGGGCCTGCGCGAGCCATGCGGCCCCGTTGCTCGGGGCCGCGGCCTGCGGTGCGGTACTGGCGGGTTGGGTGCTCATGGACATCCTGTTGGCCTTGGGGCGGGAAGGCTCAGGCCGCTTTGGCGGCGGCGGGGGCGTTGTCCAGCCACTTCATGTTGGCGCGCAGCTTCTTGCCGACGGTCTCGATCGGGTGCTCGAGGTCGGCCTGCTTCATCGCCTTGTAGTTGGCGTTGCCGGCCGCGTACTCGGCGATCCACTGGCGGGCGAAGGTGCCGTCCTGGATTTCCTCCAGCACCTTGCGCATCTGCGCGCGGGTGTTGTCGTCGACCACGTAGGCGCCGCGGGTCAGCGCACCGTACTGGGCGGTCTCGCTGATGAATTCGTGCATGCGGGTGATGCCGCCCTCGTAGAACAGGTCGACGATCAGCTTCAGCTCGTGCAGGCACTCGTAGTACGCGACCTCGGGCTGGTAGCCGGCCTCGACCAGGGTTTCCCAGCCGGCCTGGACCAGCTTGGTCGCGCCGCCGCACAGCACCGCCTGCTCGCCGAACAGATCGGTCTCGGTTTCCTCTTTGAAGGTGGTCCGGATCGCGTTCTGGCGGGCGCCGCCGATGCCGGCGCAATAGGTCAGTGCGAGCTGTTCGGCGTTGCCGCTGCGATCCTGGTGAACCGCGTAGACCGAGGGCACGCCGCGGCCGATCTCGTATTCGCGGCGGACCAGTGCGCCCGGTCCCTTGGGCGCGACCAGCACCACGTCCAGGTCCTCGCGCGGGGCGATCTGCTGGTAGTGCACGTTGAAGCCGTGCGCGAACAGCAGGCAGGCGCCCTTGGCGATGTTCGGCTCGATGACCTCGCCGTAGAGCTGCGGCTGGACCATGTCGGGGGTCAGCACCGCGACCAGCTCGGCGTCCTTCACCGCCTCGGCCGGGGTCTTGACGGTGAAGCCGTCGGCCCTGGCCTTGATCTCGGTCGGGCCGCCCGGACGCAGGCCGATGGTGACGTCGAAGCCGGAATCGCGAAGGTTGAGCGCGTGCGCACGACCCTGGCTGCCGTAGCCGACGATCGCGATGCGGGGTTTGCTGGTGGACATTGCAGGTTCCTGTGGGTGGTGGATGGGACGGAGGGAGCGGATCAGGCGGTGGCGGTTTCGGTCGCTCGGGCGGCGGCCGATTCCGTTGTGGTTTCGATCAGGGTCGAGGCGATCGCGCGGCGGTCGTCGAGCGGACCTGGCGCGGTGACCGCACCACGCGAGGCGGAACTGACGATGCGCGCGTACTTGGCCAGCGCACCGGTACGGACGCGCGGCTGGAACGACGCCGGCGCGCGCGCGGCGAGCTCGGCATCGACATCGATGCGGCGCGTGCCGACGTCGATGCGCACGCGGTCGCCGTCGCGCAGGCGCGCGATCGGGCCGCCGTGCGCGGCCTCCGGGGCGATGTGGCCGACCATGAAACCGTGGGTCGCGCCGCTGAAGCGGCCGTCGGTGATCAGGGCGACGTCGTTGCCCAGGCCCTGGCCGACCAGGGCCGCGGTGACCGCCAGCATCTCGCGCATGCCGGGGCCGCCGGTGGGGCCCTCGAAGCGGATCACCACGACGTCGCCGGCCTCGATCCGGCGCGCCTGCACCGCGGCGAACGCGGCCTCCTCGGAATCGAACACCCGTGCCGGGCCGTCGAATCGGTCGCGGCCGTGACCGGCCAGCTTGACGATGCAGCCTTCGGGCGCGAGGTCGCCGTACAGGATCGAATAGCCGCCGCGCGGCTTGATCGGGTCGGCGACCGGGCGCACGACATCCTGCGTGACCGGCGCGGGCACCGCGTCGAGTTCGGCGAACAGCGAGCGGCCGGTGACCGTGGGGATGTCCTCGATCAGCCCGGCGCTGCGCAGTTCGCGGGCGACCAGGGCGGTGCCGCCCTGCTCGAACATCTCCGCCGCGGTGTAGCGTCCACCGGGCTTGAGGTCGGCGATGACCGGGGTCGCCGCCGCGGCCGCCTCGAACTCCTCCAGGTCGAAGGCGACGCCGGCCTCGTGCGCGATCGCCAGCAGGTGCAGCGCCGCGTTGGTGGAACCGGCGGTGGCCGACACCGCGCGTGCCGCGTTGCGCAGCGCGGCGGGGGAGAGGAGGGTGCGCGGTGTCGGACCGCCGTTGCGCAACTGCTGCATGACCAGGGCGCCGCAACGGCGGGCGGCGGCCGGTTTGTCGGCGTGGACCGCCGGAATGTCGTTGAGCTGCAGCGGCGACAGGCCGAGGAAGCTCAGCACCATCGCCATCGTGTTGGCGGTGAACTGGCCGCCGCAGGCGCCGGCACCGGGGCAGGCGTGCGATTCGACCCGGTGCAGTTCGGCGTCGTCGATGCGTCCGGCGGCATGCGCGCCGACCGCCTCGAACACGTCCTGCACGGTCAGCGGCCGCTCGTCGCCGGGCTCGGCCGAGTCGTCCCTGGAAGGACAATGGCCGGGCATGATCGTGCCGCCGTAGAGGATCACGGTCGGGACGTCCAGCCGCGCGGCGGCCATCGCCGCCGCCGGGATGGTCTTGTCGCAGCCGACCAGCAGCACCATCGCGTCCAGGCTGTGGCCGGTGACCGCCAGCTCGATCGAGTCGGCGATGGTCTCGCGCGAGGCCAGCGACGCGCGCATGCCGTCGGTGCCCATCGCGATGCCGTCGGTGATCGCGATGGTGTTGAACTCGACCGCGGTGCCGCCGTTGTCCTCGACGCCGGCGCGCACGTCCTCGGCCAGCTCGCGCAGGGTCAGGTTGCACGGGGACACGTCGGTCCAGGTGTGGATCACGCCGACGAACGGGCGCGCGATGGCGTCGTCGTCGCGGCCGGTTGCGCGCAGCATGGCCCGCGCGGGTGCGTGTGCGGGGCCTTGCTTGATCGCGTTGCTTCTCACGGTGGGAAGTCCTTGCTCGGTGGTCTGAAGAGGTTTTCTTGGGCCTGGAAACGAAAAACCCCGCGCCATTTCTGGCGCGGGGTCCTGGTACTTTTCGGGTTTGCCTGGTGTTACCTACGCAATCCCGTACCCCGCGCTTGTTGGCCCGGTAATAAGTACGAGTACGAGAATGAGCGCCGCGGATGCGGTCGCGATCAGGAGCGGGTGCGCGGCGCGCAGCGCGTCGGCCGGGGTCTGGGCCCGGGCGATGGCGGTCTGCAGGTGGTTGCTGCGCTGCGTCATGGGTTTGGAGATAAGCACGGCTCGAACGGTGGTGTCAACAGTTTCCGTTGAAACGGGCCCGGGTCGTGACCCGGCACCCGCTTTGCCGCGTCATCCGGCCTCCAGCGCTTCGACCAAGGTCGAATACGTCGCCGCCATCGGCGTGGCGTGCGCGCGACGGGACAGCGATTCGGCCAGCGCCGGCGGCGGCTCGACGTCGTGTCCGACCAGCGGTTCGACGATGGTTTCGAACTTGGCCGGGTGCGCGGTCGCCACCACCGCCCAGGGGCGATCGTCGCCGGCGGCCCGGATCTGCTCGAGCAGATGCAGACCGGTGGCGGTATGCGGGCAGGGCACCACGCCGTGGCGCGCGGGCGCGGACGCGATCGTCGCCCGGATCGTGGCGTCGTCGACCGCGGTCGCGGTCATCGCCGCGCGCAACGATGCGTCGTCGGCGTGCCAGTGGCGCAGGCGTTCGAAGTTGCTCGGTGCGCCGACATCCATCGCGTTGGCCAACGTGGCCCGGGTCGGCTGCGCCGCATAGTCGGCGCCGGCGAAGTAGCGCGGCAGGGTGTCGTTGGCGTTGGTGGCCAGGCGGACCTCGCCGACCGGCAGCCCCATCCGCCGCGCCAGCACCGCCGCGCAGGCGTTGCCGAGGTTGCCGGTGGGGACGATGAAGTTCAGCGCCTGCCCATGCCGGGCATGGTGGGCGAGCGCGGCATGCGCGTAGTAGGCCGCCTGGGGCAGCAATCGGCCGAGGCTGATGCTGTTGGCCGAACCCAGTGGACAGCGCGCGCGCAGCGCCTGGTCGGCCAGGGCCTGCTTGGCCAGCCGCTGGCAGTCGTCGAAGCTGCCGTCGACCCGGAACGCGTGCACGTTGTCGCCCCAGCATCCCAGCCCGTGCGCCTGGCGCGGCGAGACCCGGCCGTCGGGGTAGAGGATCGCGACCCGGAAGCCCTCGCGGCGGTGGAACGCGGCGGCGACCGCGGCGCCGGTGTCGCCCGAGGTCGCAACGAGGATCGTCGTGGTCGCGCGCGCGTCGTCTTGCCGTGCCCCGGCCTCGCGCAGGTGCGACAGGGCGCCGGCGAGGAAGCGCGCGGCGTAGTCCTTGAACGCGGCGGTCGGCCCGTGGAACAACTCCAGCAGGTGATCGCCCGCGCCGGCGAGCGGTCGCAGCGGCGCGTCGAACGAGAACGCCTGCGCACAGAGCGAGGGCAGCGCGTCCTCCAGCCGCGAGTCGACGAAGTACGGCGCCAGCACCGCGGTCGCGGTGTCGGCCAGCGATGCGCCGGGCGCGTCCGGCGCGACCTCGGGAATGACGGTCGGGACATACAGTCCGCCGTCGGGCGCGAGCCCGGCGACCAATGCGGCGTCGATGCCGGCGACCGGCGCCTGGCCGCGGGTGCTGGCATATCCGAGGCTTGCGATCGCTTGCGCGCTCATGCCGCGTCTCCTGGCCCGGTCAGTACCTGCGCGCGTGGCCCGGCGACCGGCGAGACGTAGGCGCGCGCGTCGAAGCCGGCATCGACGAAGGCCGCACGCATCGCCGGCGCCGCGGCCTCGGCGTCCTCGCGCGAACCGAACCAGGCGAAGGTGCTGGGCCCGGCGCCGGAAATGCTCGCGCCCAGTGCGCGATGGTCGAGGGCGACGGCCTTGGCGGCGGCGAAGCCGGGGATCAGCGGCGCGCGTCGTGGCTCGACCAGCAGGTCGACCAGACCTTCGCGCAGCATCGACGCGTCGCCGCGCTGCAGGCCGGTCAGGAACAGCGCCAGGTGCGCGCTCTGCCGTACCACCACCGGAAGCGGGTAGGGGTCGGCCAGCGCCGCGCGCGCGCGCCGGGTTTCCAGCACCTGGTCGGGATGGACCACGACCGCATGCAGCCAGTCCGGCGCCGGCAACGCGATCATCCGATCGTGGGTGGCCATTACCACGCCGCCGAGCAGCATCGGCGCGACGTTGTCGCCATGGCGGCTGCCGCTGGACACCGACTCGCCATCGAGGGCGAAGCGGTACAGCGCGGCGCGGTCCAGCGGGGTGTCCAGCAGCGCATTGGCGGCGACCAGGGCCGCCACGCAGGAGGCCGCCGAACCGCCCAGCCCGGAGCCGAGCGGGATGCCCTTCTCCAGCGAAAGCTCGAAACCGTGTGCCAGTCCCAGCGCTTCGCGCAGGCAGATCAGGGCCTGGCCGGCGGTGTTGCGCGGTGCCTGCAGCGGCAGTTGATCGACGCCGGCGACGTCGCCGGCGATGCCGGCGATGCGGACCATCGGCGCGTCGATGCGACGGACCGTGGCGATGTCGCGCGGACCGTCGATGCTGTGGCCGAGCAGGTCGAAGCCGACGCCGATGTTGCCGACGCTGGCGGGCGAGAACGCGCGGGCCTGCAGCGGGGGCGGAGTCTGGGCGGGCAAGCGGGATTCTCCAGGAGCCATCGGGTCTTCGATGATCGCATCGTTCATGAGGCGGTTCCGCGTTCGGTTCTTGGTGGGGGCGTGCATCCGCGCAGGCTCAGTTGAGCGTCTGCGCGATCGCGAGGATGTCGCCGAACACGCCGGCGGCGGTGACCTCCGGACCGGCGCCGGGGCCCTGCACGACCAGCGGGTTGTCGGGATAGCGCAGGGTGCGGAACTGGATCAGGTTGTCGGTCAGGCGGCCGTACAGGCTGGCATGGCCGGCCGGCGGCACCACCAGCGATACGTCGGCGCGGCCGTCGCGGTCGAGCCGGGCGAGATAGCGCAGCTTGCCGCCGTCGGCGCGGGCGGCCTCCAGGCGAGCCTGAAGCGGTGCGTCCAACTCGTCGATGCGGGCGAGGAAGGCGTCGAGGTCGAGCGCGCGCAGCGGTTCGGGCACCAGGTTCTCGATCGCGACATCGTCCAGCGACAGCTCGCGGCCGGCCTCGCGGGCGAGGATCACCAGCTTGCGGGCGACGTCCATGCCCGACAGGTCGTCGCGCGGGTCGGGCTCGGTATAGCCGAGTCTTCGCGCTTCCAGCACCAGCTCGGAGAATGGCGCGCTGCCGTCGAAGCGGTTGAACAGCCAGGCCAGGGTGCCGGAGAACAGGCCCTCGACCTCGTGCAGCACGTCGCCGGTGTCGATCAGGTCGCGCAGGGTGCGGATCACCGGCAGGCCGGCGCCGACGGTGGCTTCGTAGCGGAACTGGCCGCCGCCGCGACTGGCCCTGCGGATCGCCTGGAAGCGCGGCAACGGGCCGCTGCCGGCGTGCTTGTTCGGGGTCACCACGTGGATGCCGGCGGCCAGCCATTCGGCGTAGTGCGCGGCGACCGCATCGCTGCCGCTGCAGTCGACGATCATCGCGTGCGGCAGGTGCTCGGCGCGGACGTGGGCGACGAAGCGCTGCAGGTCCAGCGGTTCGCCGGCGTCGCGCAGGTCGTCGGCGGCGCTGGCCGGATCCAGGGTCCTGGGATGCAGCAGCATCCGCCGGCTGTTGGCGATCGCGCGCACGCGCAGGTCGAGATTCTGCCCGTGCAGGGCGCCGGCGGCGAAGCGCGGCGCCGCCTCGGCCAGTTGCTGGAGCAGGGTGCGGCCGACGTTGCCGGGGCCGATCAGGCCGACCGACAGCGTCTGCGGCGACAGCCAGAATGCCGCGTGTGCCGCGCGCAGCCCGCGCTGGGCGTCGCCTGCCGCGACCGCGACCGAGATGTTGCGCTCGCCCGCGCCCTGCGCGATCGCGCGGACGTTGACCCGCGCCTGCGCCAGTCCGCCGAGCAGGCGCGCGGCCACGCCCGGGGTGCCGACCATGCCGTCGCCGACCGCCGCCAGCACCGCGATGTCCGGGGTCACGTTGACGCCCTGGGCCTGGCCGTCGCCGATCGCCTCGGCGAAGGCCTCGACCACCGCCGCGCGCCCGGCCTCGGCCTGGGCCTGGCGCACCACGCAGCAGATCGAGTGTTCCGAGGAGCCCTGCGAGATCATGATCACCGAGACCCCGGCCTGGCGCAGCGCCGCGAACATGCGTTCGGCGGTGCCGGGCACGCCGATCAGGCCGGCTCCGGACAGCTCCAGCAGGGCCAGGTCCTCGGCCAGGCTCAGGCCCTTGACCGGGGTTCCGTGCAGCCCGTCGGGTCCGCGCGAGACGGTGCTGATCAGGGTGCCCGGCGCCTGCGGAGCCCGCGAATTGCGGATCCGGATCGGCAGCGCGTGGCGGATCGCCGGCGCCATCGTCTGCGGATGCAGCACCCGGGCGCC
This sequence comes from Marilutibacter maris, assembly GCF_003233695.1. Taxonomy (NCBI): domain Bacteria; kingdom Pseudomonadati; phylum Pseudomonadota; class Gammaproteobacteria; order Lysobacterales; family Lysobacteraceae; genus Marilutibacter; species Marilutibacter maris. The sequence goes on along the minus strand of NZ_CP029843.1, from coordinate 3,424,808 downwards.
GAAGTAGGCCAGTTCGCAGGCCTCCGCGTACGACAGCATCGGCAGACAGACCGCGTCCGGCACCAGTCGCGGGTCGGCCGACAGCACGCCGTCGACATCGGTCCATATGGTCAGTTCATCGGCCCCGAACAGCACCGCGAAGATCGCGCCGGAATGGTCGCTGCCGTTGCGTCCCAGCGTGGTCGGACGGCCCCGCGCATCGCTGGCGACGAAACCGGTGACGACGACGTGTTCTTGCGGATGCCGTTGCCGCCATCGCGCCAGCCGGTCGCGGGAGGCTTCCCAGTCGACCGCGACGCCGAGTTCGCCCGGATGCACGCACAGCACCTCGCGCGCGTCCAGCCGGGCCCAGCCGGCGTCCTCGCCGCCAAGCGCGGCGTGCAGCAGGTGCGAGGACAGCACTTCGCCGAGGCCATGGACCCAGGCCCGGTCGCTGTCGTCGCCGTGCCCGGCGGCCAGCGTGGCCAGGCGCTCGCGCAACCCCTCCAGCTCGTGCTCGAGCGCGGCCTTGGCCGCCCCGGCGACGGCGGCATCGGGGAGCAGGGCGTCGGCGGTGTCGAGATGGCGTTGCACGAGCAACGTCCAGTCGGGTTGCCAGTCGCGCAGGCCGCAGGCGGCGTCGGCGAGGGCGACCAGGGCGTCGGTGACCCCCTGCATCGCCGAGACCACCACGATGCGCGCCGCGGCGGCGGCGTCGTCGCTCAGCGCCGCGGCGGCGCGCAGGCGCTCGGCATCGGCGAGGCTACTGCCGCCGAACTTGTGGGCGTGACGGCGCGGGCGCGCGGGAGCCGCGGCGGCGGCCTGTTCGAGTGCGGGTGCTGGCTGGCTGGACATCGGGCGGGCTTCCTTGGATGGAGCTCCGCATTCGAACCCGGTGCCTCGATCCGCACCCGGTCCGGGGTGCGGAGTGGCGTGGGAATCAGCTGGACACGCCCGTCCGCACCACTCGGGGAGTGGTGGTACCGGTACCGGTAATCAGCGCCGCCTGCGCATGCGCGGCGGTACTCCGGCCTTGCGGCAGGCGCGCGATGCGGCAGGTGGCGGGGACGGCGTGCATGGGCGATAGCAATAACCGCAGTTTGTGCGGCGCGTCAAGAGGGGATTCCGCCATCGTCCGGCAGCCCTGTAACCGTGGGCATCGTGGCGATGGCAGCTCATGCCGGCGGCGTCGGTGAGGACACGGTTTGCGCGAGTGTCGACACGGAGTGGGGCCTCGCCACGACTGCGCCCGGTGCTCCGTCGAGATGTCGGGTCGTAACCTGGTGCCCAGAAATTCATGTCCTCGTGAGCGCTGATGATGCTTGTTTTAGAAGGTTCTTTCGCGGTTTGGATGCCAGGGCGGACACATATCTAAAAATGTAATCAGAGATCTGAAGAGTCAGTTCCAGTTCGTGGAACTGGTATCAACTGAAACCAACAACCGGAACCCGATCCCGGAATCGGCTGTCGGCGGCTGACACAGTGGCCCCGCTGGCGCGTCCTCGAGGGCGAAAGACCGCCAGTGACGGCACGGGAGCCTGGCCGGAAGCCCCGTGCCGGTGCCGGGCTCCACGGCCGGGGCTGGCGCGCTGATTCGCCCATTCGTCCACTCGGAGAAAAAGGAATGAAAGCGAACTCCAAGGCAAGCGTGTCGGTGTTGGCCTGCTGCATCGCCGCGGCGATCGGTCTCAGTGTGCATGCGGCGCAACCCGCGGCCACCGCGACGGCGGGGTTGTCGGCGCAGGATCTGGTCTACAGCTACGACGAGATGTTCGATTTCGACATCGATGCCTGGCTGGCCAGGCGCGCGCCGCATCTGTCGCGCCATGGCGAGACGATCTCGCACTGGGCCGGCTACAGCGGTGTCAGTCCCAAGGTGTTGATCGCGTTGATGGAGCAGCAAAGCGGGGTGGTTACGCGACGTCATGCCAGGGCCGATGCGATGAGCCGGCCGTTCGGATCGATCGGCAGGCAGCGTGGCTTCGGTGAGCAGACCCGCGAAGTCGCGCTGGCCCTGCGCGAGGCCATGTACGAGCCCGATGCGATCGACGCGCGCGGTGCGGCGACCCTGGCCCGGACCAATCCGCTGCAGTCGCTGTTCGCCCGCTCGGGCGCGGGAGCCGCGGGCGCGGCAATGAGCGGCAACATCGAGTTCCAGCAGGTCTACGCCGGACTGTTCAACGAGCCGCGCCGCGCCGCAGAGCCGTCGCCGCGCTTCGCGGGCGCCGATGCGACGGTGCTGGCCGGACCCGCCAACGGCTTCCTGCAGTTTCCGTTCCCGCGCGGACAGCAATGGTATGTCGGAGGCGCCCACACCACCACGGGTTCGGGAAGCTACCCGATGTCGTCGCTGGACATGCACCAGGGCGGCGGCTGGGGCAGCTACCAGGGCGACAAGTGGGTGTCGGCGTCGGCGGGCGGCAGCTTCAAGCGGCATTCCTCGTGCTTCGCCGAGGTCGTCCACGGCGGTGGCTGGTCGACCAGCTACTACCACCTGATGAACATCCGCTACGGCACCGGTGCCAGCGTCTCGGCCAATACCGCGATCGCCAACCCGGCCAACACCCAGGCGCAGGCGCTGTGCAACGGCGGCCATTCGACCGGCCCGCACCAGCACTGGTCGCTGAAGTACAACGGCAGCCACTACCACCTCAACGGCGTCTACCTGTCCGGATTCCAGATCACCGCGATCAGCAATCAGAGCTACGACACCAACTGCAGCCGCTTCTATCTGAGCAAGAACGGTTACCGGTACTGCGCGGGCTATTTCTACAATCCGTGAGGCGGGACTGCGCGCGGTCTACAGGGCCGCGCGCAGTTCGCTGGGCGATATTCCGAAGCGGCGACGGAAGCGGATCGCGAATCGAGATGGCGACGCGTATCCGACCGCGTGGGCGATGTGGCCGATGCTGTCGCGAGTGCTCTGCAGGCTGTCCAGTGCGGCGCTGAGGCGGGCGTCCTCCAGGATCGTCCTGAAACCCTGGTCCTGCGCGGACAGGTGACGGCGCAGGGTGGAGGCGGCCATGCCGGTCAGGTTCGAGAGTTCGTCGATGTTCCAGTTGCGGCCCGGATCGTCGTTCAGCAGCTGCCGGACCCGCTGGATCAGGGGCGCCTCGCGGCCGGGCAGCAGTGCCCGTGCCGCGCCGGCCAGGGTCAGGCACAGCAGCAGGGTGCGGGCGTGCTGGTCCAGAAGCGGCGCCGGCGCGCCTTCCTCGATCGCGGCCAGCAGCGATTGCCAGGCCTGGCCGGTATGGCGGTCGCGATGCACGCTGATGGGTATCTCGGCGGTGTCCTGCAGCGCCGCGTCGATCAGCCCGCCGTGGTGGCGGCGGAAGTCGGCCACCAACGCCGGCGACAGCTGTATCAGTTCGGCACGGTAGCCGTGCGCGCCAGGACGGTTGTCGATGCCGTAGCGCTCGCCCGGCCGCAGCAGGATCAGGTCGTCGCGGCCGCCACGATACTGGCGCTCATGCCAGTACACCCGTTTGTGGCCTTCCTCGACGCCAACGATCAGCAACTGCGGCACGCCGACATTGCGCAGCGCATGCGATTTGCGGGCATGCAACCGTCTGCCGCTGACCAGATCGTCGCGATGGTTGCGCTGATGGCGCACGCCGGCCGCGGGCGGGGTGTCCGGAACGGGAGCGGCAGCGGTGAGCATGCGTCGATCCTGCCACAGCCGGCCTAGCGGCCGTAGCGCACCTCGAGTTCGGCGTGGTCCAGCGCGTTCTGGCGGATCAGGAAGCCCGCCATCGCGCCGCTGGCGCCGGCGTCCAGGTCCAGTCCGTCGGTCTTGAGCGCCCAGACAGTGAAGCGATAGCGGTGCGACCGGCTCGGAGGCGGGCACGGGCCACCGTACCCGGACGTGCCGAAGTCGGTACGGGTCTGCACCGCGCCCTCGGGCAGGCCGCCGCCGGAGGCGCCGCGGGCCAACGCGCGGGTGTCGGGAGGCAGGTCGGTGACGACCCAATGCCACCAGCCGCTGCCGGTCGGGGCGTCGGGGTCGTACACGGTGATCGCGAAGCTGCGCGTGCCGGACGGCGGGTCGCGCCAGCTCAGTGCCGGCGACAGATTGCCGCCGCTGCAGCCGAAGCCGTCGTAGACATGCCGCGCATCGACTCTTCGGTCGGCCTCGAGATCGGGGCTGCTCAGGGTGAAGCCGTCGGCGGCGGCGGGCATGGGCGCCAGCCCCAGCCATAGCGACGGCAGGGCGGCCAGGAGCAGGGACGATCGGAGCGGGGGAAGCATCGGCACGATTCCTCGGGAGGGGGAGGCCAGTGTTGCGGTTGCGGCCGTCGCTGCCGGTGCCCCAACGCTCGCGGACCGTGCGCGAACGCTCATGCCCGGCGGGTGCCGGCCGATTGGCGTCGCCGCCGCTTTCCATGTCTAATGTGCGGTGAAGCGGGGGTACCGGCCGCCATGGCGCCGGTTGAGACAGACCCTTCGAACCTGATGCGGTTGAGACCGCCGTAGGGAAGCTTCGCCGGGACGGCCGTGGCCGTGCCGACGCCGCCCGCTTCGTCCCTGCCCGGTTGGGCGTGTCACAGGACGAAACACATGAATGCGGTTCCCTCCCAGCTCCTCGAGCAGGCCGACAAGTTGTCGGCCGACGTCGTCCGCCCGATTCCGGGCTCGCGCAAGATCCATGTCGAGGGCTCGCGTCCCGACCTGCGCGTGCCGATGCGCGAGATCGCTTTGCAGCGCACGCCGACGATGTTCGGGGGCGAGGACAACGCGCCGCTGGCGGTCTACGACACCTCCGGTCCGTACACCGATCCGGAGACGACGATCGACCTGGCCGCCGGACTGGCGCCGCTGCGCGCGGAGTGGGTCGCCGAGCGCGGCGACACCGAGGTGCTGGAGGGCCTGAGCTCGGAGTTCGGTCGTCGTCGCGAGCACGACCCCAAGCTGGACGCCGTGCGCTTCGGCAACCGGCGTCCGCCCCGCCGCGCGATCGCCGGCGCCAACGTGACCCAGATGCACTATGCCCGCCGCGGCATCGTGACCCCGGAGATGGAGTTCATCGCGATCCGCGAGAACCAGCGGATGGAGGCGATCCGCGAGGCGCATCTGCTGAACCAACATCCGGGCGAGAGCTTCGGCGCGAGCATCCAGAAGCTGATCACCCCCGAGTTCGTCCGTGACGAGGTCGCCCGCGGCCGCGCGATCATCCCCAACAACGTCAACCACCCCGAGAGCGAGCCGATGATCATCGGCCGCAACTTCCTGACCAAGGTCAATGCCAACATCGGCAACTCGGCGGTGTCCTCGGGCATTGCCGAAGAGGTCGAGAAGCTGGTCTGGTCGATGCGCTGGGGCGCGGACACGGTGATGGACCTGTCGACCGGCAAGCACATCCACGAGACCCGCGAGTGGATCATCCGCAACTCGCCGGTGCCGATCGGCACGGTGCCGATCTACCAGGCGCTGGAGAAGGTCGACGGCCGCGCCGAGGAGCTCAACTGGGAAATCTTCCGCGACACCCTGATCGAACAGGCCGAGCAGGGCGTGGACTACTTCACCATCCATGCCGGCGTGCTGCTGCGCTATGTGCCGCTGACCGCCAAGCGGGTGACCGGCATCGTCTCGCGCGGCGGTTCGATCATGGCCAAGTGGTGCCTGGCGCACCATCGCGAGAGCTTCCTCTACGAACACTTCGAGGAGATCTGCGAAATCATGAAGGCCTACGACGTGGCCTTCTCGCTCGGCGACGGCCTGCGTCCGGGCAGCATCGCCGACGCCAACGACGCCGCCCAGTTCGGCGAGCTGGAGACCCTGGGCGAACTGACCAAGGTCGCCTGGAAGCACGACGTGCAGACCATGATCGAGGGCCCCGGCCACGTGCCGATGCAGTTGATCAAGGAGAACATGGACAAGCAGCTGCGCGAGTGCGGCGAGGCGCCGTTCTATACGCTCGGCCCGCTGACCACCGATATCGCGCCGGGCTACGACCACATCACCTCGGCGATCGGCGCGGCGATGATCGGCTGGTACGGCACCGCGATGCTCTGCTACGTGACCCCGAAGGAACACCTGGGCCTGCCCAACAAGCACGATGTGCGCGAGGGTCTGATGGCCTACAAGATCGCCGCGCACGCGGCCGACCTGGCCAAGGGGCATCCCGGCGCGCAGGCGCGCGACAACGCGATGAGCAAGGCGCGCTTCGAGTTCCGCTGGGAGGACCAGTTCAACCTCGGCCTGGATCCGGAGCGTGCCCGCGAGTACCACGACGAGACCCTGCCCAAGGACGCCCACAAGGTCGCCCACTTCTGCTCGATGTGCGGTCCGCACTTCTGCTCGATGAAGATCACCCAGGACGTGCGCGACTACGCGGCCGAGCACGGCGTCGACGAGCAGGCGGCGCTGGCCGAGGGCATGGCCGAGAAGGCGGCCGAGTTCCGCGAGCAGGGCGCCGAGGTCTACCGCAAGGCTTGAGCGGGATGCGTCTGTCCGGGTCGCGGGGAGGCGATCCGGGCCGCGGAGCGGCCCGCTACCGGAGGTGGCGGGCCGACGGGGTAAAAAAAAGGCGCCTTTCGGCGCCAATGTTGAACCTCAGCATAATGAGACGTCGGCGAGAGAGGGCCTGGAGCCTGTACCCGCGCTGCGGGCCAGTGCCAACAAGCTAGAATTGACGGCCGCGGTGCGTTAGTCCGCACGCGCCAGGGTTGTTTGCCGGATCTGGCCAGTGGCTTGTCCGATCCATGGCAGGACCTTTTGGCACATGCCGGACCCGGCCACCCTGTTCAGTATTGCAGGTGAGATGTCTCCCCCCATCGAACCAACCTCGTTGCCGTCCGATCGGCTGCGCGTAGGCGATTGCGTCGTCGACGTGCCGCTGCGCGAAGTCAGCGCGCCAGACGCCAGGCGACCCCGCCGGATCACGCCCAAGGCGATGGGCGTGTTGCGGGTGCTGGTCGGACATGGCGGCCGTGTGGTCAGCCGCGACACGCTGCTGGCCGAGGTGTGGCCGGATACCCTGCCGACCGACGACGTCATCACCCAGGCGGTGACCCAGCTGCGCAAGGCCTTCGGCGAGAAGCGTGGCGATGCGCAGTACATCGAGACCATCGCCAAGACCGGCTACCGACTGTTGGCCCCGGTCGCCTGGCTGGATGCGGGCGCGGCGGCCGACGCCGACGGTGTCGACGGCGCGATCGCGGCCGGTGGGCCGCAGGCCACGGACACCGCCCGCGATGCTGTCGCCTCCGCGCCGGCCGACGGTCCGGTCCGCTGGTGGCTGCGTGAGCGGGTGCTGGTCAGCCTGGTCGCGGCGGTGATGGCGGTCGCGCTGGTCGCGTTCCTGTTGATGCGGGCGCCGGCCGCGCCACCGGGGGAGGACGCGGCGACGGTGGTCGCCGCCTCGCCGGACCGCCCGTACCGCCTGCTCACCTCGGCGCCCGGCTTCGAACTGTCGCCGACGCTGTCGCCGGATGCGTCGATGGTCGCGTATGCCGCGACCCTGCCCGAACGCCGCGGCACGGTGATCATGATGCAGACGACCAACTCGTCGCAGCCGCGCCAGATCAGCTTCCCCGAAAGCGGCGTGTCCGATCGGCTGCCCTCGTGGTCGCCGGACGGGCGCGAGATCGCCTGGATCCGCTACGGCCCCGGCCGCGCCTGCGAGGTGCTGGTGATGGCCGCGAGCGGCGGCGGTGGCGAGCGCAGCGTCGCCAGCTGCAACGGCGACGATCTGCTCAGCTTCGATTGGGCGCCGGACGGCCGCGCGCTGGTGTTCGGCAGCATGGGCAGCGACAGCGACGCCACCGGCCTGCGTCTGCTCGACCTGCAGAGCGGCCGCTGGAGCGAGCTGCGCTACCCCAGTCGCGGCACCGCGCTGGACCATGCGCCGCGTTACTCGCCGGACGGCCACTGGGTCGGCTTCGTGCGCAACCCGCAGCTGGGCGATCTGTGGCGGATCCCGGCCGAGGGCGGCAGGCCCGAGCGTCTTACCGACATCGGCGGCGAGTTCCGTGGCTGGGACTGGCTGCCCGACGGCAGCGGGATCGTGTTCGCGCGGCGTATCGACAGCGAGACCCGGCTCTATCGGCTCGACCTGGCCAGCCGCCGGATCAGCGACCTGGGCCTGGACGATGCCCAGGCTCCGGCCGTCGCCGAGCGCGCGGGGGTGCTCGCGTTCGTGCGCCGGCGGCCGCAGTTCGGCCTGTTCCGGGTCAATCGCAGCGAAGCCTCCGGGCCGGTGCGGCGCGAGCACCTGTTCGCCTCCTCCGGGCGCGATACGATGCCGTCGCTGGCGCCGGACGGGCGGCAACTGGTGTTCAGCTCGGATCGTTCCGGGCACTTCCACCTGTGGTGGACCGACCTGGAGAATCCGCGCAGCCTGCGCCAGCTCGAGGACGTGCATCCGGATACGCACAGCCGTCCGGAGTGGTCGCCCGACAGTCGCCGGATGCTGGTGGTCGGGCATGACGACGACGGCCGCAAGGGCGTGTTCGAGGTCGTCGCCGCCAGTGGCCAGGTCAGCTTCCTGCCGATGCCCGGCCCGCGCTTCCGGACCCTGCAGGCGATGTACACGCCGTCGCCCGACCGGATCCTGATGACCGTGCGCGACCCCGACGACCGGCTCTGCCTGGCGTTGCTGGACCGCAGCCAGACGCCGTGGAAGGTGCTGGGCAAGATCGAGGACGTCTCGCACGCGCGGGTCGACAGCGCCAATCAGCGGGTGTTGTTCACGCGGTTGTCGGCGGACGGGTTGTGGCAGGCGGACCTGTCGCTGGCGCAAGACAGCATCCGGATGGTCGATCGGGACAAGCCGACCCGCTGGCGCTATCAGACCTGGGCGGTCGCCGAGGACGGCAGCATCGACTATCTGGAACCGCGCGCGGATTGTCTGAGCAGCCTGCGGCCGATCGGTGTGCCGGACGGGGATGCGTCCACGCCGGCGACGGGCCGCTGCCTGAATCCCGACCGGCTCAGCGCGACCACCTCGTTCAGCAGTTCCTCGCGCCTGGACGCGGTGTTCAGCGCGCAGGCGATCGACGACGGCACCGACATCGGCCTCATGGGGATCGATTCGGCGCCTTCGGAGGCGCCGCGGGTCGAGGTCCCGGGTTGGATCAAGTGATTGATTCCAAAAAATAAAATGCTTTCGGAATTCCTTCGGCACAGGCTCCCGACAGAATTCGCATAGTTCTACGCCTTTTGTCAGGCGAATCGCGCCCGATTCGGGCAAATCCATTGCTCATTCTCTGCAAGCGAGGTGAGCCAATGGAGCAAGTGCTTTGGGCCGACCGTGGCCAGTCCGTGCAATCTGAATCCCCCGAGGGCGCCGCCAGCAGTTGTGTCGGCGTGTCGCGGCTGGGCAGCGCGCAGTTGGCCGGCAACCAGTTCTCGATCTGGATCCAGCTGCGTGGCAGCTCGTGGGTCGAGGCCAAGGAGGGCAAGTTCCGGCTGCGTCGCGGCCGTTGGATCGCGTTCGAGAAGGATTCCCGTCCCAACGTCCAGGCCGACCACCACGGCCTGTGCATCGGCCTGAGCCTGTCGGCCGAGGCGCTGCAGGCGATCATCCGCTTCACCGACTGTGGGCTGTACGCCGGTCGCGGCCAGATCTCGCTGCGCGATGCGCGCACCGCGCTGCGTCTGTGGCGCGAGGTCGGCGCGCGCGCCACCGCCAACGACGGCATCGACATGGCCACGCTGCGGCCGATGCTGCTGCAGCTGGTCGGCTTCCAGCGCGACATCGCCGCCCGCGTCGCCCGCTGCCCGGGACGCTCGCGCGTGCGCAAGCGTCAGGTGTTCAGTCGCCTGCAGCGCGCGCACCTGTATCTGGAAGGCAACTGCGACCGTGTCGTGCGCATCAGCGAGCTGGCCGAGCTGACCAGCTTCTCCAGCTGGTACTTCTCCAAGACCTTCCACGGTCTCTACGACGAGAGCCCACAGGCCGCCGCCGCGCGCATGCGCCTGGAGCAGGCCGCCGAACTGCTGGCCGGCACCGAGATGATGGTGGGCGAGGTCGCCGCCGCCTGCGGCTTCGACAACTGCTGCAGCTTCGCGCGCGCGTTCCGCGCACGCTACGGAATGTCCGCCAGCCGCTACCGCGCCGATGCCGCGCAGACCGATTCGGCAAAGTCTCCCGTCGTTGCCGGCAAAGCAAGCTTGCGGACCGGAACGTAACGTGACTGGGCGTTTTAACACGCCCATAACGATATTTTTGGAGAGAGATAGATGAACCACTTGCGTTCCGCGATGCGCGTCGGCCTGCTGCCGGCCAGCATTGCCCTCGCGCTGACTCCGGTCATCGCCGGTGCCCAGGAAGCCGACACCGGCAGCCAGGCCACCACGCTCGACCGCATCGAAGTGACCGGTTCGCGCATCCGTCAGGTCGATATGGAGACCGCGGCGCCGGTGCTGTCGATCAGCCGTGAGGACATCGAGCAGCAGGGCTTCAACTCCGTTGCCGACATCCTGCAGAACATCTCGGCCGTCGGTTCTCCGGCGATCAGCCGCACCTCGCCGCTGTCCTCGGGCGAGTCGGTCGGTGGCCAGTACATCGATCTGCGCAACCTCGGTGCCAACCGCACCCTGATCCTGGTCAACGGCAAGCGCCTTGGCATCACCAACGACGGCCTCCAGGACGTCGCCTCGATCCCGGCCGCGATGGTCGAGCGCATCGAAGTGCTGAAGGATGGCGCCTCGACCATCTACGGCTCCGACGCGGTCGCCGGCGTGATCAACATCATCACCCGCAAGAACTTCGAAGGCGCCGAAGCCAACGCCTACATCAGCCAGTACGACCAGGGCGATGGCACCCGCGAGCAGTACTCCTTCATCCTCGGCCAGACCGGCGACCGTGGTTCGGTGACCTTCGGCGTCGAGTACACCAAGGAAGACCCGGTGTGGGCGCGCGACCGCTGGTTCGCACGCGACCGCTTCCCGACCGGCGAGAAGTCCGCTCCGCGTCCGGGCGGCCTGTCCTCGATCAGCCAGTACGGCACCCTGTACGACTCCAACGGCGATGCCTGGACCCTGATCCGCGACGGCCAGAACCGCGACGCCAGCGACTTCAGCAACTACCGTCCGTACGATCCGGCCCTGGACAGCACCAACCCGGCGCTGGCCTCGACCGTGTACTCCGGCGTCGAGCGCCGTTCGCTGTTCGCCAGCGGCAGCTACGACATCACCGACAACGTCCGTTTCGAAACCGACATCCTGTACACCGATCGCGACTCGTTCGCGCAGAACGCCGGTTATCCGTTCCGTTCCAACGCGTTCGGCATCTCGATGTCGGCCGACAGCGTGTACAACCCGCTCCCGGGCGAGGAAGTCACCTTCTGGCGCCGTGGCTGGGAAGTGCCGCGTGAGGTCAAGAACAGCCTGACCACCTACCGCTTCTCCGGTGCGTTCATCGGTTCGTTCGAGATCGGCGACAAGTTCTGGGATTGGGACGCTGGCTATCTGTACAACCAGAACGAAGGCAAGCAGATCAGCACCGGCAACCTGAGCCTGACGGCGGTGGAAGCCGCGGTCGGCCCGTCGTTCATCAACGGTGATGGCGTGGCCCAGTGCGGCACCGCGGCCAACCCGATCCCGCTGGGCTTCGGTCCGGGCGCGTGCACCCCGTGGAACCCGCTGGTTCCCGATGGCGTGACCGGCCAGGGCGGTCTGGCTGACAAGGCCGTGCAGGATTACCTGTACCTGCCGGGCCAGGCGCTGTCGGAGACCACCACCAAGGTCTACTACGCCAACATGAGCGGCTCGCTGTTCAGCCTGCCCGCCGGCGACGTCGGCCTGGCGGTCGGCTACGAGCACCGTTCGGAGAGCGGCTACTTCTCGCCGGACGCGCTGGCCCAGACCGGCACCTCGACCGATCTGGCCGCCGGCCCGACCGGTGGCCGCTACGCGCTGGACGAGGTCTACGCCGAGCTGCTGGTGCCGATCCTGTCCGACATGGCCTTCGCGAAGGAGCTGAGCGTCACCCTCGCAAGCCGCTACTCGGACTACGACACCTTCGGCGACACCGTCAACAGCAAGTTCGGTTTCACCTGGAAGCCGATCGACTCGCTGCTGGTCCGCGGTACCTGGTCCGAGGGCTTCCGCGCTCCGACCATCGCCGATCTGTACGGCGGCAGCTCGCAGAGCTTCGAGTACTACACCGATCCCTGCGACACCTTGTTCGGTTCGGTCGGCGGCAGCGCCCGCTGCCTGCAGGACGTCCCGGTCGATTACCGCCAGCCGGCCAGCGATCCGGACGGCCTCGCCGACGGCCCGGACACCCAGACGCCGGTCCCGTTCGTTTCCGGCGCCAATCCGTTCCTGCAGCCGGAAACCTCCGAGTCCAAGACCCTGGGCGTGGTGTGGAGCCCCGACTTCGTCGAAGGCCTGAACCTGTCGCTGGACTGGTGGAACATCCGCATCGACAACACCATCGTCGCCGACAGCCCGACCGACATCCTGGACGACTGCTACGTCCGCGGTATCGAGTCGCGCTGCGACAACCTGGGCCCCGATGCGTTCGTGCGTGACCCGGTCACCGGTCAGATCAGCACCCTGCTGTACGCGACCCGCAACGCCGGTTACCAGGAGGCCGAAGGCTACGACTTCGACCTGAACTACCGGATCGACACCGACTACGGCCGCTTCTCGCTCGCCTGGCTGACCACCTACGTCACCAAGAACGAGCTGAAGACCGACAACCTGGAAGGCGCTCCGCAGCAGCAGAATGGCTTTGAGGGCAACTTCCGGGTCCGCTCCAACGCCAATCTCACCTGGGAGAAGGGCGACTGGGGTGTCACCTGGGGCGTGCGTTACTACTCCGGCGTGAAGGAGAAGTGCTACTTCGACGACCGCTGCAGCCTGCCGGACTACTCGGCTCCGGACACCGGCGGCAACATCGTTCCGATGAACGAGCTGGGCTCCACCGCTTTCCACGACCTGCAGGTCCGCTGGAACGCACCGTGGAACGCCTCGGTCGCGGTCGGCGCCAACAACGTGTTCGATCACTTCGCGGCTCCGAACTACGACCAGCCGAACTCCGGCTACTCGTACTACGGCGGCTTCGACATCGGTCGCATGCTGTACCTGAAGTACCAGCAGCGCTTCTGATCGAGGCACCGCTGAGCAACACCTACGGCCCCGCAAGGGGCCGTAGTTTTTTGCGGCGGTGGGAGCGGAGCGGTCCAGCCGGTAGCATGGGACGGTCCCGCCAACCCGGTCGTCGCCATGAAACTGCAGGTCCCCTTCATCCAGCTGCCGCTGTGCTTCGATGCCGCCGCGCTCGCGGACGAGGTCGAGGCGCTGGGCGAGGCCCCGTGGCGGCCGCACCCGCAGGGTTTTCCGGGCAACTCGATGCTGCCGCTGGTCGCCGCCGACGGCGATCCCGCCAATGAGGCCTTTTCCGGCACCATGCGGCCGACGCCGGCGCTGCGGGCCTGTGGGTACCTGGGCCGGGTGATCGCCAGTCTGGGCGCGACGGTCGGCCGCTCGCGGTTGATGCGGCTGGCCGGCAATGCCGAGGTCACCCGCCACGTCGACCAGGGGTACTACTGGGCCGAGCGCGTGCGCGTGCACGTGCCGATCGTGACCCAGCCGACCGTGCGTTTCGAGTGCGGCGAGGCGGCGATCAACATGGCCGCCGGCGAATGCTGGATCTTCGACACCTGGCGCCAGCACCGGGTGCTCAACGACGCGACCGCCTCGCGGATCCACCTGGTGGTCGATACCGTCGGCGGCGACGGGTTCTGGGAGCTGGTCTCCCGAGGCCGCGCGCCGGGCCATCCGTCGCCCGCGCAATGGCAGCCGCGGCGGCTGGGCGTCGATGCCGACGTGGCGGCGGAGATCGCATGCGAGCAACACAATGTGCCGCGGGTGATGAGTCCGTGGGAGCTCAACGCGCTGTTCGCGATCCTGTTCGCCGACTCGGCGGCGGGGCCGGCGCTGGCCCAGGTCCAGCAGATCACCTTGCGCTTCATCCGCGCCTGGCGCGGGCTGTGGGCGCGTTTCGGCGATTCCGAGCCCGGACTGGACGCCTACCGGGCACGCTTGCAGCAGTATCTGGAGGAGGTGCGCGGCCCTGCCCAGGCGGTGCGGATGGCCAACCACCTGGACTGGTATGGCGCGATGACGATGATGATCGGACGGGTCGCGGTGGCGGCGTCCGAGCCGGTCGGTGCCGACGCCGGTGGCCAGCGCGCGATGGGCGACAACGCCTGAGCAGGCCGCCGGAACGACGAAGGCCGCCCGGGAAGGCGGCCTTCTGTCTGCGGACGAACGGCGTTCGCCGCCGCTGTCAGAACTTCGGCTTGTCGGCCTCGGCGGTGTCGTTGTAGCGCTTGATCGCGTCGTTGAGGATCGCCTTGGCCTCGGTCGCGTTGCCCCAGCCCTCGAGCTTGACCCACTTGCCCTTCTCCAGGTCCTTGTAGTGCTCGAAGAAGTGGCCGATACGCTCCAGCCAGTGCTTGGAGACCTGGTCGATGTCCTCGATGTGGGCGTAGCCGCCGAAGATCTTGGCTTCCGGCACCGCCAGCAGCTTCTCGTCGCTGCCGGCCTCGTCGCTCATCTTCAGCACGCCGACCGGCCTGCAGCGGATCACCGAGCCCGGCACCAGCGGCAGCGGCAGGATCACCAGCACGTCGGCGGGGTCGCCGTCGCCGCAGACGGTGTGGGGTACGTAGCCGTAGTTGCACGGATAACGCATCGGCGTGGACAGGATGCGGTCGACGAAGATCGCGCCGGAGGCCTTGTCGACCTCGTACTTGACCGGTTCGGCGTCCTTGGGGATTTCGATGATGACGTTGATCTCGTCCGGCGGGTTCTTGCCGGTGGAGACGAGGTCCAGGCCCATGCTGATGCTCCGACTGCTGGGTCCGCCGCGACGGCGTCGGGGCGGAGGGGTGAGGGAAGGCGGGCATTTTACGCGGGATGCTGTTGCGCTGCAGCAGGACCGGCCCGCGGCAACGAAAAGGGGCCCCGCAATCGCGGGGCCCCGGTGGTGACGGCCTGTAGCGCGTGCCTGCGCGGCTATTTGCGCAGGTGGCGATCGGCCCAGTCGTCGGCCAGGCGCCCGGCGGCGTCGCGGCCGCCCAGGCCGAATGCCAGCGCGATCGCGACCGCGACCGCTCCCAGCACCAGCCCGAACGCCAGGTTGACGATCTCGTCGGCGATGCCCATCGCGCGCAGCCCCATCGCCAGCACCAGGCCCAGGATCGCGACCCGTGCGATCCGCGACAGGCCGACGCTGTTGCCGGGGTTGGCGCGCTCGATCGCGGCGCTGGCGAGATTGGCGAGCCAGTAGCCGATCACGAAGATCGCCAGGCCCAGCAGCACGTTGGCGCCGAACTCGATGAAGGTCTCCAGCAGCTCGCGCACGCCGGTGAAGCCGACCCGGTGGGCGGCCTCGACGGTCGCGAACAGCATGATGAAGAACAACGCCACCCGGCCGCCCAGTTCGGACAGCGAAAGCCGGCGCAGCTGGTCGGTACCGTCGGTCGCCGGTGCGTCGCTGCCCGCCGCCAGCGCATGACCGAAGCCCAACCGCTCGGGCAACTGGTCGAAGCCGAGGCTGGAGAGCAGGCGGGTGGCGAGGTCGGCGACGAAGCGGCCGACGAACCAGGCGATGATCAGGATCGCGGCGGCGGCGATGATGTGCGGCACCGCGGCCAGGAACATGTTCAGCATCTCGGTCAGCGGTCCGGAGATCGCCTCGATCCGCAGCGCGTCGAGCGCGGCGATCAGGGTCGGCACGATCACCAGGATGAACACCAGGGTGCCGCCGAGCTGGGACAGCTTGAGGTCGCGGGTCGCCTCGCTCTGCGCGCTGAAGCGGTCGACCCCGGTCGCCACCAGCAGGTTGCTGACCAGGCCGCGCACGGCCTTGGCGATGATCCAGCCGGCCAGGCCGATCATCGCGGCGGCGAACAGGTTCGGCAGCATCCCGACCAGCTCGGTGGTCATCGACGACAACGGCACCATCAGGCCTTCGATCTGCAGCGCGCCGACGATCGCCGGCAGGAACAGCAGCAGCACCAGCCAGTAGGCGACATTGCCCATGGTGTCGGAGAGCGGGCGCATGTCGGCGCCCTCGGACAGCTTCTCGTCGACCCGGGTCGCGCCCAGCGCCTTGTTGACCACGGTGCGCACCAGGGTCGCGACCAGCCAGCCGATCACGGCCAGGGCGATCGCCAGCAGCAGGCGCGGCAGGTACATCATCACCGTGTTGGCCAGGGTCGACAGCGGGCCGGACACGCCGTCCACGTGCAATACCCCGAACATGCCGATCACCGCCAGCAGCAGGATCGCCCAGAACACCACCCGGCCGGCGATGCGTTCGAAATCGAGGGTGCTCTCGGTCTGCGCCGACAGCCGTTGATTGGTGCCGAGCTTGGCGAGCCCCTTGCGGGTCGCCGCGCTGGCGGCGAGGGCGACGATCCAGCCGAGCAGCAGGATGGCAAGCGCGCCGAGAATCGAAGGCAGGTACCCGCCAAGCGAGCTCTGCAATGAGGACAACCAGGACATCGAGCCCATGAAACTTCCCCCTTGAAAGTGTCGAGAAAGGTGGAGGAGAGCTGCGTCACAGTTTCTCCGCTCACCAGACCACCATACCGGGCGGATGTAAACGATCCGTCTAGGGAGGTTTCCGGCGCGAAGCGTCGGGCCGAAAGACAAGGACCCCGCCGTGGCGGGGTCCTTGCGGGGAGGTGCCGCCGCATCGGTCGGGCGGCACCGTGGTTGGCGTTGCGAAGCGCTACAGCAACGGCACCAGCAGCAGCGCCACGATGTTGATGATCTTGATCAGCGGATTGATCGCCGGACCGGCGGTGTCCTTGTAGGGATCGCCAACGGTGTCTCCGGTGACCGCGGCCTTGTGCGCCTCGCTGCCCTTGCCGCCGAAATTGCCGTCCTCGATGTACTTCTTGGCGTTGTCCCAGGCGCCGCCGCCGGTGGTCATCGAGATCGCCACGAACAGGCCGGTCACGATCGTGCCGATCAGCAGACCGCCCAGCGCCTTGGGCCCCAGCAGCAGGCCGACGACCACCGGAACCGCGACCGGCAGCAGCGACGGCACGATCATCTCCTTGATCGCCGACCTGGTCAGCATGTCGACCGCCTTGTCGTACTGCGGCTTGCCGGTGCCTTCCATGATCCCGGGGATCTCGCGGAACTGACGGCGCACTTCCTCGACCACCGCGCCGGCGGCGCGGCCGACCGCCTCCATCGCCATCGCCCCGAACAGGTACGGGATCAGGCCGCCGATCAGCAGGCCGATGATCACGTAGTGGTCGGAGAGGTCGAAGGTGAACACCTCGCCCGGATTGCTGGCCTGCAGGTTGTGGGTGTAGTCGGCGAACAGCACGAGTGCCGCGAGTGCCGCCGAACCGATCGCATAGCCCTTGGTCACCGCCTTGGTGGTGTTGCCGACCGCGTCGAGCGGGTCGGTGATGTCGCGCACCTCCGACGGCAGCTCGGCCATCTCGGCGATGCCGCCGGCGTTGTCGGTGATCGGGCCGTAGGCGTCGAGGGCGACGATCATGCCGGCCATCGACAGCATCGCGGTGGCGGCGATCGCGATGCCGTACAGCCCGCCGAGCGCATGACAGGCCCAGATCGCCGCGCACACCGCGATCACCGGCAGCGCGGTCGACTTCATCGATACGCCGAGGCCGGCGATGATGTTGGTGCCGTGACCGGTGGTCGAGGCCTGGGCGACGTGCCGCACCGGTCCGTACTCGGTGCCGGTGTAGTACTCGGTGATCCAGACGATCGCGCCAGTCAGGGCCAGGCCGATCAGGGCGCAGTAGTAGATGTTCATCGCCCCGTGGCCGTTGTCGCCCATCAGCGCGGTGGTGATCGGATAGAACGCGATCGCGGCCAGCACAGCGGAGATGATCACGCCCTTGTACAGCGCGCCCATGATCGAGCCGCCCGCCTTCACCTTGACGAAGAAGGCGCCGATGATCGAGGCGATGATCGAGGCGCCGCCCAGGACCAGCGGATACAGCACGCCGGCGGCGCCGACCTCGCCGGCCATCAGGTGGCCCAGCAGCATCGTCGCGATCACCGTCACCGCGTAGGTCTCGAACAGGTCGGCGGCCATGCCCGCGCAATCGCCGACGTTGTCGCCGACGTTGTCGGCGATCACCGCCGGATTGCGCGGGTCGTCCTCGGGGATTCCGGCCTCGACCTTGCCGACCAGGTCGGCGCCGACGTCCGCGCCCTTGGTGAAGATGCCGCCGCCGAGACGGGCGAAGATCGAGATCAGCGAGGAGCCGAACGCCAGGCCGACCAGCGCGTGCAGCGCCGGTTCGCCGTAGACGCCCATGCGACCGAGCAGGGCCCAGTAGCCGGCGACGCCGAGCAGGCCCAGGCCGACCACCAGCATGCCGGTGATCGCGCCGCCGCGGAAGGCGACGTCCATCGCCGGGCCCATGCCCTTGCGCGCGGCCTCGGCGGTGCGGACGTTGGCCTTCACCGACACGTTCATGCCGATGTAGCCGGCCGCGCCGGACAGGATCGCGCCGATCGCGAAGCCAATCGCGGTGGTCCAGCCCAGGGTGAAGCCGATCACCAGCAGCAGGATCACACCGGCGATGGCGATGGTCATGTATTGCCGGTTGAGGTAGGCGCGTGCGCCTTCCTGGATCGCCGAGGCGATCTGCTGCATGCGTTCGTTGCCGGCGGGCTGCGCGCCGATCCAGCGCGCGGAGATGATCCCGTACAGGATCGCGATGACGGCGCAGGCCAGCGCCATGGTCAAACCGTACTGCTCCAACATGAACCCCTCCCCGGAGTGGACCTAAGTGGAATTTCGGATTTCGAACCTTCTTCTTGTGAGCGTTGCGGGAGCGCCTCACGGCGGCCGATGGGGGCAACGGTCCCGACTATCGCACAGGTCGAGGCGATTCCGCCTCGCCCCTGGCCGGGTTTCGTGCCGGCGATCGCGGGGCGCCCGCCGCAGACGGGGTGATCCGGCATTCAGCCGGGGCGTGCCAGCCTCCTGGCCCATGTCCTGGTCCATGTTCCACAGGAGTCCGCCGATGCGTTCCGTTCCGATCCTGATCCTGCTGCCGATGCTCGCCACCGCCGCGTCGGCGTTCGCCGCCGGACCGGCGCCGGAGATCGAGCGCCCGGTCGCGCCGCCGCAGGCGGTCGGCAGCGCGCACTCGCTGCGTACGATTCCCGAGGCCTGCGCCCGCCTGGAGGGGGCGTTCACCGGCGATGCGGCCGAGCCGTACCGGTTCGCGGCGGTCCGCACCAGCGCCAACTGCCAGCCGCGTGCGCGCTTCGTCGATGCCGCCAGGGCCGACCCGGGCGTTGCCAATGGCTGGATCCTCAACGATCTGATCCGGGTGCCCAGTGCGGCGTGCGCCGGGCAGCAGGCGGTGGTGCGGGTTTGGCGCAAGCCGGCCACGGCTTCGCCGCCGGACCTCGATGCCCAGGGCCGCTCGCGGATCTATCTGCAGGATTCGAAGCAGACCGCCGGCGCGGCGAGGGACCGGGTCCCGATGTTCGCCGCGGAGATGACGGTCGAGGGGCGTCCCTGCGCCCAGGAATGAGATCGGCGCTGGCCGGCGCCCCGTTCGGGGGGCCGGCCAGTTGAGGCTCGATGACTAGTCCCGAGCGAGTTCGATCTCGCTGAGGAACACCCAGTTTCCACCAGTAGCCGCGCGCAGTTCGAAGTAGCGGCAACTGGCATTGAGCGGAGTCCGGTTGCCCAGTACGTACTCTTCTTCCTGCACGCTGTCCTGGGCCGCTGCCGTGAACGGCGCCGTCAGTGTGGCGACCTTGGTCATGCTCGAGGTAGTAGCGCCGCAGTACAGGTCGGCGGAAACCGGGCTGCGGATACCCCAGGCGGGGTAGGAGAGAGTGTGAACACCAATCCAGTCGATCGTCTTGGCACTGCCGAGGTCGACGCGCACGCGGGCCGTGCCCCCAGCTCCCGGAATTCCGATCCAGCTAGAGTCCTGGGGGTTCCGCGGATCGCCGGTGCGGCGGTCGAACAGTTCGTAGCCGGTGCTATCCGGGTAGGTCGGACTTGGCGCGGACAGCCAAGTGTAGTTCTGGTGGTTGAGTGAGATCAGCGAATGTGCGCCGCCGATCCCGTAAGTGCCGCGATAGGTGCCTCGCAACCGCGGCGCTTCCACGTAGCCATTGGCTGGACCGACGAGCTCGGACATATGCCATTGATGCAGCCAGGAAACCCGCTTGCCCGCCGAGCGGGCGCTCCACAACTGCTGGTTGATGCGGCGTGCGGACGCAGCACGATACCCGCCGGTCAGCCCGGCGCTGTTGAACAGTGGGGTTCCATAGTTGAACACCTCGATGTCGGCCCACAGGGCCTCGGCTCCCAGCTTTGCCGCCAGCGCCTCGTAGTATTGCTCGGACGAGTAACCGGGACGCTCCCAGTGAAACAGCTTCGTTCCCGGGATGGCGCCGATGCCGTCCTGCCAGGCCTGGATGTCGACGCCGGTATAGCTGCGGAAACTGGCGGCTGTATCGGCGAGGCTGGAGGGGGACGGCAGATTGGGTTGGTTCGGGAAGTACGGAGCGACGATCACCGGTTTGCCGGGTGCCAGAGCTTTCAGGGCGGAGGTGATCCGCTTGTAGTAGTTGTACTTGGACAGATCGGGAATGCCAGGCTCGTCCGGGATGTACCAGCCGGCAAATGCGGGATGGCTGCGGTATTGGTTCGCCAGTACCGCGATGTTGGTCCGCACATCCTCCTCGACTCCCCGGGTGTTGCCGCTTTCCCAGAACTTCGGACACTGCTGCGAACTCAGGGTCGTGCCGACGTAGACCTTCATTCCGCGCGACTGGGCCTCGTCGAGGACGTTGCCGAGCTTGCCCGGAAAGCCTTTGATCCACTCGAACTCGGTGGCGTAGTAGGTGCAGCCCTGTCCGGCGCGGGTGGCGCGGGTCTGGGCGATGATGATCGTGTCGTTGCCAAGCTCCTGAAGCTCGTCCAGGAAGGCAGGCAGCTGGCTGACCGGAATCACCTCGTTGGTGCCGCTGTAGCCGAAATACGTGAACGCGCCGGAGAGCGCTTTTGAGGTCTGCGCCTGCGCCGACGGGAGGCTGGCGAGCGCGCCTACGAAGCTCAAGGACAGCATGAGTCCTTTCATGTGAATGCTCCTGGTTGGGGGAACGTCGCTGGGCACGACGGGCGACGGATGCTATCGGCCCGGACGTTTGCGATAGGTGAGGAGGGACGGTGAGCCTGCGATAAGGGTGGCTCGTGCCCGCTTGGCGACCGCGTTGGCGGAAAGCGGGCATGTGTGGTTGCGATGTTTGCCGGGGGAGGGCGGTGGAGGATGGACTCGCGGAGAGTGAAGAGTGGAACTCTCCGCCCGGCATGGATGGCGGCCGGGTCACGCCGTTGGGTGAGTCCGGACTTGCCAAGGACTTCGTTGAGGGCGGTTGCGTCCGGCCGGTACCTCATCGTGATCGAACCTTGGGCGTAGTAGGTCCCGCATTCCTGCTACTGGGTACTGGTGTCCGCCAGCTTCTTCCGCACCATCGCATTCTTCGGCGAGACGTACTTCGGCAGGCCGTCGCGGCCGTAGGGCGGCGGTGCCTCGCCGCGGATCAGCGGCTCCAGGTAGCGGCGTGCCGCGGGAGTGATGCCGTAGCCGTCGCGGCGGATGAAGCCGGCCGGCATCTTCTTCTCGCGGTTGGCGATCTTCTCCAGCGGTGCCGGCTCGATCTTCCAGCGGTATGGCGCATCCGAGCTCCGCACGATCACCGGCATCACCGCGTTCATCCCCTTGAGCGCGTACTCGACCGCCTTGCGGCCGACCGCCTGGGCCTGGTCGAGGTCGGTCTTGCTGGCGAGGTGGCGGGCCGAGCGCTGCAGGTAGTCGGGCAGGGTCCAGTGGACCTTGTAGCCCAGCCCGTCCTTGACCCGGCCGGCCAGGTACGAGGCGACGCCGCCGAGCTGGGTGTGGCCGAAGGAGTCCTGGCCGCCGCCGGCATCGGCGACGAAGCGCCCGTCGGCGGTCTGGATGCCCTCGCTGGCCACCACCACGCAGTAGCCGACGCGCTCGACGGTCTCGCGGACCCTGGCGAAGAAGTCGGCCTCCACGTACGGGCGTTCGGGGAACAGGATCAGGTGCGGGGCGGCATCGCGATCCGCGCCGGCGAGCCCGGCGGCCGCAGCCAGCCAGCCGGCATGGCGGCCCATCGCCTCGTAGACGAACACCTTGGTCGAGGTCTCGGCCATCGCCGCGACATCGAGCGCGGCCTCGCGGATCGAGACCGCGGTGTACTTGGCCGCGGAGCCGAAGCCGGGACAGCAGTCGGTCACCGCGAGGTCGTTGTCGACCGTCTTCGGCACACCGATGCAGGTCAGCGGGTAGTCGTACTCCGCCGCCAGCCGCGAGACCTTGAGCGCGGTGTCGGCGGAGTCGTTGCCGCCGTTGTAGAGGAAGTAGCGCACGTCGTGGGCGCGGAAAACCTCCAGCAGGCGTTCGTACTTCGCGCGGTCCTCCTCCAGCGACTTGAGCTTGACCCGGCAGGAGCCGAACGCGCCGCCGGGGGTGTGCGCCAGCGCCCGGATCGTGGCGATGCTCTCCTTCGAGGTGTCGATCAGCTCCTCGCGCAGGGCGCCGAGAATGCCGTTGCGCGCGGCCAGCACCCGGACCTGCCTGGTGCGGGCGGCCTGGATCACCGCCGAGGCGGTGGCATTGATGACGGCGGTGACGCCGCCGGACTGGGCGTAGAGCAGGGTTCCCTGGGCCATGTCGGCTCCCTCGCGGAGGTCTTGGATGGGGGTGGAGACGGTCCGATGGTCGATATTCGCGGACTTTGCCCGCAAATGGCGCCAGAATCCTGCCGGCGAGGGCCATGAACGGGCCATCGATAGGGTAAGCTGGACGCCGTTTCGCCCGTCGGGCCACGGCTGGCGCCAGTGTAGCGCCGCGGTGCCGGGACATGCGGGCCCGGTTTTCTTCTCTGTGGAGCGAAGTTGATGCGATTGGTACTTCTAGGCGCGCCGGGTTCCGGCAAGGGCACCCAGGCGGCCCGTCTCAAGGATCACCTGCAGGTGCCCCACATCTCCACCGGCGACCTGCTGCGGGCGGAAGTGGCGGCAGGCTCGAAGCTGGGACTGGAGGCCAAGGAAGTGATGGCCCGCGGCGAGCTGGTCAGCGATGCGATCCTGCTGGGCATGCTCGAGGACCGTTTCTCGCGTCCCGACACCGCCGGCGGCTTCATCCTAGACGGCTATCCGCGCAACCTGGCCCAGGCCGACGCGCTGGACGCGTTGCTGACCCGGATCGGCCAGCCGATGGATTTCGCGGTGCAGCTGGACGTCGCCACCGAGCTGCTGGTCGAGCGCATCGCCGGACGCGCCCAGGCCGAGGGTCGTGCCGACGACAATCCCGAGTCGGTGCGCAAGCGTCTGCATGTCTACGACACTTCGACCGCACCGGTGATCGAGTTCTACCGCCAGCACGGCCAGCTGACCGTGGTCGACGGCGTCGGCTCGATGGACCAGGTGTTCACCCGCATCGTCGAGGCGATCGAGCCGGTCCGCGAGGTCGGTTGAGCCGACTGGCCGCTCGCCGTCGGGCGCAGCGACGGATGAGAACGCCCCGGCATGCCGGGGCGTTTTCGTTTGACCGGTCCGGTCGCCTCAAGGGGGCGGCAGGGTCAGGCCATGGATGTTGCCGGTGCCACGGTCCGCGGTGACGTCCCGGTTGTCCGGCCTGGTTGTGCGGCTTGGTTGTGCGGCCGCTGGCGAAGGCCATGGCGACACCGGGCATGACCCCGGACACGGCCTTCGGCGTTACCCTAGGACGCGCTCCACAGCATGTGCTCCATAGACTCAGGGAACCCTTCGCTTGAAACTCCACATCCTCGGCATCGCCGGTACCTTCATGGGCGGTGTCGCCGCCCTGGCGCGCGAACTTGGTCACGAAGTCGAGGGCAGCGACCAGGCGGTCTATCCGCCGATGTCGACCCAGCTCGAGCGGCTCGGCATCGCGCTGAAGCAGGGCTACCTGCCCGGGAACATCTCCGACGACTGCGACGAGATCGTGGTCGGCAACGCGTTGTCGCGCGGCAATGCGGCGGTCGAGCGGGTCCTCGACGACGGGCGCCGCTACACCTCCGGCGCGCAATGGCTCAGCGAACGGGTCCTGCCCGGTCGCGACACCCTCGCGGTCGCCGGCACCCACGGCAAGACCACCACCACCACCATCCTGACCTGGCTGCTGCAGGCGGCCGGGCGCGAACCGGGGTTTCTGATCGGCGGCGTCGCCGAGGACTTCGGCGTGTCGGCGCGGATCGGAAGCGGGCGCGAATTCGTGGTCGAGGCCGACGAGTACGACACCGCGTTCTTCGACAAGCGCAGCAAGTTCGTTCATTACCGGCCGCTGGTCGCGATCCTCAACAATCTCGAATACGACCACGCCGACATCTTTCCCGACGTGGCCGCGATCCAGCGCCAGTTCCACCATCTGGTGCGCACCGTGCCCGGCCGCGGCCGGCTGATCGTCAACGGCGAGGACCCGCGTCTGGCCGAGGTGCTGGCGATGGGCTGCTGGACGCCGGTGGAGACCTTCGGCCTGGATGCCGGCGCACGGGCGGACGGACAGGCCGGATTCGACTGGAGCGCGCGGCTGCTGGCCGAGGACGGCAGCCACTTCGTCGTCCTGCACCGGGGCGTGGACATCGGCGAGGTGCGTTGGCCGCTGCTGGGCCGGCACAACGTGATGAACGCCCTCGCCGCCCTGGCCGCCTGCGCCGCGGTCGGTGTCGAGTTGACGCGGGTGTTGCCGGCGCTGGCCGACTTCCGCAGCGTCAAGCGGCGCATGGAGCTGCTCGGCCGGGCGCGCGGGGTGACCGTGTACGACGACTTCGCCCATCATCCGACCGCGATCCGGACCACCCTGGCCGGCCTGCGCGCGAAAGTCGGCGACGCGCGCATCGTGGTGGCGATGGAGCCGCGCAGCAACTCGATGCGCCTGGGCGCGCACGCCGAGGCGCTGGCGCCGTCGCTGGACGGCGCCGACACGGTGCTGTTCCTGCATCGCCCGGAGTTGGCCTGGGACGCCGGCAAGGTGGTGTCGGCGCTGCGCGGCGAAGGCGTCGCGGTGGCCGACGTGGATGCACTGATCGCCGGCCTGTGCGAGCGGGTGCGCGACGGCGACCATGTGGTGTTCATGTCCAACGGCGGCTTCGACGGCGCACCGCGACGTTTCCTGGAGGCACTGGACGAGGGCGCTGGCTGAGTACGCTGCGACGGCGATGGCCGGCCGGGGGCGCGACGCCCCCTGCTGGGCGGCGGCGCATGGCGTGTCCTCTCGCCGCCTTGACACCGATGCGTACACTGGTCGCGATGCCGGAGCCGACCACGCCCATCGAGACGATCGGACTGTTCCCCCTGCACGCGGTGCTGCTGCCGGGGGCCGCGCTGGGCCTGCGCGTGTTCGAGCCGCGCTACCTGGACCTGGTCCGCGACTGCAGCCGGACCGGCCGCGGCTTCGGCGTCTGCATGATCCTGGAGGGCGAGGAGGCCGGCACCGTGACCTCGGCGGCCGCCTACGGCACCGAGGCGGCGATCGAGGACTTCGGCACCGGCGACGACGGCCTGCTGACCCTGCGGGTGCGCGGGCGGCGCCGCTTCCACGTGCACCGGGTGCGGGTTCGCGACAACGGCCTGCAGGTGGCCGAGATCAGCTGGTGCGGGGCCGACGCGGTCGAGCCGCTGCGGCCCGAGCACGGCCTGTTGGCGACCTTGTTGCACGAAGTGATCGAGAAGTTCGGCGGCGAGCACGCCAGCGCCCCGAACGAGCGTTTCGACGATGCCGCCTGGGTCGGCTGGCGGCTGGCCGAGATGCTGCCGCTGCACGACACCCAGCGCCAGGCCCTGCTGCAGATCGAAGACCCCCACGAGCGCCTGCAACAGGTCCTGTCGCTGCTGCCCTGAGCCCGCCGGGAGCCACCGGCGCGGACTACCGCGTCGTGGAGCGGGTGCGCAGCCGCAGCACCGGCTGCCCGGTGTCCGGGTGCGGCTGCTCGATCGGCGCGAAGTCCGACAGTGCATCGCGTACCTGGTCGAAGGCCTCGCCGTCGTCCGGCTCCGGTCGCCACAGTGCGGCGGCGTCGAGCGGACGCGCCAGGTGCAGCCGCTGGGTCGAGCCCAGCCACAGCGGGCTGCCGTCGTCGAGCGCGACCGGCGCCGGCCACAGCCGCAACGCGTACAGGCGTTCGCCATCGTCCGCGCCCGGCGGCGCATCGTGCAGCATCAGCAGCGTCTCCGCGCGCGCGTCCAGGGTCGCCGGCAGCACCGGCTGGCGGATGGCGGGGATGTCGTCGTCGAGCAGGCCGATCGTCGCGGTCCAGTCCGCCTGCGGCTGCACCCGCCAGCCCTCGGCCTCCAGCGCCGCCTGCAGCGGCGCCAGCGGTCCGGCCACCTGCATGTCGAGCAACCAGCGCCGGCGCGCGTCGCTCTCGTCGCGACGACCGGGAAGCTCACCCCAGCCGTCGTTCCACCAGCGCTCGGCAGCGACGATCCGCAACGGTGCGGCGGCCTCGAACTTGGCCAGCAGGCCGTCCGCCGCCCGCGGTGCGTGCCACAGCGCGGCGGCGAGGAAGCTGCCGTAGAACATCCACGCCAACGGTCGCATCCAGAACGAGCGGGCGACGTGGCTGCGGTAGGCCAGGCCGAGCGCGAGCAGCCACAGGATCCCGAACAGGCTGCCGCCGATCAGGTCGCTGAGCCAGTGCGCGCCCAGGTACAGGCGGGCGAAGCCGATCAGGGCGGTGGCGATGCCGGCGACCAGGTACGGCCAGACCCGCTTGCGCCCGGGCAGCTCGCGCGCGATCAGCACCGCGAAGAAGCCGAACACGACCGTGGTCATGGTCACCGCCACCGACGGAAAACCGAATCCGGCCGGCGCGGTCGGCGGGCGCGGCATGTCGATCGCGGTTTCCAGCAGCGCGGTCAGCACCAGTCCGAACACGATCGCCGCGATCCAGTGCGCGGCGGCCATCCAGCGCCGCCGCCACAGCAGGTAGACCAGGGTGACCGCCGACGCGGTACCCAGCACCGCGGTGTCGCCGAGGCTGGCCAGTCCCGCCATCAGGCGGTCGGCGAGCGGATTGCGCAGGCTCCACATCAACGCATGGATGGCCTGGTCCACCGCCAGCGGTCCGCCGCTGGCGAGCAGGGTCGCCAGCAGGGTGAACCAGGCCCAGCTGATCGCCAGCAGGCACACCGCCAGCATCACCAGCGACGGCGATTCGGGGCGGTTGGGGTCGACCAGGGCCGCCGCGTAGCGCCCCAGGCGCGGGTGCTTGCGGGTCCAGGACAGGCCGCGGGCGAGCAGGTTGTCGGCATGGGCCGCGAACCAGCGCCAGGTGTACAGCACCGCCGCCCAGACCAGCGCCAGCACCGCCAGCAGGGTGCCCAGCACGATTGCCAGGCGGTCGGCGACCGCGGCCACCGCCTCGTAGGAGGCGCCCAGTATCCAGCCGGGGGCGAGGAACAGGCCCGCCCAGCCGATCGAGGCGAGCAGGCTCGGCACCAGGTAGCGCGGGAGCGGCATCCGCAGCATGCCCGCGATCGCCGGCACGAACGGCCGCACCGCGCCGACGAAACGCGCGATCACGATGCTCATCGCGCCGCGCCGCCGGAACATCAGCTCGCCCCGGTCCAGCCATTGCGGATAGCGCGAGAACGGCCAGGTCTGCCGCAGCTGCGGGCCCCAGACCCGGCCGACCCAGTAGCTCACCGCGTCGCCGAGGAAGGCGCCGGCGGCCGCGGCGGCCAACGCATAGGGGCCGTTGATGTGGCCCAGTCCGACCAGCGCGCCGACCGCGAACAGCAGCGGCAGCGCTGGTACGAAGATGCCGAGAATGACCAGCGCGTCGCAGAAGGCGATCAGGAAGATCAACGCGCCCGCCGCGATGGGGTGTGCCGCGATCCAGGCGGTCGCGCTTTCGATCCAGGCCGAGTCCATCGACAGATTATGAGGGACGCGCCATGCATTGGCGTAGGTCATTGGTGCGGATGTGGCCGCATTCGCGTTCCGGCGGCACCCGGCAATCACCCCGAGCGCCCGAGGGGCTTAGACTCTGGGCATGTCCTCCGACGCGATCCCCTCCGAAGTTTCCGCGCTGAAGGCCGACAGTTTCGGCCGCATCGCCCTGATGCGCGACGCGCATGGGCTGTTCGTCCGCCGCGATCTGGCCCATGTGCCGCTGTGGCTGCGGCTGCCGGCCTGGTGGCTGGCCCGGCGCGAGGCCCGCGGACTGCAGGCGGTGGTCGGGCTGGAGGCGGTGCCGCAGCTGTTGCGCTGGGACGGGCGCCGGCTCGACCGCAGCTACATGGACGGCGCGGCGATGTACCAGCGCCCGCCACGCGGCGACCTGACCTACTTCCGCCAGGCGCGGCGGCGGTTGCAGTCCCTGCACCGGCGTGGCGTCGCCCACAACGACCTGGCCAAGGAGGCCAACTGGCTGGTGCTGGCCGACGGCAGTCCCGGCATCATCGACTTCCAGCTGGCGGTGCGCGGCAATCCGCGTTCGCGCTGGATGCGCCTGCTCGCGCGCGAGGATCTGCGCCACCTGCTCAAGCACAAGCGCACCTACTGTCCCGACGCGCTGACCCCGGTCGAGCGGCGCGTGCTCAAGCGCCACTCCTGGGTCCGCGAAGCCTGGTTCGCGACCGGCAAGCCGGTTTACCGCTTCGTGACCCGGCGCCTGCTCAAATGGGAGGACAACGAAGGGCAGGGGCCCAAGCCGTGAGCCGGCGCCCCGTTCGCCGTGGTCCGCCGTTCACCCGCCGCTCCATCTCCATTCCCCATCGATAGACGACCGCCATGTCCCTTTCCGGCAAGACCCTGTTCATCACCGGCGCCTCGCGCGGCATCGGTCGCGCGATCGCCCTGCGCGCCGCCCGCGACGGCGCCAACGTCGCGATCGTCGCCAAATCGGGCGTCCCCAACCCCAAGCTGCCCGGCACCATCCACAGCGTGGCCGCCGAGGTCGAAGCCGCCGGCGGCCGCGCGCTGCCGATCCAGTGCGACATCCGCGAGGAGGACCAGGTCCGCGCCGCGGTGGCGGCGACCGTCGACGCCTTCGGCGGTGTCGACATCCTGGTCAACAACGCCAGCGCGATCTGGCTGCGCGGCGCGCTGGAGACGCCGATGAAGCGCTACGACCTGATGCAGGAGGTCAACGCGCGCGGCACCTTCCTGTGCACCCAGGCCTGTCTGCCTCATCTGCGCGAGGCCGCCAATCCGCACGTGCTGACGCTGTCGCCACCGCCCAGCCTCGACCCGAAGTGGTGGGGCCCGCACGTGGCCTACACCTACGCCAAGATGGGCATGAGCCTGCTGACCATCGGCCTGGCCGCCGAGTTCGGTCCCCAGGGCATCGCGATCAATGCGCTGTGGCCGCGCACGGTGATCGCCACCGACGCGATCCGGATGATCCCGGGGGTCGAGGCCGAGGCCTGCCGACGCCCGGAGATCATGGGCGATGCCGCGCACGCGGTATTGTCGCGCCCGGCGGCAGGCTTCTTCGGCCAGTTCCTGATCGACGACGAGGTGCTGGGCGAGGCCGGTGTGACCGACTTCGACGCCTACGCGGTCGCGCCGGGGCGGCCGCTGCTGCCCGACCTGTTCCTGTGACGCCGGTCGCCGCCGCAACCGTTCCCCCACGACATCGGACGACACGATGAAATATCTGCACGCGATGGTCCGCGTCCGCGACCTCGACGCCTCCCTGAAATTCTTCCGCGACGGCCTGCGCCTGCGTGAGACCCGGCGCAAGGACGTGCCGCAGGGCCGCTTCACCCTGGTCTACCTCGGCGCCCCGGAGAACCCCGAGAGCGAGGTCGAGCTGACCTGGAACTACGACGACGAGGACTACGGCAGCGCCCGCAATTTCGGCCACCTCGCCTTCGCGGTCGACGACATCTACGCGCTGTGCGCCCACCTGCAGGGCATGGGCGTCACCATCAACCGCCCGCCCCGCGACGGCCACATGGCGTTCGTGCGCTCGCCCGACGGCATCTCGATCGAACTGCTGCAGAAGGGCGAACCGCTGGCGCCGGCCGAGCCGTGGGCGTCGATGGCCAACACCGGGAGTTGGTGAGGCGCGCGGCGCTGGAACAGGGCATTGCCCGGCGCAGCGCGCCGGGCGTTCGCCAAGGCCGCGCGGCAGTGCCGCGATAAGGCATGCCCGGCCCGGCGCAGCGCGCCGGGCGTTCGCCGAAGGCGCGAACCAGTGGTTCGCAGGCGCCTTCGGCTCACCCCATAGCCGCGGGGAGGGGGTGGCCGCAGTGGCGACAGTGCAGGGCGTCGGGGTCGTGGCCTTCCAGTCCGCATTCGGGGCAGCCGCGCGCATCGTGATGGCCGGCCGCACCGGAGGCTTCGCGCAGGCTGCTGGCCAGCTCGGCGGTGTAGATGCCGGTCGGTACCGCGATCACGCTGTAGCCGATCAGGATCAGGATCGAGGCAAAGAACCGGCCCAGTACCGTTTCCGGCGAGATGTCGCCGTAGCCGACCGTCGCCATCGTCACGATCGCCCAGTACATGCCGGTCGGAATGCTGGTGAAGCCGTGCTGCGGGCCCTCGATCAGGTACATCAGCGCGCCGAAGATCACCACCACGGTCATGATCGCGCACAGGAACACGAAGATCTTGCGGCGGCTGCGCCACAGCGCCTTGATCAGGATGCCGCCCTCCTCGACGTACTGGGTCAGCTTGAGGATGCGGAACAGCCGCAAAATGCGCAGGATCCGCACCACCAGCAGGCTCTGGCTGCCCGGCAGCAGCAGCGACAGGTAGGTCGGCAGGATCGACAGCAGGTCGATCAGGCCCCACACGCTCAGCGCGTAGCGCAACGGCCGCCGCACCACCATCAGGCGCAGCGCGTACTCGGCGGTGAACAGCAGGGTGAACGCCCACTCGACCACGTACAGCGATTCGGAGAAGCGCTGGTGGATGTGCGGGACGCTGTCGAACATGATCACCAGCACGCTGGTGAAGATCGCGAATACCAGGATCAGGTCGAAGTTCCGCGACGGCGGGGTGTCGTGGCGGTAGATGATGTCGAACCACGTCCGTCGCCAGCCGGTCTCGGTGGCGGGGTTCAGTTGCGGGGCGAATAACAGGCGCATCGGTCTCCTCCGGTCGTCCCGATTGTGACGCATCTTGCCGTGCCGCATCCCGTGACCGGCCTCGCGCCGCATCCGCCCGTGGATCGGCGAGAATGCGCATTCCCTCCTTTGGCATCACGCCCATGTCCGCTCCCAACGACGTCCTTTGCGCCCTCGCCGACGACTACTACGTGCCGGTCTACCGCCCGCGCAGGATCGTCCTGGAGCGCGGCCGGGGCTCGCGCATCTTCGATATCGGAGGCCGCGAGTACGTCGACTTCGGCGGCGGCATCGCGGTCAATGCGCTCGGCCATGCCCATCCGGCCCTGGTCGAGGCGCTGACCGCCCAGGCGCAGCGGTTGTGGCACACCAGCAACGTGTTCGTCAGCGAGCCGCCGTTGCGCCTGGCGCAGGAGCTGGTCGAGGCCAGCGGCTTCGCCCGCCGGGTGTTCCTGTGCAATTCCGGCGCCGAGGCCAACGAGGCGGCGATCAAGCTGGCGCGGCGCTGGGCGACCGCGCAGGGCCGTGAGCCGGAGCGGCGGGTGATCCTGAGCTTCCGCGGCAGCTTCCATGGCCGCACCCTCGCGACCGTCACCGCGACCGCGCAACCGAAGTACCAGGAGGGTTTCGAGCCGCTGCCCGGCGGTTTCCGTTACAGCGATTTCAACGACCTCGATGCGGCCGAGGCGGCGATGGCGGCCGGCGATGTCTGCGCGGTGCTGGTCGAGCCGGTGCAGGGCGAGGGCGGGGTGATGCCGGCCACGGAGGACTTCCTGCAGGGGCTGCGCGCGCTGTGCGATCGCCACGGCGCGCTGCTGATGCTCGATGAGATCCAGTGCGGCATGGGGCGCACCGGGCGCCTGTTCGCCTGCGAGGGCTACGCGGTGGTGCCGGATGTGGTCACCCTGGCCAAGGCGCTGGGCGGCGGCATGCCGATCGGAGCGATGCTGGCCGGTCCGAAGGCCAGCGAAACCCTGCAGTTCGGCGCCCACGGCACCACCTTCGGCGGCAACCCGATGGCCGCGGCGGTCGCCCGCGTGGTCCTGCGCGAACTGTCCTCGGCGGCGCTGCGGGCCAACGTGGAGCGGCAGGCGGCGGCGATCCGCGCTGCGCTGGCGCGGGTCGACGCGGAGTTCGGGCTGTTCGCGGAGGTGCGCGGTCGTGGGCTGATGATCGGTGCCCAGCTGCGGCCGCGGCATGCCGGCAAGGCGGCCGAGATCCTCGACCGCTGCGTCGACCATGGCCTGCTGATGCTGCAGGCCGGTCCGGACGTGCTGCGTTTCGTGCCGGCGCTGAACATCGACGATGTCGACGTCGCCGACGGCATGGCGCGCTTGCAGGCCGCGTTGCGCGATTTCGTCGCCGGCTGATCCGGCAACCGCTTTCCCGCACTCGTACCGGTAGAAGCGGCGTACGCCGCGATGAAGCTGTCCCATGAAGGCCCGATCGCGGCCTACCCCGCTCCTACCGGCGTCCCGCCAACCGCCCCCAACGAAAAGGCCGCGCGATGCGCGGCCTCTCCGTGTCTCGATGCAGGCGGTCAAGGCCTGCGGGTGGGGGCCTCTTCGTCGCGACCGCCCATCGCTATCTCAAGCATCGGCGGCGCAGGTTGCGAGAGCGCCTCTGCAGGAGCGGCGTACGCCGCGACATGGCGGCGGCTCGCCTCGTATGTCCTGCCTCAGCGCCCCGCCTGGGCGACCTCGGCGAACGCCGAGCGCGCGGCCAGTATGGTGTGCGCGATCTCGGTATCGCCGTGCGCGCCGGACATGAAGCCGGCCTCGAACGCCGACGGCGCCAGGTAGACGCCGCGCTCGAGCATCGCGTGGAAGAAGCGCTTGAAGCGCGCGCCGTCCGAAGCCTTGGCGTCCTCGAAGGTCTCGACCGGGCCCTCGCGGAAATACAGCCCGAACATGCCCGGTGCACGGGTGGTGTGGAAAGCAACGCCGGCCTCGCGCGCGGCCGCTTCCAGTCCGTCGCACAGCTGGTGGGTGCGGCGCTCCAGCGCATCGTGGAAGCCCGGCGCCTGGATCAGTTCCAGGGTCGCCAGTCCCGCCGCCATCGCGACCGGATTGCCGCTGAGCGTGCCGGCCTGGTAGATCGGGCCGCTCGGCGCGACCTGCGACATCAGCTCGCGGCGCCCGCCGTAGGCGCCGACCGGCATGCCGCCGCCGATGATCTTGCCGAAGGTGCTCAGGTCCGGAGTGACGCCGTAACGCTGCTGCGCGCCGCCCAGCGCGACCCGGAACCCGGTCATCACCTCGTCGAATATCAGCACCACGCCGTGCTTGGTGCACAGCTCGCGCAGGTGCTGCAGATAGCCCTCGCGCGGCAGGATGCAGTTGGCGTTGCCGACGATCGGTTCGATGATCAGGCCGGCGATCTGGTCGCCGACCTCCTCGAACAGCCGGGTCGCGGCGTCGAAGTCGTTGTACGGAATCGTCATGGTCAGGTCGGCCAGCGCATCCGGCACGCCCGGCGAATTCGGCAGCCCCAGGGTCATCACCCCGCTGCCGGCCTTGACCAGGAAGCTGTCGCCGTGGCCGTGGTAGCAGCCCTCGAACTTGACGATGCGGCTGCGCCCGGTCGCGCCGCGGGCGACGCGGATCGCCGACAGCGTCGCCTCGGTGCCGGAGTTGACCATGCGCACCATCTCGCAGCTGGGCACGATCCGGGTGATCACCTCGGCGATGTCGACCTCCAGCGCGTTGGGCACGCCGAAGCTCAGGCCGTTGCGCATCGTGCCCTCGACCGCCGCCAGCACCTCCGGGTGGGCATGGCCGGCAATCATCGGCCCCCACGAACCGACGTAGTCGATGTAACGGTTGCCGTCGACGTCGAATAGATAGGCGCCCTCGGCGCGCTTGGCGAAGAACGGTTCGCCGCCGACCGACTGGAACGCGCGTACCGGAGAGTTGACGCCGCCCGGGATCAGGCTCTGGGCGCGGGTGAACAGATCGTGGGAGCGTTCGTGGTTCATGGCGTGGGGATGTCTGTGGAAGTGAGGGAATGCGTTCAGTCGAAGCAGGCGCGGTAGGCGCGCACCGCGGCGGCCGGATCCGGCGCATCGAACACGCCGCTGATCACCGCGACCAGGTCGGCGCCGGCGGAGACTATCGGGCGAGCATTGTCCGGGGTGATGCCGCCGATCGCCACCTGCGGCACGCCCAGCCCGGCCGTCGCGGCCAGCAGCGCCGGAGCCGCCCGGCGCGCATTGGGCTTGGTCGGCGAGGGGAAGAATGCGCCGAACGCGATATACGACGCGCCGGCGGCGACCGCGGCACGTGCGAGGCCGGCATCGTCGTAGCAGGACGCGCCGATCAGGGCGTCGTGCCCCAGCGCCTCGCGGGCGCGGGCGATGTCGCCGTCGCCCTCGCCCAGGTGGGCGCCGTCGGCGCCGATCCGCGCGGCCAGTTGCCAGTCGTCATTGACGATCAACGGCACCCCATGCGCGCGGCAGGCCTGCAGCAATGCGCTGGCCTGGGCGTGCCGGAGCGCGGCGGACGCGGTCTTGTTCCTGTACTGCAGCCAGGCGATGCCGGCATCGAGCACCACCGCGACGCGCCGCAGCAACGGTTCGGTGTCGGCGCTGTCGGGTGTGATCGCGTAGACACCGCGATGCGGTGCGGCGACGGATGGATTCATGGCTCGGCTTCCTCATCGCCGCATCCGTGTGACAATGCGGCCCTATCGGTCACTCATTATCCGCCCATGTCCGTTTCCGACGTCATCGCGCCGTACCGCACCTGGATGTGCGTTGTCTGTGGCTTCA